>NZ_JBITGL010000011.1:0-298917 GCF_044456985.1 Nonomuraea sp. NPDC050663
ACCCGGTTACATTCCGAACCCGGAAGTTAAGCTTCTCTGCGCCGATGGTACTGCACTCGCCAGGGTGTGGGAGAGTAGGTCGCCGCCGCACAAATGTTGGTTCAGAAGGCCCGCCCGGGGTGACCCGGTGCGGGCCTTCTGGCGTTTCAGGGTCGTGCAAGCTCCGGTAACCAGACCGTAGGCGCTCTGCAGGCAGTCGACTGCACCGTGTGACCACCACACGGAGCACCCGACCCGAAGAGGCCGCGATGACCGAGCGCACCCCGACCCCGTCACCCCGCACCACCCTACCCACCACGCTGCCGGCAGTCCGCCACCCAGTCCCGGGCCCGCTCGTGGGTGACAGCGAGACGCCGGGCCTCAGCGCTTCGCCCCGTGACACGCGCCGAGTAGACGCCGCCCACGCGTCTGGCACCCACGCGTCTGGCACCGCCGACACGTCTGGCACCGCCCACGCGGGTGCCAGCAGCGGCATGGCACGCACCGACCTCGCCCAGGACAGTGGCGGCTCTGCTGGCATCGGCACCACCGACGGCGACGCTCGAGGGAGTGGCTCCACTCGCGCCCGTGGCGTCGGCGCTCCCTGGGAGGACGGTGCCTACATTGGCCGCGTAGACGGCGCCGGTACTCGCCGCGTCGATGCAGCCGCCACCGCCCGGGTCGACAGCGCCACCACTCGTCGGATCGACGGCTCCACCACTCGCTGGGTTGACGGCTCCGCTCGCGGCGCCGATGCAGGCGTGACGGCGTCGGCCGGCGTCGCTGACACCGCGCGCGCCATCACCATCACGGCCTCCGCCTCCGACGCCGCCTCCGATGCCGCCTCCTCGGCCGTCATCGCCTCTAACGCCGCCGCTCCCGCTGCCGCCAGCTCGTCGGCCTCCTCCTTGGCCGCCTCCTCCTTGGCCGCCTCTTCGGCCGTCGCTGCCGACGCGTCCTCTCCGGTGGCCTCCTCGGCCGTCACCTTCGTCTCCTCCGCTGCCGCTGCCGCTCCCGCTGCCTCCGCCCCCACCGCTGCCTCGTCCGCGCCCACCGCCGCCGCGCCCACCGCTGCCGCCCCCACCGCTGCCGCGCCCACCACCTCGCGTCCACGCGCCCCTCGCGTCGCCAGCGCCCCTGCCCCTCGTCCCAGCCGCCCCCACGCAACCGCCGCCCGCCGTCTGGCCCTCGCTCTCACCCCCGTCGCCCTCCTGCTCGGCGCCGCCCTGACGACCGCCACCCCCGCCGCTGCCGTTGCCGCTGCCACGACAGCCGCCCCGACCGCGGCTGCGGCCGTCGCCAACTGCTCCCTTGGCGACGGCAAAACGCAAATCCTCGCCCAGTTCCACGACAGCACCGAGCGTCAGCTCGAAATGCTGATCAACGACTTCCGCAACGAGAACGGCCTAACCCCACTAGTCGCATCATCATCAGCCCTCTCCCGAGCCGCTCAGTGGGCGAGCAACGACAGTGCCGCGATGGGGGTCTCGCCGAGCAACCACGTCGACTCGCTGGGCCGTAACATCTCCACTCGCTTCACCCAGTGCGGCGTTTCCGGATTCGCTAAGTTCGCCGAAATCAATTACTACGGCTGGGGAGGAAGTGTCCCGCCGTCGCAGGCTTTGCAGTGGTGGATGCAGTCTCCGGGTCACCGGGCGGTGCTGCTGGACCCGGCCTGGAGGAGCTTCGGCATCGGGCGCGCGATCAAGGGAGACAAGGTGCACTGGACGGTGACCTTCGGCGACAAGGTGCTGCCCAAGCGGCTCGGCAAGCTGAAGCTCGGGTGAATCAAGCTGGAGCTCGGGTGAAACAAGCGGGAGCTCGGGTGAAATGGGGGGTCTGACCCTGCATGACCTGGGATTCATGGGGCAGAAGGGCTGCAAGTGATCAGCAGGCGTACTGCAACTCGCTTGATCCATCCTGTACGTAGGCGGAAGCTGGAATTCACCGGTGCGGCGGTCCCGGAGATGATCATGCCCCGAGGGCTACCCTTGGAAAGCAACGAGATATCCAGTCGAAACCGGGACGCTAGGCGTACAAAATGGAATAAGTGCTGGGCGTGTCGCATGGCGAAACACGAATCGTCGGTTACCGTCAAATGTGTAGGAGCGTGCCAGTAACGGGACGTTCCTGAGGAAAGGACAAGCCGATGGGGGCAGTGCGCAAGGTGGCGAGCTACCTTGGCCTGGGTATCGACCAAGAAGATCGCTATTACGACGACGAAGAGTATGTAGAGGACGAGTACATGCCGGCGTCGGAGCGGGCGGCCAAGCGGTGGCGCTCCACCGTCGAGTCGTCGCGGATCGTCATGGTCCAGCCGTTGAAGTACAACGACGCGCCGACGATCGGCCAGCACTTCCGTGAGGGCCAGACCGTCATCATGGACGTGACCGGCATGCCGATGCCGGAGGCCACCCGCATGGTCGACTTCGCCGCGGGCCTGGCCTACGGCTGTGAGGGCCGCATCGAGCGGATCGCCGACCGGGTGTTCCTGCTCGCGCCGTCACACGTGGAGATCGAGACGACCTAAGCCGCCCGAGGGCCGCGGCGCAGCAGCCGCGTGACCTCGGCGGCGTCGTCTGCCGCCTGGCGAGCCCTGACATCGGCCTCGCGGGCGTAGGCATGCAAGGCCCAGACGGCGCCGTCGGCCAGCTCTTTCAGCTCGCCGACCTGTGAAGCGATATAGCGGGAGTCGGACTCCGCGGCCTGATGCCGCCGCCACAGCAGCCAGCCCCCCGCAGCCGCGCAGAGCAGCCCGGGCAGCACCAGCAGCCCGGTCGCCAGAGCTCCCGCGAAGAAGGCCACAGCGGCGACGATCAGTGCCCACGCGCTCCATGGGGGGCGCTGACGAGATACGCCGTCCTCGGTGATCTCGCGCTCCGCCGCGTGCATCGAATCCTGGTCCGGGCCTTCCGGCCGGAGCCTGATCTGGTGGCCGAGCATCGGGACGACGACCGAGTCGGGCGCGACAAGCAGCGTGTCGGCGGCCAGCTCGTCGGTGATGCGCTTGAGGATCGGCGCGGCCACGTGGAGCGAGATCGCCGCCAGTTGCGGGTCGGCGCCGGGGCGCAGATCGTCGAGCAGGTGGCCGATCAGCGAGCCTCTCGGGCCCTCCTCGCGGTCGGACAGACCCACCAGGTAGCGCAGCACGCTCAGGGGCTCGTCTTCCGCCCACACGGAGGCGGGGGAGCCGGTGCCGTTCGTCAGCGGGGTCGTCACGTCTTCGCGCACCGAGGTGATCTCGATGCATCGGGCGAGGATGCGGGCCAGCTTGGTGCCGGCCTGGGCGGGCCTGGCCAGATCGGGGATCTCGGCGAGCTCGGGGAAGTCGACGAGCGAGGGAGGTACGACGACCGTCGCCTCGCCGGGGACGAGCGCCTGCAGCCACTGCGTGGGATCGGCCTGCTGGTGTACGGCGAGCGCGTCGAGCTTGCGCAGCACGAAGATCTTGCCCGCCGGGCCGTACGCGCCCCTGGCGGCGGCCAGCCAGAGCGCCCGCTGCCCGTGGGTCACCGGGCGGTCGAGCGAGAGCTCGCCGAAGGCGGTGCCGAGCCAGGAGGCGTGGATGCGCGTGCCGTGGCCGGCGACGGCCAGGGCGAGGCAGAGGAAGAGCGCGGTGGTCTGCTGGTCGCGTGAGGCAGCGCGCGAGAGCGGTTCGAGCGGATCGTTGCCGCCGAGGATCGCCAGAAGCGCTTCGAGGGCGGGCGGCAGCCACTCACCCGACTCGTCGGGGAACCCAGCCTCTGAGGGGGGTACGGAGCCGTTGGCTGCCAGGTGGGCAAGCAACGCCTCTGCGTACCGATGCACCTCTGAGGGGCCAGCAGTCAGATTCGTGCTCAAGGCGTTGACTCCCCCTCAATTCATGAGCACGCAAAGCCTAGCGACGTGGCGCGCCTCCAGTGTGAAGGCGCGCCACATTGCTACATGCGCTCGGGGACGGGGACACCGAGAAGGGACAGGCCCGTCTCGAGTGTGCGCAGGGTCAGCGCGCACAGGGCCAGCCGCGAGGCCTTGATGAGGCCCTCCGACTTGAGCACCGGGCACTCCTCGTAGAAGGTGCTGAAGAGGCTGGCGGTCTCGTAGAGGAAGGCACAGAGCCGGTGCGGCTCCGACAGCTCCGCCACCTGGGAGATGACCGCTCCGAAGCCGAGCAGCTGCAGGGCCAGGGCGCGCTCGGCGCTCTCGCCCAGCAGGACCGGCCCGTTGACGGCGTCGACGTCGACGCCGCCGTTGCGGAAGATGGAGCGGATCCGGGCGGTGGCGTACTGCATGTAGCCGCCGGTGTTGCCGGTGAAGGCGATCATCCGGTCGAAGTCGAAGATGTATTCGCTGTCGTGGCTGACCGACAGGTCGGCGTACTTGACCGCGCCGATGCCGACCGCCTGGGCGATCTCCGACTGCAGCTCGGGGGAGTAGCCCCGGTCGGCGATGGCCGCGGAGGCCCGCTCCACCGCCTCGTCGAGCAGCGACGACAGCTTCACCGACTCGCCGGAGCGGGTCTTGAAGCGCTTGCCGTCCTTGCCCTGGACCATGCCGATCTGCACGTGCTCGAAGCTGACCGAGTCGGGCAGCCATCCGGCCATCTTCGCCGCGGCGAAGACCATGCGGAAGTGCAGCGCCTGGTCGGCGCCGACGACGTACAGGGAACGGTCGGCCTTGAGCTCGTCGACCCGGTAGCGGATGGCCGCCAGGTCGGTCGTGGCGTAGCCGTACCCGCCGTCGCTCTTGCGGATGATGAGCGGCAGCGGCTGGTCGTCGGAGCCGGTGAAGCCCGGCGGGAAGACGCACAGCGCGCCGTCGCTGATGACGGCGATGCCGGCGGCCTCCAGGTCGTCGCAGACCTGCTCCAGCCACGGGTTGTACTTGCTCTCGCCGGCGATGTCGGCGTCGGTCAGGGTGACCTGCAGCTGGGTGTAGATCTTGTCGAAGTAGGCGATCGTGGCGTTCATGAAGACGTGCCACAGCCGGATGGTCTCGGGGTCCTCCGACTGGAGGGTCGTCACCCGTGCCCGCGAGCGGGCCTTGAAGGTCTCGTCGCTGTCGAACTTGACCCGGGCGGCCTGGTAGTACGCGGTGCCCTGGCCGGCTTCGAGCTGCGCGACGGCGGCCTGCTCGCCGATGTCGACGAGGTGCTCGACGAGCATGCCGAAGGGCGTGCCCCAGTCACCGAGGTGGTTCTGCCGGATGACGGTGTCGCCGAGGTGTTCGTGGGTGCGCGCGAGGGCGTCGCCCACGACCGTGGAGCGCAGGTGGCCGACGTGCATCTCCTTGGCCGCGTTGGGCGCGGAGTAGTCGATCACGACGCGCTGGGGCTCACCCTGAACGACGCCGTTGAGCGGGTCGCCGAGTTGCGCCTGCGCCTGGGCGGCGATCCACGAGTCGTCGAGGGTGATGTTGAGGAAGCCGGGTCCGCTGACTTCGACCGTGCCGGGGAAGTCGGCGAGCTGCGCAGCCAGCTCGGTGGCGACCTCCCGCGGCGCCCGTCGCAGTCGCTTGCCCAGGCTCATCGCGACGTTCGCCTGGAAGTCGGCGAACTGGGAGGGCCGGATCAGCGGATCTGCGTCGGAGTGCTCGGGGCCGAACGCGGCGGCCAGCGCCTGCTGAACGCGCTCGGTGAGCATTATCTGCGGGTCGGTCATGTTCTAAGGGTAGCGGTGAGCTTGACGGCGACCGTGACTATTACCGCCGCCACGGCGGCGATGGTCACGGCGATCAGATCGTTGCCGACGTCTCCCGGCTCCAGGGCGAAGAAGTCGCGCACGAACGGGATGGTCAGAGCGGCGGCGAACAGCGCGCCCATCGCGGCGATGAGCCCGATCCGCAACATGGTCAGCGGGCGGGCGATGAGGATCAGCACCCACCACGACACCAGGAAGAGCGTGAGCACGGCGGCGGTGCTGCTCTCGGTCAGCGACGAGCCGGGCGAGGCGGCCATGAAGGAGATCATGGTGGCGACGCCGCAGACCACTCCGGCCGGGATCGCGAAGCGCAGCACCCGCGGCACGAAGCCCGGCTTGGCGCGCTCGTAGGTGGGCGCCAGCGCCAGGAAGAAGGCGGGGATGCCGATCGTGAGCGCGTTGACCAGGGTGGAGTGTCGCGGCGCGAAGGGGAAGGTCAGCCCGATGACGCCGACGAGCAGCGAGATGACGATCGCGTAGAAGGTCTTGGTCAGGAACAGGCCGGAGACCCGCTCGATGTTGGCCAGCACCCGCCGGCCCTCGCCGACCACGTGCGGCAGCGTGGAGAAGCGGTTGTCCATGAGGACCACCTGGGCGACCGCCTTGGTCGCCGGGCTGCCCGCGCCCATCGCGATGCCGAGGTCGGCGTCCTTGAGCGCCAGCACGTCGTTCACGCCGTCGCCGGTCATCGCGACCGTGTGGCCGCGTGACTGCAGGGCCGAGACGAAGGCGCGCTTCTGCTGAGGGGTGACGCGGCCGAAGACCGTGTTGTCCTCCAGGGCCTGGCCGTAGTCGGCCTCGTCGAGCAGCCGGGCGTCGACGGCGTTGGCGGCGCCGGGGATGCCGATGGTCTGCGCGATGGCCGACACGGCGTCGGGGCTGTCGCCGGAGATGACCTTGACCGCGACGCCCTGCTTGGCGAAGTACTCCATCGTGGCCGTCGCGTCGGGCCGCAGCCGCTGCTTCAGCGTCACCAGGGCCGCAGGCTCCGCCGCCGTGCCCGACAGGTCAGGTGTACGGCACAGCGCCAGCACCCTGGTGCCGCTCATCGCGAGCTGGCGTGCCTGGCCGTATCCGGGGGTGCCGGGCTCCATCAGCACGTCGGGCGCGCCGAGCACCCAGCAGCCCTGGTCGCCGAAGTCGGCGCCGCTCCACTTGCGCGCCGAGGAGAACGGCACGTTCTCGCGGGCCTGCCAGCCGTCGGGCATGGCGGGGAAGCGTGCCTGGATGGCCTGGGCGGTGGGGTTGGGGCGGGGGTCGACGTTGGCCAGCGCGGCCAGCGGGTCGGCGTAGGGCGCCCCGGCCAGCGGGATGACCTCGTCGAGGTCCATGCCGCCCTGGGTGAGGGTGCCGGTCTTGTCGACGCACAGCACGTCGACGCGCGCCAGGCCCTCGATCGCCGGGAGCTCCTGCACCAGCGCGCCGCGCCTGCCGAGCCGTACGACACCCACGGCGAAGGCGATCGAGGTCATCAGGACCAGGCCCTCGGGGATCATGGTGACCAGGCCCGCGACGGCGCGGGTGATGGCGACGTCGAAGCTCGTGTCGTTGCGCAGCTGGCTCCAGATGAGCAGCAGGCCGATCGGCACGACCAGCCAGGTGATGTACTTGATGAACTTCGTGACGCCGTCGCGCAGGTCGGAGTGGGCCAGCGAGAACTGCGAGGCCTCCTGGGCGAGCTTGACCGCGTAGGCGTCGGCGCCGACCTTGGTGGCGGTGAAGGCGCCTGACCCGGCGACCACGAAGCTGCCCGACAGCACCTCGTCGCCGGGCTTCTTGTGCACGGGGTCGGCCTCGCCGGTCAGCAGCGACTCGTCGATCTCGAGGTTGTCGGACTGGACCACGTCGCCGTCGACGAGCAGCCGGTCGCCGGGGCCGAGCAGGATCAGGTCGCCCTGGACCACCGCCCTCGGCTCGATCTCCTGGTCGGCGCCGTCGCGCCGGACCCTGACCGGGGCCTCGTTGATCACGGCGAGCTTGTCGAGCGTGCGCTTGGCCCGCCACTCCTGGACGATGCCGATCGCCGCGTTGGCGACGATGACCAGGCCGAACAGGCCGTCCTTCCAGTCGCCGAAGATCAGGATGAGGACCCACAGGACGCCGATGACGAGGTTGAAGAAGGTGAAGACGTTGGCCCGGATGATCGCACTCAGCGAACGGCTCGTCTGGCGCGGCACGTCGTTCGGCTTGGCGGCCGCGACCTGGGCAGCCGTGAGTCCGTTCACGAATAATCCCCCGATTGGCTTCGCTTGACGAGAGCCCTACGGGTGTATCCGCAGCTCACCGCCTTCCAGGCTCACCATAGTCGGTGGGTTTTCCCGACACGCTCGGAAATGCGGGTGACGATGCCGCCCTTGGACAGATCGTCGGCGAGACGGCAGGCGGCGGTGATGCCCTTCGCGCGCGAGGAGCCGTGGGCGATCACCACGGTGCCGTTCAACCCGAGGAGTACGGCCCCGCCGTGCGTCTCGGGGTCGAGGCGCTGCGACAGCTGGCGCAGGCGGCCGCGCTGCGGGATGGCCCCGAGCCTGGCCAGGCGGCTGGAGTTGATGGTCTCGCGCAGCTCGCTGAAGGCGTAGCGGACCGCGCCCTCCATCGACTTGAGCGCGACGTTGCCGGTGAAGCCGTCGGTGACGACCACGTCGGCCGTGCCCGTGAGCAGGTCGTGACCCTCGACGTTGCCCACGAAGCCCTTGAGTTCGCTCATGAGCTCGTGTGCCCGCCGTACCAGCTTGTTGCCCTTCTCGGCTTCGCTGCCGATGGTCAGCAGGCCGATGCGCGGCTGCTCGATCTCGTAGGCGGTCTGGGCGTAGGCGGCGCCGAGGTGCGCGAACTGCACCAGCATCTCGGGCTTGACCTCGGCGTTGGCGCCGGCGTCGAGCAGGACAGTGGGGGTCGGCCTGGTCGGGAGGGGTACGGCGATCGCCGGGCGCAGGATGCCGGGCAGGCCTTTGAGGCGCAGGCGCCCGGTGGCCACCACCCCGGCGGTGGATCCGGCCGAGACGACGGAGCTCGCGTGGCCCTGCCGTACGAGGTGACAGGCGATCGCGATGCTCGACTTGGGGCGGCGCAGGCTCGCCAGCGCGCCCTCGTGCATGGCGAGTGACTCCTCGGCCCGGACGATCGGGATCTCCTTGGCGGCGTCGTGGTCGGTCAGCGCCTCGTAGAGCACGCGTGGCGGGCCGACCAGGACGAGCTGGAGCCCGTGCTCTCTGACGGCCTGGACGGCGCCCGCCACGATCTCGTGTGGCGCGTGGTCGCCGCCCATGGCATCGAGAGCTATCACGTCGGCGTCGCCATCAAGTCGTACACAGTCCGAATGTTAGGTGCTTTATCGCAGGTTCCAGTCCGTGACCCCGCGAGAGACGATCAGCTTGGAGAACGATGCCCGCCCTGTGATGCGGATGACGGGGCCGTTTCCGGTGCCGGTTCCGCCCGAGACGTTGCGCTTGCCGAAGACCGTGCTGCCCTCGTCGATGATCTGGGCGTTGTCGGGCACCCTGATGATGAGCTTGCTGAAGGCGGGCGCGCACTCCAGCGTGATCTCGCGGCCGGGCAGCACGGCCTCCGTCAGGTCGACGATGAGGGCGCCGAAGCGCGGCGCCAGCCTGGTGTGGCGGGAAGCCACCCAGCGGCCCTTGCGCAGGGTCTTGCCGAAGGTGGCCTCGATGGTCTGGCGCTCCACCTCCTGGGGAGCGTGGGCGGCCTTCACGTCGGGCAGGTCGCGGGTCAGGGGGACCAGCTCGCCCATGGTCTTGGCGCCGTAGGTGGCGTCGAGGCGGTCGGCGTGTTCGAGGCTGGTCAGGCGTCCGGTGGCGAGTGCTTCCCCGAGAACCGCGGCGACGCGGTCCCGGTCCTCGTCCGACGCGCGCAGGTCATCACTCATGCTGTCCAAGATACGCGATATGTCGCGACTTTGCTCAAACCTCACTGGCAACTTGAGCCCCAGTGGAACCAGAAGTGGTATCGGCCGCGTCCGGGTATAAGGACCCTAGACGCGCGGCAGGGTCGAGAGGTTTACATCAGGTCGGACAAAAAAGATGGGAAAGGCCTAGTGATCTTGAACGAGATGGGAACCCGACGGTTCACGGCGTACTCCGCCAAGCACCTCGACGAGCTTCTGAAGCGCGCCCGGCTCGACGAGGAAGAGCGGCTGAAGGTGCGGGCGGTGGCCACTGTCCTGCCCTTTCGAACCAACGCCTACGTCGTGGATGAGCTCATCGACTGGTCGGCGGCACCTGACGACCCTATCTACCGCCTCGTCTTCCCGCAGGCGGACATGCTGCCCACCACCGACGTCGCGCGACTGACGGGAATGCTGCGCGACGACGCGCCCAAGGCGGAGCTGCTGGCCGAGGCCAACCGCATCCGCCAGACCCTGAACCCGCATCCCGCGGGACAGATGGAACTCAACGTGCCTCGCATCGGCAAGGAGCCGGTGCCGGGCATGCAGCACAAATATCCAGAGACCGTGCTGTTCTTCCCCAAGCAGGGGCAGACCTGCCACGCGTACTGCACGTACTGCTTCCGCTGGGCCCAGTTCGTCGGCGACGCGGACCTGAAGTTCGCCTCCGACGACATCGACCAGCTCGCGGCCTACCTGCGAGAGCACCCGGAGGTCACCAGCGTCCTGCTCACCGGCGGCGACCCCATGATCATGGGTGAGCCGGTGCTCAAGCGCTACATCGAGCCACTGCTGGAGATCGACCAGATCGAGTCCATCAGGATCGGGACCAAGTCGCTGGCCTACTGGCCGCAACGCTTCGTCTCCGACCCGGACGCCGACGACACCCTGCGCCTGTTCGAGCGCGTCGTGGCCGCCGGCAAGAACCTCGCCTTCATGGCGCACTTCTCGCACACGCGGGAGCTGGAGCCCGAGCTGGTCGCCACCGCGGCCGAGCGCATCATCGGCACCGGAGCGGTCATCCGCACCCAGGCGCCGCTGATCAGGACCATCAACGACGCCCCAGGCGTCTGGTCCGACATGTGGCGACGCCAGCTCACGCTCGGGATGATCCCGTATTACATGTTCGTCGAACGCGACACCGGGCCACAGGACTACTTCGCGGTGCCGCTGGCCGACGCCTACGAGATCTTCCGCGAGGCGTACTCCTCGGTCTCCGGGCTCTGCCGCACGGTGCGGGGGCCCTCCATGTCGGCCACGCCGGGCAAGGTGTGCGTCGACGGGGTCGCCGAGATCGCCGGGCAGCGCGTCTTCGTGCTCCACTTCATCCAGGCGCGCGACCCGGAACTGGTCGGCAAGCCGTTCTTCGCGCAGTACGACCCGAAGGCGGCGTGGCTCACCGACCTGAAGCCGGCCTTCGCCGACTGGTTCCCGTTCGAGGGGGCGCCACGGAAGACCCGGCTTTCGGCCTGATTGGTCGAGCCGGGCATTAGTCAGCGGATATTGCGCCTCCGGCACGTGACGCTGCTTCTGTAAAAGCGGTGTACGCGCGCCGGGGGCGTCCGCGTTTCCGGAATCGCTCCGTGAAAAGCCGGCGCCCGCCGCGGGTGCGGCGGGCGCCGAGGTTTTTGGGGAAGTGGTGGGCCCAGCGTCAGGGAAGTCGGACGCCAGTACGGCGAGCGATCTGGGCCTGGAGTCTGGCCATCTGCCAATGCAGCTCGATGAGCTGCTCGGTCAGCTGGATCCTGGGAATCTCGGATACGTCCTCGATGGCCAGGTGGTCAATCGCGGACGACAGCTCTCGCATCGCGCGCCCCCACTCCATCTCGTGTTCCTTGCGATCGAATTTACGTTCGAATCATATCGGAACACGAGTCACGCTGTCAGGGCTTTGGCCCGCCAGCCACTCACATTTCGTACACAGGAACGATGGCCCCTCTGGCCAGCGTGTTCGCGGTGATGTTGAAGCCCACGACGTTGGCCGGAGTGTCGGACGACAGGCCCAGCGACTCCACCCCGAGCGCGTGGACGGTGAAGATGTAGCGGTGCGGCCAGCCGGGAGGAGGAGCCGCCCCGCCGTACGCGGCGACGCCGAAGTCGTTGCGCGCCTGACCGCCGAACTTGGCGTCGGCCGTGCCGAAGCCCGTGGGCAGCTCGGTGACGTCGGCCGGGATGTCGAACAGCAGCCAGTGCCAGAAACCGCCCTGCGTGGGGGCGTCGGGGTCGTAGCAGGTCACCGCGTAGCTGAGGGTGCCTTCCGGCGCTCCGGACCAGCGCAGGTGCGGCGAGAGGTTGCCGCCGGTCATGCCCCAGTCGTTGAAGACGTGGGCTTCGGCCAGGGTCTCACCGTCGCGGATGTCGTCGCTGGCGACGGTGAGCGAGGGGACCGGCGGGAGAAAGTCGAGCGGGAGCGGCGGCCGGGCAGACAAGGTGCACCTCCATCGAAGGAACGGTGCTTACGTCCTATCAGCCTTTGTGGTAGGCCGCCATGACCTCAGCGGGATCGCCGTCCATCTTGATCTTGCCCTTGTGGAGCCAGATGACCCGGTTGCAGGTCTCCTCGATGACCTTGTGGTCGTGGGAGACCAGGAAGACGGTGCCGGCCGACTCGCGGATCTGCTTGATGCGCTCCTGCGACTTCTTGCGGAACTCGCGGTCACCCGTGGCCAGGGCCTCGTCGATGAGCAGGACGTCGTGGGTCTTGGCGCTGGAGATGGCGAAGCGCAGGCGGGCGCCCATGCCGGAGGAGTAGGTGGACATGGGGAGCTTGACGAACTCGTCGATGCCGGAGAAGTCGACGATCTCGTCGTACTTCTTCTTCACTTCGTCCTTGGACATGCCCATGGCCAGGCAGCCGAGGATGATGTTGCGTTCTCCGGTCAGCTCGCGCATGAGCGCGGCGTTGACGCCCAGCAACGAGGGCTGGCCGTCGGTGTAGACCGCTCCCTGATGCGGGGGGAGGAGACCGGCGATGGCTCGCATGAGGGTGGACTTGCCGGAGCCGTTGCGGCCGACGATGCCGATGGCGTCGCCGTGGTAGGCCACGAAGGAGACGCCCTTGACCGCGTGGACCTCGGTCATCTGGGGGCGGCCCTGGCGCCTGAGAAGGCGCATCAGGGCGTTGACGGCGTTGCCCTTCTCGTGGTCGGTGGCCTTGGCGTAGACGCGGTAGACGATGTGGAGGTCGTCGACGATGACGGTAGGGGTGCCCGTCGGCGCGTCCAAGGGCGTCTTGGGCGTCGTCGTCACTTCCGGCAGCTCCTCGGTCATCTCACCCACGGCCGTACCTTTCCTCGGCACGCCAGAAGTACCAGAAACCGAAGATGAGCGCGAACACGGCCCAGGCCGCGCAGCTGTACCAGATCCAGTCGGGGCCCGCGTGGCTCGCCCCGCGGTAGTCGATCATGAGGATCTCGCGCATGGCCTCCATGTAGGAGGCCGCGGGGTTCGCGTACATCACGTTGGCCACCCACTGCGGCAGGACGCCCGCGACCTTGTCCTGGATGGAGAAGAAGACGCCGGAGGCGTAGAGCCAGGTTCGCATGATGAAGGGCAGGAGCTGGTTCATGTCGCGCATCGAGGCGCCGACCCTGGCCATGACCAGGCTGGCGCCGATGTTGAACATGGTCTGCAGGAAGAGCACGACCGGGATGAGCAGCCACAGCAGCGTGGGCGGCTCGAACCAGACGATGATGGCCAGCAGCACGCCCATCGAGATGACCAGCTGCTGGAGCTCCTGGATCGTGTAGGCCAGGGGGAGCGCGGCGCGGGGGAAGTGGAGCGCCCGGATCATCGACAGGTTGCCGTTGATGGACTTGGCCCCGGCGGTCACGCTGCGCTGGGTGTAGGTGAAGACGAACATCCCGACCAGCAGGAAGACGGCATAGTTCGGGATGCCCTTGCCGCCCTGGAGGATGACGCCGAACATCACGAAATAGATGCCGGCGTTGAGCAGCGGAGTCAGCACCTGCCACAGCTGACCCAGAGCCGAGTTGGAGTACTTCGACACGTTCCGCGAAGTCGCGTACGTGGTGATGAAGTGCCGGCGCTCCCAGAGTTGGCGCAGGTAGACGTGGAACCTCGGCCGTGCGATGGCACGGCGAAGCCCGTATCTCTGGGCGAGCTTGGCCAGCGACTCCCCGCTTCGGCCGCCCGCCTGGGCGTCCGCGAACGCGGATTCCGGCTGGCTCATGAGAAGGACTCTATTGGATGCAGGTGGATGGGATGCCTGGAGCGGCGGTTCCGCCCGTGAAGACTTGGACGAGAACACCCCCTGCCGGGTTCCAACGCTCGGTCAACGGTAGTCCAGGCGGGGGTCGATTCGCTGGACTTGGCATGAGCACTCTGTGAGCTGAGGTATTTTTCATCAACCCGTCAGAGGCATTCCTTCCTCTTTGACCGATTTTACCATCGACTTGGTATAAATGCGGTTGGTGCGGCTGGATGCGTGTGACGCGGCGACTGCGCACGTGTGACCGAACTGCAACGCGCCAGAGACTCGCTGGTGGCAAGTAGTGAGGGATAGTCGCGATCGACTGGCAGGGCGTCGGCTGGTCTGACCATGTCAGCCAAACTCGGGGAGGAACCTTCCCCGTCAGGCTGCTCGGCGAGAACCGCAGCTCAGCGCTTACGCCCACCTCAGAGGGAGGAAATTCTCATAATGCGTGTTACCAAGGGCGCACAGATCGTCGCCGGTGCCGCGCTGCTGGCCCTCGCGGTTGCCGCGTGTGGCGGCGGCGCTTCCACCGGAAGCAGCGGCGCCGGAAGCGGCGAGACGCCGGTCCGTATGGAGGTCGGTGAGCCGCAGCACGCACTCGTGCCGGGTCTCACGGCCGAGTCGGAGGGTGCGGAGATCCTTGCTGCGATCTACGACCCGCTCGTTAACTACAACGAGAACAAGCAGGCGGACCCCAACGTCGCCGAGTCCGTGTCCACCACGGACAACAAGGTCTGGACGATCAAGCTCAAGCAGGGTTACACCTGGCACGACGGCACCAAGCTCACCGCTCAGGACTACGTGAACGCGTGGAACTGGGTCGCGCGCAAGAGCAGCGCCGCGGACGCCACGGGCTTCATGGCCAAGATCGACGGTTACGCCGACCTCAACCCCGAGGGTGAAGGCGTCATGGAGACCGTCAAGGAGATGAAGGGCCTGAAGGTCGTCGACGACACCACCTTCACGGTCACCCTCGCTTCGCCGTTCTCGCAGTTCGGCCTGATGCTGGGCTACACCGCGTTCTACCCGATGCACCCCAAGTCCTGGGAGGCTGACGGCAAGCTCACGGCGGCGGCGCAGGAGCAGCCGGTCGGCATGGGTCTGTTCAAGCTGGACAAGGCCTACAAGAAGGGCACTGACCAGACGATCGACCTGACCGTCTACGACAAGTTCACCGGCACCAAGCCCAAGGGCTGGACCAAGCTGCAGTTCAAGCTGTACACCTCGTCCGAGACGGCCTACAACGACCTTCAGGGCGAGCAGCTCGACATCCACGACTCGATCCCGGCGACGCAGCTGTCGAGCGCCAAGACGGCGCTGGGCGAGCGTTACCACGACGACCCCGACTCCGCGGTCGGCTACATCGGTGTTCCTCTGGCTTACAACAAGGAGTACCAGAACGCCGACGTCCGCAAGGCCATCTCGATGGCCATCGACCGCAAGACGATCTCCGAGGTCGTCTTCTCGGGCAGCCGTTCGCCCGCCGACGACTTCATCAGCCCGGTCGTCGACGGTTACCGTCAGGGTGCCTGTGGCGAGGCGTGCACCTACAACCCGACCGCCGCCAAGGAGCTCTACACCAAGGCGGGCGGCCCGAAGAAGATCGAGCTCGGCTACAACGCCGACGGTGGCCACAAGGAGTGGATCGAGGCGACCGCCAACAACCTGCGCCAGAACCTGGGCGTCGAGGTCGAGGCCAAGCCGTTCGAGAAGTTCGCGTCGATCCTCGAGTCGCTGCAGAACAAGGAGTACTCCGGCCTGTTCCGTATGGCCTGGTCGTACGACTACCCGTCGCCCGAGAACTACCTGCGCCCGATCTTCGGCAAGATCGCGATCGCGAACGGTTCCAACTACGGCGGTTACGACAACCCCGAGTTCGACAAGCTCGTCGACCAGGGTGACCAGGCCGCGACCGCGGACGAGAGCGTCAAGTTCTACCAGCAGGCGGATGACGTCCTGCTGAAGGACCTGCCCTACATCCCGGTGTACTTCTACCGGACCAACTGGGGCCACTCCACCAAGATCAAGAATGTTTCCCTGAACCTGCTCAAGCAGGTCAACTGGGCGGCCGTCGAGAAGGCCTGACGTCCTTCCAAAGGGTGGGTGCGGCCGACACCCACCCTTTGTGGACCCGCTTCGGAGGCAGTCGCTCGGACTTCGGACTATGGTTCGAGGGACTGCCTTCAGGCATGTACGGGAGGCATTAATGGGCCGATACGTCATCCGGCGCCTTCTGCAGGCCATACCGGTCTTGCTGGGCGCCACCCTGCTCATCTTCGCGATCGTTTTCGCACTGCCGGGCGACCCCATCAGGGCGCTGGCGGGGGAGAAGCCGCCGTCACCACAGGTGGTCGAGGTACTCCGCGAGCAGTATCACTTGAACGATCCCCTTTTGCTGCAGTACTGGTACTACATCAGCGGTGTGCTGTTCCGGGGTGACTTCGGAACGACCTTCCAGAACGTCCCAGTGGGCGACCTGATGAAGGCCACGTTCCCGACCACGCTGCAGCTGGCCCTGACCGCGCTCATGATCCAGGCCGTGATCGGCGTGGGCCTGGGCCTGTGGGCCGCACTGCGGAGGGGCAAGGCCGAGGACACCATGATCCTCGCCTCGACCCTGATCCTGATCTCCGTCCCCACCCTGGTCTCCGGATTCGTCCTGCAGCTCCTGCTGGGTGTCAAGCTGGGCCTCTTCCCGATCGCGGGCACCTCCGAGGGCTGGTACAGCTTCCTGCTGCCCGGCTTCGTGCTCGCCGGCGGTTCGATCGCCTACCTGACCCGGTTGACCCGGACATCGCTGGTGGAGACCCTCCGCTCCGACTACATCCGCACAGCCGTCGCCAAGGGCATGAACAGACGCCGCGTGGTCGGCCGGCACGGACTGCGCAACGCGCTGATCCCGCTGGTCACCTTCCTCGGCGCCGACCTGGGCAACCTGATGGGCGGCGCGGTCATCACCGAGCGGATCTTCAACATCAACGGGGTCGGCAGCCTGCTCATCAGAGGCGTCTACGAGCGCCAGCAGCCCATCGTCGTGGGCGTGGTGACGGCGCTGGTGCTGGTCTACATCGTGGCCAACCTGGTCGTCGACCTGATGTACGCCGTGCTCGACCCGAGGATCCGTTATGAGTAGCGTCGCGAGCCCGCCGCAGGCCGGCGGAAAGCACCAGAAGAAGCAGAACGACAAGCCCGCGAGCCTGTGGTCCGACGCGTGGTACGACCTGCGTCGCAAGCCGGCCTTCGTGATCTCGGCGATCCTCATCGGCGTGCTGCTGCTCATGGCGATCTGGCCGACCCTGTTCAGCTCCGTGGACCCCCGGGCCTGCGACCTGAGCATGGCCAGGCAGGCGCCCAGCGCCGGACACCTCTTCGGGCGTGACAACCTCGGTTGTGACGTGTACGCCCGGACCATCCACGCCGCGCGCAACTCCATCGTGATCGGTGTGCTCACCACCGTCCTGGTCGCCGTCATCGGTGGCCTGTTCGGCATGGTGGCGGCGTTCTACGCCAGCATGACGGACACGGTGCTGTCCCGCGTGACGGAGATCTTCTTCGCGATCCCCGGCATCCTGGGCGCGCTGCTCATTGCCTCGACCTTCCGCGACCAGGTCAACAGCATCCTGCTGGTGATCGTGTCGCTGACGGTGCTGAGCTGGCCGATGACCTTCCGCATCATGCGGGCCGCGGTCATCACGGCCAAGAACCAGGACTTCGTCGTGGCGGCGAGGGCACTGGGGGCCGGCCCGAGCCGGCTGATGTTCCGTCACCTGCTGCCGAACGCTCTCGCTCCGGTCATCGTCGTCTCGACGATCAACCTGGGCGTGTTCATCGCCGCAGAGGCCGCACTGAGCTTCCTGGGTGTGGGCGTGCAGTCGCCCGACATCTCCTGGGGACTCATGATCTCGGACGCGCGTGACCGATTCCTCGACGCGCCGCTGCCGCTGATCTTCCCGGCCGTGTTCCTGAGCATCACCGTGCTCGCGTTCATCATGCTCGGCGACGCCGTCCGCGACGCGCTCGACCCGAAGCTGCGGTAAGGGGGGATACCGATGGCGAAGACGAAGAACGACTTGTTGCCGAGCGAGGGAGGCTTGGGCAACGAGCCGCTGCTTGCGGTCGACAACCTGCACGTGGAGTTCCACACTCGCGCCGGCGTCGTCAAGGCGGTCAACGGTGTGAGCTACTCACTCAGCGCGGGCGAGACGCTCGCCGTGCTGGGCGAGTCCGGCTCCGGCAAGTCCGTGACCGCTCAGGCGATCATGGGCATCCTTGACATGCCTCCGGCGGTCATCCCCAAGGGGGAGGTCCGCTTCCGCGGCACCGATCTGCTGAGGTTGTCGGAGGACGCCCGCACCCAGGTGCGCGGCCAGCGCATCGCGATGATCTTCCAGGACGCCCTGTCGTCGCTCAACCCGGTGTTCACCGTGGGCTGGCAGATCAGCGAGATGTTCCGCGTGCACCGCGGGATGAACAAGCGCGAGGCCATGAAGAAGGCCGTCGAGCTCATGGAGCGGGTCCGCATCCCCGCCGCGAAGCAGCGGGTCAACGACTACCCGCACCAGTTCTCCGGCGGCATGCGGCAGCGCATCATGATCGCGATGGCCATCGCGCTGGACCCCGAGGTCCTGATCGCCGACGAGCCCACCACGGCTCTCGACGTGACGGTCCAGGCCCAGATCATGGAGCTGCTGGCCGACCTGCAGCGCGAGAGCAACATGGGTCTGATCCTGATCACCCACGACCTCGGTGTCGTCGCCGACGTCGCGGACAAGATCGCCGTCATGTACGGCGGGCGGATCGTGGAGAACGCCCCCGTGCACGACATCTACAAGTCGCCCGCCCATCCGTACACCAAGGGTCTGCTGGAGTCGATCCCCCGGGTCGACCTCAAGGGCCAGGAACTGTACGCGATCAAGGGCCTGCCGCCCAACCTGCTCGACATGCCGTCCGGCTGCGCGTTCAACCCGCGGTGCCCGTACCGCCAGGACAACTGCGTGACCGACGTCCCCCCGCTCCACGAGATCAGCGGCGTGCGCAGCAGCGCCTGCCACTACTGGAGGGAGGTCCTCGATGGCAGCTGAGGTCATTCTCGAGGTTCGTGACCTGGTCAAGCACTTCCCGCTGACCACGGGCATCGTCTTCAAGAAGCAGATCGGCGCGATCAAGGCCGTCGACGGCGTCTCCTTCGACCTGCACAAGGGCGAGACCCTGGGCATCGTGGGAGAGTCGGGCTGCGGCAAGTCGACGCTGGCCAAGGTGCTCATGGCGCTGGAGCGGCCGACCTCGGGCTCGGTCAAGATCAAGGGCCGCGAGATCGCCCACGCCAAGGGCGGCGAGCTCAAGGCGATGCGCCGCAACATCCAGATGGTGATGCAGGACCCGTACACCTCGCTGAACCCCCGGATGACCGTCGGCGACATCATCGGCGAGCCGTACGACATCCACACGGAGGTCGCGCCGAAGGGCGACCGCCGCAAGCGGGTGCAGGAGCTGCTGGAGCTGGTCGGTCTCAACCCCGACCACATCAACCGCTACCCGCACCAGTTCTCCGGCGGTCAGCGCCAGCGCATCGGCATCGCGCGCGGCCTGGCACTCCAGCCCGAGATCATCGTCTGCGACGAGCCGGTCTCCGCGCTCGACGTGTCGATCCAGGCGCAGGTCATCAACCTGCTGGAGAAGCTGCAGAACGAGCTCGGCCTGGCTTACATCTTCATCGCCCACGACCTGTCGGTGGTCCGCCACATCTCCGACCGCGTCGGCGTGATGTACCTGGGCAAGATGGTGGAGCTCGGCAAGGACGTCGAGATCTACGACAAGCCCGCGCACCCGTACACCCAGGCGCTGCTGTCGGCCGTCCCGGTCCCCGACCCCGAGGGCCGCGAGCAGCGTGAGCGGATCATCCTGCAGGGTGACCCGCCCTCGCCGGCCAACCCGCCCTCGGGTTGCCGGTTCCGCACCCGCTGCTGGAAGGCGCAGGAGATCTGCGCCGAGCAGGAGCCGTTGCTGCAGATCCGGCCCGGCACCGCTCACGAGAGCGCCTGCCACTTCGCCGAGACGCACGACGTGGTGCACGTCAACTAGCCAGCGAGAAGAGCCCGCCACGGACGACCGTGGCGGGCTCTTTTTCGTGGAACCGGTCATCTGGTGGCGATGACGGCCGAGCCGTGACCGAAAAGTCCCTGGTTGACGGCCAGCCCGACCCTGGCGTGCTCGACCTGGCGGGCTCCGGCCGCGCCTCTCAGCTGCCAGGTCAGCTCGCACAGCTGGGCGATGGCCTGGGCGGGGATGGCCTCGCCGAAGCTGGCCAGCCCGCCTGACACGTTGACGGGGATGCGCCCGCCGAGTGCGGTCTGGCCGGTGCGCAGCAGCTTGTCCGCCTCGCCGGGGCCGCACAGGCCGATGTCCTCGATCCAGTCGAGTTCGAGCGCGGTGGACAGGTCGTAGACCTCGGCCAGGGACACGTCCTCGGGTCCGATGCCTGCCTCCTCGTAAGCGGCGTGCGCGATGGCCGAGCGGAAGGGCCTGGCGGGCTCGGGTACGGCGGCGGCCGAGTCGGTGGCGAAATTCGGCAGCTCCAGCACGGTGTTGGGGAAGGTGGGCGTCACCGTGGAGACCGCCGCCAGCCGTACGGGATCGTGCGCGCCGAGCCGGCGGGCGTAGTCGCGGGAGGCCAGCACGATGGCGGCGCCCCCGTCGGAGGTCGCGCAGATGTCCATGAGCCGCAACGGGTCGGCGACCATGGGCGAGGCCAGCACCTCCTCGGCCGTGACGGCCTTGCGGTAGCGGGCGTTGGGGTTGAGCGACCCGGCCAGCGCGTTCTTGACCTTGACGGCGGCCAGGTCGTCCTGCGTCGTGCCGTACAGCTCCATCCTGCGCCGGGCGTAGAGCGCGAAGTAGACCGGGTTGCTCGCGCCGAGCAGCTTGAAGCGCAGCCAGTCGGGGTCGCCCGGCCCGCCGACCGGCTTGAAGAAGCCCTTGGGCGCCGCGTCGGCGCCGACCACGAGCGCGACGTCGCACAGCCCGGCCATGATGCGGGTGCGGGCGATGTCGAGGGCCTGCGCGCCCGAGGCGCACGCGGCGTAGCAGGAGGCGATGCGCGCTCCGGTCCAGCCGAGGGCCTGGGCGAAGGTCGAGCCGGCGACCAGGCCCGGATAGCCGTTCCTGATCGTGTCGGCGCCGACCACGAACTGCACGTCGGTCCAGGCGATCCCGGCGTCGGCGAGCGCGTCCCTGGCCGCCCGCACGCCGTACTCCGTGAAGTCCCTGCCCCACTTGCCCCACGGGTGCATGCCCGCGCCGAGGATCACCGCGTCCACAACCACACCCCGTCCTCGCTGGTGAGCTCCAGTTCCATGCCCACGGACAGGTCGGCCACGGTCAGGTCCTTGACCCTGCCGAGCACGACGATCTTCTCGCGGTCCAGCTCGACGGCGGCGATCGTGATCGGCACGTACGGCTCGGCGGCCTCGAAGGGCTCGGGCGGCGGGTAACACGAGTTGGTGTAGGACCAGACCCTCCCGCTACGCGACAGGCGCGTCTCGGTCAACTGCTCGCCGTCGCAGCGGGGATTGGGGCAGAAGCCGGTCTTCGGGGGGAAGCAGACGGTACGGCAGGCGGTGCATTGGGTGCCGACCAGATAGGTGAGGCCGTCCTCGACCGTGAACCACATAGTCTCCGAGTATCACACAAGCGCTTGCTTGAGTCATCGCTTGGCGATCACCCTGATCGACATCCCGGCCACGAGCAGGATCATCGCCAGAATCGTCAGCAGACGCGAGATCGGAGGCTCCGGCGAGGGCAGCAGCTCGGTCGTGGGCCCGAGCGCCGGCTGGGTGACGCCACGGCGGGCGATGCGGTCGGCGTGCTTGAGCGCGCGCTGCGCGTCGGCCAGGCCGTACCCCAGGGTTCTCGTGCGGCCCTGGCCGGGCTTGCGGCGGGTGCCCCGCTCGATGGCCTCGCGCACCTGGGCGGGCGACAGCTGCGGATGGCGCGACCTGATCAGCGCCGCGATGCCCGCGACCAGGGCGGCGGCGGGGCTGGTGCCGTCGCCGATCACGTACGAGCCGGGTCCGTCGGCCCCCACGATCTCGGTGCCCGGCGCGACGACCGAGACGTAGTCCTGACGGTTGGAGAACGTCGCCGCCCTGAGCTGCCTGTCGACCGCGCCGACCGCGATCACCCCCGAGTAGGCCGCGGGGAAGTTGCGCCGGTTGGTCGTCGCGCCGTCGTTGCCCGAGCTCGCCACCAGGACCGCGCCGCGCTCCAGCGCGTAGCGCACCGCGTCGTTCTCGGCCTTCGAGCCCTTCCAGGTGCCGCTGCCCCCGCCCAGCGACATGCTGATCACGTCGGCGCCCTGGTCGACGGCGTAGCGGATGCCCTTGGCCAGCGCGTTCCCCCCTCCCGCGCGTTGCAGCACGCGCCGGGGATCGCCGTTCTCGAGGGTCACGCGCACCGACAGGACCTTGGCCTGGGGCGCCACGCCCATGACGCCGCGCTCCTTGCCGGGTCCGTGGCCCCGGCCGGCGATCAGGCTGGCCATCGCCGTGCCGTGGTGCCCCCACTGGCCGTCGGCGGCCCCGCCTCCCGTCAGGTCGGGGCCTTCCACCACCGCGCCCTTGAGATCGGGGTGGCGGGGGTCGACGCCGGTGTCGAGGACGGCGACCAGGACGCCCGAGCCCTTGGAGGCCCGCCACGCCGAGGGCAGGCGGAGGGCGTCGAGCTGCCATTGCCTGGCCCTGACCGTGGAGGCCACGTCGTCGGCGGCGACGGCGGGAGTGCTGGTGGCCAGGAGGGCGGCCGCGAGAAGTGGCAGGGTGGACACGTCGGTGAATTCTGACATGCGCGAACGCGCGCTTCGGTAAACAAGCCGATACGCGGGGTAATGTCGGGATTGCTACGAAACGGGAGCGAGGCGCACGCGTGCCCCCGGCGGCAGCCCGAGCCGCTGCGCGGCGTCACCGCAGTTGACGGCGATGGCGATCAGTCCGGCAGAGTCGGCGAACGCCACGAGCTCGCCCGGCGCCACCGCGGCATACGTCTCGCGGAAAGGCAGCGCGAGCTGGCGCCGCCCGAGCCAGACGCCGAGCGTGTCGCCCACCCGCACGCCGAGCGAACGCAGGTCGCCCGCGGCGATGGACAGCTGCGTGTTGCCGTAACGGTCGACCGAGACGACCTCGCCCTCGACCGAACCCTCGCGTAGCTGCGAGGTCGGCGACGGCAGCGAGACCAGGCGCGTCAGCGGCACCGCCGGACCGAGCTCGGAGGTCTGGCGGCCGGTCGAAAGGCGGGCGGCGACGGGGGAGAACACGTCGCGCCCTGGAAAGGTGGGGGAGGGCGGGTCGAGGAAGAAGGCGTCGTTGGCGATCTCGTAGGCGGCCGAGGGGCCGCCCGCCGCCTGCACCGCCCACGACAGCAGGCCGTTGTCGGGGCCGATGAACACCCGGCCGCCGGACTCGATGGCCACTGAACGCCTGGTGCCGCCCGCCCCGGGATCGACCGACGCGATATGGATGCCCTCGGGAAGATAAGGAATGGTCTGCGCGAGAATCGCCGCGCCGCGCCGTACGTCTCCTGCCGGGACCAGATGGCACACGTCGATGACGCGGGCCTCCGGCGCGATGCGCAGGATGACGCCGTGACAGGCCGCCACGTACCCGTCCTCAAGTCCGTAGTCGGTGAGAAGTGTGATGACAGGGGCCACAACTGGTGACTGTACGTCTCGCAATAGCCCGTGAACACCCACGTTCGGAACATTACGATGGTGTCCAGGCCGCGCCGCCGCCGCGAGGAACGTGACCCCAGCGGGTCTCCCGGACGTTCCGAGCAGTCGTGCCGTAGGCACGACGAAGGGCTAGGAGGAACCATGGACGCTGCACCGGCGAACGGTGACAGTGCTGCCCCCGAGCCGCCCGACCGACCTCTGACCGACCGTGAGATCGAGCTCCTCGCCTTCGAACGCCACTGGTGGCGGCACGCGGGCGCCAAGGAGCACGCCATCAAGGAGACCTTCGAGTTCTCCGCGACCCGTTACTACCAGCTCCTCGGGGAGCTGATCGACCGCACGGAGGCGCTGGAACACGATCCGATGCTGGTCAAGCGGCTGCGCAGGATGCGGGCCACCCGCCGTCGAGAGCGGGCGCAACGCCGGTTTTATGGTAGGTGAGTGACTCCTACTCCGAAGACTGAGGCGGGCAAGGCGGGGCTCGAGGCGATCCTGACGGATCCGGCGGGCACGCTCATCGGGCTGGACTTCGACGGCACCCTCGCACCCATCGTGGAAGATCCGGCCGCGGCCAGGGCACATCCGGCCGCGGCCGACACGCTGGCGAGGCTGCGCGCCCACGTGGGGAACATCGTGATCATCACGGGACGCCCCGGCCAGGACCTGGTCGGCAGCCTGCCGGTGCTCGGCCACTACGGCCTGGAGCGATGGGCCGACGGCGAGCTCGACGCTCCGCCCGAGCATCCGGGCGTGGAGGCCGCTCGCAAGGCGCTGGCCGCGATGGAGCTGCCGCCCGGCGTCAGGGTCGAGGACAAGGGCCACTCCGTCGCCGTGCACACGCGTCAGGCCGCCGACCCGGCCGGGACGCTCCGCGCGCTGGACGGCTCCTTGCGGGAGCTGGCGGCCGCCAACGGGCTGGCGGCCGAGCCGGGCAGGTTCGTGCTGGAGTTGCGGCCTCCCGGCATGGACAAGGGAGTGGCGTTGCGCGCCTACGTGGAGAGCACCATGTCCAGGTCGGTGCTCTACATCGGCGACGACCTCGGCGACCTGAAGGCCTTCGACGCGGTGGAGGAGCTGCGGGCCGCCGGGGTCCCCGGGGTCACCGTGGCCAGTTCGTCCGACGAGGTCACCGAGCTCGCCGCCCGCGCCGACCTGGTGGTGCCCGGTCCTGACGGCGTGATGGAGCTGCTCGCATCGCTCTGCGAGCGGATTGCAAGCGGGGCCGCGTAGGGTCCCACGCATGATCACAGCTCTGACGCTGGCGGCGTCGCTCCTGGTCAGCCCGGCGGCGGCCACCAAGCCGGTCACGTACGGCAAGCTCACCATCCAGGTCCCGGCGAAGTGGAAGGTCAAGAAGTACCGTTACGGTCTCCACGTGCTGACCGGCGGCTGCGCCAAGCGGGCGGCCGAGTGCGACGGTTTCTGGGTGCTCGGCAAGAGCGCCGTGAAGTACGCCAAGGAGGGCAGCCCGTACCAGCTCGACCACCCGTACCACCCCAGCTCCGGGGTGATGTACTGCGTCAAGGACGAGAGGTACTGGTCCTCGCCGATGCCCTCCAAGCCCTCCGTCACCGGGTACAAGCCGATCGGCGACCGCAAGGCGCACTTCACCGAGTGGAAGATCACCTGCTCCGACAACGGGACCCCGACCAGGATCACCTATCCGCAGCGGCTGTGGTACCTGCCGACGACCAAGCTGCTGGTCGTCGACGAGTTCAAGACGCCGGGGCTGGCGACGATCCTGAAGAGCGCGGCCTGGCGCTGACCAGTCCCGACACGGCCAGGGCGATCAGCACGGGCACCATCAGGAACGCGTTGACGGTGCCGAAGGCGTCGGCGAGCGCGCCCAGCAGCAGCGGGCCGACGCCGACGGCCGTGCTGGCCCAGATGGAGCCGATGGCCGAGGCGCGGTCGGGGCGGTTGCCCGAGTTGGCGATGATGCCGGCCAGGGCCAGGGGGAACTGCAGGGCGATGCCCAGGCCGCAGACGAACACGCCGGCGTAGGAGAGCACGGGGTTGGTGCTGAGCCAGAACAGCAGCCAGCCCCCGAGGGTGACGGCGAGGGCCCCGACGAGCAGACTCGTGGTGCGCATACGCAGCGCCAGCGGGGTGCCGACGAAGCGGCCGACGGCCAGGCCCGTGGTGAGCGCGGTCAGGGTGCTGGCCGCCACCGCGGGCGACAGGCCGGTGCGCGTGGTCACCAGGGCCGACGACCAGAGGTTGAAGGTGAACTCCAGCGCCACGCAGCAGAACAGCACGCCGCCCGCCACGTAGAAGCGCCAGCCGAAGCCCGGTGGCGGCCCTTCGTGGTGCTCGGCCGTCTCGACGACCTTCTCGGGGAACCAGTGCCGGCCGAGCGCGAGGGCGAGCAGCACGGTCGACAGCGGCGTGAGCAGGAGGGCGGCCCGCCAGCCGAAGGCGCTCTGGGCTGCGGCGCTGACCAGGTAGGGTGCGACGATCCCGAAGATCACGCCGAAGGCGTTGGCCTCGTTGAGGGCCGCGGGGCCCGCGGGGCCGTGGTGGTCGCTGAGGGCGGCCATGCCGGTGTAGAGGGTGAAGGTGCCGAATCCGCTGGCCAGGCCGTAGCCGAGGATCGTGACCGGTACGGCGGAGCTGGCGAAGACCAGCGCGACGCCGAGGTTGATGCCCACGAGCCCGGCCCAGGTCGTGGCGCGGCGGCCGAACCTCCTGGTGAGGTACGGCAGGGCCAGCCCTGCCGCGACGCCGCACACGGCCATGGAGATGCCGTGCAGCCCGGCGACGGTCTGGGAGACGCCCTGTTCCGCGCGCAGGATCTGGAGCGCGGAGCTCAGGCCGTACAGGTAGGTCGCGAACACCCCGATCTGCAGATACACCAGCCAGGTAGCGCGATCACGGGTGAAGCGTATGGCGACCTTATTCACCGGGCAAAGCGTACTAAAGGGCATCAAGTTGGGACGACAGCCATTTGTCCGGCGGCAGCGCGGTCGCGGCCCTGCGCAGGTTGGCCGCCCTGCGCAGCCGCTCGTCTTCGTCCATGACCAGCGCGGAGTGCAGCGCGCGGGCGGTCTCGCCCACGTCGTAGGGGTTGACCACGATGGCGTCGCCGCCGAGCTCGGCCGCGGCCCCGGCCTCGCGCGACAACACCAGCGCGCACCTCTCCGACAGGATCGGGCCCTCCTTGGCCACCAGGTTCATGCCGTCGCGGATCGGGTTGACCAGCAGCACGTCGGCCAGGCGGTAGGCGGCCAGGCTGCGCGGGTAGTCGTCGTTGACGTTGAGGATCAGCGGGTCCCAGTCTTCGGTGCCGTATTCGTCCTCGATCTCCTTGGCGCAGCGCTGCACGGCCGCGGTGTACTCGCGGTACTCGGGCAGGTCGTGGCGCGACGGGTAGGCGAAGGCCAGGTGGACCACGCGGCCGTGCCACTCGGGATGGGCGGCGAGGAACTCCCGGTAGGCCAGCAGGCCGCGCACGATGTTCTTCGACAACTCGGTGCGGTCGATGCGCACGATCAGGCGGCGGTTGCCCGTCTGCTCCCTGAGCGCGGTCATGTGCGACTCGACGTCGGGCTCGCAGGCCCGCTGCCAGAGCGAGTCGCCGTCGACCCCCAGGCTGTGGACGCCGATGTCGGTGGTGCGCCCCTCGTAGACCACGCTGCGGCCGGAGACCTCCGCGCCCAGGAGGTGGCGGCAGCAGTCGGCGAAGGCCTGCGCCCAGCGCTCGGTCAGGAACCCGGCGTGGTCGGCGCCCAGGATGCCCTCCAGGACCTCGCGCGCCACCTCGTCGGGCAGCAGGCTGAAGTATTCGGGCGGCGCCCACGGGGTGTGGCTGAAGTGCGCGATGCGCAGGTCGGGGCGCTCGGCCCTGAGCATCGCCGGGGTCAGCGTCAGGTGGTAGTCCTGCACCATGACCCGTGCCTCGTGACCGGCCTCCTCGGCCAGCGCGAGCGCGAAGGCGCCGTTGTAGTCGCGGTAGGACTCCCATTCGCGCTCGAATCTGGTGCCGAACAACGGTGCGTTGGGGATGTCGTACAGGAGATGATTGACGAACCAGAGTGTGGAGTTGGCAACCGCGTTGTAAGCACGATGAAAGGTGGCGGGAGGAATATCCAGCATGCGCAACGCACCCGTGTCGTACCCCGCCTGGTCGAGGCGGCCCCCTGGCGCCTGCCGTACGGCACTGCGGTCGCCGTCGGAGAGCGCCGCGCAGACCCAGAGCACGCCGTTGCTCTTGGTCACCCCCGACAGGCCGGAGACCAGCCCGCCGCCGCCGCGCTTCATGATGAGCGCGCCTTCGTCCGAGACGGTGAAGGAGACGGGGCCACGGTTCGAGGCCACCAGGACGCTGTTCATGCTTCTAGGATCTCTCTATGGCGCTTGATGAGCTAACCGAGGAACTTGCACGCTCCGCCGCGGCCGGTGACCACCGCGCGCTCGGCGAGCTCCTGAAGCGCATCGAGCCCGATGTGCTGCGCCACTGCGCCCGGATCCTGCCCTACCACCAGGACGCCGAGGAGGCCTGCCAGGACACCCTGCTGGCCGTCGCGCGCAACATCGGGCGCTTCGAGGGGCGGGCCAGGTTCTCGACCTGGCTGCACATCGTGACGGCCAACTGCGCGCGCACGACCTACCGCTCGCTGAAGCGGCGGGCGGCCGAGCAGACCTCCGACGAGCTGCCGATGCAGAAGCCCGACGTGCGACGGGTGAGCGTGATCGCCGGATCGCGCCTCGACCTGCTCGACGCGATGGAGGCGCTGGAGGCCGACAAGCCCGACCTGGCCCAGGCGCTGGTGCTCAGAGACATCGTGCAGCTCGACTACAACGAGGTCGCCGAGCAGCTTGGCATCCCTTTGGGCACCGCCAAATCCCGGATTCACCAGGCCCGCAAATATGTCCAGGGCCAGCTCGGGGAGGATTATCGCTGAGACGGATCATCTCGCCTGCTGAGACGACGAGTTGCTTGACGCCGGGCTCCAGGTAGAGTGCAGGTCAGCAACACAACTTCATATTGCTCATCCAGAGGGGTGGAGGGACCGGCCCTGCGAAGCCCCGGCAACCCTCCCGGAGACGCGCTCGTGACGTGACGAGG
This sequence comes from Nonomuraea sp. NPDC050663, assembly GCF_044456985.1. NCBI lineage: Bacteria > Bacillati > Actinomycetota > Actinomycetes > Streptosporangiales > Streptosporangiaceae > Nonomuraea > Nonomuraea sp. NPDC050663. Next base: position 28,567 of record NZ_JBITGL010000011.1, read on the forward strand.
CCGGCCGGGACAAGGTGCCAAATCCGGTCTGCGGTCAAGGCGGCCGCAGGCGAAGATGAGGGAAGGCCTCGCTTCATGTCGCTTGATTTCGGCCCCGCTGTCGCCCTGTCCTGTCGCGAGTGCGGCACACGCTACGACCTCGGCCCCAGCTTCGCGTGCCTGGAGTGTTTCGGGCCGCTCGAGGCGGCCTACGAATTCGGCACGGTGACCCGCGAGGAGATCGCGGCCGGCCCCGCCAACATCTGGCGCTACAAGAAGCTGCTCCCGGTCCCCGGCGACGTCGAGCAGAAGCGCAACATGAACCCCGGCTGGACCAAGCTGGTCAAGGCCGAGGGCCTGGGTAAGTCGCTGGGGCTGAAGTCCCTGTACGTCAAGGACGACTCGGGCAACCCCACCCACTCCTTCAAGGACCGCGTGGTCGCCATCGCGGTCGAGGCGGCGCGCAACTTCGGCTTCCACACCCTGTCGTGCTCCTCCACGGGCAACCTGGCCGGCGCCGTGACCGCCGCCGCGGCCCGCGCCGGGCTCGAGGCCTGCGTCTTCATCCCCGCCGACCTGGAGCAGGCCAAGATCGCCATGGCCCGGGTCTTCGGCGGCAAGCTGATCGGCATCGACGGCACCTACGACGAGGTCAACCGCTTCTGCTCCGAGCTGATCGGCGATCCGATCGGCGAGAAGTGGGGCTTCGTCAACGTCAACCTCCGGCCCTACTACGCCGAGGGCTCCAAGACCCTGGCCTACGAGATCGCCGAGCAGCTCGGCTGGCGCCTGCCCGACCAGATCGTCATCCCGATCGCCTCCGGCTCGCAGCTCACCAAGATCGACAAGGGCTTCAAGGAGCTCATCGCGCTCGGCCTGGTCGACGACAAGCCCTACAAGGTGTACGGCGCGCAGGCCAGCGGCTGCTCGCCCGTCTCCGTGGCCTACAAGGCCGGGCACGAGGTGGTCCAGCCGGTCAAGCCCGACACCATCGCCAAGTCGCTGGCGATCGGCAACCCCGCCGACGGCCCCTACGTGCTCGACATCGCCCGCCGCACCGGCGGCGCGGTCGAGGACGTCTCCGACCCCGAGATCGTCTCGGCCATCAGACTCCTCGCCGAGACGGAAGGCATCTTCGCCGAGACCGCGGGCGGGGTTACCGTGGGTGTGCTGCGCAAGCTCGTCGAGGCGGGCAAGCTCGACCCCGAGCTTGACACCGTGGTGCTCAACACCGGCGACGGCCTCAAGACGCTGGACGCCGTCTCGTCCGTGGCCGCGCCCAGCGCGGTGATCAAGCCGTCGCTCGACGCGTTTAGGAAGGTTATCTAATGAGTGTTTCGGTGCGGATTCCGACGATTCTGCGCACTTACACGGGTGGCAGCTCGGACGTAAGCGGTGAGGGCGCGACCCTTCGCGACGTCCTTCAGAAGCTCGACGCCGACTACCCGGGTATCGGCGCGCGAATTCTGGATGAATCGGGCAAGATTCGGCGTTTTGTCAACGTTTATGTTGGCGAAGAGGACGTCCGATTTGCCGAAGGGCTCGACACCGCGACGCCTGAGGGTGTTCAGATCTCGATCATCCCCGCGGTCGCCGGCGGCTGAGCCGTACTCGCGTCTGACAGGCCCCCGAGGGGGCCTGTCGTCGTTCTGGGGCGAAAATTTCAAACTTAAAGGAAATGTCGCGCTAAGTAGTTTTCCGCTTGACTCTGTTCTTCAAAGGCATGCCACAGGTATGGTCGATGCGGTCGTCTGGCTTGATTTCGTGTTAAGTCCGTATGACCCCGGATGTCGCGAGAGGAATGGGCGAGGTCCGGAGCCCAGTTAGAGGAGTCGGAAGTGGCGCAGGGCACCGTCAAGTGGTTCAACGCGGACAAGGGCTACGGCTTCATCGCGGTAGACGGTGGTAAGGATGTCTTCGTCCATTACTCAGCGATCATGATGGACGGCTATCGGTCTCTCGAGCAGGGCCAGCGGGTCGAGTTCGAGATCACGCAGGGACAGAAGGGCCCCCAGGCCGAGTCTGTCCGGGCAGTCTGACACCAACAGTCGGCGGTTCGCGTGATGCGAACGCCCCTCCCGGGCTCAGGGGCCGGGCCACTTTCCATGACCCGGCCTTTGGCCTTCACTCGTATTCGTTTCCCGGTGGGCAAAACGTGACGGATTGGGCTAGCGTTCCACGCCGTGCCCAAGTGGATCCTGCCTGCTGTCGTAGCGGTCGCCGCCGTGTTCACGGTGCTGGCGTACCTGCTCGGTCCCAGCACCCCGGTCAAGAAGAAGGCGGCGCAGAAACCGGCCGAGCTCCAGGTGACGGTCAAACGCGTGGGCGACGGCCCGCGCGTGTCCGGCTACTCGGCCGCGGGCGCGGAGTATCTGACCGTGTCCGGGCTGGCCGACCCCGTGCTCCAGGAGACGGTCAACCGCGCCCTGCACGCGCCCCTGGAGCAGGCGCAGGCCCGCTACACGCGGCGCTACAAGAAGCAGGGCGTCGAGGGCGTCGAGATGAACCAGGGGCTGACCGTCGAGATCGGGCTGAAGGGTCCGCGGATCCTGTCGGCAGCCATGGACGTCAGCGACCCGGTCTTCCCTCACGGCGCGGCGTTCAAGTTCCCCGCCGGGATCACCGTCGACCTCACCACCGGCCAGGTGTTCACGCCCAGGCAGCTGTTCAAGGTCGGCCTCGCCCGGCTGGGCGAGCTCGTCCGCAGGCCGACGCACCCCATCGAGGGCGCCTGCAGGTTCGTCCCGACCTCGGCCCTGGTCTTCACCGCCGACAACGTCCTGGTGGGCTGGCGCGGAGAGATCCCCCAGTGCGCCGACATCCGCTGGGTCGCCGTGCCGTACGCCGAAGCGCAGGCCTTCCTCCGGCCGGAGATTCTCGAGCTGGTGAACACCCGCTGAACTGGGCCATTGGTTCGCTGGCTTGCACTCGACCGGGTAGAGTGCTAAACAGTCGTTGGCACTCTAGCTACTAGAGTGCCAATAATCGGATCGGGACGATGGGGTCTGCCGCATGGAGTTGCAGACCTATATGCCGTCGCGGGCTTCGGCTCGGTCCCATTTGCAAGCCACCCTCATCTGGGAGGTCTAGCCTTATGGCAGCCAAGATGATCGCGTTTGACGAGGACGCCCGGCGCGGTCTCGAGCGCGGCATGAACCAACTCGCTGACGCCGTCAAGGTGACCCTTGGCCCGAAGGGCCGCAACGTCGTTCTGGAGAAGAAGTGGGGCGCCCCCACGATCACCAACGACGGTGTGTCCATCGCCAAGGAGATCGAGCTCGAGGACCCGTACGAGAAGATCGGGGCCGAGCTCGTCAAGGAAGTCGCCAAGAAGACCGACGACGTCGCGGGTGACGGCACCACCACCGCCACCGTGCTCGCCCAGGCTCTCGTACGCGAGGGTCTGCGCAACGTTGCCGCCGGCGCCAACCCGATGGGCCTGAAGAAGGGCATCGAGGCCGCCGTCGAGCGCGTCAGCGAGGAGCTCTCCAAGCTGGCCAAGGACGTGGAGACCAAGGAGCAGATCGCTTCGACCGCCTCCATCTCCGCCGCCGACCCCGAGATCGGCGCGCTCATCGCCGAGGCGATGGACAAGGTCGGCAAGGAAGGCGTCATCACCGTCGAGGAGAGCAACACCTTCGGCCTCGAGCTCGAGCTCACCGAGGGCATGCGCTTCGACAAGGGTTACGTCTCGGGTTACTTCGTGACCGACCCCGACCGGATGGAGGCCGTCCTCGAGGACCCCTACATCCTGATCGTCAACAGCAAGGTCTCGGCCAACAAGGACCTGCTGCCCCTGCTCGACAAGGTCGTCCAGTCGGGCAAGCCGCTGCTGATCATCGCTGAGGACATCGAGGGCGAGGCTCTGGCCACCCTGGTCGTCAACAAGATCCGCGGCCTGTTCAAGTCGGTCGCCGTCAAGGCTCCCGGCTTCGGCGACCGCCGCAAGGCCATGCTCGGCGACATCGCCACCCTCACCGGTGGTCAGGTCATCGCCGAGGAGGTCGGCCTCAAGCTCGAGTCCGCCACGCTCGACCTGCTGGGCCGCGCCCGCAAGGTCGTCGTGACCAAGGACGAGACCACCATCGTCGACGGCGCCGGTGACGCCGACCAGATCTCCGGCCGGGTCAACGAGATCCGCAACGAGATCGAGCGCACCGACTCCGACTACGACCGCGAGAAGCTCCAGGAGCGCCTGGCCAAGCTCGCCGGTGGCGTCGCCGTCATCAAGGCGGGTGCCGCGACCGAGGTCGAGCTCAAGGAGCGCAAGCACCGCATCGAGGACGCCGTTCGCAACGCGAAGGCGGCCGTCGAGGAGGGCATCGTCCCCGGCGGTGGCGTGGCGCTGATCCAGGCCGGCGCCAAGGCGTTCGACAAGCTCGAGCTCCAGGGTGACGAGGCCACCGGTGCCGCGATCGTGCGCAAGGCTCTCGAGGAGCCGCTGAAGCAGATCGCCGTCAACGCCGGCCTCGAGGGCGGCGTCGTGGTGGAGAAGGTCCGCAACCTGACCCCGGGTGAGGGCCTCAACGCCGCGACCGGCGAGTACGTCAACATGTTCGACTCGGGCATCATCGACCCGGCGAAGGTGACGCGCTCCGCGCTGCAGAACGCCGCCTCCATCGCGGCGCTGTTCCTGACCACCGAGGCTGTCATCGCCGAGAAGCCGGAGAAGACCCCGGCTGCTCCTGGCGGCATGCCCGGCGGCGGAGACATGGACTTCTAAGTCCAGCTGACACGTTGAAGGGCGGTTCCCCGGCGGGGAACCGCCCTTCGGCGTTCTCACGGGGCCAGCGGCTTGACCCAGCGGCCCCACTCCGGCTGGACGGCGTAGCCGGCGGCCTTCCACGCGTGGCGGGCCAGGTCGTTGTCGTGCAGCACCATGGCGTCCGCGCGGAAGGCGCCGAACCGCGCGAAACGCTCCTCGGCCGCCTTGATGAGCCGCGAGCCGATGCCCTTGCGCCGGTGCCCGGGGTGGACGGCCAGCCGGTAGAGGTGGGCGCGCCAGCCGTCCCATCCGGCGATGAGCGTGCCCACCGTCTCGCCGTCGATCTCGGCGACCAGCAGCGCCTGCGGATCCCGCTCAAGCAGGGCGGCGACCTTGTCGGGGGAGTCGCGCCGATCGGTGCCCTCGGCCGCCAGGACCCAGAAATCCAGAAGGGCGGGAATCTCGTCGGGCGTGCCGTACCGGATGTTCATGGCCCGACAACCTAGCAGCGGCGTCGCGTGTCAGCCGAGCACGGGGTGGTTGGAGCGGAACAGGCCCTGCGGATCGCGGGCACGCTTGATCTGCCGCAGCCTGGCCAGCGTCTCCTCGGGGAAGGCCGCCGCGGCGCTCTCGCGCTCGTTGAGGAAGGTGTACGGCTTGCGCCCACTGACGTGGGGCGCCAGCGCCAGGGCGAGGCCCGCCTGGCGCGCTCCGGTCTCCTCGCCCGCCACGCCGAGCAGGTTGACCAGGTACGGCTCCGCCAGGTGGCCGCAGGCGCCCGCGTCGGCGTCAGGGCGGGCCAGCGCGCCGCCGAGGTGGCGGATCTGGAGGATCACGTCCGGCGTGACCTTGCCCAGCGCGACGGCCTTGAGGAGCGTGGCCGTCGCGGCGTCGTCGAGATCGGTCAGCAGCTCCGCGCGGTGCTGAGAGGGCATGGGCTCGACCGGCTCGGCGCAGATGAAGCCCAGCTCGCTCACCGGCAGCTCGTCCCGGGTGTCGGCGACGAGGTCGGGGATGCGCTCCAGCGGGCGCATCAGCTCGCGGCCGGTGGCGGCGTCGCCGAGGAAGGCGCAGTCGACCAGCACGACGTGCAGCCCACGTAGCGGCTCGGGCACGAAGTCGAAGGGCGGGAACTGCATCGTGGTGAACCAGAGGCTCAGTTCGTCGGGAGCGTCCGCGGTGATCTTGCGGAAGGCGGAGAGCGCCTGCTCCAGGCGGTGCGCGGGCCAGAGCAGGCGCCCGCCGTACAGGACGGGGGCGGGGAAGAGGTCGATCTCCAGCGCGGTGACCACGCCGAAGTCGCCGCCCGCGCCGCGCAGCGCCCAGAACAGGTCGGGGTCGGAGTCCGCCGTCACGCGCACGTGCGCGCCCTCGGAGTCGACCACCTCCAGGGCGCGCACGGCGTTGCCGGCCAGCCCGTGGGCGCGTCCGAACCAGCTCAGGCCGCCGCCGAGGCTCATGCCCGCGACGCTCACCACCGGTGAACTGCCCGCGAGCCCGGTCAGGCCGTGCTTGCCCGCCGCCGTGAGCACCTCGCCCCAGGAGGCCCCCGCCTCCACCCGGGCCAGGCGCTCCTGCGGGCGGACCTCCACCGACCGCATCCCGCCGGTGCGCACCAGGATCTCGCCGTCGAGGCCGGGCGTGGCGCCGTGGCCGCTGGGCTGCACGGTCACGGCCCGGCCGGTCAGGCGGGCGTGGCGGACGGCCGCGGCCACGTCGGAGGCGTCCTCGGCCTCCACGACCGCGCTGACCTGCTGGGTGACGGCGAGGTTCCAGGGTGTGGCGGCGGCCTCGAAGCCGTCGTCACCCGGGCTGAGCACGCGGCCTCGGACATCGTTGATCATGTGGTTCCCCCCACGGTGTTCGTTGTCGAGCACCAGGGTGGGCGAGCACGCTTGTGCGCCGGTTGTGGGCGGCCTGGACCGGGTCGTTATCCGGCGGCGGCCAGCTGCTCCGGCAGCGGACGGTCGTGCAGGACCGTCAGCGAGGTGACCGCACGGGTGAGCACCACGTACAGCCGGGCCAGCCCGCGAGTCTCCGCCGCCACGATGTCGGCGGGCTCGACGACGATCACGTGGTCGTACTCCAGTCCCTTCACCAGCGTGGCCGGGACGACGAGCAGGCGGTGGTCCTCGGTCGAGTCGGGGCCGAGCACCGGCACCCCGAGTTCCTGGGCGATCTCGTCGACCCGGGCGTCGGGCACGATGACGCCGATCGAGCCCTCCTTGTCGAGCGCGTCCGTCACGGCCTCGGTGAGCGAGCCGCCGGGCCGTACGGACAGCGACCCGGCGCCGGGGCGCAGGGAGCGGGGAGCGGCGAGGTGGGGGGCGATGGAGGGCAGCAGCTGGGCGGCGTAGTCGAGGACCTCGCGCGGCACGCGGAAGCCCAGGGTGAGTTCGGTGACCTCTCCCGAAGCCTGGCCGAGGTGCTTCAGGACGGTCTCCCAGGAGCTGACCGACCACGGCGTGGTGCCCTGGGCGAGGTCGCCCAGCACGGTGGCCGAGCCGGTGCGGCAGCGCCGGCCCAGGGCGCGCAGCTGCATCTCCGACAGGTCCTGCGCCTCGTCGACGACCAGGTGGCCGAGCGAGGGGGTGCGCTCCATGAGGTCGTTGAGCTCGTCGAGCAGCGCGGCGTCGGCGGCGGTCCACTTGGCGGACTTGGCGCCGCGGTAGGGCTTGGGCCAGAGCAGGAGCCGCTGCTCCTCGGCGGTCAGGTCGTTCTTCGCCGCCTTGGCCAGGAACTCGGGGTCGGACAGCAGCTTGAAGAGGACCTGCTGCGGCGTGAGCTTGGGCCAGACCGACTCGACGACCGCCTTGACCGGCTTGGAGCGGGCGACCTTGTCGTGCACGCGGTCGTCGGGCGACTCGCCGCGCTGCTCCATGCGGACCAGCACCAGGTGGGCGATGCGCTGGGTGAGCGCGTCGCGTCCGGGGTTGTAGCGGGTGGTGCCGCGCAGGGAGGCGACGATCTCGCGCACCTCGTGGTCGGCCACGCGGAAGCGGTAGACGCCCTGGGTGTAGACGACGCCCTCGGTGGGCTTGACGATGTGCGCCCACAACGCGCGTTCGAGCACCTCGACCATGCGGGCCGAGCCCTTGAGCGCGGCGACCTCGGGGTCTTCTGTGGCGCCCGGGGTGCCGAGCATGTCGGCGACGGTGGTCTGATCGACCTTGACCTCGCCGAGCGCGGGCAGGACCGAGGAGATGTAGGAGAGGAACGCCTTGTTCGGCCCGACGATCATCACGCCGGCGCGGGCGAGCTTCTCGCGGTGGGTGAACAGCAGGTAGGCGGCCCGGTGCAGGCCGACGGCGGTCTTCCCGGTGCCGGGCGCTCCCTGCACGCACACGGTGGTGCCGAGGTCGCTGCGGACGATCTCGTCCTGGTCGGGCTGGATGGTGGCGACGATGTCGCGCATGGGGCCGGTGCGGGGGCGCTCGATCTCCTCGGTGAGGATCTTCGAGGGGCCGACGTCGGCGCCGGTGTCGAGGGGCTCGTCCTCGAAGGCGGTCAGCCTGCCGCCGTGGTAGCCGAAGCGCCTGCGCAGGTGCACGCCCATGGGATCGCTCGGGCTGGCCTGGTAGAAGGCCCGGGAGACGGGGGCGCGCCAGTCGATGACGAGCGGCTTGCTGTGGCCGTCGTGGACGTGGCGGCGGCCGACGTAGATCGTGCGCGGCAGGTCGTCGTCGGCGTTGCGGTCGAGGCGGCCGAAGAACAGCGGGGTGTCGGGGTGGTCGGCCAGGGCGGCGACCCGCTGGTCGAGCAGCGACTGCAGGATCTGCTGGGAGACCCAGTCGCCGGCGGCGTCGGCCGACAGCGACTGCGCGTGCTCGCGCATGGCCTGCAGCGCTTTGCGGGAATCGGCGAGATGGGCTTGTTCCGAGGCCAGTATGTCGGGCGCCAGCTGGTCTACGGGCATGCGGAAAGACCTCCTTGGGAGGTGGTGGTAACGGTCCTGGTAGCGAACCGACAAGCTTAGTCGCCGGGTGCGGAGGCTTCCAAAGCATTTTCGGCGGGTAGGAGTGGGGCGTGCGCTTGGGCATTTCCCCGGTCATCCCGACGATCGCCAGCTTCCTCCTCGCGGCGTTGTGGGCCCTGTCGGTGTTCGCGGGCTGGGGGCTGGAGGCCTTCTGCGCGGGCGACGGTCATTGCGAGGCGCGGCTGGCGGCCGTGAACCTGGTGTCGGGGGCGTTCGCCGCCGTGGCGGCCTGCTGTACGGCAAGCGCCTGGGTGCTGCCTGCGGCGCGACAGCACGAGAGGGTGTTCGCGCGCCTCATGGGGGCGAGCGTGGCGGCCTGGATTGTAGCGGTGGGAGTGCTTTTTCTGGGTGGACTGCTCGCGAGCTAGACCAATACCGAAAAATCCGGGCATAGGGGGTGCATTGCGCGGATCATGGGGTATGTCGCGTTCAGGCGTGATACGCAAGAGTTAGCCTGACACCCGGGTGAGGGGGGTGTGTCTTGATGACCCGTGGATGCTCCTGGACCTAAGTGGGGTATGTAACGGAAACGCCCGGCCGGCGGCCGGGCGTTTTGTCATACCTCGTTCAGCAGGTCGTCGGCGTCGATGATCTGGTACGCGTACCCCTGCTCGGCCAGGAACCGCTGCCGGTGCGCCGCGAACTCCTGGTCCACGGTGTCGCGGCTGACCACGGTGTAGAACCGCGCGCCGCCCCCGTCGGACTTGGGCCGCAGCACCCTGCCGAGCCGCTGCGCCTCCTCCTGGCGCGAGCCGAACGTCCCCGACACCTGGATCGCCACCGCCGCCTCCGGCAGGTCGATGGAGAAGTTGGCCACCTTGGAGACCACGAGCACCTGGATCTCCTTGTCGCGGAAGGCCTGGAACAGCTCCTCCCGCTCCTTGATGCGGGTCTCGCCCTTGATGACCGGGGCGTTCAGGTGCTCGCCCAGCTCGTCGAGCTGGTCGATGTACTGCCCGATCACCAGGACCTGCTCGCCCAGATGCTTCCTGACCAGCGCCTCGGTGACGCGCGTCTTGGCGGGCATCGTCGCGGCGAAGCGGTAACGCTCGTCGGACTCGGCCATCGCGTACACCAGCCGCTCGTCGTCGCGGAGCGTCACCCGCACCTCGACGCAGTCGGCGGGCGCGATCCAGCCCTGGTTCTCCATCTCCTTCCAGGGAGCGTCGTAGCGCTTGGGGCCGATCAGGGAGAACACGTCACCCTCGCGGCCGTCCTCGCGAACCAGGGTGGCGGTCAGGCCGATGCGCCGCCGCGCCTGCAGGTCGGCGGTCATGCGGAAGATCGGGGCGGGCAGCAGGTGCACCTCGTCGTAGACGATCAGGCCCCAGTCACGCGCGTCGAACAGCTCCAGGTGGGCGTAGACGCCCTTCCGCTTGGCCGTCATCACCTGGTAGGTCGCGATGGTGACCGGGCGGATCTCCTTCTTGGAGCCGGAGTACTCGCCGATCTCGTTCTCGGTGAGGCTCGTGCGCTTGAGGAGTTCCTGCTTCCACTGGTGCACGCTGACGGTGTTGGTGACCAGGATCAGCGTGGTCGCCTGGGCGTGCGCGAGGGCCGCCGCGCCGACGATGGTCTTGCCGGCGCCGCAGGGCAGCACGACCACGCCGGAGCCGCCGTGCCAGAAGGCGTCGGCCGCCTCCTTCTGGTAGTTGCGCAGCGTCCAGCCGTCTTCCTTCAGGGCGATCGGGTGGGCCTCGCCGTCGACGTAACCGGCCAGGTCTTCCGCGGGCCAGCCCAGCTTGAGCAGCGCCTGCTTGATGTTGCCGCGCTCGCTCGGGTGGACGGCGACGGCGTCGGCGCCGATGCGGTCGCCCAGCATCGGCTGGATCTTCTTGGAGCGCAGGACCTCTTCCAGGACCGCGCGGTCGGTGCTCGACAGCATGAGGCCGTGCGTCGGGTGCTTGTCGAGGCGCAGCCTGCCGTACCTGGCCATGGTCTCGGCCACGTCGACGAGCAGCGCGTGGGGGACCGGGTAGCGGCTGAAGGAGATCAGGGCGTCGATGACCTGCTCGGCGTCGTGGCCCGCCGCGCGGGCGTTCCACAGGGCCAGAGGGGTGACGCGGTAGGTGTGCACGTGTTCGGGTGCGCGCTCGAGCTCGGCGAAGGGCGCGATGGCTCTGCGACACTCGTCGGCCTTTTCATGGTCGACTTCGAGCAGCAGCGTCTTGTCGGACTGGACGATGAGCGGGCCGTTGTTCACATCGTTATCCAACACGAGAGGGGCGCTGAACAGTCCCTAATCGCCGTTACGGGTGTCGACGGCGATCGCGATGCCCATCACGACCGCCATGATCGCGAATCCGGTGCCGAAGACGATCCAGCTCCACTTGGTCAGGCTCTTGGCGCCCGGCAGGTCGGTGGTGGCCTTGCTGAGGGCACGCCAGGCGAGGATCCCGCCGACCAGGCCGAAGACGTTGCAGCACGAGGCAACCGAGATGAAGTTGACCGCCAGGGCGACGATCGCCTGCGTGCGGGTGTTCTCGACCGTCCGCTGCACCGCCGGCGGCAGGTGGCCGTGGCCTGAGGTGGGCGGCGGCTGCCGGCCGTACGGCGCGCCGTAGGGCTGGTAGTCGCTGTAGCCCGACTGCGGGTCGTGAGGGCTGGTCACCGTCCTACATTTATCACGATTCGCGACTTCTGCCCGGCTCGGCGCCGAAGGCTGCTCAGGGTCAGGCCGCCGCTCGCCCGCTTGAACAGGTACTCGGCGCGCTCGTAGGACAGCCGCTTCCTGCCCGTGTGCGGGCACACGTCGGTGGCGCCGGGCCCGGCCCTCCGGTCGGTGAGGAACAGCGGGCCGGAGGGGCGGCCGGCGATCAGGGCGGGCAGCAGCCGGGCGGTGTGCTTGCGCCACGAGACGCCGCCGACCGCGGTGCGGTCGTCGAGGTCGAGGTCCTCGACGTTCAGCGCCAGGACGGTGGTCACGGGGGCGCCCGATTCGCGCAGGAGATGCCAGAGCGTTCGTTCGCGCAGGGGCAGGTCCTGGAGGTCGTCGAGGATCGTGTCGTCGACGGGGCTGTGGACGCGTGGCTCGTCGTGGCGGCGGGGGAGCAGGGCCGCCAGGTCCTCGCCGCCCAGCCAGGCGGAGAAGGAGCGCACGGTGGCGCGGTGGCGGTTCCAGGTGCTGGGGGCCGCCCCCTGCCAGGTCGTGGTGAACACCCTGGCCACGTGGGCGGGGGTGAGGTCGGCGAGCGGCAGGCGGTCTCCCAGGCTCCGGCGCAGGCGGGTGAGGGTCTGGGTGTAGGAGCGGACCGTTGCGGGTGTGAGGTCCTGGCTCGCGAGGAAACGCCGGGCGGCCCGGCCGAGGGTCTCGTGCTGAGGGGGATGGCCGGGATCGACGGCGTCGGCCCGTTTCAGCAGGAACTCCCGCTCCGCCGCGTTGCGGGTGAGAGCGGCGGCCCGGGTGAACTCTACGCGGGCCTCGGCGTGCCGCCCGAGCCGTTCGAGGAGGTCGCCGCGGACGCTGGGCAGCAGGTGGTAGTCGCGCAACGCGGGGTCGGACAGCAGCGGGTCGACGAGGTCGAGCCCGGCGGCGGGCCCGTACGCCATGGCGACGGCCACGGCGCGGTTGAGGTGCACGACGGGCGTGGGCAGGAGCCGGACGAGCAGGTCGTAGAGGGCGGCGATGCGCGCCCAGTCGGTCTCGTCGGCGCCGCGTGCCTGGGCGTGGGTGACGGCGATGGCCGCCTGCAGCATGTACGGCCCTGGCGTACCGCCGGCGGCGCGGGCGCGGAGCATCGCCTGGAAGCCGCGCCGGATGAGCAACTGGTCCCAGCGCCCCCGGTTCTGCTCGTGGAGCTGGACGGGCTCGCCCGACGGTCCGGTGCGGGCGGCCGAGCGCGAGGCCTGGATCTCCATCAGGGCGACGAGCCCGTGCACCTCGGCCTCGGAGGAGGCGAGCTCGGCGAGCAGGCGTCCCAGGCGCAGCGCCTCCTGGACGAGGCCTGGACGCATGAGGTCGTCGCCGGAGGTCGCGGAGTAACCCTCGTTGAAGATCAGGTAGACGACCCCGAGCACCGACGACAGCCGCTCGGCCAGCTCGGGCCCCGCGGGCAGGTCGAAGGCGACCTGCTCGGCGGCGAGCAGCCGTTTGGCGTCGGCGATCCGCTGGGTCACGGTCTGCTCGGTGACGAGGAAGGCGCGGGCGATCTCGTCGGCGGTGAGGCCGCCGAGCAGGCGCAGGGTGAGGGCCACCCGGTGCGTGGTGGGCAGCACCGGGTGGCACGACAGGAACATCAGCCGCAGGACGTCGTCGGGGTCGGCGTCCGCGGGAGCACTCGGGTCGAGTGACCCGGAGGATCCCGCGGCGCCCGGTTCCCGGCCGTCCTCGGGCAGCGGCTGAAGGCGCTGGGAGCGCCGGAGGTGGTCGATGGCGCGGCGTTTGGCGATGGTCATGAGCCAGGCGCCCGGGTTGTCGGGCACGCCTGACTCAGGCCACTGCTCCAGCGCCGCCACGAGCGCGTCCTGGGCCAGTTCCTCGGCCAGGCCGACGTCGTGCACCAGCCTGGTCAACCCGGCGATGATCTTCGCGGACTCGAACTTCCATACCGCGTCGACCGTGCGCGCCGCGTCCACCTAGAACACCTGGTGGATGAAGCTCTCCCCGTCGCCGACGATCCTGCGGAAGCGGCGGGAGAGCTCCAGCAGCTCCTCCCGGGAGCGGACTTCGACCAGGGCGAAGCCGGCAACGGCCTCCTTCGCCTCGGTGAACGGGCCGTCGGTGACCGTGATCTCGTCTCCCTTGGAGGCGACGCGGATGCCGACCGGGTCGAGCCCGCCGGTGGCCAGCAGGATGCCCGCGGCCGACATCTCCTCGATGAAGGCGGCCATCTCGGTGAAGAGCTTCTCGTCGGGCGGGGTGTCGGAACCCTTGGACATCATCAGGTAGCGCATCTCGCGGTCCTTTCGATCGGTGCCTGTACACCCACGTCGCTCCAGCCTATGTGACAGGGAACGCCGTCCGTTCCCTGTCGCATCGCCCGATCGACGTCTGGGCAGAGACCACCGAGAAAGGGACCACGACATGACCGCCGTCGCCACCACCGCCCGGATCAGCACCACCCGCACCCTGCTCGTCGCCGGCACGGTCGCCGCCCCGCTCTGGGCCGCGGTCTCGCTGGCCCAGGCCGCCCTGCGCGAGCCGTTCGACCTGACCAGGCATCCGCTGAGCATGTTGTCGCTGGGCGAACTGGGCTGGCTGCAGATCACCAACTTCGTCGTCGCCGGCGTGCTGTTCCTCGCCGGCTCGTACGGCCTGCGCCGCACGAGCGGCAGCGGGTGGCTGCCCAGGCTGACCGGGATCGTCGGCGTCGGGATGATCGCCTCGGGCCTGCTGGTCATGGACCCGGGAGCGGGCTTCCCCGCCGGCTACGACGCGATCCCGACCACGATGAGCTGGCACTCGCTGGGCCACATGGCCGCGGGCTCGCTCACCTTCCTGGCGCTCAGCGTCGCCTGCTTCGTCCTGGCCCGCCGCCAGGCGAGCACCACGGGCAAGGTCGTCTCCCGCCTGGCCGGGGCCTGGGTGCTGGTCGCCAACGCGTACTGCATGAGCGGCGCCACCGCGGGCTCTCTGGTGCTGGCGGCCGGGGTGATCCCCGCGATGCTCTGGCTGTCGGCCGCCCATCGCTCACAGCTGGGCGCGTAGGGCCTTACGATCCAGCTTCAGCACGCTGGTCACCGGGATGTGATCCACGAAGCGCACCTCGCGCGGATACTTCACCCGGCCGACCCGGTCTCTGGCCCAGGAGATCAGCTCGTCGGCCGAGGCCGTCGCTCCGGGACGCAGCTGGACGAAAGCCACGACCTCCTCGCCGACCCGCTCGTCAGGACGCCCGACGACTCCCGAGATGATCACATCGGGATGCTCGTTCAGGGCGTCTTCGACGTCCCGGGGGAAGACGTTGAAGCCGCCGCGGATGATCAGGTCCTTCTTGCGGTCGACGACGTAGAGGTAACCGTCGTCGTCGACGCAGCCGATGTCGCCCGTCCACAACTCCCCGTCGACCAGGGCGGTGGATTCGTCGGCGGTCGCGCCCCAGTAGCCCTGCATCAGCGACTCGCCGCGGATGCAGATCTCGCCCACGTCGCCGCACTCCACCTCCTCGCCCGCCGAGTCGCGGATGGTGATCTCGTAGCCGGACAGCGGCAGCCCGACGCTTCCGATCTTGCGGCGGCCCGGAGGATTGAAGGTGGTCACCGCGGAGGTCTCGGTCATCCCGTAGCCCTCCAGGATCTGCACGCCGGGCATGCGGCGCTCGAACTCCTCCAGCACCTCGCGGGTCAGCGGGGCCGCGCCGCAGGTCAGGAAGCGCAGGTCGGGCAGCTCGGGGAACTCGTCCTCGGCGAGCAGCATCTGCAGCATGGCGGGCACGACGGCGCCGAACTCCACCCGCTGCTCGCGGGCCAGCTCCAGGAAGGCCTTCGGCTCGAACCAGCGCATCAGCACCGCCTGCTGCGGCTCGGTCGCCTGCATGGAGCCGATGGTCACGATCAGCCCGTACGCGTGCGAGAGCGGCACCGGCACGATCGCCCGGTTGACGCCCTCCTGATGGGACATGTCGTAGCCGGCCCGGGAGACGTTCCACAGGCCGCTGTGGCTGAGCATGACGCCCTTGGCGCGGCCGGTGGTGCCGCCGGTGTACATCAGGGCGGCCAGGTCGGCCGGGTCGCGCGGGACCAGGCCGTGTTCGGCGGACTCGGGGAGCTCGGTGAGGACCGGGACGTCGACGCCCGCCGCGTTGACGGTGTCGAGCAGCTCGGGCGAGGTGACGACCAGCCGGGCGCCGCTGTCGGTCAGGATGTGCCGCAGCTCGTCGGGGCCGACGAGGAAGACCACCGGGGTCACGACCGCCCCGGCCAGCCAGACGGCCTGGTAGAGCACGGGGACCTCGGGGGAGGTCGCCATCATCACCACGACGCGGTCGCCGGGCCGTACGCCGGCGGAGACCAGCCCGCCGCAGACGCGCCGGGCCCGCGCGGCCAGGTCGAGGCTGCGGTGCCAGCGGCCCTCGTAGAACAGCGACTCGTAGTCGCCCAGGCGCTCCCAGGACTGCTCGGCCAGGTGCCCCAGAGTCTGCGTCATGCGGTCAACGTAACTCCGTCAGGAGAGATCGGCGACCCCTGTGATCCGATGGAGTGCGAAGCGGTGGACGGCCGCGCGGGTCTCGTCGTAGGCGGTCAGGTAGCCGCCCTCCATGCGGGCGGGTTCGAGGATGCGCGAGGTGGCGTTGCCCTGCGAGTCGAGGTAGCCGATCCACACGCGCACACCCGCGCGGATGGCGTCCTGGAGCGCGGTGATGGTCGCGGTCGCGGGGCCGCGCGGCACCTGGCCGGCGGGCGCTTCGGCGGGCGCCCGCCGCGCGTCTCCCGCGCGCATGGCACGCACGGCGGCCACGACGACGTCGGGATCGAGGACGGCCGTGTGGACGGTGCGCGGCGCGGGCTGCGCCTCGGTGCGCCTGGAGTCGAGCTGGGTGATGATCACGTCGCCGTCGATCGACTCGGCCACCGGCGCGTAGCCCATCGCCCGCAGCGAGTCGACCAGCACCGCGCGGGAGGTGCGCGAGGCGATGACGGTCGGGGCCAGCCGGCGCAGCCGCAGCGGCGTCGCCCGCCGGTCGGCGGTGATCTGGTCGAGCAGGGCGGGGTCGTCGCACCTGATGTAGGCGCCGGCCGTGCCGACCCGGATGCGACCGTGGCGGCGGGCCACGTCGGTGATCAGGTAGGACAGCGGCTGCGGCACGGGCGTGGCCGAGTGGCGGGCCAGCATGGACAGCAGCTCGTCGGCGCCGTGACCGGCGTCGAGTGCGCGGCGCACGGAGCTCTCGCTGAAGCGGTAGACGGTCGCGCCGCCCTTGGACTCCACGTCGGCGGTCAGCGCCAGCCAGCGGTTGAGGTCGCTGGTGAGCGGTCCCGGCGCGACGGCGGTGAGGTCGGCCTGCAGCAGCACGTGGTCGACGGGCTCGGGGAGCAGGGCGGCCAGGCTGGTGACGTCGCCGTCGAGCAGCTCGCGGCCGTGCGTGGACAGCACGCCCATCCCGGTCACGCCGACCTGCTCGGCCTCGCGCAGGGTGAACTCGATCAGCTGGTCGCGCAGGAGGGCACGGCGGCGGGGCTGCTCCCAGGCCAGGCGTTGCTGGACCGACTCCAGGCTGGGCGCCAGGCCGGGCGGCAGGATCTCGAGCGTGGCCCGCCGGATGCCGGGCGCGGACGAACGACGCAGGTCGGGGTGGAGGGCGTTGAGCGGGCGGTCCTTCTCGTCGCGCTCGCCCATCAGGCCGGGGACGCGGTCCATGCGCAGCCAGGCCTCCGCGAGCCGTACCCAGCGCTCGTCGGTGGGCTTGACGCGCCACACGTCGTAGGCGGAGGTGGGCAGCCACTCGCCCTCGGCGCCGATCAGGCCGGCGGAGTGGGCGATCTCCACGGCCAGCGCGGCCACCCACTCGGGCTGGTCGAGCAGGCCGGCGGTGCGCTTGAGATCGCGCACGCCGAGCCCGCCGGTGCGCAGGACGCCGGGAGGCTCGACGGACCAGCGCTCGCACAGTTCCTCGACCGCGCGGACCAGCTCGAAGGCCTGGCCGGCCGCGGTGCGGTCGGCCAGTGGCTGCTGGCGCGGCGTGCCCTCCAGCTTGGGCGGGTTGGGCTGGGCGTCGTGGTGGACGCGGCCGTCGCGCAGATGGAGCGCCACCTCGCGGGGGAGGGTGACGGTCTGCTCGCCGGTCGCCGCCAGCAGGCCCCTGGCCAGGAGTTCCTCGATGGGGGAGCGAGCGGTGGCGGTGGTGACCTCGCGGCGGGCGTTGGGCACCCTGCCGGTGGGAGGGCCCCAGGTGAGCTGGTTCAGCGCGGTGCGGGCCTCGGGGGAGACCTCCTCGATCAGCTTGCCAGGCTGGGCGAGCGCCTCGGCCAGGCGGTCCTTGCCGGTGCCCGTCGTGCCGGGCGCGATCTCGTCGGCCATCTCGGTCAGCTGCTCGGGCGGGTGATGGCGGAAGACGTCGGCCACGGGCGGGCCCAGCCCCGCGGGGTCCTCCAGGACGCCGCGCACCCCCGGCGCCAGCCGGAGCGCCTTGTCGGTGCCGAAGACCAGGGCCAGGCCGCGCAGCCGTTCGATGGTCTGCTTGGGGCTCCTGGGCAGGTTGAGCGCACTCTTGAGCCGGTCGGCGGGGACGGGCTCGTCGAGGACGGCCAGCGCCTCCACCACCGACAGGGAGAAGCGGTCGAGGCGGTCGAGCACCCGCCCGATGGCCGACGGGCTGCTGGCCCGCGCGGCCAGACCTTCGAGATGGGCGGGCACCGGCGTGATGAGTTCCGGGCGCGCGGAGACCAGCGCTCGCAACTGTTCGTCGGAGCGCCCCCGGAGCCAATCGGTGAAGGTCATCCTGAAAATGGTAAGTCGCTGTAGTTTTGGCTTGTGAACGAGAGAGCTGATCAGTTGGTTCTCGACTACGTGGCCCGAGCGGCGGACGCCGCGCACGGCGTGCTCCGCCCGGACCAGCGCATCGACTTCGTGAAAAGGTTACGCGCCAGCATCGAGCGCGAGCGCGGGGACGCACGGACCGCCAAGGACGTGGCCAAGGTCCTGGCCAGGTTCGGCGACCCCCGCGCGCTCGTCGAGCGCGAGGTCAGGCAGCTCAACCCGGTCGTCGAGCCCCCGCCCGAGGAGCCGCGCAAGACGGCGCAGTTCCCCGCCGTCGGCCCGCGCATCGTCGACGACGTGCCGCCCGGCGTGATCAGGGGGCGCCAGCTCGCGGAGCGGCATCTGTCGCGCCCGCCGCGCCGCCGCTCGCCGTTCGCCGGGCTGCGGAACGCCTTCATGTCCAGCGCCAACCCCTACACCACCGAGGGACGCGACGCCTGGACCATCCTGCAGGACCATCCGCGTGAGGTGACCGCGATGGTGCTGTTCCTGATCGCCGGGCTGATGGTGCCCTTCCACGTGGGCGAGCTGGCGATCTTCGAGCTCCCGGTGCTGGTGTGGGCCGTCGGGGCGGTGCTCACGCTGATCAGCGAGGGCTGGACGCTGCGCGAGCGGCTGTGGGGGCTGGCCTCCCCGATGATCGGATACGCCCTGGGCGGCGCGCTGGTGGCGGCGGTACGGCTCGGCGGGTTCGGCGGGTTCGAGCGCTTCATGACGGAGTTCTGGGCGGTCAGCGGCATCATGTTCATGATCGGCGCCGGACTCGGCGTGGCCAGGATGGCCTATCAGCTGCTCAACGGCTGAACCTTGAGCGCCAGCGTCTCCAGCGCGGAGACCAGCGGCGTGAGCTCGGGCAGGCCCTCGGCCTCGCGCAGCGCCGCCTCGAGCGCTTCGTTGTGCGTGGGCACGGCCTTGTCGTGCAGCGCGCGGCCCGACTCGGTGGCCTCGGCGTAGATCCCGCGCCGGTCCTCCGCCGACAGCACCCGCTTGACCAGTCCGCGGTTCTCGAGCCGGGTGACCAGGCGGGTCGTGGCGCTCTGGCTGAGCACGAGCATCTCGGCCAGGTGCTGCATGCGGGTGCTCGGCCCGTCGGGGACCGACAGGTGGTGCAGCAGGCAGAACTCGTTGACGCTCAGGTCGTGGTGGTCCTGGAGCGCCTTCTCGATCTTCGTCTCGATGCGTTGTTGCAGGGCGGCGAGGGTGCGCCAGCCCTGGGCCCGGGTCTCTAGTGACATGGCTCACCCCTCGAAAAGTTGCACACGCATGTAGTTGCATGCTCATATATAAGGCGTGTGCAATTAATGCACGCGCTGGCAATCAGTTTATATGAGGAGTGCTCCACCATGCCTCTCGCGCTGCTCGCGCTGGCTCTGGGTGCCTTCGGGATCGGCACCACGGAGTTCGTCATCGCCGGGCTGCTGCCCGACCTGGCGGCGGATTTCCACACCTCGATCCCGGCCGCCGGGCTGCTGGTGTCCGGCTACGCCTTCGGCGTCGTCGTGGGAGCCCCCTTGATGACCGCGCTGGGGGCGCGGATGCCGAGGAAGACCCTGCTGATGTCGGTGATGGTGTTGTTCGTCGTGGCCCACGTGCTGTCGGCGCTGGCGCCCGGGTACGGCGCGCTCATGGCGGGCAGGATCGTCGCCTCCTTCGCGCACGGCGCCTACGTGGGCGTCGCCGCCGTGGTCGCCGCCGACCTGGTCAGGCCGGAGCGGCGGGCCAGCGCCATCGCCCTGATGTTCACCGGGCTCAGCCTGGCCAACGTGGTCGGCGTGCCGTTCGGCACCTTCCTCGGCCAGCAACTCGGCTGGCGCTCGACCTTCTGGGCGGTCGTGGTGATCGGCGTGGTCGCGCTGGCCGGGATCGCGCTGCTGGTGCCGCGCGGGCCCAGGCCCGAGTCGGGGCTGCGCCAGGAGCTGCGGATCTTCCGCAGCGGGCAGGTCTGGCTGGTGCTGGCCATGACCGCGCTGGGCTGGGCTCCGGCGTTCGCGGTGATCACCTACGTCTCGCCCCTGCTCACCGAGGTCTCCGGGTTCTCCGCCGGATCGGTGCCCATCGTGATCACCCTGCTCGGCGTCGGCATGCTGATCGGCGGTCCGATCGGCGGGCGCATGGCCGACCGGGCCCTCATGCCCAGCATCTACGTGCTGCTCGGCGGCATCGTCGTGGTGGCGCTGGTGCTCATCGCGACCTCGCACTCCATGATCGGGGCGGCCGTGACGATCACCCTGTTCGGCGTGGTGGCCTCGGCGTCGATCCCGCCGCTGCAGACCAGGGTGCTGGAGAAGGCCACGGGGGCGCAGGTCATGGGCTCGGCGGCCAATGTTGCCGCCTTCAACCTGGGCAACGCCATCGGGCCGTTCTTCGCCGGGCTGGCCATCGACGCGGGGCTCGGCTTCACCTCGCCGCTGTGGGTGGGCGCGATCCTGGGTACGGCGGGGCTGGGCGTCGCGGTGATCTCGGGCGTGGTGGAGCGCGGCAGGGCGGAAGGCCCCAAGGAGGCCCTCCGCGAGCGGGTGACGGCTAGCTGACCGGCGCGTGGGCGGGGAGCAGGCCCACCGCCAGGCGCACCCAGCCGGCCACGAACTGCTCCTTCTCGGCGTGACCCGGCGAGGTGCCCACGGTCTCCTGGAAGAGGCGGTAGTGCACCACGGAACCGCCCAGCACCACGGCCACCCCGGTCCAGTCGACGTCGGCCTGCGCGTACTCGGGCTGCGTCTTGAACCAGGAGACGATCGCGTCGAACATCGGCTGCAGCAGGCCCTCCTGGACCACCGCCACCAGCTCGGGGAACTGGCTGAGGTCGCGGAAGAAGACGCGCGTCAGCTCGCTCTCCTCACGCACCTTGGCCAGTCCGGAGCGGCACAGGTGCGCCAGGCGCCCCTCGAGGTCGGTCCGCGACTCCAGCTCGTCGAGCTCGGCCAGGCTCACGGCGACCTGACTGCGGGTGCGCGCGGCGTGCTCGTGGATGGCCGCGGCCAGCACTTCGTACTTGGACTTGAAGTGCCGGTAGAGCCCTCCGGCGCCGGGTGACAGGCCGGAGGCCGCCTCGATCTCGGCCACCGAGGTCGCCGCGTAGCCGCGCTCGGCGAACAGCCGCAGCGCCTCGTCGATGATCCGCTCGCGCGTCGACCTCGTCATAGTTTCCTCAGGATACTCGCCAGCACCGAGCCGATGATCAGCCAGACCACCGCCGCGAGACCGTAGTTGACCAGCGCCTCCCACCGATCGTCCGCGAGCTGGAACAGGCCCGCCAGACCCAGTGACAGACCGCCCGCGACCGACTCCACGAACTGGTACCAGACGTTGGCGGGATTCGCCCGGAAGACCGTGAAAACCGCGTAGAGCACCACGATCAGGGCGGCCAGCCGGGTGGCGAGCCGGACGAGCCAGATCAGCGCCTCCGCCACGCGCCGCAGCGGCGTGGGGCCGCTGGAAGGGCCTGGCTTGGCCGGACGGTGCCGGACGGCCGGGCGGCGGTCGGCGTCTGGGGGGTTGGCCATGTGTCCATCCTTCCCCCACTGGTGGCATTCTTCACAGCGTGGGGAACGTGGGATTCGACCTGGATATGACGCTTGCCGACACCCGATCGGGCATCGCCGCCTGCTACGACCAGCTGGGGATGCGGCTGGGGGTGGTCTTCGACAGCGCGGCCATCGTGACCCGCCTGGGGCCTCCGCTGGAGCACGAGCTGGCCAACTGGCTGCCGGAGACCGACATCGCCGCCGCGGCCCGCGCCTTCCGCGAGCTGTACCCGGCCTACGCCCTGCCGATGACCACCGCGATGCCCGGCGCGCACGAGGCGCTGGCCGCCGTGCGCGCCCGCGGGGGCAAGGTCATCGTCGTGACGGGCAAGAACGTGCGCGACGCGACCAGCACGGTCGAGGCGCTCGGCTTCGAGGTGGACGAAGTGGTCGGATCGGTTTTCGGATCCGCGAAGGGTTCGGCTCTCGCGCGCTTCGGCGCGGCGGCCTATGTTGGAGACCACGTCGCCGACATCGAGGCGGCCAGGGCGGGCGGGGCCGTCAGCGTGGCGGTGGCGACCGGGCCCTACACCGTGGGCGAACTGCGGGAGCACGGAGCGGATGTGGCGTTGGACGATCTGAAGGAGTTCGCGTCCTGGTTCGACGGCTGGCAGCACTGAATTCGCCCAGGATTTACCCGGTCGCCCTCCGGGCGTGCGGGGAATAACCTACTTCCACTCACTTTTTCCGACAGTACTCTCCCGACAGTCTGAACGAGGTCCCCTGTGCCGAGTGGCAAGGTCAAGTGGTACGACGCCGACAAGGGATTCGGCTTCCTCACCCGCGACGACGGCGGTGAGGTCTTCGTGCATTCTTCCGCGCTGCCCGCCGGGGCGCCCGCGCTCAAGCCCGGCCAGAAGGTCGAGTTCGGCGTGGCCGAATCCCGGCGTGGACAGCAGGCCCTCTCGGTCCGGATCCTGGAGCAACCGCCGACCCTGGCCAAGCCCAAGGTGAAGGCCAAGCGGAAGAAGCCGGACGAGATGGTGGTCATCGTCGAGGACCTGATCAAGCTGCTCGACGGGATCTCGGAGATCTACCGGCGGGGCAAGCACCCCGACGGCGCGCACTCCAAGAAAATCGCTCAGGTGCTGAGGGTGGTAGCGGACGACCTCGACTGATGTGCTAGCCTCTCCGGCATGTCATTGATCAGCCGATTTTGGCGCTATGGAACGGCTCCGGGTGGGGCCGAGGTCCATATGCGCTGACCTGCTGATCACCCGGAGCCACAAGGCAGAGACACCACGTCTCTGCCTTTCGTCGTTTAGGCGGACCTGGCTCTGGGACACCCGGCACGGGCCGCCTCCGATCAATGGAGCAGAACCCGTGACCGTCACCAGCGACCTGCGCATCACCTCCTTCGAACCGCTGCCCACGCCCGCCGAGCTCCTGGCTCAACAGCCCCTCGGCGAACAGCGGGCGGCCGTCGTCACCGCCGGCCGCCGTGCCGTACAGGAGATCCTCACCGGAGCCGACGACCGGCTGCTGCTCGTGGTCGGGCCGTGCTCCGTGCACGACCCCGAGGCCGCGCTCGACTACGCCCGCCGCCTGGCCGCCCTGGTGCCCGGCGTCAGCGACGCCCTGCAGATCGTCATGCGCGTCTACTTCGAGAAGCCCCGCACCACCATCGGCTGGAAGGGCCTCATCAACGACCCCGACCTCGACGGCGGCCACGACGTGCGGCGCGGCCTGAGCCTGGCCCGCACCGTCCTGCTCGACGTGCTCGACACCGGGCTGCCGGTCGGATGCGAGTTCCTGGAGCCGACCAGCCCGCAGTACATCGCCGACGCGGTCAGCTGGGGCGCCATCGGCGCCCGCACCCCGGAGAGCCAGGTGCACCGCCAGCTCACCTCGGGCCTGTCGATGCCGGTCGGTTTCAAGAACGCCACCGACGGCGACGTGCAGGTGGCCATCGACGGC
This sequence comes from Nonomuraea sp. NPDC050663, assembly GCF_044456985.1. Classification (NCBI taxonomy): domain Bacteria; kingdom Bacillati; phylum Actinomycetota; class Actinomycetes; order Streptosporangiales; family Streptosporangiaceae; genus Nonomuraea; species Nonomuraea sp. NPDC050663. The sequence continues at coordinate 52,083 of NZ_JBITGL010000011.1, forward strand.
ATCGTCGCCTCCTCGCACCCGCAGGTCTTCTTCGGCATCGACGACCAGGGCCGCGCGTCCGTCGTGTCCACCTCCGGCAACCCCGACTGCCACGTGATCCTGCGCGGCGGGCGCTCCGGGCCCAACTACGCCCCCTCCGACGTGCGCGACGCCCTGGCCCTGCTGGAGAAGGCCTCGCTGCCGGCCAGGCTCATCGTCGACGCCTCCCACGGCAACAGCGGCAAGGACCACGTACGGCAGGCGGCGGTCGTGCGCGAGCTGGCCGCCAGGATCGCGGCGGGAGACGAGGCGGTCGCCGGGATCATGGTCGAGAGCTTCATCGTGCCGGGACGCCAGGAGCCCGGTCCGCGCGAGACGCTGTGCTACGGGCAGAGTGTGACGGACGCCTGCGTCGGCTGGGACGAGACGGTGGCGCTCGTCGAGGAGCTGGCCGCGGCCGTTCGGGAGCGGCGTGGTTGACCTTCCCCATGGGTGAAGCCCCAGCATCGTCGACAACGGAGGCCGGGGACGAGGAGGAACGATGGCTGAGCTGCTGACGATCGGAACGTTCGCTCGGGCGGCTCGGCTGTCTCCCAAGGCGCTGCGGCTCTACGACGAGCTCGGGCTCCTGCGCCCGGCCGCCGTGGACGGCGAGTCCGGATACCGGTTCTACGAGCCGGACCAGCTGGAGCGGGCCCGGCTGATCGCCTGGCTGCGGCGGCTGGGCATGCCCCTGGCCAGGATCCGCAGGGTGTGCGATCTGCCCGCGGAGCAGGCCGCGGAGGAGATCGCGGGCTACTGGGAGCAGCTCCAGGCCGAGACCGCGGCTCGCGGACGGCTGGCGTCGTTCCTCGTCGACTACCTGACGGGAAAGGGCAGCTCCGTGGACGATCGCGCGACCACGCTCGGCATCCGTTACGTCGCCAGGTCGGAGTCGGGGCTGGTGCGCACGAGCAACGAGGACGCCGCCTACGCCGGGCCGCGCCTGCTGGCGGTCGCCGACGGCGTGCGCGGCGGGGCGGGAGACCTGGCGAGCGCCACCGCCATCGAGGCACTCAAGGAGCTGGAGGCGCTGGCCATCCCCGCCGAGGACCTGCTCGGGGCGCTGGCCGACGCGGTCGACGACGCCGACGCGCGGATCGGGAGGATCGCCGCGGCGTCATCCGACGGCGAGGCGGTCACCACCCTGACCGCGCTGCTGTGGTCGGGCTCCCAGCTGGCGCTGGCGCACATCGGCGACACCCGCGCCTACCGCCTGCGCGACGGGGAGCTGTTCCAGATCACCCACGACCACACCTACGCCCAGTCGCTGGTCGACGAGGGGCGGCTGACGGCCGAGGAAGCGGACTCGCACCCGCAGCGCTCCCTGCTGGTGCAGGCCCTCACCGGCACCGGCGGGAGCCACCCCGACCTGTCGCTTCACCAGGCCGCCGCGGGAGACCGCTACCTGCTGTGCTCGGACGGGCTGTCGGCCGTCGTCCCCGCCGCGTCACTGCATGAGGTGCTGGCCGGGGCGGACGGCCCGCAGCGGGCACTCGACGACCTGATCGCCCTGGCGTACGCCGCGGGCGCCCCCGACAACGTCGCCTGCGTCGTCGCCGACGTCGTGCCGCTCGACGCCGACCGGTGATGGGGCGCATCACCGTCGATCGCCGTCCGCTGGCGATCGCCGCGTTCCGTCGTCTGTGGCTGGCGTCGGTGGTGTGCGCGGTGGGCGGGTCGTTCAGCCTGGCCGCGGTCCCGACGCAGCTGTTCACCATGACTGGCTCGTCGGCGGCCGTGGGCGCCTCCGCCGTCGTGTCGTTCGTGGCGCTGGTCGCGGCGGCCCTGTGGACGGGGGCGCTCGCCGACCGCGAGGACCGGCGGACGATCCTGCTGGCCGCCCACTGCGCCCTCGCCCTGACCTACGCGGCCCTGTGGGTCCAGTCCGCGCTCGACCTCAGGTCGGTCCCCGTCCTGATGGTCCTGGTGGGCTGCCAGGGGCTGGCCTTCGGGGCCATCATGACCACGATGGGCGCCGTGGTGCCGCGCCTCGTCCCGGTCGAGCTGCTCCCGGCGGCCAACAGCCTCAGCTCGCTGGTCCGCTACGCCGGGTCGATCCTGGGCCCCATGCTGGCCGGAGTCCTGATCCCGCTCGTCGGGCTCGGCACCCTGTACCTGTTCGACACCCTCGCGCTGCTGGCGGTCGTGTGGGCCGTGGCCAGGCTGCCCCGCATCCCGCCGGCCTCCTCCCCGGCAGCGCGGCATTCGACCATCGCCCAGATCGGGGACGGATTCCGGTACCTGGCCGGCAGCCGGCTGCTCGTGGCGGTGCTCGGGATCGACCTGGCGGCCATGGTCTTCGGCATGCCGATCGCGCTCTTCCCCGAACTGGCCGAGCGCGCCTACGACGGCCCGGCGGGCGGCGGCCCCGCACTGGGCATGCTCTACGCCGCCTATCCGGCCGGGGTGTTCGCGATCGGGCTCCTGTCGGGCACCTTCACCCGCGCCCGGCGCCACGGCCTGCTCATGGCGGCGGCCGCCGCCGCGTGGGGCGTCACCGTGATCGTCCTCGGCCTGGCGTCGCACCTGTGGCTCGCGCTGGCGGCGCTCGTCGCAGGTGGAGCCGTGAACTTCGTGCTCAGCACCTTCCGCAACGCCATCACCCAGGCGCTCACCGACGACGCCATGCGCGGCCGGATCCAGGGAGCGCTGACGGTCGTCCTCATCGGCGGGCCGCAACTGGCCAACCTGCTGCACGGGACGGCGGCGTCGATCTTCGGGACCGGGGTGGTGATCTGCGCGGGAGGCCTGCTGACGACGGTGACCGTGGCCACGATCGTCTGGAGGGTTCCCGAGCTGCGTTCCTACGGCGTGCTCACCCCGCGGGCTACTGGGGCCGGGTGAGCGGCTTGGTGGTGTCGATCACGTCGACCACCCCGGAAGGCGCCTGCTCGGCCTCGGCCCGCGAGTCACGGGCCTTGATGCGCGAACGTCTCCTGGCCAGCAACCAGACCAGCCCCACCGCCAGCACCACCGAGAGCGCGATGAGCCCCGCCCTGCCGCTCTCCGTCAGCGACAGCAACAACCCCACGAGCCCGCCGAACACCCAGGCCACCTGCAGGAACGCCTCGACGACGCCGAACGTCGACGAGCGCACCTCCTCGCCGATCTCGCGCTGGATGATCGCGTCCATGGCGAGCTTGCCCAGCTCCTGCGCGAAAGCGATCGTGAACGCGATCCCCAGCGCCCACCACACGTTGAAGAACACGGCGGTCACCGCGGTGATCACCAGCGTGAACGCCGACGTCAGCAGGATGATCAGCAACGGCGAGTGATGGCGCGCCCAGTTGGCCGCGAGCGCGCCGACGAGACCACCCAGGCCCGCCCCGCCCGCGAGCAGGGCGATCAACGTCAGGGGCACGAAACCCGTCAGCTGGTCGACGGGCACGCCCGCCGGAGGCACCGCGGCCCGCATGCCGGGCACGTTGCTCTCCTGGACGAGGAAGAGCAGGAAGAACAGCAGGAACCCGGAGAACAGCCGGATGCCGATGTTGGCGAGCATGGACTCGGTGACCGCGGGGCCCATCTTGAGCACGGTGCGCCAGCGGACCTGCCCCGACTCCTCGCCGGCGTCGTCGGGGGAGTCGACGTGGCGCGGCAGCCGCACGGCCAGGACACCGGTCATCAGGAAGACGACCATCGCCAGCCGGAGCGTCCACGCGGCGCCGAGCCAGGTGGCCAGGCCCGCCGCGATGGGCACGGCGGCGCCGGCGGCGATCAGCGAGAAGAGCGCGACGCGGGCGTTGGCGCTGACGAGCGTGATGTCGGCGGGCAACACCGACGGCATGACCGCGGCGCGCGACACGTTGTAGGCCTTCGACAACACCAGCACGCCGAGCGCCGACGCGAAAAGTGTCACCAAATCGTTGGGACCGACGGCCGCGGCCATCGCGAAGCAGAGCAGCCCCCGGCCGAACAGGGTGCCGGCCATGACATAGCGGCGGCCCGAGCGGAACCGGTCGAGGATCGGCCCGACGAACGGCGCGACCAGCGCGAACGGGATCATGGTGATCACGAGGTAGAGCGCCACCGAGCCGCGCGCCTCGCCGACCGGCAGGCCGAAGAAGATCGTGGTCGCCAGGGCGCCCGTGACCAGCGCGTCGCCGACGCTGTGCGTGGCCGTCAGCTCGATGAGGCGGCCGAGCCCGGTGCGATCGGCGCCGTTGGCGTGGGTCAGGCGGCGCGTGGCCTGGCCGACCCGGCGGGCGCCGCGAGCGGTGCCCTTGGCCGCGGCAGCGGTGCCGCGTGCCGTACTCCTGGCGGCAGAAGCCGTGCCGCGTGCCGTACTGCGCGCGCCCCGAGCGGTCGCGCGGCCCGCGTCGGCGAGACCGCGACCGACGCGCCGCGAGACTTCGCCCGCCTTCTCCCATCCATCCGCCACGCTTAACAGTCTTACCCGGTTGCCGGAATAGGTGACAATGGAGTGTGAGCCAACCGATGATGCGGACCAGGAGCCGTGCCGCCGCGCCCGATCAGGCCTGCGTCGCCGCCGTGGAGCTGGCGCGCGAGGCGGCCGAGGAGCTCGCCGCGCCGAGCCCCGTGGGCGAGCATCTCGGCGTCGAGGGCGAGGGCGACAGGATCGTCACCCACTACTTCGCCTGCCTTGACAAGTCCTACCGGGGCTGGCGCTGGGCGGTGACGGTCACGCGCGCCTCGCGCGCGAAGAAGGTCACCGTGAGCGAGGCCGTGCTGCTTCCCGGCACCGGGGCCCTGCTGGCGCCCCAGTGGCTGCCCTGGAGCGAGCGGCTGCGCCCCGGCGACCTGGGCGTGGGCGACCTGCTGCCGACCGCCGACGACGACGATCGGCTCGTGCCGGGCTACAACGAGTCCGACGACGACGAGACCGACCACCAGGCGGTTTTCGAGTACGGCCTCGGCCGAGCCCGCGTGCTCTCGGCCATCGGACGCGACCGGGCCTCAAGGCGCTGGTACTCCGGCGATCACGGGCCGCACACGCCGATCGCGCACGCCGCGCCCGCGCAATGCTCCACCTGCGGCTTCTTCTGGCCGCTCGCGGGCGCGCTGAAGTCGGAGTTCGGGGTGTGCGCCAATGAATACGCCCCCGACGACGGCAAGGTGGTCTCCGCCGATCACGGTTGCGGCGCACATTCCGAGGCCGCGGTCACGCCGCCGACCTTCGAGCAGCCCGTGCCGATCCTCGATGACCTGGGATACGACGATCTCGGCTCCGTCGACGGCGACAGCGAGGGCGAGGAGCTCGGTCATTCTTGACGGTGGGGGCCGCTAACCTACCGACCTTGTGATGGATGACATCTTCGGCACAGATCGCATGCGGACCGCCGTGCTGGCGGCCTGGAAGGCTTCACCCGCCCGGTTCCGCGAGGACGCCAACGCCGAGGAAGACTTCGCGCTCGGCGGCTACCGCGATCGATTGATCGTCGAGCTGGCGCAGAACGCCGCCGACTCCGCGCTGCGGGCCGGCAAGCCCGGCGTGCTGCGGTTGTCGTTGCGCGACAACGTGCTGTTCGCCGCCAACACGGGCGCGCCCCTCGACGCCGCCGGCGTCGAGGGCCTGTCGACGCTGCGGGTGTCGGCCAAGCGCGACGACGCCGGGGCCGTGGGCCGGTTCGGCGTCGGGTTCGCGGCCGTCGTGTCGGTCTCCGACTCCCCGGCCATCGGCTCGCGCGGGGCCGCGGGCGTGCGATGGTCTCGCTCCGAGACGGCCGACGCCGTGGCCGCCGTCCCCGAGCTGGCCGGGCATCTGGCCGACCGCGGCGGGCACGTGCCGCTGCTGCGCCTGCCGTACATCACCGAGACCCTGCCGGTGCCCGACGGCTTCGACACCCTCGTACGGCTGCCGCTGCGCGACGCCCAGGCGGCCGAGGCGGTGCGGCGGATGCTCGACGAGGCGAGCCCGGCGCTGCTGCTGGGCATGCCCGCGCTGACCCGCATCGAGATCGAGCTCGACGGGCAGGAGCGCGTCGTGGAGCCCGGCTCCTGGCAGGTGTGGTCGGAGTCGGGTGAGTTCACCGCCGGGCAGGTGGCCGAGCTGTTCGCCGACCGGCCGACCGAAGAGCGCGCCAGGCCGTACTGGTCGATCAGGTGGGCGGTGCCCGCCGAGGTCGACGGCGCCCTGGAGGGCAGGAGCCTGGGAGCGGGCACGCGGGCGCTGGCCCTGCCGTCGAGCGTGCGGGCCGTCGTGCACGCGCCGACCCCCTCCGACGAGCCGCTCGACCTGCCCGCGCTGCTGATCGCCTCCTTCCCGATGGCCACCGACCGCCGCCACGTCGCGAAGGGGCCGCTCACCGACTTCCTGGTCGAGCGCGCCGCCGAGGCCTACGTACGGCTGGTCCAGGACCTGCCGCGCACCCCGCGCCTGCTCGACCTCGTGCCCGCGCTGATGGGCAAGGGCGAGCTCGACGCGATGATCCGCCGCGCGATCCTGCGCAGGCTGCCCGACGCCCCGTTCCTGCCCGCGCTGTCGGCGCCCGCCCCAGCCGTGCAGACGCCGACCTTCGCCGACTCCGCGCTCTACGACCCCGACGCCGGGTGGACCGTCGAACACCCCGTGCGCGAGCAGGGCGAAGACGGCTGGGTCGTCACCGGCCGCGAGGCCGCCGTGGTGCCCGGCTCCGCCGAACTGCTGCAACGGATCGCCGAGATCGTGCCGGGCCTGCTGCCCGCGGGCTGGCCGTCCAGGCACCCGGCGCTCGCGACGCTGGGCGTGCGCCAGGTCGGCCTGGCCGACGTGGTCGACCTGCTGTCGGGCGAGGCCGTCGAGGGCCGCGAGCCGTCGTGGTGGCGCGAGCTCTACGACGTGCTGCCCGCCGACGACCCCGAGTCGCTCGGCGCGCTGCCGGTGCCGCTGGCCGACGGCCGCCTCGTGCGCGGACCGCGCGGCACGCTGATGCTGAGCGGCAGCCTCGACCTGGGCCCGCTCGGCCTGCGCATCGTGCATCCCGACGCGGCGCATCCGCTGCTGCTGCGGCTGGGCTCCGCCGAGGCCACCCCGCGCACGGTCCTGGAGGACCCGGTCACCAAGGCGGCGGTGTCGGAATCGCTCGACAACCCCGACCACGAGGAGATCGCGCGGGCCGTGCTGGCGCTGGTCGACGCGGCCGGACTGGCCGCGGGCGAGTTGCCGTGGCTGGCCGAGCTCGCGCTGCGCGGCGCCGACGGCGACCTCTACTCCGCCGGCGACCTGCTCCTGCCGGGCGGCGCGCTGTCGGCGATCCTCGAAGAGGGGCCCCTCGCCGACGACGAGCTCGTCTCCAGGTACGGCTCGCGGGCGCTGGTCGCCGCCGGAGTCCTCGACGGGTTCGCGGTGGTCAACGACTCCGACGTCCTGCTCGACCCCGACGACTGCGACCACGACCTCGACGGCGAGGACGACTGGCTCGACGACGTCCTCGACGTCCTCGACAGCGACCTGCCGCCGGTCGCGCCCGAGTTCACCGCGGTGCGCGACCTGGAACTGGTCGCCGACTGGCCCGCGGCGCTCGCGCTGCTGACCAGGCCGCCGCTGCGGGGCGCGCTGATGCCGCTGCGGGTGCAGGGGGCCGAGGTGCCGTCGTACACCGCGTGGTGGCTGGCCGAGCACCCCGTGCTCGACGGGAGGCGGCCGCGCCGGCTTCGCCTGCCCGGCGCCGACCCGCTGCTCCACGGGCTGTACGGCGACGCGCCCGCGGGCCTCGACGAGGCGGCGCTGGCGATGATCGGCGTGCGCACCACCCTGGCGTCCCTGCTGGAGTCGCACGGCGGGCCAGAAGAGCTGCTGGAGCGCATGGCCGACCCGGCCGTCGAACTCGACCGGGCGCAGCTGCGCGGGCTGTGGATGGCGCTGGCCGGGGTCGACCCGTCGCGGGTGTCGCCGCCCGAGCGCGTGCGCGCCGTGCGCGACGGCGTGATCGTGGTGGCCGACGCCGAGGACGCGGTGGTCGTGGAGGCGCCCGACCTGCTCCAGCTGGTGGCCGACCGGCCGCTGGTGCTGGCGCCCTTCGACCTGGCCGAGGCGCTGTCCGAACTGCTCGACCTGCCGCTGGCGGGGGAGCTGGCCACCGGCGAGGTGACCTCGTCAGGGGCGGAGGAGCAGGTGCCCGCGCAGGTGCGCTCGCTGCTGCCCGCCGCTCCCGCGACCTACGTGCTGCACGAGAAGCTGCTGGTCGACGGGGTGGAGTGCGCGTGGAGGTTCTTCGACGGGAAGGTGCACTGCACCGGCATCGAGGGGCTGGCGCGCGGGCTGGCGTGGGCGACGGGGCAGTGGGGTGACCGGCTCGCGGTGGCGGCGCTGCTGCGCGACCCCGACGCGGTGCCGCTGCTGCTGGCGGAGGCCGATCTGTCGTAGGGCTCCGTGACGTGACGGCGCGGCCGATTTGTCGTAGGGCTCCGTACCCTGTCGGCCGGGGTCGATCTTGTTGTAGGGCATGAGACGGTGCCCGGGCCTTTCCGGCCCGGGCACGCGTCGTCGGGGGTCAGGAGGCCGGGCAGGTGGCGTTCTGCTGGGGGACCTCGCCCTTGAGCAGGTAGGCGTCGATGGCGCGCGTCACGCAGCTGCTCCCGCTGAGGTAGGCGCCGTGCCCCTCACCCTCGTAGGTGAGCAGCACACCGGTCTTGAGCTGGGCGACGAGCTTGGGAGCCCACTCGTACGGCGTGGCGGGGTCGCCCTTGCCGCCCACCACCACGATGGGCGCGGAACCGGTGGCGTCGATGCGCTTGGCCTCGTCGCTGCCCTTGGCCGGCCAGTGGCGGCAGATCGAGCCCAGCCCGCCGGAGGCGACCAGCGGGAAGATCTTCTCCGTGGCCTGCTCGACCCGGTCGACACTGGCCTCGTCGGGCCGCTCCGAGCTGTCGAGGCAGCTGATCGCGGGCATGCTGGCCATCATCGTCGAGTAGGTGCCGTCGGGCTTGCGTCCGGTGTAGGAGTCGGCGAGCAGGAGCAGCATGGTGCCGTCCCCCTGCTGGGCGGCGGTCACGCCCTGCTCCAGCAGCGGCCAGGTCTGCTTGGCGTAGAGGGCGGCGAAGATGCCGGTGCTGGCCAGGTCGGCGGTGAGCTCGCGGTCCTTGACCTTGAGCGGCTTGGTCTCGAGCTTGTCGATCAGCTTGTCGACGGCCGACTCGACGTCGCCGCCGAGCTTGCAGGCGCGGGCGGCGCAGTCCTTCTCGAAGGCTTCGAAGGCCTGCTTGAATCCCTTGGTCTGGGCGATGGCGCGCTCTTCGAAGGTGACGGTGGGGTCGAGGGCGGCGTCGAGGACGAAGCGGCCCACTTTTTCCGGATATTTCGTCGCATAGACGGCGCCGAGGTGCGTGCCGTACGAGATCCCGAAGTAGTTGAGCTTGTCATCGCCCACCGCCACCCGGATCTGCTCCAGGTCCTGGGCGGCGTTGACGGTGCCGAGGTGGGGCAGGACCTTGGCCGAGTCCTTCTGGCAGTCGGCGACGAACTGCTCGGCCATCTTGTCGTCGTCCTCGAAGCTCTCGCTGACGTACTTCTCGGTGTCGCCGCACTTGACCGGGGCGCTGCGGTCGACGCCGCGCGGGTCGAAGCTGACCAGGTCGTAGCTGGAGTTCAGTCCGGCGAACAGGGCCTTGGCCAGCGGAAGGGTGTCGATGCCCGAGCCGCCGGGGCCGCCGAAGTTGAAGACCAGCGAGCCCTGCTTGGTGCCGGTGGCCTTGATGCGGACCAGCGCCAGATCGATCTTCTGGCCGCCCTGGGCGGCGTAGTCAAGGGGCACCGGGAGCTTGGCGCACTCCATGCCGGGATCGTTGATGGTCTTGCCGTCGGGGCCCTGGACGTCGGTGCAAGGAGCCCATGCGATCGCGCTGGTCGGCGCGGGGGTGCTGGTGCTGCCACCCTTCTGGGCCTGCTTGGGCGGCGGCGTCTGCGTGCTGCAGGCGGCCAGGGCGAGCGCGCAGAGGATCGTGGTGGTCAGCGTTTTCTTCATGCTTTAAGCATGGTTGATCCGGCGTTGACCCATGTAGTGGTGGAAAACAGGAGTTCCGTATGACAGGTGTCAACTACGCCGGAACGTGCGGACGAACCAGATGCCGAACAGTCCGCCGACGATGCCGGCCACGCAGGTCCAGACCCACCACTGCTGCGCGGGGGCGGGCGGGAAGATCAACAGCGCCACCAGGGCGATCGCCCACGCGGCGGTGCCGACCCAGATCGTCGCCTGGTCGTTGGTCTCGATCGGCTCGGGATCCGGATGCCATTGCTTCTCCACGGCATCAACACTATCTCGATCCGATCACCGGACCTTTCGCACGATCAGCCGCCCTGTCACTCTTCGCGCGTGAAATTTGTTAATCCTCGTGGCGGTTCGTCCACGAACTCCGGTCTTGACGGATTCTTCTCGATCTCCGAGCGTGGCTCGACGGTCTCCCGCGAGATCCGCGGCGGACTGGCCACCTTCTTCACGATGGCCTACATCGTGGTGCTCAACCCCCTCATCCTGGGCTTCGGCAAGGACGCCGACGGGCAGGTCCTGGGCGACGGCTCGGCGCCCAACATCCCGATGATCGCCGCGGCGACCGCGTTCGTGGCGGGTGTGCTGACCATCCTCATGGGACTGGTGGCCCGCGCGCCCTTCGCCATCGCGGCCGGCCTCGGCCTCAACGCCTTCGTGGCCTTCGGCATCGCCACGGACATGTCCTGGGAAGACGCCATGGGCCTGGTGGTGCTGGAGGGCATCATCATCGCCGTCCTGGTGCTGACCGGATTCCGCATGGCGGTCTTCCAGGCGATCCCCGCCCAGCTGAAGACCGCGATCAGCGTGGGCATCGGCCTGTTCATCGCCCTGATCGGCTTCGTCGACTCGGGCTTCGTGCGCGGCAACGCCGCCCCGCCGCTGACCATGGGCATCGCCGGCGAGATCATCAGCTGGCCGATGTTCGTCTTCGTGGTCGGCCTGCTCACGACCATCGTGCTGCTGGTGCGCAAGGTCAAGGGCGCGATCCTCATCGGCATTGTGAGCGCGACCATCCTCGCGATCGTCGTCGAGGCGCTCGCCAACGTCGGCCCCGCCACCCTGGCCGACGGCACCAAGAACCCGGCCGGCTGGCAGCTGAACGTGCCGACCTTCGGCGACGTCTTCGGCCTGCCCGACCTGTCGCTGCTCGGCCAGTTCAGCCTCTTCGGCGGCATCGGCAAGGTCGGCGTGCTGGCCGCCGTGCTGCTGGTCTTCACGCTGCTGATCACCGACTTCTTCGACACCATGGGCACCGTCGTCGGCGTCGGCACCCAGGCCGGGCTGGTCAGGGAGGACGGCACGCTGCCGCGCACCCGCGAGATCCTCTTCGTCGACTCGATCGCCGCCGCCGCGGGTGGCGCGGGCTCGGTCTCCTCCAACACCACCTACGTGGAGTCGGCCGCCGGTGTCGGCGAGGGCGCGCGCACCGGTCTGGCCAGCGTGATCACCGGTCTGCTGTTCCTGCTGGCGACCTTCCTGTCGCCGCTGGTCTCCGTCGTGCCGTACGAGGCGGCGGCTCCGGCGCTGGTCGTGGTCGGTTTCCTGATGATGACCTCGGTCAAGAGCATCGAGTGGGACGACTTCGAGATCTCCATCCCGGCCTTCCTCACCATCGTGCTCATGCCGTTCACCTACTCCATCGCCAACGGCATCGGCGCGGGCTTCGTCAGCTATGTGCTGATCAAGGCCGTGCGCGGCAAGGCCCGCGAGGTGCACCCGCTCCTGTGGGTCGTGGCGGCGCTGTTCGCCCTCTACTTCGCGCTCGGCCCCGTCAAGGTCCTGCTCGGCCTTCAGTAGGGCGGGCACTACCGCGATTGCGGGGGCGCGCGGGGTTTACCCGGTCTGCCGTGATCGCCACACTTGTGCGGTGACTCACGGTAGCGATTTCGCCCGCCTGTCCCGCGTGATCCAGGACGCCGGTCTGCTCGACCGGCGTCCTGCGTATTACGCCCTGCGGCTGTCCCTGGTCGCCCTCGCCTTCGCAGGCGGCTGGGCGGCCTTCGTGTCGCTCGGCGACTCCTGGTGGCAACTCCTCGTCGCCATCGTCCTGGCCATCGCCTTCGCCCAAGTGGCGCTGATCGCCCACGACCTGGCGCACCGGCAGGTGTTCCGTACCCGGCGGGCGTCGGCCGTGGCCGGACGCATCGCCGGCAACCTCGGTGTGGGCATGAGCTACGGCTGGTGGATGGACAAGCACACCCGCCACCACGCCAACCCCAACCACGAGGACCACGATCCCGACGTCGACCCGTCGCTGCTGGTGTGGTCGGAGGACCAGGCCGCGCGGGCGGGCGGGCTGTCGCGCTTCATCGCCAAGTGGGAGGCCTACCTGTTCTTCCCCCTGCTGACCCTGGAGGCCTGGAACCTGCACGTCTCCAGCGTCCGCGCGCTGTCCAGGCTGCGGGATCGCCGCCTGGAGACCGTGCTGCTGCTCGCCCACTTCGTCTGGTACTTCGCCCTGGTCTTCACCGTGCTGCCCGCGGGCAAGGCGATCGTCTTCGTGCTCGTGCAGAAGGCGGTGTTCGGCGTCTACCTGGGCTGCACGTTCGCGCCCAACCACAAGGGCATGCCGGTGCTCACCGGGGCCGACTCCTACGACTACCTGCGCAAGCAGGTGCTCACCTCGCGCAACGTGCGCGGCGGCAGGTTCATCGACGTCCTGCTCGGCGGGCTGAACTACCAGATCGAGCACCACCTGTTCCCGAGCATGCCCACGCCCAACCTGCGCAAGGCCCAGCCGCTCGTGCGCGCCCACTGCGACGCTCTGGGCATCTCCTACGCGGAGGCGGGCCTGTTCGAGTCGTACGGCATAGCGCTGCGCCACATGCACGCCATCGGAGCGCGGCTGCGCGCCAAGCCCGCCTCGGAACCCGTCATGCGGTGACGAGGGAGGCCGCGCCGAAGGAGACCTTGAAGCGTTTGCACCAGATGGTGACGCTGGTGAAGCGGTCGAGGTCGGCGGAGGCGGGGATGGCGTAGTTGGCGTTGCCCTTGTTCCCCTTGAGCTCGCCCAGCTCCAGCCATCTCCCGTCGTCGAGGTTGAACCAGCTGCCGGTCACGGGCTGGTCGCTGAGCCATACCCGCAGGTCGGGGCCGTCGGAGGTGCGCAGGTTCTCGATGCGCAGGACGCGGCTGCCGTCGGGCAGGCGCAGGACGCGTGCTTCACCGCTCGTGCTGTGTTCGTGCGAGCGGAAGGCGCCGGTGGCCAGCACCTCGGTGCTGGGGGCGGGTTTCGCGGCGGGTTTCGTGGTCGCCGAGGTGGTCGTCGGCGCGCTCGTGGGCAGGGCCTCGTCGACCTCGACGGTGGTGAACAGCCGCCACGGCTGGAACAGGTAGAGTCCGACGCTCACCACGACGACGAGCCCGGCCAGCAGGAGTCTCTTCATGCCCTCAGGATCCAACGTGAGCGAAGTCATGTGATTACGTGCTGCTTACGGCTTCACGCGAGGGCCCGGAGTGGGTATCAAATGGTGAGACATATCCGAATCTAAGGGGAATATGCGTGGCAGTTGTGATAGTTAGCAAGGGTAATGACTCATGCTAACGAATCCCCCAAAGTTGGACCTGCGCAGCGACGCAGGCCTGGCTTCGGCTTTGCGCGTGTCGCTCGCAAGGCTGACCAGGCGACTTCGACGACAGGCAGCGGCACACTCCCTGACACCTACGCAGTTCGCGACGCTGGCCGCCGTGGAGCGGCATCCCGGGATCTCGCCCGGAGAGCTGGCCGAGCTCGAGAAGGTGCAGCCCCCATCGATGACACGGGTGATCGGGGCGCTCGAGGAGCGCGGGTTGGTCGCGCGCACACCGCACCCAACCGACCGGCGTCAGGTGACCGTGAGCGTGACCGCGCAGGGCGAGGCCTTGTTGAAGGAGGAGCGCAGGCTGAAGGAAGCCTGGCTGACGCAACGGTTGAAGGAGCTGACTCCCGAGGAGCGGGCGGTTCTGCGACAGGCCGCGCCGATTCTGGAGAAGCTCAGCAAGATCTAGGCGAACATATCGAGACCGGAATGTTCCGGTCTCTCAAGATCTTCAACTACCGCCTGTTCGCCATCGGCAGCGTGATCTCCAACGTCGGTGGCTGGATGCAGCGTACAGCCCAGGACTGGCTGGTCCTGGACCTGACCAACGGCAGCGGCGTGGCGCTGGGAACGGCGACCGCGCTGCAGTTCGCCCCGATGGTGATCTTCGGGATGTTCGGCGGGATGATGGCCGACCGCTACCCCAAGCGGCAGCTGCTCATCGTCGCCCAGGCGCTCATGGCCGTGCTGGCCCTCGCCATGGGTGTGCTCGCCGTCACCGGCACCGCCCAGGTCTGGCACGTCTACGTCATGGCCCTCGTGCTCGGCCTGATCTCCTGCGCCGAGGTGCCCACGCGCCAGGCGTTCGTGGTCGAGATGGTCGGCCGCAGAGACCTGCCCAATGCCATCGCGCTGAACGCCTCCAGCTTCAACCTCGCCCGCGTCGTGGGCCCGGCGGTCGCCGGTGTGCTCATGTTCGCCATGGAGGCCGGGCCGATCTTCCTGCTCAACGCGCTGACGTTCGCCGGAGTGATCTCCAGCCTCGTCTTCATGCGCAAGACCGAGCTGAACCCGGCCGAGCCGGTGCCCAGGGCCAAGGGGCAGCTGCGAGAAGGCCTTCGCTACGTGCTGGCCAACGAGGCGCTGCTCTTCCCCGTGCTGCTCATCGGCTTCGTGTCGATGTTCGCCCAGGCGTTCATGACCTCGATCGCGCTGATGGCCCGCGAGGTCTTCGGCTCGGGCGCGTCGTCGTTCGGACTCGCCTCGACGATGTTCGCCGTCGGAGCGCTCGGTGGAGCCCTGCTGGCCGCCCGCCGTACCCGCCCGTCGCGCAAGCTCCTGTACGGCGGAGCCGTGTCGTTCGGTGTGGCCACCGCCGTGGCGGGGCTGATGCCGTCGTACGCGCTCTACCTGGCAGTGCTGGTCCCCGCGGGCGTCGCGCTGATCACGGTCAACACCGCCGCGAACGCCAGCGTGCAGCTGGCCACCTCGCCTGAGATGCGCGGCCGGGTCATGGGCATCTACTTCCTGGCCTTCACCGCGGGCGCACCCGTCGGGGCCTGGATGCTGGGCTGGCTGTCGGAGCTGGCGAGCCCCCGCGTGGGCGTCGTCCTGGCCGGATCGCTGGTGCTCGTTGGCACCGGGCTGGCCGTACTGCTGAGCAAGATCATCGGGGCCCGGGTGCATCGCCCGGCCCTCGCCGCCGCCGTCGGAGCATGAGTCGACCCGGGCGGGGTTAACGTGGCAGCCGTGAGACTGTTCGCCGCGCTGATCCCGCCCGAGGATGTTCTCGACGAGGTCGAGCGGGCCGTCGCGCCGTTCTCCGGCCGGGTGCCGGGGCTACGCTGGCCCGCCCGCGAGACCTGGCACGTCACCCTGGGATTCTTCGGCGAGGTGCCGGACCGGGCGCTGCCGGACCTGCAGACACGGCTCGCGCGCGCCGTGTCCAGGCACCAGGCCCTCGACGTGGCCTTCGCGGGCTTCGGGGCCTTCTCGTCGCCTCGCCGGGCCAGGGTGCTGTGGACGGGGATGACCGGCGACCCCGCGCACCGGCTGGCCGACTCGGTCAAGGCCGGGGCGCGGCGCGCGGGGGCCGTGCAGACCGACGACAAGCGGCTCCACGCCCACCTCACGCTCGCCCGCTCCAAGGCCGAGCAGGACCTGCGGCCGCTGATCGAGGCGCTCGGACCGTTCGCGGGCTCGCCGTGGCGGGCGTCCGAGGTGCATTTGGTGCGTAGTCACCTGGGGCCGCCGCTCAGGTACGAGTCACTGGCATCCTGGGCGCTCGGCTAGGCTCCCTTGCGTGGATCGTCCTCGTCCTTGGCTGCTGCCCCTCGTGCTCGGCCTCCTGCTCGTGATCGTCGTCCTCGGCGCCGTCCTGACGTGAGCCGTACGGCCCCGCGGTCGTGGTCACGTGCGAGCCTCCCTGGCTGCCACGGGCACCTGCTGTCCTGGTCGCCGCGGGCATGCGCCGTCCTGGCGTGAGCCGTACGACCCGTTGTGCGGCCGTACGGCGGAGCCAGGACCTCGGTTTCACCAGGCGTAGTCCTCGGGTGCCGTGCGGTGCCCCGGGAAGATCTCGTCGAGCTGGGCCAGCGCCGACTCGTCGAGGTCGATCTCCAGCGTCCGCAGCGCGCCGTCGAGCTGCTCCAGCGTGCGCGGCCCGATGATCGGCGCCACCACCGCCCGCTGCTTGAGCAGCCACGCCAGTGCCACGAAGGCCGGCTCCTCGCCGAGCTCGTCGCAGAGCTTCTCGTAGCGCTCGATCTTGTCGCGGTGCTTCTCCAGCTGCTTGACCATGTGGTCGGCGGCGGAGCGCCCCTTGTCGATCTTGCGCAGCACGCCGCCGAGGAGGCCGCCGGCCAGCGGGCTCCACGGGATGACGCCGATGCCGAAGTCCTCGCACGCCGGCAGGAGCTCCAGCTCCGGGGTGCGGGTGAGCAGGTTGAAGTGGGTCTGCTCGGAGACGAGACCGAACAGGCCGCGGCGCTCGGCGTACGACTGCGACTTGGCGATGTGCCAGCCGGCGTAGTTCGACGAACCCGCGTAGATGATCTTGCCCTGCCGGCGCAGCACCTCGATCGCCTCCCACCACTCGTCCAGCGGGGTCGTGCGGTCGATGTGGTGTGCCTGGTAGATGTCGATGTAGTCGGTCTGCAGCCGCTTGAGCGAGGCCTCGCAGGCGCGGCGGATGTGCAGCGCCGACTGCAGGCCGTCGTTCGGCCACTCGCTCATCCGGCCGTTGAACTTGGTGGCGATCACCGTCTTCTCGCGGCGCTCGCCACCCTGGGCGAACCAGCGGCCGACGATGTTCTCGGTGATTCCCTCGCCCATCTTCCAGCCGTAGACGTCGGCCGTGTCGAAGAAGTTGATCCCGACCTCAAGGGCCCGGTCCATGATGGCGAACGAGTCGTCCTCCGTCGTCTGCGGCCCGAAGTTCATCGTGCCGAGGCAGAGAGGGCTGACCTTGAGTCCGCTTCGTCCGAGATTCACATAGTCCATAACCCTCCAGCCTAAGCACCTGGAGTGAACTCCAGGCGAGCGCATTTCGTCGGTGGCGTGTGGTGGACTTGCCCCCGTGCCTTTCCGCCCCCTCCTGAGCTCCGCGGTCCCCCTCTTCCTGTCCATGATCACCTCGATGGTGGGCGGGGTGGTCTTCACGATCGCCCTGGGCCACCACGCCACCGAGTCGCTCGCGGCCTTCGCGCTGTCCATGGCCGTGCTCGGCCCGGCGACGGCGGCCGTGGCGGGGTCGTTGCGCGGCATGGTGCCGTTCATCGCGCCGCACCGGGCCGACCCGGCCGCCGCCCTGCCGATCCTGCGCGACGCCCGCTGGCTCACCCTGACGGTCGGCACCGTGGGCGCGGCCCTGGTGGCCTGCGTCCCCCTGATCGCGCGCGTGAGCGGCGCGCCCGCCGAGGTCGTCGACGCCATGGGCGCGCTCCCGTGGTTGCTGGCGCTCTACGTCCTGGTCTTCGCCTCCAGCGGAGGGGCCAACTCCGTCCTGATCGCGCTGGGCCGCAGCAGGCAGGTGCTCTGGTCCAGCCTGACCGGCACCGTTGTCGACATCGTGCTCACCTTCGCCCTGGTCCCCGTGATGGGCCCCGCGGGAGCGGGCCTGGCCATGGTGGTGTCAGCGATGGCGAGCATCCAGGTGTCGGTCCTCTGCCTGCGCAGGGTGCCGGGCCTGGGCGGCCTCTCGCAGTGGCCGGGGCGGCCGCGCGTGGCCGAGATCGTCAAGCTGGCGCGGGTGGGGCTGCCGCTGGCGGGCACGATCCTCATCAAGTTCGGCGTGCTGGCCGTGGTGACCTATGCCGCGGCGCGCACCGGGCTCATCGGGGCCGCGGCGCACGCGGTGCTCAACTCCGCGATCGGGCTGCTGTTCCTCGCCGCGCTCGCCGTCGCCCAGGCGAGCGTGCCCGAGGTGGCCAGGGCCACGACCACGGCCGAGGTGCGCAGGGTCAACCGGGCGGCGCTCATCCTCGGCCTGTCGGGCGCGGGGCTCGGCGGGTCGGTGCTGCTGCTGTTCGGGGAGTGGATCTTCCGGCTGTTCACGCCTGACGTCGCGGTGCAGGCGCTGGCGCTGTCGCTGGTGCCGTTGCTCGTGGTCTCCACGCTGGCCGACGCGGCCCAGGCGGTCATGGGGTTCGGGCTGGCGGGGCTCAAACGGTCGAGCTGGAGCCTCGCGGCCTTCGCAGTGGCCTACGGTGTGCTGGCGGTGGCGGCGCACCCGGTGGCGGCTACGTGGGGGCTGACGGGGTTGTGGGTGGCGTTGATCGGCAACAACGTGGCGCTGGTGGTGCTGCAGGGCTCGGGGTTCCTACGGCACAGCGCCCGGCTGGGCGGACGCGAGGCTGCTACGACGACGTCCGTGCCCGCCACGACCGCCTGAGCCGACGACGGCCTCCGTGCCCGCCACGACCGCCTGAGCCGGCTCCGTGACCACGGCTGGGTGAGCCAGTTCCGTGACCACGACTACCTGAGCCGGTTCCGTGACCACGACCGGCCGCCGGGGCCATGGCGGCCCGGGGCGGTGCGTGACCGTGGTCGCCCCGAGGCGTGGTGCCGTGATCCCGGCCGCCTGGGCAGGCGTCGCGTCTGCGGCCCCCGGCTCAGGTGCCGTGACCACGGCCCCCGGGCTCAGGTGCCGTGACCACGGCGCCCGGCTCAGGTGCCGTGACCGCGCGGCCGCATGAGTCGGTGTCGTGGGGTGGCCGAGCCGGCTCCTCCTGCGTGGGGTGGCTGCGTTGGCTCCTGCGCTGGGGCGGGTGGGGAGTTAGCTTGGCAGCATGACCGAGGTGATCCGCGTCCTCCTCGTCGACGACGACCCCCTGGTGTGCGCCGGGCTGCGGCTGATGCTGCGCGGGGCGGCCGACATCGAGGTGGTCGGTGAGGCGGCCGACGGTGCCGACGTGCCCGACGCGGTGCAGCGGCTGCGTCCAGATGTGGTCCTCATGGACATCCGCATGCCGTACCTCGACGGGATCGCCGCCACCAGGGCGCTGGCCGCGCGGAAGGGGCCGTCGGTGATCGTGCTGACCACGTTCGACGCCGACGCGACGGTGCTCGACGCCCTGCGCGCGGGCGCCGCCGGGTTCCTGGTCAAGCACACCCCGCCCGAGAAGATCGTCGAAGCCGTACGGCAGGCGGCGGCGGGCGAGCCGGTGCTGTCGCCCGGTGTCGCGCGCAGTCTCATCTCGCACGTCGCGACCGGCGCCGATTCGCGCACCCTGCGTGCCAGGGAACGTTTCGGCAAGCTGTCGGAGCGTGAGCAGGAGGTGGCGCGGGCGGTCGCGGAGGGCCTGTCCAACGCCGAGATCGCCGAGCGCCTCTACCTGTCGGTGGGCGCGGTCAAGGTGCACATCTCCAGCTCGCTGGCCAAGCTGGGGCTGGCCAACCGCATCCAGCTGGCCGTCCTGGCGCACGACGCCATCGCGGAGTGAGGTCTCACCAGGGGAGGTGGGCGGTGAGGACGAACTGTCCGCCGCTGATGCCGTGTTCCAGGGTGCCGTTCTCGAGGTGGAGGCGCTCGGCGAGGCCGACCAGGCCGTAGCCGCTGCCGGGCTCGCCGTCGGGGCGGGGGGTGGCGGGGCCGGGGGTGACGGGGTTGGAGACGCGGACGCGCAGGCCGGTGCCCTCGGTGGCGTCGAGCCGTACGGTCACGGCGGCGCCCGGCGCGTGCTTGCGGGCGTTGGTGAGGGCTTCCTGGACGACGCGGTAGGCGGTGCGTTGCGCGGAGGGGCGGAGCCCGTCGAGGGGGCCGGAGCTGGTCACGTGGACGGGCTGACCGGCAGCGCGCGCCTCGGCGACGAGCCGGTCGAGCCCCGACGGCCGCGAGGGCGCCTGCTCGGGGCGGGGGAGGTCGCTGTGGTGAGCATCATCGCCCCGAGGAACGGCAGGGGCGGTGCCGGGGGAGTCGGGGCGGGGTGGGTCGGTGCGCAGGATCGACAGCACCTCGCCGAGCTCGTCGAGGGCCAGGCGTGCGTTGGTCTGGATGACCTGCACCGCCTCGTCCACCTCCGCCGTCTCCAGCGGCGGCGCCTGGCCGTCGCCCGCGCGGGCCGTACGGTAGGCGAGGGCGCCGGCGTGCACGCTGAGCAGCGAGATGCGGTGCGCCAGCACGTCGTGCATCTCGCGCGCCAGCTGCTCGCGCTCGGCGCGCCGGGTCTCGGCCAGCCGCACGAGGTGTTCGCGTTCGCGGACCCTGGCCTCGCGCCGGATGCTGTCCATGGTGAGCCGGTTGGCGCGCACGACGAGGCCCAGGGTGAGCGGGACGAGGAAGTACATCGCCGTCCAGCCCACCACGGCCATGCGGGACATGCCGGGCGGCTCGGCGAAGAGCGCGTAGTAGCTGGCGATGAGCAGGTACAGGGCGGTGAACGCGCAGGCGCGTGACCAGTGCCGGTGCGTGGCCACGGTCAGCAGGGCGACTGTGGCCGCGCCGAGGCTGGAGGCGGCCACGACCAGGCACGGAGCGAGCGCGAGGGCGAGCGCCACGGGGGCGCGCCTGCGCCACCAGAGCGCCAGGCAGGCGAGGGCGCCGATCCACGGGTTGACCACCACCATCCATGGCGGCACGAAGTCGACCCCGGGAGGAGGGAAGTCCTGGTTCCCGGTGAACCACATCCAGGCGGCGAAAGCGAACACGGTGGTGTCGGCGACCCAGTCCCTGGCCGTACGGCGGGCCGTGCCTGGGGACGGCTCGCCGGGCAGGAGCCAGGGGGCCATGGTCCAGAGCCTACGTGCGGGCGCCGCGTCGCGGCTTTGGCCGGATGGCCAGGGGGCGTGGCCGGTCGGCCAGGGCAGGTGACCGGGTGGCGCGGCTGGACTGGGTGGCATGGCACGATCACCAGTCCTGGCCTGCGCGGGCCTCACGAAGAGATACGGCACGACCATCGCCGTCGACCACCTGAGCTTCACCATCGCCGAGGGCGAGACCTACGGCCTGCTGGGACCCAACGGAGCGGGCAAGACCACCGCGATCTCCATGATCGTCACCGTCGTCGACAGGGACGCGGGCGAGATCCTGGTCGACGGCCAGGAGCCCTCGACCAGGACGAAGGCGCTGATCGGTTACGTCCCGCAGGAGGTCGGCGCCTACATGGAGCTGACCGCTAGGGAGAACCTGCGCTTCTTCTCCCGGCTGTACGGCCTGCGTGACAGGTCCAGGGTGGATCGGGTCCTCGCGGCGACCGGCCTGACCGAGCGGGCCGACGAGGTGGTGTCCACGTATTCGGGCGGCATGGCCAGGCGGCTGAACATCGCCATCGGCCTGCTGAACAGCCCCAGGCTGCTGGTGCTCGACGAGCCCACGGCCGGGGTCGACCCGCAGAGCCGCAACGCCATCCTCGGCACCGTGAGCGCCCTGGCCGACGAGGGCGCGGCGGTGTTGTACACCACGCACTACATGGAGGAGGCCGAGCGCCTGTGCGACCGGGTCGGCATCCTCGACCACGGCCGCCTGATCGCCGAGGGCACTCCCGACGAGCTGCGCGAGCAGGCGGGGGAGGCGGACCTGGAGGCCGTCTTCCTGCACCTGACCGGCCGCGCGCTGCGGGACTGACCGCGATGCTGGCCATCCTGGTCAAGGACCTGAGGCAGCAGGTCAGGGACGGCTACCTGCTGATGTTCGGCCTGGTCCTGCCGCTGACGCTGACCTTCGTGCTGACGCTGGCGGGCGTGGGCCGCAGCACTGAGCTGGCCGCGGGCTCGGCCACGTTCTTCCTGTTCTTCCTGGCCTCGGGCATGTCGGGGCTGCTGGCCGAGAAGCGCAACGGCACCCTGGCCAGGCTGCTGGCCGCGCCCGTCGGCAGGCGCACGATCCTGGTGGCGAAGCTGGTCGCGGGGATGGTGCTGGCGCTGGCGTCGATGGCGGTGCTGATCCTGGCGACGAGCCTGCTGCTGGGCGCGGACTGGGGCCCGCCGCTCCAGGTCGCCGTGCTGGTGGTGGCGCTCGTGGCGGCGGCCTGCGGCTTGTCGTCGGTGGCCGCCGCGTTCGCCCGTACGGCCGAGCAGGCGATGAACCAGCAGAGCGCCCTGGCGGTGGTCCTGGGCATCGCGGGCGGCGCGCTGTTCCCGCTGCCCGATCTGGAGTGGCTGAGCCGACTCACCCCGCACCACTGGTTCCTGCGCGGCCTGGGCCCGGACGCCGAGGTGCTGGCGCCCGTGGCGGTCCTGTCGGGGATCGCGCTGGTGACCGGGTCGATCGCGCTGGCCGGAGCGAGGAGGACTCTGACGCTATGAAGATCGTCTGGATGGGCGTGGAGGGGCTGCGCCGGACCCTGCGGGTCCGCAGCAACCTGTTCTACATGGTGGTGATGCCGCTGCTGCTGGTCTACCTGCTGGGGCAGGGCAGCCGGCTCGGCGTGCAGGCCTCCTCCCTGCTGCTGATGTTCGTCTTCTTCATGCCGCTGATCATCGCGCTGGCGCTGCAGCAGGCGCTGCGGTCCGGCGTGATCGCCCGCATCAGGGCCACGCCGACCTCCACGGCCGAGATCGTGCTGGGCGAGGCGTTCGGCCAGGTCCTGATCGCGCTCTTCCAGGGCCTGGTGATCATGGTCGGCTCCAGCCTGCTGTTCGGGGCCAGGTGGGGCCATCCGGTGCCCGCCGCCGCGCTGCTGGTGCTGTTCGTCCTGGTCGGGGCGGGCGCGGCGATGCTGATCGGGTCGTCGTTCAAGGGCGAGGGCATGGTCTTCGGCCTGGCCATGGTGCTGGGGCTGGGCCTGCCGACGCTGGGCGGCAGCCTCTTCCCGCCGCTGGAACGTATGGCCGAGCCGCTGCGCACCTTCGCGCACCTGACCCCGCACGCCTGGGGGCACAAGGGCTTCACCGCCGTGTTGTCGGGCGGGAACCCGTGGCCGCCGATCGGGGTGCTGGCGGTGTTCGCGGCGGTGCTCATGGCCGCGGGGATCTGGCAGTTCCATCGCCGGGTCAGCCGGTAGGACATTTGTCCTGGCCGAGCATGGATCGACGGCTCTGCCGTACAACGGCCGGTATTTCTAGCGTTGAACTCATGATTGAGCTGAACGGGCTGACCAAGAGCTACGGCCGCGCGCGGGCCGTCGACGAGATGGACCTGACGATCGAGCGCGGCCAGACGGTCGCGCTGCTCGGGCCCAACGGAGCGGGCAAGTCCACCACCATCGGGATGATGCTCGGCCTGGTCGAACCCGACTCCGGCCAGGCGCGGGTGGCCGGGCTCGACCCCGTCCAGGCCGTACGGCAGGGCAAGGTCGGGGCGATGCTGCAGGAAGGCCGGCTCATCGAACGGGTCACCGTACGCGAGCTCGTCGGCTGCGTGGCCGGCGCCTACCCCGCGCCCATGCCGGTCGGCCACGCGCTGGAGCTGGCCGGGCTCGACGGGCTCGGCAACCGCCGGGCCGACCGGCTCTCCGGCGGGCAGGTGCAGCGGGTGCGCTTCGCGATGGCGCTCGTGGGCGACCCCGAGCTGATCGTGCTCGACGAGCCGACCGCAGCGCTCGACGTGCGCGCCAGGCAGGGGTTCTGGACCGGCATGCGGGCCTTCGCCGAGCGCGGCCGTACGGTGCTGTTCTCCACGCACTATCTGGAGGAGGCCGACGAGCAGGCCGACCGGGTGGTGGTGATCGCGCGGGGGCGGGTCATCGCCGACGGCACCAGCGCCGAGATCAAGCAGGTGGTCGGCGGCAGCACGGTCGCCGTCGACATGAAGGAGCTGACCGCGGCCGAGCTGGCCGGGCTGCCCGGCGTGGTCCAGGTCGAGATCCGCAACGAGCGGGCCAGGCTGCACACCCGCGACGCCGACGCCACGGTGATGGCGCTGGCGCGGGCGCGTGCCGTACACAACCTGGAGGTCACCGGGGTGGACCTGGAGTCGGCGTTCCTGGCCCTGACGGAGGTGGCGTGATGCTCGGCTACATCGGGCTCGAACTGCGGCGCACGGTCCGCGACGGCGGCTACATGGTCATCGCGATCACGCTGCCGGTGGCGATGTATCTGATTTTCTCCAGCCTGGGCCTCATCGACGAGGACGGCGGGCTGTACATGCTCGTCGCGATGGCGGCCTTCGGCGCGTCCGGCGCGGCCTTCAACAACGGCTCGGGGGTCGCCGAGGACGCCGCCGTGGGCTGGCTGCGTCAACTGCGGGTGACCCCGCTCGGGCCCGTGCAGGTCGTGGTGTCCAGGGCCGTGGTCGGCATGCTGGTGGTGCTGCCCGCCGTGGTGGCGGTGCTGACCGTCGGCGGCCTGGTCAAGGGCGTCGAGCTCGCCCCATGGCAGTGGTTGTCGATCGGGACGCTGCTGTGGCTCGGGGTGGCGCCGATCGTGCTGTTCGCGCTCGGCAACGGCTTCCTGCTGTCGGGCAAGGCGGCCCCGCTGGCCAACAGCGTGCTCAACCTGGCGCTGGCCATCATGGGCGGGCTCTGGCTGCCCATCTCCGACTTCCCCGGCTGGATGGCGACGCTGGCGAGCTGGACGCCGACCAACCGCTACGCCGAGCTGTCCTGGGACATCGTCCTGGGCGGCAGCCCGTCGGCCATGGCCTTCGTCGTGCTCGGCGGGTGGCTGGTGATCTTCTGCGGCTACGCGGTCTTCGGCTACCGCCGCGCTAGGTTGAGCTGATGGACTACCGCCCGCCAGACGTCAAGCCGCTGGTCGGCTTCGTCTTCCTGGGGCTGGCACCGGCCTGGGACACCGCTCTGGGCGCCTTCCAGCCGGCCTGGCTCGCCTGGACGGTGCTGGCCGTGGCGGTGGGGCTCTACGCGGCGCTGGTCCTGCTGGCCTTCGCCGGGCGGCGGCGCGATGCGCTGGCCTGCCTGATCGCGCTGGCCG
Source organism: Nonomuraea sp. NPDC050663 (assembly GCF_044456985.1). Classification (NCBI taxonomy): domain Bacteria; kingdom Bacillati; phylum Actinomycetota; class Actinomycetes; order Streptosporangiales; family Streptosporangiaceae; genus Nonomuraea; species Nonomuraea sp. NPDC050663. The sequence goes on from NZ_JBITGL010000011.1 coordinate 76,858, forward strand.
CCGTCGTGGTGGGCGCGGGATTCGCGTGGGGACAGGAGTGGTTCTACCTGTTCCCCCTCGTCGGGCTGGGGTGCGCGATGACCGCGCCTCCCCGGTTGTTCAGCCGCGTCATGTTCCCGTTCGTCGCCCTGACCGGGCTGCTGGTCTGGCTCGACGGCGGCGGGCTCGGCGAGATCATGGCGTTCGGCTGGGGCACACTCGGCGCCGGAGCGGTGCTGGCCGTCATCCTCCACCTTCACGAAACCATCGCGGAGCTCAAGGCGACCCGCGAGAAACTGGCGCTGGCCGCGGTCGCCGAGGAGCGGCTGCGCTTCTCCCGCGACCTGCACGACCTGCTCGGGCACACGCTGTCGGTCATGGTCGTCAAGGCCGAGGCCGTCCGCAGGCTCGCCACCCGCGACCCCGCCGCGACAGCCGCGCAGGCCGCCGACATCGAACAACTCGGCCGCGACGCGCTGACCCAGGTGCGCGCCGCCGTCACCGGCTACCGCGGGCGCGGGCTGGCCGCCGAACTCGACTCCGCCCGCCACGCCCTCGCCGACGCGGGCATCGACGTCACCGTCACCGCCCCCGCCGTACGGCACGCGCCCGAACTCGACGCGCTCCTCGGCTGGGCCGTGCGCGAAGGCGTCACCAACGTCGTACGGCACAGCGGAGCGAAGCACTGCCTCATCCGCCTGAGCAGCGGAGAAGATGGGACCGTGCTGGAGATCCACGACGACGGCTCGGGAGCACCCGCCCACCCCTCCGGGCACGGCCTGCGCGGCCTCGCCGAACGAGTCGAGGCCGCGGGCGGCACCCTGCGCACCAGCGGCGACCACGGATTCCTGCTACGGATCGAGCTGCCGTGATCAGAGTGCTGCTGGCCGAAGACCAAGGGATGATGCGCGGCGCCCTCGCGCTGCTGCTCGGGCTCGAACCCGACATCGAGATCGTCGCCCAGATCGCGGCGGGCGACGAGGTGCTCGACGCCGCCCTCGCCGAACGGCCCGACGTGGCGCTGCTCGACATCGAGATGCCAGGACGCAGCGGACTCGACGTCGCCGCCGACCTGCGCGACCGGCTGCCCTCTTGCCAGGTGCTGATCCTGACCACCTTCGGGCGGCCGGGCTACCTCCGCCGCGCCATGGAGGCGGGGGCCGCCGGGTTCCTGGTCAAGGACGGACCCGTGGAGGAGCTCGCGCAGGCGGTCAGGAAGGTGCTGGCGGGCGAGAAGGTCATCGACCCTGCGCTCGCGGCCGCCGCGCTGAGCGCCGGGGCCAGCCCGCTCACGGACCGCGAGCGCGAGGTCCTCGCCGTGGCCGCCGACGGGGCGACGGTGGCGGACATCGCCTCGCGGTTGCACCTGTCAGAGAGCACGGTGCGCAACTATCTGAGCTCGGCGATCAGCAAGACGGGCACCCGCAACCGCATCGAGGCCGCCCGCACGGCCCGGCACAACGGCTGGCTGTGACAACGCCCCCGCCTTCCCGCCCCCGCCCGCCCACCCGCCCGCCCCTGGTCCTGCGCGGGCGGACGACCTCTGGCAGCGACCCGCCGTCGTGGGTTGAGAGGGCAAGAGGTCGTGGAGCTGAGGGCGCGATGGGCGCTCGGTCGTGGGGTTGAGGCCCCGGGTTGAGGGCGGGGGTTGAGGGCGGGGGTTGAGGGCGGGGGTTGAGGGCGGGGGTTGAGGGCGGGGGTTGAGGGCGGGGGTTGAGGGCGGGGGTTGAGGGCGCGGGCAGAGGGCGCGGGCAGAGGGCACGGCGGGCGGCGGAGTGAGGGGCGCGGACCAGGGGGCTCGGGGCGAGGGGCCCGGAAGGGCGTGGGGTCGGGGCGAGTAGCGAAAGGCTCGGCCCGAGTGGGCCCGGCGTCTCTCGCCGCCTTTGATGGTGTTCGTTGCGTTCGGGCCCGGCTGTCGAACCTCGCGCTAGCCTGGGACTGAATCGCCGTGATGGGTGAGGGGGAGCGGCGTGACGATGACCTGGCAGCCGGCGGCTGTCCTGACCCGGTTGCTCATCGCCACCGTGCTGGTCTGCCTGACGCCCATGGCCGCTCAGGCCACCACGGGCGGCGCTGACGATGATGAGGAGCGGCTGTTCACGTTCAAGGACAGGCGCATCACCGAGTCCAGCGGTCTGGCCCTTTCTCCAGGGCACGAGGGCGTCTACTACACGCACAACGACAGCTCGGCCGCGCCCGAGTTCTTCGCGGTGGGTGAGGACGGCAGGACGAAGGCGCGGTTCACGGTGCGGGGTGCGCAGGCGCGTGATTGGGAGGCGATGGCGGCCTCGACCGATCCGGAGACGGGTCGCGGGGTGTTGTGGTTCGCCGACATCGGCGACAACCTCGATGGCGCCTGGCCCGATGTGTCGGTCTATCGGGTGATGGAGCCGGCCGTGTTGAAGGACGCGGTGGTGTCTGCGACGCGGTTCCGCTTCCGCTACGAGGATGGTGGGCGTAACGCCGAGGGGATCATGGTGCACCCGAGGACCGGCCGGTTGTATGTGGTGTCCAAGGAGTTCTCCGGTGGGGTCTACGCCGCGCCCAGGCGGTTGCGGGCCGATCGGTCGAATGTGCTGCGGCGGGTGGCCGGCGCGCCGTTGATGGCGACGGATGCGGCGTACGCGCCTGACGGCAACAGTTATGTGGTGCGGACCTACTTTTCCGCCACGATCTTCGACGCCGAAGGGGAGAGGATCACCCAGGTGTCGATGCCGCAGTTGGAGCAGGCGGAGTCGATCGCGTTCACGCGTGACGGCAAGGGGCTGTTGACGGGGACCGAGGGGCCGGCGAGTCCGGTGTACAGGGTGCCGGTGCCCGAGCGGGCGTTGCCGGAGGCGTCGGCGAGTTCGCCCGTGCCGGTGGTGACGCAGCCCGCGCAGGCGGCGGCGGACACGCCGGTGCAGCGGGCGAGCTTGTCGATCGGGGGCGTGCTGACCTGGGTGGCGGCGGCCGTGGGGGCGATCGGGGTCATCGTGTTCCTGGCGCGCCGGACACGCTGACGCCCGGACACGCTGGCGTGCGCTGGGGTGGTCACCCGTTGAAGTGCTTAGGGCGAATTGAGCACGAATCCTCAAGCGCCCTGCAATGATCGTGCGACATGCTCGCACCATGTCACCGGTTTGTCCCGATTGTGGTGCGGCCCTTCCCGCCGCCGCCCCCGCCTGCCCCCGCTGCGCGCTGACCCTGACGGGACCCGCGGCGGCCGAGTTGTGGCAGGTGGACACCGAGCTGTCCAGGCTGCGCGCCAGGCAGGAGGTGCTCGGCAGGCGCAGGGTGGAGCTGATCGGCCTGCTCAGGCAGCAGCAACCGCTCCGGATGCCGGAGCCCGTGCGCCCGGTGCCGCTCCCGCCGGCGCCCCGGCCTGAGGTGTCGCGGCGCACGGCCCAGAACACGCTGCTCATCCTGGGCGGCCTGCTGATGGCGGTGGCGGCGATCGTCTTCACCGTGGTCAGCTGGGGCTTCCTGGGACTGGCGGGCCGCAGCGCGATCATGGCGGCGCTCACGGCGATCACGCTGGCGGTGCCGTTGCTGCTGCTCAAGCGTGGGCTCAATGCGACGGCCGAGACGATCGGCGTGCTGGGTGTGGCCCTGCTGCTGCTCGACGGGTACGCGGCCAGGCGCGTGGGTCTGCTGCCGGGGATGGCCGGCGACGATTACGCGGCGCTGCTGATCGGCCTGGTGGCGGCGGCGGCGGCGGGTTACGCGCGGGCCACCAGGCTCAAGGCGCCCCTGCCGATCGCGATCGTGCTGGCGCAGATCCCCTTGCCGCTGGCGGCGATCAGCCCGTCGGAGGAGCTGCTGAGCGGTGCCTTCGCGGTCACGGCCGCCGTCGACGTGGTGATCTGGTTCTTCGTCGGCGGCCGTGACCGTGCCTGGAAGGGTGCGGTCGAGGTCGTGACCGCGGTCTGCCTGTGCCTGACGTGGACGGTGGCGTGGCTGGGCGCGCTGCTGTCGCTCGGCGAGGCGAACGTGGCCGGGGCTCTGCCGTACGCCATGGCCTACCTGCTGCTGGCGGCGGTCGCGTTGTTCGCCGCGCACGCCACCAAGGCGGGCCAGGTGGCGATCCCGTTCGCTGCGGCGGCGGGCGTGCCGGCCCTGGCAGTTCTGCCGCGTACGGCGCTGCCTGACGGCTGGCAGGTGCTGCCGTTCGTGGTCGCGGCGCTGGCGATCGCTCTGGCGGCGACCAGGCTGCGCCCGGGGCTGCGGCGCGCCGGGATGATCTCTGGTGCGGTGCTGGCGGGGGTCGCGGTCCTGCCGCTCGCCGAGCCGGTGCTGAAGGCCCTGTTCGTCCCGGTCTCCCATCTCGTCACGGGCGGCTGGTCCACCGTCCCCGCCGCACGCCCGGCCGTCGTGGCGTTCCTGCTGCTCGCGGCTGCCTCGTGGGCGCTGACGCGCCGCCGCTCCGAGGCGTGGTGGGGGGTGGCGGGCGCGGGCCTGACGGCCGGGCTGGTGGCGGCGCCGGCGTTCGCCCCGAGCCTGCCGATCGGGCTGCAGGGCTTCTCCGTGGGCCTGGCGTTCCTGGTCGGCGTGCCGCTGGCGCTCACGGCGGTGTGCACCTTCCTGGCCAGGACGAGGCCGGAGTTCGCCTTCGCGGCCGGCATCTGCGCCGGGGAGGCGGTGCTCTGGGCGGTGGCCGGGGAGTGGTCCACCTATGCCTGCCTGGCGCTGCTGCTGGCCCTGTGGGCGCCGTTGCATCGCCGCACGCCCGCGCTGGTCGGCGCGGCCCTGGCGGGCGGCGGGCTGGTGTGGGCGCTGCTGGGTCACGCGGGGATGCGGACGGCGGAGGCGTGCGCGGCAGGGCTGGCCGTCGCGTCGCTGCTGGCGCTGCTGGGTGAGTACGGCAGGAGCCGGAAGATCAAGGTGTCGCCCGCCCAGGTCCTGGCCGGGTTGTCAGCGCTCGTGGTGATCGATGTCGTGCTGGAGGCGGTCACCTCGCCTCTCCAGTACGTGATCTTCTCCTGGGACGGCTGGAACACGATCGTGACGACACGGCCGATGGCGCTGGGGGCGCTGCTGCTGGCCGGAGCGGTCGCCGTGGCCGCCATGAAGGTGCGGGGCGTGCCCGGCCCCTGGATCCTGGCCGCCGGGGTGGCCGCGGGAGCCGTCGTGGTCGCGGCGGTGCCCGTCACCGTCGCCCTGCCGTACTGGGCGCAGCTGGTCGTCCTGCTCGCCGGGACGTTCGCGGCGGGCGCCGTCGCGATGCGGCCTGGGCCGCGCCCAGCGGGGGCGGGCGTGGTGCTCGCGGCGGTGGCGACCGGCCTGGGCTCGATCGCGGCGGTCACGTCGCTGGCCGAGCGTGACGCCACGCTGGCCGTGCTGCCGCTGCTCGCGGTGCTGGCCGCGGTCGCCGCTCACGTGGGGCGGGCCAAGCCCCTGGCGGTCACGCTGGCCGCCGGGCTGGCGGCGGCGGAGGTGTTCGCGGTGGCCGAGGCGGCGGGCCTGCGCACCGCGAGCCTGGTGGGCGCCGGGGTCGGCGTGGTCACGATCGCCGTCGGCTTCGCCGTGCGCAACCGGGCGATCGGTTACCTCGGCACGGCCTTCCTGCTGTCGGCGTCGTGGATGCGGTTGTGGGCCGACGGCGTCGAGGTGGTCGAGGCCTACACGCTGCCCTTCTCGCTGGTGCTGCTGGGCATCGGCTGGTGGCACGCGCGCGAGTTGTCGTCGTGGCGCGCCTACGGCACCGGCCTGCTGTTCACCTTCCTCCCGTCGCTGCTGGCCGAGCCCACGCCGGTCCGGTCGCTGATGCTCGGCGCCGCGGCGCTGGCCGTGGTGGTGTCGGGCACGCGCATGCGGCTGCAGGCGCCGGTCGTGCTCGGGTCACTCACCCTTGGCGTCGTCGCGGTGCGCGAGTTGTCGCCGTGGGTGGCCGAGCTGATGGTCGTGGTGCCGAAGTGGATCCCGATCGCCGTGGGCGGCCTGCTGCTGATCGTGGTCGGCGCGACCTACGAGGCACGCAAGCGCGACGTGGTCAGGCTCAGGACCGCTGTCGCAGGGTTGCGGTGAAGCCCTCGCCGCGCAGCGCCCGCTCGACCACCTCGATCGAGCGGGCGAGCCTGACCAGGCGGGGGCCCTCCTCGCGGTAGACGTCGAGCACGGCGTCGATCGCGTGGGGCGGCAGGTGGCCCTTCAGCTCCACCTGCGCGCCGCGGTATCCGGCGCGCGCGGCCGTGACCGCGGCGTCGACGTGGTGGATCGCCATGCGCGCCAGCGCCAGCGGGTGGCGGCGCAGCACGTCGTAGGCCCGGTAGTCGGGCGGCACGGCGTCGAGCAACCAGTTCACCGCCGAGGTCTCCCAGTCGGGCACGCTGGGCGGCCTGACCTCCTGCGGCCATTCGGGCGGCACGTACATGGAACCATCGTACTCATGTTCGATTCCGCGACGAGTCTAGCAAGCGCTAGGTTCTGCTCATGAGAGTCCTGGTGACGGGCGGAACGGGCTTCGTCGGGTCGCACGCGGTGTCGGCCCTGCGGGAGGCGGGCCACGAGTGCGTCCTGCTGGCGAGGAACCCGGAGCGGGCCCGGCGGATCGCCCCGGAGGTGCTGCAGGGCGACATCCGCGACGCCGATGCCGTACGGCGGGCGCTGGCCACCTGTGACGCGGTGCTGCACGCGGCGGCCGACATGGGCGTGACCGGACGTGGAGCCGACCTGCACGGCGCCAACGTGCTCGGGCTGCAGAACGTCCTGGGCCAGGCGGTGGAGCTCGGCCTCGACCCGGTCGTGCACGTCTCGACGGTGGCGGTGTTCGTGCCGCCGTCGAGCTCGACGATCACCGTCGACAGCCCGTTGGCCAGCCCCCGCAACGACTACGGCCGCTCGAAGGCGGCGGGGGAGTCCTACGCCCGCGGTCTGGGCGGGGTCACGATCGTCTATCCCGGCGGGGTCGCCGGTCCAGGTCAGCCCACGCTCGACGCGCTGAACGAGGGCATCAGGGCGGGCGTGCGGCAGGGCTGGCCGATCGTGCCGGGCGGGGTGTGCGTGATCGACGTGCGGGACCTGGCGACGGCGCTGGCGGGGTGTTTCGGTCCGGGAACCCCGCGGCGGCTGATGTTCGCCGGAAATTTCGTGACCTGGCCGGAGATGGCGCTCTTATGCGAGCAGGCCCTCGGCAGGAAGGTCAGGAGGTACAAGGTGCCAGGAGGCCTCCTGAGGGCGATGGGCAGCGGGCTCGACCAGGTCAAGAAGGCCGTGCCCATCGAATATCCCCTCACCCGCGACGCCGCCGACCTCATGCTCACGATGGTCCCCGCCGACAACCACGAGGGACTCAAGCTGCGCCCCACCCTCGACACCATTTCGGACACACTTCGCTGGCTGGCCGCCGAGGGTCACCTGAAAGCACACGAAGTCGGCAGACTGGCCCCGTGACGGAGAGGATCGCAGTCGTCGGCGCGGGGATCGTCGGCCTCGCGGTGGCCAGGGAGCTGGCGCGCACCCGCGGCGCCGTGGTGACCGTGCTGGAGCAGGAGAACCAGGTCGGCGCCCACCAGACCGGCCACAACAGCGGAGTGGTGCACGCCGGCATCTACTACACGCCTGGCTCGCTGAAGGCGCGGCTGTGCCGCGAGGGGGTGGCGCTGCTGCGGGCCTACTGCCAGGAGCACCGCCTGCCGTACGAAGAGGTCGGCAAGCTGGTCGTCGCCTCGACGACGGCCGAGCGGTCGGGGTTGCGCGCCCTGGCCGACCGGGCCAGGGCCAACGGCGTGCCGGGGCTAACCGAGCTCGACGCGCTGGCGCTGCGCGAGATCGAGCCGCACGCCGTCGGCGTGGCCGCGCTGCACTCGCCGCACACGGCGATCTGCGACTTCCCCGCCGTCGCCCGCAGCCTCGCGCGCGAGGTGGCCGAGCTGGGCGGCTCCGTCCGGCTGTCGCACCCCGTGCGGGCCATCCGCGAGCGGGCCGGCAAGGTCGAGCTCGTCGCGGCCATGCGCCGCTTCACCTTCGACCGCCTGGTGGTCTGCGCCGGCCTGGGCACCGACCGGGTGGCGGCCATGGCCGGGCGCCAGGGCGACGTGCGGATCGTGCCGTTCAAGGGCGAGTACTTCTCCCTCGGCGAGCACGCCAGATCCCTGGTCAGGGGCCTGATCTACCCGGTTCCCGACCCGAGGTACCCGTTCCTGGGCGTGCACCTGACCCGTCACATCGACGGCGAGGTGCTGGTCGGCCCGAACGCCGTCATGGACCTGCGCGCGCTGCGATGGCCGGGCACCTGGCGGCTGGCCGGGCAGCACTGGCGCACCGGCGTCAGGGAACTGTACGGCTCGCTGGTCAAGGGGGCCTTCGTCCGCGCGGCCCAGCGCTACGTGCCCGCGCTCACCGCCGCCGACCTGCGCAGGGCCGAGGGAGGCGTGCGTGCTCAGGCGGTCGCGCGCGACGGCCGGATGGTCGACGACTTCGTCGTCGACGTCCACGGGCCGATCGTTCTGGTGAGAAACGCCCCTTCTCCAGCGGCTACGTCTAGCCTGGCAATCGCCAAACATATTGCGGGGATTGTTCCAGCACTCTCCGGTTGACGGCATGCTGGTAGGCGATGGAAGCGCGACTGCTGGTCGTCGAAGACGACCTGAACATTCTCGAATTGCTCTCCGCGAGCCTGAAGTTCGCGGGGTTCGACGTCTCGACGGCCAAGAACGGCGTGGACGCGGTCAACGCCGTGCAGCGCCACCGGCCCGACCTCGTCGTGCTCGACGTCATGCTGCCCGACATGGATGGCTTCGAGGTGGTGCGCCGCCTGCGCAGCATCGGATCGGCGACCCCTGTGGTCTATCTCACCGCGCGTGACGCGCTCGAGGACAAGATCCACGGGCTGACCATCGGCGGCGACGACTACGTCACCAAGCCCTTCAGCCTGGAGGAGACGGTCGCGCGCATCCGCGCTGTGCTGCGCCGTACGAGCGGTGACCACGGCGGCCCGCCGCCCAGGATCACCTTCGCCGACATCGAGCTCGACGAGGAGAGCCACGAGGTCTGGCGCGGCGGCCGGCCGGTGTCGTTGTCGCCGACCGAGTTCAAGCTGCTGCGCTACTTCATGGCCAACGCCGGGCGGGTGCTGTCCAAACCGCAGATCCTCGACCACGTCTGGGACTACGACTTCCGCGGCGAGGTGGGCATCGTGGAGTCCTACGTGTCGGTGCTCCGACGCAAGATCGACAACCGCAATCCCCGGCTCATCCACACCCTGCGGGGCGTGGGTTACGTCCTGCGCACCCCACCGGACTCCTGATGCGCGCGCTGCCCCTGCGGATCAAGCTGACCGCGCTCACGCTGGCCCTGCTGTCGGTGGGGCTGGTCTTCATCGGCGTGGCCAGCGTCTCGATGCTGCACGGGTACCTGATCGAGCGCGTGGACCTGCAGGTCGACCAGGTCATGCACAAGGCCCAGCTGAAGGTCGACAAGTTCGACCCGAAGCTGAATTTACTGGCCGAGGACGTCGTCGTTCAGCTCGTCCGCCCCGACGGCACGCGCGAGTCGATGGTGAAGGAGCTGCGCGACGTCGACGCGCAGCCGCCGCCCGGCCTGCCGCCGGCCATGGGGGAGAACGTGACCGTCCGCGCCGTCTCGGGCAGCGGCGAGTGGCGGGCCAAGCTCATGCCCGTCGGCGAGTCTCAGCTCCTGGTCGCGGTGGACCTGCGTGAGGTCTCCGACATCACCCGCCAGCTGGTGCTCATCGAGGTGCTCGGCGGCAGCGTCATCCTCGCCGTGCTGGCCGTCGTCGGTGTCGCGACCCTGCGCCGCAGCATGCGCTCGCTGCACGAGATCGAGCGCACCGCCGAGGCCATCGCCGCGGGAGACCTGGGCAGGCGCGTGCCGGACAGCGACCCGCGCACCGAGGTCGGACGCCTCTCGATGGCCTTCAACAGCATGCTGGCCCAGATCGAGTCGGCCTTCCAGGCCCGCTCGGAGTCGGAGAAGGCCGCCAGGCGCTCGGAGGACCGGATGCGGCGCTTCGTCGCCGACGCCTCCCACGAGCTGCGCACCCCGCTCACCTCGATCCGCGGCTTCGCCGAGTTCGCCAGGCAGAACCCGGACGCCGACTCCGCCGCGATGCTCAAGCGCATCGAGGAGGCCGCCGCCCGCATGGGCCTGCTCGTCGACGACCTGCTCCTGCTGGCCCGCGTCGACCAGCATCGGCCGCTGCGCAAGAGCCCCGTCGACATGCTCGCCCTGGCCGCCGACGCCGTCCACGACGCCCGCATCCTGGCGCCCGACCGCGACATCCGCCTCGACGTGGTCGGCGGCGCCGCGCTCATCGTCTCGGGCGACGAGGTACGGCTGCGCCAGGTCGTCGGCAACCTCATGTCCAACGCCCTGGTGCACACCCCCGAGGCCACCCCCGTCACCGTCCGCGTCGGCCTGACCGGCGACCGGGTCTTCCTGGAGGTCGTCGACAAGGGGCCCGGACTCACCCCCGAGCAGGTCGAGCGGGTCTTCGAGCGCTTCTACCGCGCCGACTCCGCCCGCTCGCGCCGCACCGGCGAGGACCGCGGCAGCGGCCTGGGCCTGGCCATCGTCAACGCCCTCGTCGAGGCGCACGACGGCACCGTCAGTGTCAGCAGCCGCGCGGGCTCCGGCGCCACCTTCCGCGTCGAACTCCCACTCGCCTTGGAGTGAGGCTTCAGCTTTCCCTCAGGTGACTTTGGCACCCTGCTGGAATGACTGAGGCGCTCATCCTCGTGGTCGACGACGAGCCGAGCATCCGCGACCTGCTGTCGGCCAGCCTTCGCTACTCCGGCTTCGACGTGGTCACCGCCGCCGACGGCTACGAGGCCATCGAGGTCGCCGAACGTATGCAGCCCGACCTGGTCGTCCTCGACGTGATGCTGCCCGACCTCGACGGCTTCGAGGTGGCCAAGCGCCTGTCGAACCCGGTGGTCTTCCTGACCGCCCGCGACGGCACCGAGGACAAGCTGCTCGGGCTCGGCATCGGGGACGACTACGTCACCAAGCCCTTCAGCCTGGAGGAGGTCCAGGCCCGCATCCGCGCCGTGCTCCGCCGTACCAGGGGAGAGCTGGTGCCAGGGCAGCGCCTCCAGGTCGCCGACCTCGTGCTCGACGAGGACGCCCACGAGGTGTGGCGGGCCGGCCGTCCTGTACGGCTGTCGCCGACGGAGTACAAGCTGCTGCACTACTTCATGACCAACGCCGGTCGGGTGGTGTCGAAGGCGCAGATCCTCGACCACGTCTGGAACTACGACTTCGGCGGCGACGCGGGCGTCGTGGAATCGTACGTGTCGTACCTGCGCCGCAAGGTCGACGACGTCGAACCCCGATTGATCCACACTTTGCGCAGCGTCGGTTACGTCCTCAGGGAACCGCCAGCGTAGTTTTGGGGTATGGATCTGCTCGGTGCGTTGCAGGAGCTGCGGGGCCGCCTCGACCGCGAGCTGTTCCCGCTGGAATTCGGCGACACCGCGACCTCGCGGTCACTTTCACGCGAGCTGACCGGGCAGCTCGACGACTACCTGCTGCCACGGCTGCGCGCCATCGACGCGCCGCTGCTGGCCGTCGTCGGCGGATCCACCGGGGCGGGCAAGTCGACGCTCGTCAACTCCCTGGTGGGCGACGACGTCTGCGAGCCGGGCGTGCTCCGGCCCACCACCCTCTCGCCCACCCTGGTCGTCAGCGCCTCCGACGAGGCCTGGTTCATGGCCCAGAACGTCCTGCCCGGCCTGCCGCGCAGCACCGGACGCTCCGAACCCGGCACCCTGCGCGTCACGGTCGCCTCCGCCCTCGCGCCCGGCCTCGCCCTGCTCGACGCGCCCGACATCGACTCCGTGGTCACCGCCAACCGCGAACTGGCCGCGCAACTGCTCGCGGCGGCCGACCTGTGGTTGTTCGTCACGACCGCCGCCCGCTACGCCGACGAGGTGCCGTGGAGTTTCCTCCGTACGGCACGCGAACGTTCCACCGCCCTGGCCGTCGTCCTCGACCGGGTGCCGGGCGAGGCCATCGAAGCCGTCTCCGCCGACCTGCGCCGCCTCCTGGAAGACAACGGCCTGGCCGGAACGCCCCTGTTCACCGTGCCGGAAGCCGCCCTGCCCACCGAGAAGGCGAGGCTGCCGCGCGAGTCCGTCGAGCCCATCGTCGCCTGGCTCACCGACCTGGCCGCCGACGCCGCCGAACGCGCGCGGATCGTGCGCCAGACCCTCTCCGGCGCGCTCGACAGCCTGTCGACCAGGGTGCCCGCGCTCGCCGACGCCGTCGAGCGGCAGCAGGACGGCTTCGAAGGGCTGCGCTCCATCGTCTCGGGCGCCTACGGGAGCGGCATGTCGGCCTTCGACGAGGGACTGCGCGACGGCTCCCTGCTGCGAGGCGAGGTGATGGCCCGCTGGCAGGACTTCATCGGCACCGGCGACCTCATGCGCTCCCTGGAGTCGAGGGTCGGCCGGCTGCGCGACCGCATCGTCGGCGCCTTCACCGGCAGGCCCGCCGCCTCCGCCAAGCTGCGGGTCGCCCTGGAGAGCGGCGTCGTCACCCTCATCAGGGGCAGCGCCGACCAGGCGGCCGAGCGGGCGATCGAAGGCTGGTCGGCCGCGCCCGGCGGGCCCGCCCTGCTCGACTCCGTCGGCGCCGTCGCCGCCTCCCGCCTCGGCCGAGCCGCGCCCGACGTCGGCGAGCGCGCCGAGGCGCTGGTCCGAGGATGGCAGGACTACGTGCTGGAGCTCGTGCGCGAAGAGGGCGCCTCGCGGCGCACCACCGCCAGGGTCGCGTCGTTCGGGGTCAACGGGGCCGGGCTGCTGCTCATGCTGGCCGTCTTCGCCTCCACCGGAGGGCTGACCGGGATCGAGGTGGGGATCGCGGGCGGCACCAGCGTGTTGTCGCAGAAACTGCTGGAGGCGGTCTTCGGCGACCAGGCCGTGCGCACGCTGACGGCCAAGGCTCGCGAAGACCTCAGGGAGCGGGTGAGGGCACTGCTCGACATGGAGGCGGCTCGCTACTACGCGCTGCTCGACGGGCTGGAGCCGCCGGAAGGGGTGGCGCCCGCGCTGCGAGAGGCCGCCCGTGCGGTACGCGACCACCGGGCGGAGCTGCCGCCTGGCGCCTCCACCGTCACCGCCGGGCCTCCGCCTGACGCCATCGCCGTCACCGCCGAGCCTCCGCCTGACGCCTCCGCCGTCACCGCCGAGCTGCCGCGTCCGGAGGAAGGCCGATGAAACTCCTGCGGCGCAAGGACGGCCCCTCGCTCGACGACCGGCTGACCGCCCTGACCCAGGCCGCCGACCTCGCCGACGGGCGGCTGCCCGCGACGGCCGTCTCCGGGGCGCTCGCGGTGACCGACCGGGCGGGCGTACGGCGGAGCCTGTCGGTCGACCACACCGTGGCCGCCCTCGCCGGAGCCACAGGCAGCGGCAAGTCGTCGCTGTTCAACGTGCTCTCGGGCACCGAGCTCGCCCAGGTCGGCGTGCGCCGCCCCACGACCTCCTCCGCCCAGGCCGCGCTGTGGGACGGGCAAGGGTCAGGGCCGCTGCTCGACTGGCTGGCGGTGCCCGCCCGCCACGAGGTCGCCGGCGACGGGCTCGACGGGCTCATCCTGCTCGACCTGCCCGACCACGACTCGATCGAGCTGTCGCACCGGCTGGAGGTCGACCGGCTCGTCGAGCTGGTCGACCTGCTGGTATGGGTGGTCGATCCGCAGAAGTACGCCGACGCCGCCGTGCACTCGCGCTACCTGCGGCCGCTGGCGCGCCACCGGGACGTCATGGTGGTCGTGCTCAACCAGGTCGACCGGCTTCCGCCCGACGCGGTCGAGCGGTGCCTGGCAGACCTGCGGCGCCTCCTCGCCGACGACGGGCTGGAGGGGGTGCCGGTGCTCGGCGTCTCGGCCCGCACCGGGGCGGGGCTCGGCGAGCTGCGCACGTTGCTCGCCGACCGGACGGTGCAGCGCCGCGCCTGGTCGGAGCGCCTCGCCGCCGACACGGTCACCGCCGCCGACGCCCTCGCCGCCTCGGCCGACACCCTCGCCCCGGTGACGGCCTCCGGCGGGGAGGCGGGCGACAAGAGCACCGCGGCCCTCGACAAGCGCACGACCGCGGTTCCCGACAAGCGGGCGACCTCCGCCCTCGACAAGCGCACGGCCGGGCTCGACAGGCGCCTCACCCGCGCCCTGTCCGACGCCGCCGGTGTCCCTCTCGTCGTCAACGCCGTGGCCAAGGCCCACACGCACCGTGCTATCGCCGCCACCGGCTGGCCCGTCACGCGGTGGTTGCGCCGCTTCCGTCCCGATCCGCTGCGGCGGTTGCGGGTCGAGGGAGGCGGCCGCAGCTCGATCCCGGCCGCCTCCGCCGTACAGACCGCGCAGGTCGACACCGCGATCCGCGACGTCGCGGGCCAGGCGGGCGAGGGCCTGCCCGTGGCCTGGGGCGCGGCGGTGCGACGGGCGGCGGCGAGCAGGGCGGGCGAGTTGCCCGCCGCCCTCGACAAGGCGGTGGCCAAGACCTCCGTCGAGGCCGCGCGCCGCCCCCGCTGGTGGAAGGCGGTGGGCCTGCTGCAGTGGCTGATCTTCGCGACCATGGTGGCGGGCGTGGTGTGGCTGGGCGTGCTGTTCGCCATGGGCTACCTGCAGCTGCCCGAGCCGCCCACGCCGACCGTGGGCGAGTTGCCCTGGCCGACCGTCCTGCTGCTCGGCGGCGCGGTCGCGGGGCTGCTGGTCGCCCTGCTGTCGCGGCTGGCCGCCTGGCTCGGCGGGAGACGGCGCGCGAGCCGGGCGGCCAGGTCGCTGCAGGCCGCGGTCGGTGAGGTGTCCGCGGCCTACGTGCTCGAACCCGTCGCGGAGGAGCTGGCGCGCTTCGGCGCCTTCGAGGAGGCGCTGAAGACCGCCCGCGGCTAGGGACAGGTGTGGGCGAACGTCACCGGCTCCGTCACCTTGGCGTACGGCCGGTCGATCTCCAGGTACCAGGAGCCTGACTCGCTCCGGTACGACTTCCAGCGGTATTCGACCAGCGTGGAGGCGCCGTGCCCGGGTGTCAGCCGCTGCCACGGCTCGGCGACCCAGCGGCCTGCGGTGGCGTCGCTGGAGCGCAGCCACCGGTAGCGGGTCGGAGCCGCCCGGTTGGTGTGGAAACGCGCCGACAGCGTGTACTCCACGGGCTTGCGCCCGCAGTCGGGCCAGCCGCCGCCGGTCTTCGTCGCGCGGACGGAGGCGACGGTGGAGTTCCAGCAGTCGTGCACGAAGTCGACCGTCGCCGAGTCCTTGGCGGCGGCCGGTTCCACGATGTGCAGCCGGTAGCCGTTGCTCGACGGGCCGGGCTCTGCGACGACGGAGACGGTGGTCGCGCCGTTGACGCTCACCTCGTGGGTCTTGCCGTCGAGGACCGCGCCGTCGCGGGTGCGCCACTGGTAGCGGACCGTACGGCCACGGGCGGCGATCTCGGCGCTCATCCGGATCCGCTTGCCGGCGTCGGTCGTGCAGTCGCCCTCGTAGTTCTGCGGGGAGATCGCCATCCCGGTCGCGACGGCGTCGTAGCACGTGACCTGCCTCGTGATGGACGAGCGTGGCCGGTTGTGGTCGAGGACCTGGAGCTCGACGGTGACCTCGGTGGTCCGGTCGACGCTCAGGGGTCCGATGGTGGCGGTGCGCCTGCCGGGTTCGCCGAAGGCGGCGGTCTGGGCGGGGCGCGCCTCGCCGTTGACGAGCCAGCGGTAGGTGACGGTCGCGGGCCGGTCCGAGACGAGGTCGGCGTAGGCGGTGATGCCGCCGACCGGGCAGAGGTTGGCGTCGCCGCCCGGTGTCCACAGGCTGGTGTTGACCTGGATCGCGGCGCCGGGGGTGGGTGTGGGCGATGTCGTCGGGCTTCCAGACGGCGACGGGCTTGCCGAAGGCGTCGGGCTTCCCGAGGGCGTCGGGCTTCCCGAAGGCGACGGGGTCGAGGAGGGCGTGGGCGCCGGTGTGGTGGGGCCGCAGGTCACCGCGTAGACGGCGCGGCGCGAATCGTGCCCGGCGCCCACGATGTCGATGGCCTTCCACCCGCTCCGCGACGTCTCCACCGTCATCGGCAGCGTGACGGTGCGCACCCGTGGCCCTCCCGACGGGAAGTCCAGGTGACGCACGCCGCTCTCGCCGTACGAGCTGTCGACCCACCGGTAGGAGACCCGCGCCGGGGTGCGCGAGACCTGCAGGGTGCCGGTGAAGGTCAGCGTGACCGGGCAGGCCGTACCGCCGTGGCTCACCTGGACGTCGGCGGCGGCCACCACGGGACCGGCGGTGTCGGCGGGCAGCGGGCTGGCCGTGGTGTAGACGACGGGCGCTCCCTCGCACGCCACCGTGAAGCGCGCCTTGGCCGACAGGCCCTTGCGCCCGACGATCTGGACGGCCTGCCAGCCCGAGGCGGAGCTCTCGAACGTGCGCCGGTCCCTGACCACGGCCTTCCCCGACGCGCCCGGCCGCACGGTCTTGATGGCGCTCCTGCTTCCGTCCTCCCGCACCCAGCGGTACCGCACGGTGCCGCGGGCGGCGACGGTCGCCGAGAAGCCCACGGTGACGGGGCAGGCGCCGGCGTAGCGGGCGGGGGCGGCCCTGACCTTCGCCACGGCGGGTTTGGCGGGGGCGGCGGACGCCGGGGGCGGCGCGGCCAGCAGGCCGCCGATGAGCATGGCGCTCAGCAGCAACGCTGTCCTCTTCACGGGGATGTTCCTCCTGGTAGGCGATGATCGGGACACCCACGATCGGGGCAGCGGGTCCCGGGTCACCAGGGCACGCTGACCCGTTCGGTGTCCCGTGCCGCCAGGGACAGCCTGGGGGCTCAGCGCCTGCCGAGCCCGGCTTCCCGCGCCTGGACGATCGCCTGGGCCCGGTCGTTGACCTGCAGCTTGGCGAAGACGTTGGAGACGTTGTTGCGCACGGTCTTGGGCGACAGGAACAGCCGCTCGGCGATCTCGGAGTTGCTCAGCCCGGCGGCGATCAGCTCCAGGACCTCGCGTTCGCGCGGGGTCAGCTGCGGGAACGGCTCGCCGTGGGTGAGGCCGCCGTGGGCCAGGCGGGAGAAGTAGCCGCTGACGCGGGTCGCGAGGGCCTGGCCGAAGATGATCTCGCCGCCGGCGACGGCGGTGATGGCGCGCAGGATCTCGGTCTGGTCGGCGCCCTTGAGGAGGTAGCCGCGGGCGCCGGCGCGCATGGCGGCGAGCACGGTGTCGTCGTCCTCGTGCATGCTCAGGACGAGGACGCCGGTGTCGGGGGCGTCGGCCAGGATGCGTTCCGTCGCGCTGAGGCCGTCGAGGCCGGGCATCTGCAGGTCGAGCACGACCACGTCGGGGCGCAGGTCGAGCGCGCGGGCGACGGCTTCGTGGCCGTCGGCGGCGGTGCCGACGACCTCGACCTGGCCGGTGGAGGAAAGCATCAGGCGCAGGCCGTCGCGGTAGACGGGGTGGTCGTCGGCCAGCAGCACCCTGGGGATGGAGCCCGCACTCACACCGTCACCCCCAGCGGCAGCGTGGCGTGAACGCGGGTGCCGCCGTCGGCGCGGCGCGCGATGACGCAGTCGCCGCCCAGCTCGCGTGCCCGCTCGCGCATCGCGATGAGCCCCACGCCCGGCGCCGACCCCGGCGTGATGCCGCGGCCGTCGTCGATCACCTCGACCTCCAGCCTCATGCCCGTCATGGCGAGGCGCACCTCGCACGTCGCGGCGTCCGCGTGCCTGACGACGTTCACCAGAGCCTCGCACACGATCCGGTAGGCGGCGACCTCGGCGGCGGCGGGCAGTCCCGCGGCCTCGCCGCGCGCGTGGACGCGCACCTCCAGCCCTCCGCCGCCGAACCTGGCGGCCTCCTGGCGCACGGCCTCGACGAGCCCCCAGCGGTCGAGCGCGGGCGGTCGCAGGTCGTGCACCAGTCGGCGTACGTCGTCGATGACCGATCCGAGGTCGGAGCGGATCTGGCCGAGCACCTCCTGGGCGGTGGCGGGGTCGCGGCCGAGCAGGTTGGAGGCGGCTTCGACCTTCAGCGCGGAGGCGGCCAGCGAGGGTCCCAGGCCGTCGTGCAGGTCGCGCCGCAGCCTGCGCCGCTCCTCGGCGATGCCCGAGACGAGCCTGGCCCTGCTGGACTGGAGTTCCTCGGTGAGCGCGATCGCCCTGACGGCCGCGGCCGTCTGCCGTACGACGTCGGCGAGCAGCCGCTGGTCGGCCTCGGCGAGCCGGCCGCGCGGCACCAGCGACAGCCGGCCGATGGACTCGCCGCGGTAGGTGATGGGCAGCACGACGGCGTCGTCGCGGGGGACGCCGCACTCGGCGGCCAGCGTGGCGCCGCCGGCGGTGTCGAGCTCGACCCTGGCGTACGACGAGCCGTAGGCGAGGGAGACCGCGCGCGCCGTCTCGTGCAGGGGCCCGTCGGGGCTGGTGGCCTCCTCCAGCCTTCTGGCCAGCGCCGACACCACCTCGTACGGCTCGGCGCGGCCCGTCACCACCCGGTTGACCCATCGCCTGGCCCGCTCCCGCACCGGCGTGTAGATCACGGCGACCGCCACGGCGGCGAGCACGGCGGCGGCCGGTTCGTCGATGAGGGCGCCGAGCCCCACGAAGATGGGCACGTCGATGGCGACGACCACGAGGGCCAGCCCGCCGTACAGGAGGGTCCAGCCGAGCAGCGGGTCGATGTCGTAGAGCCGGTAGCGTCCCACGGCGATGAGGACGGCGGCGGCGATGGCCACCAGCGACAGCACGAAGGTCAGGTCCTGCGGCAGCCCGTCCCAGGCCAGCGGGAGCAGGATGAGCAGGCCGTTGATCACCGCGGCCAGCGCCATCCACCGCAGCTGGGCGCGCAACGCCCCGGTGGAGCCGCGGAAGCGGCTGACGAACGCCACGACCGGCAGCGCCGTACCGGCGGCCAGGAGCACGGGCAGGGCGGGCATGACGCCCAGCCACAACGAGTCGGGCAGGTCGGGGAGGGGCAGGTCGACGCCGGGCCATGTGGTGCCGTGCTCGGACAGCAGCCGCCACGGCATGGTCATGAACACGGCGACGCTCACCCCCGCGGCGGCCAGCGTCAGCGCGGCGGGCACGCGCCAGCCGCGGCCGGGCAGCCTGCCGTCGGGGAAGTAGAGCAGGACCAGCGGCGTGACCAGGTTGAGCAGCGGTCCGAGCCGCGCGCCGACGAACAGCGCGGCGGCGGTCAGCGGGAGCGTGCCGCCGTGCGCCTCCAGCGACCACACGGCGTAGGCGGCGCCCAGGCCGTTGGCCGCGGCGACGGCTCCGCTGCCGAGCAGGAGCCAGGTCATCAGGTGGCGCGGCAGGCGGGTCGACAGCACGTATCCGGCGGCGGCCAGCGCGAGGGCGGGCACCGTGGACGACCAGATCGCCCAGTCGAGCGGCTCCGGCCGGGCGGCGGAGCCGGAGGAGAGGTCGAGCCAGGTGGAGGTCAGCGCGGTGACGACGGTCAGCACCGCCACGACGGCGGCGGGCCGGGCGTGGGGGCGCGGGTGGTACCGGAACACGACTCCAGGGTGACATGTCCGGCTTGTCGTCGCAGGTGACCGGTATCCCGATCGTGTCCGGGACACCTGTCCCGGACTGCCCGGGACCTCGTCGAGCCCGGACCGTGGCGGCGCTCCCTGGTGGCCCGGGACCCGTGGCGGAGACCGTGGACGCGCACTCTCGACGAAGGAGACATTCATGGCACAGAGCCTGTCCAGCCCGGCCGACCGGATCGCCGGGGTCCTGCTCGCCCTCGGCGCGACCGCCTGGGGCGTGGCCACCATCATCGTGGGCGAGGACGTCCTGCTCGGCATCCAGACCCTCGACACCATCACCGGCATGATGTACGTGACCGGCCTGTGGGCCTTCGTGTGGCGCGTGTACGCCGCGGGTGCCACGGGCACGCGCATCGGCAGGATCGTCCCGCTCGGCCTGCTGGTCCTGCTGCCGGGCGCCTTCCTGGTCAACGCGCTGTCGTTCGGCTACGTGACCTACGACGACTTCCCGATGTGGCTGCTGATCCTCGACGCCTGCTGGCCGCTCAGCCAGCTCGGCACGCTGGTGCTGGGGATCGCGATCGCCGTCACCGGCCGCTTCCAGGGCATGCTGCGCTGGCTACCGCTGGTGGCAGGGATGTGGTTCCCGGTCACCATGCTCACGACGATCGTCGCCGGCGCGACGGCGTCGACCTACGTCAGCGCGGCCTGGCTGATCGGCACCTACGCGGTCATCGGCGTGCGCCTGGCCCTGTCAACGCCGACTCAACAGGACCTCAACACGGGCCGGCCTAGCGTCCAGGCATGACGACCGCGCAGACGCTGCTCGCCGACTGGAGCGAGCGTACGGGGATAGCCGTCGAGGTCTGGACCCCGCTGGCCGGGGAGCTGGGCACCGACGGCATGGGGGAGGCGCTGGGCGCGATCCTGGCGGCGGTGGAGGAGGGCGCGCCGCCGCCGGTGGTCTGCGTCGCGCTCACGACGGGCGTCAGGGGGGCACGCCTGACCGTGAGCCACGACGACGTGGGGGAGTCGTGGCCGGTCGACCGGCTGAAGGCGGTGAAGGAGGCCTTCCGCCGGGCGGGCGGGCGCGTGTCGGTCAACGGCGTGGCGGGAGGCGGTCTGACGGTCTCGGGCGTGCTGCCCTGGGCGGTCCTGAAGGGCTGAGAAGCCAAAGAAGTCTTTGACATTCCGAAGATGTCAAAGCTATCTTTGGCTTCGTGCGCATCACCGACCCCAAGGCCTTGCGGGCCATGGCCCACCCCCTGCGTATCGACCTGCTCGACCTGCTCGGCCGCATCGGACCCGCCACCGCGGCCACCTGCGCCAGGCACCTCGACACCTCGCAGGCCTCCTGCTCCTTCCACCTGCGCCAGCTGGCCAAGTACGGCTACGTGGAGGAGGCCGAACCGTCGCAGGACAAACGCGAGCGCCTGTGGCAGGTCACCGACCACGAGCAACAGTGGTCGAGCGCAGACGGCGACCCGGCCGCGCTGGAGCTGGAGAAGGTCTTCATCGAGCGCGAGGCCGCCCGCATGGCCGCCTGGTCCGACATCAGGACCACGGCGCCCGAGGAATGGCAGAAGGCGGCGTTCGTCGGCGGCGTGACCGCGGCGATGACCCCGCAGGAGCTCGAACAGGTCGGCGGGCAGCTCTGGGAACTGCTCGCGCCGTACTTCGCCCGCATCAAGGACCACTCGCTGATCCCGGAGGGCGCCAAGGCCGTCCGGGTCTTCATGCACGGAGCGCCCAATGAACCTCTTGCTCCGTGACGCCCGCTTCCGGCGCATCCTCCTCGGCGACGCGGTCTCCAGCTTCGGCGACAGCATGCTCTTTCTGTCGCTGGCCGTCTGGGCCAAGGACCTGACCGGCTCCGACGCCGCCGCCGGGCTGGTCTTCCTGTTCATCAACGCGCCCGGCTTACTCTCGCCCCTGCTCGGCCACATCGTCGACCGGGTCAGCCGCAAGAAGCTCTTCATGGGCATGATGGCGGCGATGGCGGTGATCGTGCTGGCGCTGCTGCTGGTGCGCACCGCCCACGACGTGTGGATCATCTACCTGGTCGCCTTCTGCTACGGCGTGCTCTTCTCCACCCCCGCCTTCAGCGCGCTGCTCAAGGACCTGCTCCCCGAGGAGAACGCCGCCGCCGCCCGCGGCCTGCTGGTCACCGTGCACCAGGGGCTCAGGATCGTCTCGCCCGCGGCGGGAGCGGGCATCTACCTGGCCTTCGGCGGCTGGGTCCTGGCCGTCGCCGACGCGCTGACCTTCGTGGTGGCCATCGCCTGCGTCGCCTCCGTCAAGGTCGTCGAATCCGAGCCGGAACCGGCCGAGCCCTTCCGCCGGTCGCTCACCGCCGGACTGCGCCACCTGCGGCAGGTGCCGCTGCTCGGCAGGCTCAGCCTGATGTGCGTGCTCTTCGTGGCCGGGGCGGGACTCCTGGAGTCGGGCACCTTCGCCGCCATCGAGCAGGGCCTGGGCTACGAGGCCGCCTACTTCAGCGTGCTCATGATCATCCAGGGCGCCGGCTCGATCGTCGGCGGGCTGGGGTCGGGCACGCTCGTCAAACGGCTGGGCGAGGCCAGGACCGCCGCGCTCGGCTTCCTCGTCGCCGGCATCGGCGTGCTGCTCTTCCAGGTGCCGCTCTGGCCGCTGTACACCCTGGGAACCGTCCTGTTCGGCGCGGGCCTGCCCCTGGTCTTCGTCGCCCTTGGTACGGCACAGCAGCTCTACGCGCCCGCCCGCCTCCAGGGCAGGGTCGCGGCGGCCTCCGGCATGCTGGTCAACGGCGCCCAGACCGTCTCCAACGCGGTGGGGGCGGCGCTGATCGGGTTCGTCGACTGGCGGATCATGTTCGGCGTCGTCGCGGCTGCCACGCTCTCCAGCTGCGCGGGCATGCTGATCCGGACGCCTGCCGTACCCGAGATCATGGGGTCCGGGTCGCGAGAGCCTCAATCAGTGGCGTGAGCAGCGGATGGTGCTCGGCCCCCCGCCTGACGGCGGCGAACACACGCCGCTCGGGCCCGGGAGCCGCTCGTACGGTCACCAGCGACAGGTCGAGGTGCCGCAGCGCCAGCCGCGGCACCAGCGCCACCCCGGCGCCCGCCCCGATCAGCGCCACCACCGCCCGGAAGTCGTCGGAGTAGTGCGTGAAGGCGGGCGTGAACCCCTCGCGCTCGCACGCCACCGTCAGCAGGTCGTGCACCGGATTGCCGGGATAGGGCCCGATCCAGGGCTCGTCCTTGAGGTCCGCCAGCCGCGTGACCGGCGCGTGGTCGTGCGGCAGCACCAGGTCGAACGGCTCGGCGTAGAGTGGGATCCTGGTGAGCCGGGGGTCGCCAGAGGCGGGCGCGCCGCGATACTCCACGGCGATCGCGATGTCGGCCTCCTCGTCGAGGAGCAGCGTCAGCGCCTGGTCGCCCTCGGCGTCGCGCACCTTGATCGTGATGTCGGGCGCCTTGTCGCGCAGCTCCCTGATCGCCGGGGCCAGGACCACGCTGATGGCGGTGGCGAACGACGCCACCGTGATCTCGCCCTCCTGCCCGGAGGCGTAGGCGGCCACCTCGGCCTGGGCGCGTTCGAGCTGGGCGAGCACCTCGTTGGTGTGCTCCAGCAGGATCCTGCCGACCGCGGTCAGCCGCACCCCGCGGCCGTCGCGCGTCAGCAGCCGGTGTCCCACCTCGTGCTCCAGCGCGGCCAGCTGCTGGGAGACGGCGCTCGGGGTGAGGTGCAGCGCCGCGGCGGCCGCCGTCACCGTGCCGTGGTCGGCCACCGCGCGCAGGGTCCGCAGGCGGCGCGTGTCTATCACGCGGCCGAGCTTAGCCGCCGCCCGCGGCGTCGGCGTATCGGTGCGCGGTGGCCACGAGGCAGTCGGTCAGGTGGCCGAGGGCCTCGTCGGCCGTACCGTACGTGGCGGACCAGAGCCGTCGGGGCGGCGGGCCGGGCCGGAGCGGGCGCGCCACCACGTCGCGGGGCAGCCCGGCCAGGGCCGAGACGGGCACCAGGGCCAGGCCGTGCCCGGCGCCGACCAGGGCCAGCGTGGTCGTGTAGTGGTTGGAGTCGAGCGCGACCCTCGGGGTGAAGCCGGCGACGCCGCAGATGGCGCGCAGCGATTCCGCGCACGCGAACGACGTGCCGCTGATCCACGGTTCGCCGGCCAGCGCGGCGAGCTCCGCCACGGGCTGCGACGCGACGGGATGCGCGGTGGGCACGACGAGCAGCAGGGGGTCGTCGGGGAGCACCTGGACCGTCAGCGGGCGCAGCTCGATGGGGTGAGCGGCGTAGTCGTAGGCGATGGCCAGGTCGGCCTTGCCGTGGCGGACCAGCTCCAGCGCCTGGGAGGAGTCGCACTCGGTGAACTCGAACGGGCGCGTGGGGTAGCGCCGCCGCCACAACGCCGCCGCCCGAGGCAGCAGGGCGCTGCAGGCCGTGGGGAAGGCGGCCACCCGGATCGCCGCCAGCTCGCCCGAGCGGATCTGGTCGAGCTCGCGTCTCGCGTCGTCGCAGGAGGCCAGGATGCGCCTGGCGTGCCGGAGGACCACCTCGCCCTCGGGCGTCAGCGTGGCGCCGGTGGTCGTGCGCTGGACAAGGAGCGTGCCGACCTCCCGCTCCAGCGCGGTGACCTGCTGGGAGACGGCGGGCTGGGTCATGCCCAGCGCGGCGGCGGCCGCCGTGAAGGAACCGTGGTGGGAGACGGCCCGCAGGACTCTCAGCCGCTGGAGGTTCTCCATAGGCATAAGTCTTGCTTATGGGGATCGCGGCGGATACCCGCTTCCGGCTTATCCGGTGGCGATCGTACTGTCGCCTGGAACCCAACGAGGAGGCACCTTGTCCAGCATCGTCACCCTGCCGTCACCGCCGTACTACGCCGTCATCGCGCCCGCCGTGCTCCGCCACGACCTGGCCGGACACGGCCGGATGGCCGACGCCGCCATGCGGGCGGCGAGCGGGCTGGACGGGTTCCACGGCATCGAGGTCTGCGCCCAGCCCGGCTTCGCGATGGCCGTGTCGTACTGGCGATCGCTGGAGGCGATCGACGAGTGGCGCCGCCACCGCACCCACGAGCAGGCCAAGTCGCTGGGCCGATCCCGGTGGTTCGATCAGTACGCCACCAGGATCGCCCAGGTCATCGACGCCTACTGAGCCGCGCCACGCGTCTGGATGAAGGCCTCCACCGCCTGGTCGACGTCCTGTGTGGAGTGGGCCGCGCTCAGCTGGACCCGGATGCGGGCCTGGCCCTGCGGCACCACGGGGTAGGAGAATCCGATCACGTAGATGCCCAGCTCGAGCAGGCGGTCGGCCATGGCGGCGGCCTGGGCGGCGTCGCCGATCATGACCGGGGCGATCGGGTGGTCGCCGGGCAGGATGTCGAAGCCCGCCTCCGTCATCTTCGCCCGGAACCTGGCCGTGTTGGCCTTGAGCTGCTCGCGCGCCTCGCTCGTGGTCTGCAGCAGGTCGAGGACCTTCAGAGAGGAGGCGGCGATCACCGGGGCCAGGGAGTTGGAGAAGAGGTAGGGCCTGCTGCGCTGGCGGAGCAGGTCGCAGATCTCCTTGCGGGCGGCCACGTAGCCTCCCGACGCGCCGCCGAGCGCCTTGCCGAGCGTGCCGGTGATGATGTCGACGCGGTCCATCACGCCGTGGAGCTCGGGGGTGCCGCGGCCGGTGGGGCCGACGAAGCCCACGGCGTGGGAGTCGTCGACCATGACCATGGCGTCATACTGCTCGGCCAGGTCGCAGATCTCGCGCAGCGGGGCGACGTAGCCGTCCATGGAGAAGACGCCGTCGGTGACGATCAGCCTGCGGCGTGCCGTACCCGCTTCCTTCAACCGGGCTTCGAGCTCGGCCATGTCGCGGTTGGCGTAGCGGAGACGCTGGGCCTTCGACAGGCGGATGCCGTCGATGATGCTCGCGTGGTTGAGCGCGTCGGAGATGACCGCGTCCTGGGCGTCGAGCAGGGTCTCGAAGACGCCGCCGTTGGCGTCGAAGCACGAGCTGTAGAGGACCGTGTCCTCCTGGCCGAGGAATCCGGACAGGCGCTGCTCGAGCTCCTTGTGGACGTCCTGGGTGCCGCAGATGAAGCGCACCGAGGCCATGCCGTAGCCCCAGCGGTCGAGCGCCTCCTTGGCCGCCTCGATCACCTCGGGGTTGTCGGCCAGGCCGAGGTAGTTGTTGGCGCAGAAGTTGAGGACGCGTCGGCCGACGACCTCGACCGACGCGCTCTGCGGGGTGCTGATGACGCGCTCGGGCTTGAGCAGGCCCGCCTGGGTGATCTCGGAGAGCGTCTCGCGCAGCTGGCCGCGTACGTTGTCGAACATCAATTGCTCCAGTCCATGATGACCTTGCCCGTGCGCCCGCTCGCGGCGGTGTCGAAGGCGGCGTCGAAGTCTCGGTACGAGAAGCGGTCGGTGATCACGGGGGAGAGGTCGAGGCCCTTCTCCAGCAGGACCGACATGTTGTACCAGGTTTCGTACATCTCGCGGCCGTAGATGCCCTTGATGGTGATCATCGAGGTGACGACGGTCGCCCAGTCGATCGCGAACTCCTCGGCGGGCAGGCCGAGCATGGCGATGCGCCCGCCGTGGGTCATGTGGGCGATCATCGAGCGCATGGCCTGCGGGTTGCCCGACATCTCCAGGCCGACGTCGAAGCCCTCCTTCATGCCGAGCTGGCCCATGCCCTCGCGCAGGTCGCTGGTGGCGACGTTCAGCGCGAGGCTGACGCCGAGCTTGCCCGCCAGGTCGAGGCGCTCGGGGCTGACGTCGGTGATGACGACGTTGCGGGCGCCGACGTGCGTGGCGACGGCGGCGGCCATGAGCCCGATGGGCCCGGCGCCGGTGACCAGGACGTCCTCGCCGACCATGGGGAAGGACAGCGCGGTGTGGACGGCGTTGCCGAACGGGTCGAAGATCGCGGCGATGTCGGGGTCGACGGGCACGCGGTGCACCCAGACGTTGCTCGCGGGCAGCGTGACGTATTCGGCGAAGGCGCCGTCGCGGTTGACGCCCAGGCCGACGGTGTTGATGCACAGGTGGCGGCGGCCGGCCATGCAGTTGCGGCACTTGCCGCAGACCAGGTGGCCCTCGCCGCTGACCAGGTCGCCGGGCTTGATGTCGTCGACGCCGGGGGCGACCTCGACGACCTCGCCGCTGAACTCGTGGCCGACGATGAGCGGAAGCTTCAGGGTGTTCTTCGCCCAGTCATCGAATTTCCGGATGTGGAGGTCGGTGCCGCAGATGCCGGTGCGCAGCACCCTGATCTTGACCTCACCCGGTCCGACCGTGGGCTCGGGTACGTCGACCAGCCACAGTCCCGCTTCGGCTCGCTCCTTGACCAGCGCTTTCATGCCAACCATCTTCCTCCAGGACCCTCACCCGGTGTCCATCGAGGGTTTCTTAAGTGCCCCCACAGCGCAGCTTCACGCCGCCGACAGATTTCGTAACTTGCTTGAATAAGTAGGATGTTTGCGTGCGACAGCAGAGCGGCGACGCCTCCCTCCTGCGGCGGCTGAACACCGCCGCCATCCTCCGCCACCTGCGTGGCGCGGAGAGCGCGACCTTCGCCGAGCTGGCCAAGGCCGCCCGGGTCTCGCGCCCGACGGCCGAGGCGGTCGTCGAGGAGCTGCTGGCCGAGGGCTGGGCCGAGGAGTGCGGCGAGGACAGCGCCGAGCGCCAGCGCGGCCGCCCGGCCAAACGTTTCCGCTTCCGCGCCTCCGCCGGTCACGTGGTGGGGGTGAGCGTCGGCGCCTACCGGCTGTTCGCGATGGTGGCCGACCTCGGTGGCCAGGTCGTGGCCACGCACCGGATGGCGGTCTACCCGGAGATGCCGGCCGACGAGCGCATGGCCGCCATCGTGGGGCTGGTGGAGGAGGCCGCCGCCGCCCTCGGTGACGCGGACGCCCTCGCCGAGCGCGGGGCCGGGCGGTTCGCCGCGGTCGGCGTCGGCACCACGGGCGTGGTCGACGCCCGCGGCCGCGTGGTCAAGAGCATCGCCCTGCCCGGCTGGACCGGCCTCGAACTGCAGGCCGAGCTCTCCCGCATGATCCCCGCCCCGGTCCTGGTCGAGAACGACATGCGCCTGGCCGTCCTGGCCGAGCACTGGCGCGGCGTGGCGGTCGACCGTCGTGACGTCGTCTACCTGTTCACGGGCAACCGCATGTCGCTGGGCCTGCTCATCGACGGCGTGCCGTACAGGGGCTCCCACGGCGCCTCGGGCGAGCTCGGCGAGCAGCCGGGCGGGTTGTGGAAGGTCTGGAGCCACGTCGTCGACTACGCCATGTCCGTGGAGCCCGGCGAGCTGCGCTCCCCGGGCCAGGCGGCGGAGTTCGCCTTCACGCGTGCCCTGGAGGGCGACCCGAGGGCGGTCAAGACGGTCGAGGCGTTCGCCACGGGCCTGGCCGAGGGTCTGGTGACCGTGGTCAACCCGCTCGACCCCGAGATGGTGGTGATCGGCGGCGCGTTGTCGCGCGGTGGCGAGCTGCTGACCGGGCCGATCCAGGCCTACCTGAACCGCGTCTGCCTCTACCCGCCCGAGGTCGTCGCCTCGCGGCTCGGGGTGGAGTCGATCGTGGTCGGAGCGCTCAAGCTGGCGCTGAATAACGCAGACAAGCTGCTGTTTTCCTAGCTAGATCTGTCACAGAGTCATCACGAATCGGTAGATTCTGCTCGATTAACACTAGTTGTTTTCATAAATGAGCATTAGCCTCCAGCCACTGCCATAGCACTGGAGGTGGACGTGGTTGCAACGACGGCACCGCCGCCGCTGGAGGTCGAGACCGAGGTCCGTCCTCAGCGCGGGAGCCTGCGAGAGCGCTTGAGACGGGACTGGACCCTACTCGCGCTCTGCCTGCCGGGCGTGCTGTACTTCGCGATCTTCTTCTACGTCCCCGTCCTGGGGAACGTGATCGCCTTCAAGGACTACGCGCCCTTCCTCGGCATCAACGAGAGCCCATGGGTCGGGCTCGACAACTTCACGATGCTGCTGGCGGAACCGGAGTTCTGGACCGCGGTGGGCAACACCCTGCAGATCACCGCGCTGCAGCTCGTGCTCTTCTTTCCGGCGCCGATCGCGCTGGCCCTGCTGCTGAACTCCCTGGTCGGCCACCGCATCAAGCGCTTCATCCAGAGCGTGGTCTACCTGCCGCACTTCCTGTCGTGGGTGGTCGTGGTGGCCATGTTCCAGCAGGTCATCGGCGGCGCGGGCACCGTCTCCAACTTCCTCAACTCGCACGGGATCACCATCGGCAACCTGATGTCGAACCCGGACACCTTCAAGCTCCTGGCCACCGCCCAGGTCATCTGGAAGGACTGCGGCTGGGGAACGATCATCTTCCTGGCCGCGATCACCGCCATCGACATGAACCAGTACGAGGCCGCGGCCATCGACGGCGCCGACTGGAAGCGCCGCCTGTGGCACGTGACGCTGCCCGGCATCCGCCCGGTCGTCCTCATGCTGCTCATCCTGCGCCTGGGCGACATCCTCAGCGTCGGCTTCGAGCAGATGGTGCTGCAACGCGACGCCGTCGGGGCCGCGGCGTCCGAGGTCATCGACACCTACGTCTACTACCACGGCGTGATCAACGGCGACTGGGGCGCGAGCACCGCGGCCGGACTGATGAAGGGCGTCATCGGCGCGGCCCTCATCTACGCGGCCAACAAGCTCGCCCACAAGTTCGGAGAGCAGGGGATCTACCGATGAGGCCGCCATGGATGGAGCGCCCCACGATCGCCGGGCGCACCCTCAAGTTCGTCGTGCTCACCGCGATCACGCTGGCCGTGCTGTACCCCTTCGGCCTGGCCCTGGGCACCAGCCTGACCGGCCGCGAAGAGAGCATCGCCAACGGCGGCAGCTACGTGCTCCTGCCGCTCCACCCCACGCTGGAGGCCTACAAGGTCGTGCTGTCGGGCGGCGCGGTCACCCGGGCGGTGCTGATCAGCATCAGCATCACCGTCATCGGCACCGCGGCCAGCCTGCTCTGCACCGTCTTCCTCGGCTACGCCCTGTCGCGCCGCGGCATGTTGTTCGGCAAGCCGATCCTGCTGATGGTGCTGGCCACCTTCCTGTTCACCCCCGGCATGATCCCGAGCTACCTGATGGTCAAGGAACTCGGGATGATCGACACCTACCAGGCGCTGATCGTGCCGGTGCTGGTCAACGCCTTCAACGTGGTCGTGGTCAGGGCGTTCTTCCAGAACCTGCCCGAGGAGCTGTTCGAGGCCGCCCGCATGGACGGCGCGGGCGAGTGGCGCATGTTGTGGCGCATCGCGCTGCCGCTGTCGAAGGCCGTCATCGCGGTGGTCGGGCTGTTCTACGCGGTCTCCTACTGGAACACCTTCTTCAACGCGATCCTCTACCTCAACGACCAGGCCAAGCACCCGATCCAGGTGGTGCTGCGCCAGTACATCTTCCGGGGCAACGCCCAGGCCGGCGCCGACATCGCCGTGATCAGCAACCTGCCGGCGGCCTCGGTGCAGATGGCGGTCCTGATCATCGCGCTGATCCCGATCATCATCGTCTACCCCTTCCTCCAGAAGTACTTCACCAAGGGCGTCCTGACCGGCGCCATTAAGGGCTAACAGCCCTCCTTCGTCGGACTGTCATCCCAAGGGATGCTGTGTTTATTGGAGAACCAGTGCTTTCTCGTCGTGGTTTCCTCGGGCTCGTCGCCGCCGGAGTCACCGTCGCCGGGCTCGCCGCGTGCAGCGGCGAAGGCGGTACGGCAGGCGCCGTCAAGAAGGGCGGCGCGGACCTGTCCAAGAAGCTCCTGCTCCCCACCTTCACCGCGGCCAAGATCCCCACCCCCGACCTGCCCATCGACGCCGGCCAGGACCCCGCCTACCTGAAGTACCCGGACACCCTGGTCAAGTCGGTCGCCACCCCGCCCGGCGACGGCAGCAAGATCACCTCGCTCACCCAGACCTGGGACGTCGCCCCGCCGGCCACCGCCGACAGCGCCTACCTGCAGGCGCTCAACAAGTCGCTCAACGCCCAGTGGGAGATGAACATCGTCGTCGGCGACGGCTACCCCGACAAGTTCAACGCCATCATCGCCTCCGACGACCTGCCCGACCTGGTGTGGTTCCCGCCGAACCAGGGCCTGCAGCGGGTGCCGGAACTGCTGGCCGCCAAGTTCCACGACCTGACCCCCTACCTCAGCGGCGACGCGGTCAAGAAGTACCCGAACCTGGCCAACCTCGGCGACGTGGCCTGGAAGTCGGCCGTCACCAACGGCAAGATCTACGGCGTCGCCGTGGCCTACAGCCGCTTCGGCCAGGTCATGCTCACCAACGAGGACTTCTGGAAGCCCGTCGGCGGCACCACGTTCACCAGCGCCGACGACTTCCTGCAGAAGGCCTCTTCGCTCGTCGACAAGAGCAAGAACAAGTATCCGCTCGAACCCGCCTACGTGAACATGGTTCACATGTTCAGCCAGTGGCACGGCGCGCCGAACACCTGGAAGCTGGAGAACGGCAAGCTAACCCACCAGTACGAAACGGCTGAGTACCAGGCCGCGATCGAGTTCGCGGTCAAGGCGTTCAAGGCCGACCTCTTCTGGCCCGACGCGACGCTGGCCACGGTCAAGGACAAGGCCGCCAACGGCCAGATCGGCGCCTACGTCGAGTCCTTCCCGGGTTTCCTCAACGACTCCCGCCGCCAGAAGTACAACCTCGGCGTGATCGTCCCCTTCGCCGCCACCCCCAGCTCCAAGCCCGTCTTCAACATGGCGCTCGGCTCCGTCGGCTTCACCGCCATCAGCAACAAGGTCGACAAGGCCCGCATCGAGATGCTGCTGAACGTCCTCAACTTCATGGCCGCGCCGTTCGGCACCGAGGAGAACCAGCTCATCAACTACGGCGTCGAGGGCACCCACTTCACCAGGTCCGGCAGCGACCTCGTCTACACCTCCAAGGGCGAGACCGAGGTGCCGACCACGTGGCAGCCCATCTCGTTCGTCATCGGCTCGCCGTCGGCGCTGTTCCTGCCCGGCCAGCCCGAGCGCACCAAGCTCATCCACGACTTCCAGACCAAGGCCGCGCCGATGGTGCAGCAGCGTGTCACCACCGGCCACTTCTCCGACACCAACACGGAGAAGGGCGGCGAGCTGTCCACGATGGGCTCGGAGATGATCGTCGACATCGTTTCGGGCCGTAAGTCCATGTCCGAGTGGCCGGAGTTCGTGAAGTCGTGGATGGCCAAGGGCGGCGCCGCGATGAAGGCGGAGTACGAAGCCTCTCTCGCCAAGGGCTGAAAGAACCGGAAGGAAAGCTAGTGGAAGACCTGCGTATCGGAGTCCTGGGCCTCGGCCTTCGGCTCAACCTCGCCCTGGACGCGCACCGGCCGGGCAGGGGCGCCGTGGTGGCCGCGATCTGCGACTCCGACCCGGAGGTGCTCAAGAAGCGCGCCGAACGGTTCGACGACCCGTTCCTGACCGAGGACTATCGCGAACTGCTCGACCGTGACGACCTCGACGCGATCATCATCATGACCCCCGATGACACGCACGAGCGCATCGCGGTCGACTGCCTGGAGGCGGGCAAGGCCGTCTACCTGGAAAAGCCCATGCACATCACCGTCGAGGGCTGCGACAACATCCTTCGTACGGCCAAGCGGACCGGCACCCGCCTCTACGTGGGGCACAACATGCGCCACATGGGCGTGGTCCGCACCATGCGCGACATCATCCAGCGCGGCGACATCGGCGAGCCCAAGACCGTGTGGGTGCGCCACTTCGTCTCCTACGGCGGCGACTACTACTTCAAGGACTGGCACGCCGAGCGCGACCGGACCACGGGGTTGCTGCTGCAGAAGGCCGCCCACGACCTCGACGTGATCCACTGGCTCGCGGGCGGCTACACCACCAGGGTCAACGCCATGGGCGACCTGATGCTCTACGGCGACCTGCCGCGCCGCGAGGCGGGAACGCCCCGGCCCGACGGCTGGCTGCGCGAGTTCGACTGGCCGCCGACGGCGCGCAAGGACCTGCACCACAGCATCGACGTCGAGGACGTGTCGGTGATGAACATGCGCCTCGACAACGGCGTCATCGCCGCCTACCAGCAGTGCCACTTCTCGCCCGACTACATCCGCAACTACACGGTGATCGGCAGCGAGGGCCGGCTGGAGAACTTCGGCGACGGTCCCGGCGACACCGTCAAGGTGTGGAACACCGGGCCCACGGGTTACCGCTCCGACTGCGACATCGCCTACCGGGTGCCCGACGCCAAGGGCGGGCACGGCGGCGCAGACTCCGGCATCCTCGGCGAGTTCTTCCGCTTCGTACGCGAGGGCGGGGTCACCGACACCTCGCCGGTCGCGGCGCGGATGAGCGTGGCCGCCGGCTACATGGCCACGATGTCGCTGCGCGACGGCGGCACGCCGTACGACGTTCCCGTCCTGGACCCGGACCTGGTGGCCTACTTCGACGGCGGCCAGCGAAGCATCTGAACAGCCGTATCTGAAAGGAACGTCCCCTCATGAAGAAGGTCAGGCAATCCGCCGCGGTCGGCACGATGGGGCTGGCGTTGTTGCTGACGGCCTGCTCGCCGGGCACCGCGGGCGGCTCCCAGCAGACGGGCACGGCCGGTGGCGGCGCCGCCGGCGTGTCCGACGCGATCAGCCTGCGGGTCAACAACGCCACCACGTACTCGCGTAACTTCAACATCTACTCGCCCTCCACCGACATCGCGCCCCAGGCCAGCCTGATCTACGAGCCGCTGGTGCGGCGCAACGTGTTCAAGGGCGGCCAGCTGGAGCCGTGGCTGGCGGAGTCGTGGGAGTGGAGCGACGGTGACAAGAAGGTCACCATCAAGCTCCGCACCGACGTGAAGTTCTCCGACGGCACGCCGATGACCGGCAAGGACGTCGCGTTCACGCTGAACATCCCGCTGAAGTACCCGGAGCTCAACACCGGCGGCCAGACCTACGTCTCGGCCGAGGCCACCGACGAGCACACCGTGGTCGTCACCTGGAAGAAGCCCGGCCAGCTCGACTTCTACCGCTTCGCCCTCGGCGCCACCAGCAACGCGCCCCGGATCGTGCCCGAGCACCTGTGGAAGGACCAGGATCTGAAGACCTGGACCAACCCCGACCCGGTCGGCACGGGCGTGGGCAAGCTCACCCAGTTCACCCCGCAGCAGTTCACGCTGGAGACCCGCGCCGACTACTGGGGCGGCCGGTTCCCCATGAAGGCGATCAAGATCGTCGCGGCGGGCGGTGACGACCAGACCAAGGCCCGCCTGCTCAAGGGTGACCTCGACTTCGCGACCATGTCCTGGCCGAACGCCGAGCAGGAGTACATGGCCCGCAACCCCGAGGCCAACGTCTACCGGACCTTCCACACCGGCGGCGAGGAGTCGCTGCTGTTCAACCTGGACAAGGAGCCCTTCGCCGACGCGGGTGTCCGCAAGGCGCTGGCGATGAGTGTGGATCGTTCCTCCCTGCTCAAACTCGCGCCGACCGGCCAGGAGCCCGCCAACGCGTGTGGCCTGGAGCCGCAGGTCTACGCCGACTTCATGGCCCCCGAGTGCAAGCCGCAGGCTCTCGACGTCGAGGGCGCCAAGAAGGCGCTGGCCGACGGCGGCTGGAGCGTCGAGGGCGGCCAGCTCGCCAAGGGCGGCAAGACCTACCCGCTGAGCGTCAAGGTCGTGCAGGAGTACTCCAACTGGATGGCCTGGGGCAAGGGCATGCAGGATCAGTGGAAGACCAACCTGGGCCTGGACGTGAAGGTCGTGGCGACTCCCGAGGAGAACTACGACCCGCAGCTCAACGAGGGCGACTTCGACATGGCCCTCTACTGGACCGGCGGCTCCAACGGCCTCTACTCGGTCTTCACCGACCAGCTCGACCCCGAGACCTACGTGCCGGTCGGCAAGGACGCGCAGTACCAGAACCAGGGCCGGTGGAAGGACCAGTCGACCGCTCCGCTCCTCGACACGATCCGCACCAACGTCGGCGACCCCGCCAAGCAGAAGGAGGCGGGTCACCGGCTTCAGAGGATCCTGCTCGAGCAGGTGCCCTTCTCCCCGATGTTCACCGCCGACTGGTTCATCGAGATGAACAACGCCCGCTGGACCGGCTGGCCGGAGGCGGACGCCGCCTCGCACGTGCCGCACAGCGCGCTCGGCCCGGACTTCGTCCTCACCCTCAAGGGCCTCAAGCCCGCGGGCCAGTAGATGAAGCAGGGCAAGGGGCGGTTCCTGACCAGGAGGGTGGCCTTCTACGTGGCCACCGCCTGGTCGGCCATCACGTTGAACTTCCTCATCCCCCGGCTCATGCCGGGGGATCCCACCTCGGTCATCGTCAGGCAGTTGCAGAAGCAGTCGGGCGAGTCGATCCCGCCCGAGGCGGTCGCGGCGATCCAGAAGCTGTTCGGTGATCCCCGCGCGGGGCTGCTCCAGCAGTACTGGGACTACCTCGGCAGCGTCGCCCGCCTGGACTTCGGCCTGTCCATCAGCCGCTTCCCGACCCCGGTCGGGGAGCTGCTCGGGGCGGGACTGCCGTGGACGCTGCTGCTGGTGGGCACGACCACGCTGCTGGCGTTCGCCATCGGGACCGGGCTGGGCATCGCCGCCGGGTGGAAGCCGGGCGGGCGGCTCGACGGGATCCTGTCGCCGCTGTCGACCTTCCTGTCCGCGTTGCCGTACTTCTGGGTCGCGCTGATCGCCCTGTACGTCTTCGGGCTGGTGCTCGGCTGGTTCCCTCTGGGCGGCGGTTACGACCCCGACCTGTACGGCCGGCCGGGCTTCCTGGGCAGCGTCCTGGAATACCTGGTCATGCCCGCCGCGACCATCGTCTTCTCCGCCTTCGGCGGCTGGCTGCTCGGCATGCGCAACATGATGATCACCACGGTCAGCGAGGACTACGTGCTGCTCGGCAAGGCCAAGGGCCTGTCGTCAGGACGCGTGATGTTCAGGTACGCCGCCCGCAACGCCCTGCTGCCCAGCGTCACCGGGTTCGCCATGGCGGTCGGCGGCGTGCTCGGCGGGGCGTTGCTGACCGAGATCGTCTTCTCCTATCCCGGGATCGGCTACCTGCTCTACGACGCGGTCAGCAAGCGTGACTACCCGCTCATGCAGGGCGTCTTCCTGCTGACGACGCTCACCGTGCTGCTGGCCAACTTCGTGGCCGACTCCGTCTACGTGATGATCGACCCCCGCACGAGGGAGGCAGGCCGATGAAGGTCCGCATCGGCATCGGCATCATCGCCTTCTTCGCCGTGATCGCCATCGTCGGGCCGTGGCTCAACGACCTGCTGGGCATCGGACCGTGGAAGATCGACTACGACGCGATCAGCCAGGCGCCCAGCGGCGACCACCTGCTCGGCACCACGAGCCAGGGCACCGACGTGCTCGCGCAGATGATCGCCGGGACCCGCAACTCGATGGTCGTCGGTTCGGTGGCGGCGGTCATCGGCGTGGTGCTGGCGGTCGTGGTCGGCGTCACCGCTGGCTTCTTCGGCGGCAAGGTCGACGCGGTGCTTTCCTTCGTCACCAACATGTTCCTGGTCCTGCCGGTGCTCCCGCTCACCCTGATCGTCGCCGGCTACGTACAGGACACCGGGCCTGTCACGATCGCGCTGATCATCGGCCTGTTCGGGTGGGCGCCGGGCGCCCGCACCCTGCGGGCGCAGACGCTCTCCCTGCGCAGACGCGACTTCGTCATGGCGATGCGCATGGTCGGCGAGACGAAGACGCGGCTGATCTTCGTCGAGGTCCTGCCGCACCTGGCGGGCTGGATCTCGGCGATGTTCCTGCACCTGGTGCTCGGCGCGGTGCTGGCCGAAGCGGGCCTGGCCTTCCTGGGCATCTCGTCGGCCGACACCGTCAGCTGGGGCACCGTCATCGACCAGGCCAGGCAGGTGGCCATGCTCAACGGCATGTGGTGGTGGTTCGTCCCGCCCGGCCTGTGCATCGCGTTGCTGGGCACCGCGACCGGCCTGGTGAACTTCGGCATCGACGAGGTGATGAACCCGCGGTTGCGCACGGCCGACATCAAGGCGATGAGAAAGGCGCTCGCATGATCCTGGACGTCAAGGGGCTCAACGTCGACTACATCTCGGCCGCGGGAGCCGTACGGGCCGTCAACGACGTCTCCTTCCAGCTGCGCCGCGGCGAGATCCTGGGAGTGGCGGGCGAGTCGGGCTGCGGCAAGTCGACCCTCATCATGGGGCTCATCCGGCTGCTGCGCCCGCCGGCGGCCATCACCGGCGGCGAGGTCTGGCTGCACCCGCGCGAGGGCCGGCCCGTCGACATCGCGCGCAAGACCGACAAGGAGCTGCGCAAACTTCGATGGCGCAGCATCGCGGTGGTGCTGCAGAGCGCCATGGACGCGCTCAACCCGGTCGCGCGCCTGAGCGCCCAGTTCGCCGACGTGCTCAGGGAACACGGCTACCGCAACGTCGAGGAGCGCACCGCCGAGCTGCTGGAGATGGTGGGCATCTCGCCCGACCGGGCCCGTTCGTACCCGCACGAGATGTCGGGCGGCATGCGCCAGCGCGCCATGATCGCCCTGGCGCTGGCCTGCGATCCCGAGATCGTCGTCATGGACGAGCCGACCACCGCCGTCGACGTCGTCATGCAGCGGCAGATCCTGGCGCAGATCCTCGAACTGCGCCAGAAGCTCGGCTTCTCGGTGGTCTTCGTCACCCACGACCTCTCGCTGCTGGTCGAGCTGGCCGACCGCATCGCCATCATGTACGGCGGGCGGATCGTCGAGCTGGGCGAGGCGGCGGAGATCTACCGCTCGCCCAAGCATCCCTACACCAAGGGGCTGCGCGACTCCTTCCCGCCCCTGCACGCGCCCGTCACCAGGCTGAGCGGCATCCCCGGCACCCCGCCCGACCTGCGCAACCTGCCCCTCGGGTGCGCCTTCGAGCCGCGCTGCCCGAGCCGCTTCGACGAGTGCGCGCAGCGGCGACCGGAACTGCTCGACGTGGGCGAGGGCCTTGCGGCCTGCCACCTGCACGACCGAGAGAGGACGGCCCATGCCTGAGGAGACCCCGGTCCTCGCCGCGGAGAACGTCACCAAGCACTTCGACACCGGCAGGCAGACCGTCAGGGCGCTGGAGAAGGTGACCCTGCGCCTGTATCGCGGGCGCATCTCCGCGCTCGTCGGCGAGAGCGGCAGCGGCAAGACGACGCTGGCCCGGCTGCTGGCCCAGTTCTATCCGGTCACCTCGGGCGAGATCAAGCTGCGCGGTCAGACCGTCAGCCGCCCGGACAAGGCCTTCTACGGCGAGGTCCAGCTGGTCTTCCAGGACCCGTTCGCCTCGCTCAACTCGCTGCGCAAGGTCGAACACAACGTGCGCAGGGCGCTGAAGCTGCACGGCCACGAATCGGGCGACGATCAGGTGCACGAGCTGCTGGGCAAGGTGAACCTGACCCCGGCCGCCGAGTTCGCCGGGAAGCTGCCGCACGAGCTGTCGGGCGGTCAGCGCCAGCGGGTGGCCATCGCCCGCGCGCTGGCCGTACGACCGGCGGTGCTGCTGGGGGACGAGCCGATCTCGATGCTCGACGTCTCCATCCGGCTGGACGTCCTCAACCTGCTGGCCAGGCTGCGCGAGGAGGAGGGCCTGGCGCTGCTCTACATCACGCACGACATCGCCAGCGCCCGCTACCTGTCCGACGACATCTACGTCATGTACGCCGGGCAGATGGTCGAGGGCGGCCCCGCCGAGTCGGTGATCCAGGAGCCGAAGCACCCCTACACCCGGTTGCTCATCGACTCCTCGCCCGACCCGGAGCGGGCGGGGGGCAGCTCGGCCTTCACCGCCACGGCCAAGCTGGGCGAGCCGCCCAGCCTGGTGGACCCGCCGCCCGGGTGCCGGTTCCACCCGCGCTGCCCCTTCGCCATGGCCAAGTGCAAGACGGACCTCCCGCCGCGCACCGAGTTTCCGGACGGAAGCTGGACCACCTGCTGGCTGCACGAGGAAGCATGAGCTATCACCTTCGTTACCAGGTACTTCCCGGCCGGGACGCCACCCCGCTGGCCCGCTACTGCGCCGAGCACGGCGTAGACGAGGTCGTGCTGATCTACAACTCCGAGGAGCTGCACTCCGGTCACCCGGTGGGCGTCGGCGAGGACCTGTGGTTCGAGCACGTGGCCGCCGTCAAGGGGGTGCTCGACGCGCACGGCGTGGGCGCCAGCCTGAACCCGTGGGTGACCGTCGGCCACGCGGACCGGGGCAGGATGCAGGACCTGGGCTTCGCGCCGATGGTCTCGCCCTGCGGCGAGGCGTCCACGGCGACCGCCTCCTTCGCCTGCCCGGTCTGGCGCGAGTGGCTGGCGGGCCACTACGGCCGCTTCTCCGAGCTGGGCTTCCGCGTGCTCTGGCTGGAGGATGACTTCCGCTACCACAACCACTCCCCGCTCACCTGGGGCGGCGGGTTCGAGCCCGAGATGCTGGAGCGCTTCGCGCTGCTGTCGGGGGAGAAGGTGGAGCGCGAGGACCTGGTCGCCGCCGTCACCGCGGGCGGCCCGCCGCACCCCTGGCGCTCGCTGCTCCAGCGGACGTGGCGCGAGGCCCAGCTCGAAGCCCTCGACGCCGTACGGCAGGCGGTCGGCGGCCGGGCCAAGCTCGGCCTGATGAGCTCGGGTCTGGGCATCGCCTCGGTCGAGGGCCGCGACTGGGCGGCGCTGTTCGACCGGATCGACGTGCACCGGCCCCACTTCGCGCCCTACGGCGACGCGCCAGGACAGGCGCTGGCCTACTCGATCGCCATGCTGGAGCTGCAGCGCGCGCTGCGTCCCGAGGGCGTGGAGGTGGCCCCGGAGATCGAGAACTGGCCGCACACCGAGTGGACCAAGTCCGACACCCAGACCTGGTCGGAGATGGTCGCCGCGCGCCTGTCGGGAGCCGACGGCATGCTGCTCGACGTGCACCCCTTCGTGACGGGCGAGCCGGAACGTTATCCGCGGATCGGGCGCATGCTCGACCGGTCCCGCGCCGCGCTCGACGTCACGGCCTCGCCCGTGCTCGAGACCGAGGGGGTCGCGATCCCGTGGTGGCCGCAGACGGCCGCGAGCATCTGGGGCGACGGGACCTTCGACGGCCTGACGGCCGACCCGTTGCGCGCGGCCCGCTACCTGCTGCCGTACGGCGTGCCGATCAAGGCCGGCTCCGGCCCCGTCACCGCGCTGTTCGGCAAGGTCGCCTGGGGCGTGCCCGACGCCGACGTGGAGGCGATCT
Organism: Nonomuraea sp. NPDC050663; assembly: GCF_044456985.1. Classification (NCBI taxonomy): domain Bacteria; kingdom Bacillati; phylum Actinomycetota; class Actinomycetes; order Streptosporangiales; family Streptosporangiaceae; genus Nonomuraea; species Nonomuraea sp. NPDC050663. The sequence goes on from NZ_JBITGL010000011.1 coordinate 116,415, forward strand.
TCTCCGGCGGGGTGCTGCTCGACGGGCATGCCGCCGTGATCCTCACCGAGCGGGGGTACGGCTCGCTGCTCGGGGTGGAGGTCGAGGAGGTGGCCGAGCGGTCCGAGCCTTCGCGCGTGCCGTACAGCATGGAGCGGATCGCCGACGGCGGCGCGCTGGTCAGCGTCAACGTGCAGCCCGCGCTGGCGCGGCTGGCGGCGGTGAGCGGCGCGCAGGTGTGGACGCACATCCTCAGCCCGCGCGAGGAGCAGTGGGGCGACGGCCGCGTGGCCTACGTCAACGCGCTGGGCGGCCGGGTGGTCACGCTCGCCGCGTGCGCGCCCGAGTCCCTGGGGCGCTGCGACGACGGGCAGCGCCTGGCGCACCGCGCGGTGCGTTTCCTGGGCGGCGACTTCCCCCTGGTCAGTGGCGGTCCGCATCTCATGCCGCAACTCGCCGTGGCGGGCGGGCGCAGGAGGCTGGCGATCGTCAACGGCTCGGCCGACCCGGCTCGCCCGGTCGTGTCGGGGACGGCGCCGGACGTCGCGACGTTGCTGGAGCCGTTGCGGGAGCCGAGGAACGTGCCCGTGCGGTCGGAGAACGGTTGTTTCGTGATCGATGAAGACGTGCCGCACCGCGGCTACGCGATCTTGGAGTGGTGATGAACGAGCGGCCTCAGGTCGTCCCCGCCCTGCAGGAGTGGACGGGCGGCACCGGCGAGTTCCGGCTCTCTCCCGATTCACGGGTGATCTGCGCCGATCCGGCGCTGGGCGCCGGCCTGGCCGCCGAGCTGGGTATCGGCCATGCGACGGAGGGCGAGGGCGACATCGTGCTCGACCTCGCCCCCACCGGCCACGGCGACGAGAGCTACCGGCTGCGGGCCGAGCCCGGCGGCGTGCGGATCAGCGCCCCCACGGCTCGCGGCCTGTTCTACGGCACGCGCACCCTCGTGCAGATCCTCCGCACCGGCGCGGTGCCGTGCGGCGTGGCCCACGACTGGCCGAACTACCCGGTCCGCGGCTACATGCTCGACGTCGGGCGCAGATACGTCACCCTCGAGCTCATCCACCGCCTCATCCGGCTGATGGGCCGCTTCAAGCTCAACGAGCTGCAACTCCACCTCAACGACAACGAGATCAAGGCCCCCGAGGGCGACTGGAGCAAGGCGCTGCACGGCTTCCGCCTGCGCTCGGAGGCGTTCCCCGGGCTGGCCTCGGAGCAGGCCTACTCCCGCGCGGAATGGGACGCCTTCGAGGACCTGGCCGCCGCTCACGCGATCACCATCGTCCCCGAGATCGACGCCCCCGCCCACTCGCGCTCCTTCATCGCCTACGACCCGTCCATCGGGCACGACGACGGCGACTCCGACCACCTCGACCTGGCCAACCCGGCCGCGACCGACCTGGTCAAAGCGGTGTTCACCGAGTTCGCGCCGTGGTTTCGCGGTCCCGACCTGCACTTCGGGGCCGATGAGTACTACCAGAGCAAGCAGCTGTGGAAGGAGTTCTTCAACGACCTGGCCGCGCACGTGCGCTCGCTCGGCAAGCAGCCGCGCGCCTGGGGCGGCTTCACCCGCCTGTCCCCGACGGGAGACACCGCGGGCTTCGACCCCGATGTGGTGATCAACAGCTGGAACAACGGCTTCTACGGCCCCGAGGGCGCCCGCGGCGACTCCTACCGGCTGATCAACAGCAATGACGACCTGCTCTACATCGTCCCCAAGGCCGACTACTACCACGGCTACGGTCTGGATGCCGAGTGGCTGTACAACCATTGGGAGCCGCACGTCTTCGCCGACGGTCAGGAGCTCGAACCCGGCGACCCGCGCCTGCTCGGCGCCATGCCCGCGCTCTGGAACGACCTCGTCAGGGACGACTACTCCGAGGAGTGGATGTACGAGCTGATCGAGGAGAGCCTGGGAGTGCTCGCGCAGAAGATGTGGAGCGGCGCCCGCGCCGGCCTGCCGTACGACAAGTTCGCTAGGCTCGTCGCCATGAACACCACCATGTTGGGTGCCTAGCAGGGGACGACGCCGACGCCAGTGCGATCGGGACGACATCTACCGGCGGCAGCTGGGGCGACCTTGCTGACAGTGGCCGAGACAAATCCACAACCTCGGTCGTGGTCCGGATCCCTCGTCGTACGACGAGGGTGAAGCCGGAGCCGGAAGTAATCGCCGTTGAGTGGCGGTGAATCGTATCCCTCGCCCGTTCAAGCCTGGGTGATCCAGAGATCTTACGGAACCCTGCGCCTTCCGAGTTGAAGCTCACACCTTCAATCGGCTCGGAGGGGCACCATCAGTCGGGCAACCGAGAACACCGGCTTCACCTGCATGCACTGCGGGATCGAGGTCGGGCCGCTGCCGCGTGGCAGCTACCGCAACCACTGTCCGTCGTGCCTGTGCTCCAGACACGTGGACGTGCTGCCCGGTGACCGGGCGGCCCGGTGCCGCGGGCTCATGCGAGCCCGGGGCGTCGACAGCCACCCGGCCAAGGGTCACATGCTCGTCCACCGCTGCGTGGAGTGCGGGTTCGTGCGGCGCAACCGCGTCGCACCCGACGACGAGCTGGAGTCCTTGCTCCAGGTCATGAAGTACGGCTGACGCCTGAGCCACCCACTTGATACGTCAGGTGGGTGGCCAGCGGCGACTGCACGCACGACAGCTGCCGCAGATCCGCGCTGAAGGTGCCGTCGAACAGGGGACGTCCCGCGCCCAGGACGACCGGCGCGATGTGGATGCCCAGGGTGTCGACCACCCCGGCCCGCAGATACTGCTGGATGACGTCGGCGCCGCCACCGATCGCGACCGTACGATCTCCCGCGACCGCGCGGGCCTGGGCGAGCGCCTCGTCCAGGCCGGTCACGTAGGTGAAGTCGGCCGGCAGGTCGTCGGTGATGCGGTTGGTCAGCACGAAGATCGGCATGTCGAAGGGGTTCTTGCCGCCCCAGGCCTCGCCCGCGTCGAACATGCCGCGGCCGACGATCACGGCTCCGGCCTCGCTCGCGCCCGCGAGAACCTCGGCGTCGATGCTGTTGGACTCGCTCGAGGTGGGGTTCTCGTAGCTCCACGGGCCGCCGAAGACCCAGTAGTGCAGCCGCTCGCCGCCCTCGCCCAGGCCGCAGCCGGGGCCGTCGTTGGGGCCGGCGACGAAGCCGTCCAGGGAGATCGTGATGTCGGCGTGGACCCGCGCCATGGTGTCCTCCTCGTTCAGGGGGTGTTGGAGGAGCAGACCAGGGCGGGGACGGAAACTCATCGGGAGCCGATCACCACGGTGGAGAAGAACTCCTCCGACGCCTCCACTCGCGGGGCCAGGCCGTGGTCGGCCATGAGCTTGGCCGCAGTGTCGGCCTGGCGGGTGCTGGTCTCGACGAGCAGGTGGCCGCCGGGAGCGAGCCACGACCGGGCGTCGGCCAGGACCCTCCTGAGCACGTCGAGGCCGTCGGGGCCGCCGTCGAGGGCGACGAGCGCCTCGTGCTCGCGCGCCTCGGCGGGCAGCATCGGCACCTCGGCGGTGGGCACGTAGGGCACGTTGGCCAGCAGCAGGTCGATCCGGCCGCGCAGGGAGGCGGGCAGCGGGTCGAACAGGTCGCCGAGGTGGACCTCGGCGACGTTGCGGCGCGCGCAGGCGACGGCCGCGGGGTCGATGTCGGCGGCGTGCAGCGAGGCGCCCAGCTGGGAGGCGACGGCGGCGCCGAGCGCGCCGGAACCGCAGCACAGGTCGACGACGGTGACATCGGGACCGGCAGGCGCCAGCGCGACCGCCTGCCGTACGAGGAACTCGCTGCGGCGGCGCGGCACGAACACGCCGGGGTCGAGCAGGATGCGCAGCCCGCAGAACTCGGCCCACCCCACGACCTGCTCCAGGGGCAGCCCGGAGACCCGCCGGGCGATCATGCTCTCCAGCTCGTCCGGCGAACCGGCGGCGGACTGGAGGAGCTCTGCCTCATCCTCGGCGAAGACACAACCGGCGGCGCGTAGCCGGGACACAATCGACACAGAACACCAGTTTACGGACGCACTGTTGCGAGCGTGGCGGCGGCATGGGCCCTGACCGGCGGCGACGCGTCGGACGACGCCGCTTCGCAGGGCCGCCGGATCCGCTCTGTCAGCGTTCGGCCTCCTGCCGGTCACGCTCCAGGTCGGGGAAGGGCGCGGGCTCGGGTACGGCGGAGCCGAGCGCGCGGGGCCCGACCTCGGCGTCCTGCGCGTCGGCGACCGCCTCGGAGGCGGCCTCGCGCGCCTGCTCGATCTCGCGCTCCGCCGAGTCGGAGCTCTCGACCGGGCGGGTGGCGGCCGACTTCGGCAGCACCTCGGTGAAGGCCTGGGAGATGCCCTGGAGCGCCGAGGTGACCTCGGAAGGGATCACCCACATGGTGTTGCCCTGCCCCTGGGCGAGCTGCGGCAGCACCTGAAGGTACTGGTAGGCCAGCAGCTTGGGGTCGGGGTCGTTGCGGTGCACGGCCTGGAAGACCTGGTCGATGGCGCGTGACTGGCCCTCCGCCTCCAGGATGGCGGCGGTGCGGGCGCCCTCGGCCCGCAGCACCCTGGCCTGCTTGTCGCCTTCCGCGGTGAGGATCTGCGACTGCCGCTGGCCTTCGGCGTTCAGGATGGCGGCGCGCTTGTCACGCTCGGCGCGCATCTGCTTCTCCATCGCGTCCTTGATGGTCTTGGGCGGGTCGATGGCCTTGATCTCGACCCGGTTGACGCGCAGCCCCCACTTGCCGGTGGCCTCGTCGAGCACGCCGCGCAGCTGGCTGTTGATGGTGTCGCGGGAGGTGAGGGTCTTCTCCAGGTCCATCGAGCCGACGACGTTGCGCAGGGTGGTGACGGTGAGCTGCTCGACGGCCTGGATGTAGTTGGCGATCTCGTAGGCGGCGGCGCGGGGGTCGGTGACCTGGAAGTAGAGCACGGTGTCGATCTCGACGACGAGGTTGTCCTCGGTGATGACCGGCTGCGGGCGGAAGGACACGACCTGCTCGCGCAGGTCGATCATCGGGTAGACGCGGTCGATGTACGGGATGACGAAGTTGAGTCCGGGCTTGAGCGTGCGGTGGTAGCGGCCGAGCCGCTCGACGTTGCGCGCCCGGGCCTGGGGCACGATCCGTACGGCACGCAGCACGGTGAAGACGGCGAAGAGGATGACCAGAACCCCGATGTAAAGGAGGGCGTCCATGTTCAGTACTCCCGTGGATAGACGAGGGCGGTGGCTCCCTCGATCTCGATGACGTCGACGGTGGCGCCCTCGGGGATCACCAGCGTCTCGTCGTAGGCCCGCGCGGACCACTCCTCGCCCCCGATGCGCACCCTGCCTTCGCGTCCCGTGACTTCCTTGACGACGTAGGCGGGCTTGCCGACGAGCGCTTCGACGCCGAAGCGCTGGAGTTGTGGCTGGCGGATATGGCGCATGGCGATCGGCCGGATCACCACGATGCCTGCGGCGGAAGACAGGGCGAAGACGAGCAGTTGCAGCGGGAGAGGCAGCCCGAGGGCCGCGGCGGCGGCGGTGACGAGCGACGCGGCGCCGAGCAGGCCCAAGGCGGCGGTGAGCGTGAAGATCTCGGCGATGCCGAGCACGACCGCCAAGACTAGCCAGATGACCCAGAGTTCCATCGTTCGGCCCTCCTGAGGGGATAACGGGCCTGAGGGGGTGGAGGGTTCCCCACTGTTCCCCCGCCTTCTACGGTATGCCGGGTGCGGGGGCTGGTTCCACCCAGCCGTTCTTCGGTTTCGGATCGTAGAGCGCGCTGCCCTGCAGCCATCTGTCCCAGGGCAGCTGCCAGAAGCCCCAGCCGTTGTTCCATTCGAGCTCTCGGTCGGTGCCGGTGATGGTGACGGGGTCGCCGCGCAGGGAGTTGTCGAAGAACCAGGCGGCCTGGTCGGGGCGGGAGTTGATGCAGCCGTGGCTGACGTTGACGCGGCCCTGGGCCCAGACGTTGTTCTTGGCGTGGACGTATTCGCCGCTGTTGGAGATGCGGACCGCGTGGTTGATCATGACATCGTAGAAGCCGGGGTCGCCCTTGCTGCGTCCCGGCGAGATCATGCGGACCGGGTTGCCCTTCTCCATGGTGAGGTGCACGCCGCTGGTGGTGGTGTATTCGCGGGTGGTGGCCATGCCCGCGCTGATGGCCATGCGCTGCACGACCTTGCTCTGGCGGCGCACGACCATCTGCTTGGTGGCGGTGCTGACCGTGCTGATCTGCCTGCGCCCGACGGTGAAGTCGAGCCGCTGGTCGGCGGTGCCGTAGACGCCGGGGCCGTTGCGCACGCCGGCCAGGTGCGCGACCAGGGAGACGGCGGTCTTGGCCGGCCAGAACTCCTTGGTGCGGTAGACGGCCTGGGTGTCGGTGGTCCAGTGCCAGGCGCCCTCGACGGGCCTGCTGGCGGTGACCTGCAGCGCGCTCTCGACGGCGGTCTTGTCGCGGATCGGGGCGTCGAAGTCGACGATGATGGGCATGCCGACGCCCACGGTCTCGCCGGGGGAGGGCGCGGTGTCGGCGATCTCGAAGCTCGGCCCGGCGTCGCGGGTGCGGAACTTGCCCGCCGTCACCGTGGTCTGCGTGGCTCCCGCCGCCTTGGCGGTGATCGTGTACTCCTTGCCGGGCTCGAGGGTCCAGTCGGAGCGCCAGGTGGTGCCCGTCGGGTCGAGCCTGCCCGGCACGGGCCGGCGCCCGCTGTAGGCGTGGACCTCGGCCAGCGTGCCGCCCTGCGCCTTGATGACCAGGCCGCGGTCGGGTCTGGCGCGCATGGTGTCGAACGCGGGCCAGACCGTGACCACGGGCGGCGCGGTGGGGGTCTCGGCGGTGACCGAACTGCAGCCGGGGAGTAGGGCGACGAGAGTGAAGGCCGCGGCACGCCGCATCTGCTCTCCAAATTCAAGGACCGGGGAGAGACCAGGGTAGCGGTGAGTCACGAGTTGAGCACACCAAGTCACCTATCCGACTTTTCCTGACACCTCCCCGAGGCCTGGGGCCGAGATCGTCACCACGTCGCCGTCCTCCAGGAACGTGCGGGTCGAGCCGTCGCCCAGCTTCAGCGGCTCGGCGCCGTTCCACGACAGCTCGATGAACGAGCCGCGCTGCCCGCGCTCCGGGCCCGAGACCGTGCCGCTGGCGAACAGGTCGCCGGTGCGCAGCGTCGCGCCGTTGACGGTCATGTGCGCGAGCATCTGGTCGGGCGTCCAGTACATGCCGGAGTACGGCGGACGCGAGACGACCTCGCCGTTCAGCCTGACCTCGAAGGTCAGGTCGAGGCCCCAGTCGCCCTCGCGCTCCAGGTAGGGCAGCGGCGCGGGGTCCTGCTCGCGCCCGCGGACCCGCGGCACGTCGTCGAGGAAGGTCACCCAGGCCGCCATCGAGGTGGCGAACGACTTGCCCAGGAACGGCCCCAGCGGCACGTACTCCCAGGCCTGGATGTCGCGCGCGCTCCAGTCGTTGACCAGCGCGACGCCGAAGACCTTCTCCTCGAAGGTCGAGCCGGCCGGGTCGCCGACGACGAAGCCCAGCTCGGCCTCGATGTCGAGCTTCGTGCTCGGCCCGAACACCCCGGCGCGCAGCTGCCCGTGCGGCCGCCTCACCGGCGTGCCCGAGACCACGACCGTGCCCGCCCTGCCGTGGTAACCGACCGGCAGGTGCCGCCAGTTCGGCTTCAGCGGCTCCTCGTCGGGACGGAACATGCGCCCCAGGTTGGAGGCGTGCTCCAGCGAGCAGTAGAAGTCGACGTAGTCGGCCACCTCGATCGGCAGGTGCAGCGTCACCTCGTCGAGCGGGTAGGCGGGCCCGTCCAGCTCCTCCACCGCGGCCCTGGTCTCCAGCCACCGTGTACGGCCCAGCGCCATGAACGGGTTGAGGCTCGGCGCCGCGAACACCTCGTCGTCCAGCCCGGCGGCCAGGTCGAGCACCCGCTCGCCGCGCCGTACGCCCACCCGCCGCGGCTCGCCGGGCCGGGAGAACACCCCGAAGTTCATGCTTGGTCCTTTTCGATGAGGCCGAGGGCGATCAGGTCCTCGACGGGAGCGCTGGTGCTGCACGAGCCGTAGGAGACGAGCAGCCGCCTGGCCTCGACGGCCGTGCCGGCGGGCACCGCCTGGGCGAGCCGTACCAGCCCGCCCACGTCGGTCGACTTCAGCGCGGCCACCGGATCGCGGCCCTCGACCGCCTCGCAGACGGCCACGACGAGGTTGAGGAAGCCGTGCCGGTCGACGCCGAGCGTGGCGTCGAAGTGGCGCACGGCGTGGTGCAGCCCGGCCGTGGCCTTGAACGGGATGCCGTGCTCGACGCAGCGGGCGATGAAGCCGCCCAGGCTTTCCGCCGAGGGGAAGGCATCGACCGTCAGACCGCCGCACCTGACCTTGAGGCCCGCCCCCTTCGGCAAGGCGACGGCGGCCGTGTCGGGCGGGACTTCGTAGAACAGCCGGACGCCCGGGGGCGGCTCACCGGGGTCCGCGGAGGGTTCCAGCCGTCTCTCGACGATGTCGACGGGCAGATCCGAGAAGTCGGGCACCTGCGGGGTGTCGACGATCAGCCCGATGCGGCCTGGCACGTAGGCGGAGCCGCGCAACGTGTCGAGCCTGCTCGCCGGGCACAGGAAGCGGTGGGTCAGCACCGGGCTGGTGTCGTGCCGGTGGCGTTCGAGCGCCTCGTCGAAGGGCAGCGACGTGGGCGGGAACAGGCCGGCGTCGTCGACCAGGGCCTTGAACAGGGGGTTCATCGGGCCCAGGTCCAGGCGTAGCCGGGGTCCTCGCACGACAGGGCGCCCTGGCCCAGGTCGAGGGGGCGGAAGGTGTCGACCATGACGGCCATCTCGCTGGTGTGGGTGGCCTTGGACTCGATGACCGCCTCGACCGCGCCGGGCTGCGGCCCGTGGGTGAACCCGGCGGGGTGCAGCGAGATCGAGCCCACGTCTATGCCCGAGCCCTTGCGCGCGGAGTAGTCGCCGCCCACGTAGAACATGAACTCGTCGGAGTCGACGTTGTGGTGGTTGTAGGGGATCGGGATGGCTTCCGGGTGGAAGTCCAGCGGGCGCGGCATGAACGAGCAGACCACGAAGCCGGGGCCCTCGAAGGTCTGGTGCACGGGCGGCGGCGCGTGGGTCTTCTTCACCACCGGCTCGAAGTCGCTGATGTTGAAGACGAACGGGTAGAGGCAGCCGTCCCAGCCGACCACGTCGAACGGGTGGTTGCGGAAGGTCATCCGGGTCAGGCCGCCACGCGTGCGGACCAGGACCGGCACCTCCTCGCCCTCGACGATCAGCGGCTCGGCCGGGGCGCGCAGGTCGCGCTCGGAGTAGGGGGCGTGCTCCAGGAGCTGGCCGTACTGCGACAGGTAGCGCCTGGGTGTCCTGATGTGCCCGGAGGCCTCGATGACCAGGGCGTTGACGGTGCCCTTCGGCACCCAGCGGTGGATGGTGCCGGTCGGGATGACGACGTAGTCGCCCACCCCGACGTCGAGGGCGCCGTAGGTCGACTCGAAGCGGGCCTCGCCCGCCTGGATGTAGACGCACTCGTCGCCCTTGGAGTTGCGGTACAGCTCGCTGGGGGCGTCGGTGGTGGCGTACGACAATCGGACGTCGCCGTTGCCGCTCAGCATCATGCGCCCGGTGACCAGGTCTCCTGCGGACTTCAGGTCCTGGGTGCGGAAGTGGCGTGGCGAGAGCGGGAGGTTGGCCTCGAGCGAGTCGGGGACGAGGGGCTGGACGGTCTCGGCCTTGATGATCGCGGTCGGGAGGTACCGGTGGTAGAGCAGGGACGAATCGGAGGAGAAGCCCTCCTCGCCCATCAGCTCCTCGGCGTAGAGACCGCCGTCGGGACGCCGGAACTGCACGTGGCGCTTGCGGGGCACATCACCCACGACGCGGTAGAAAGGCATCTCCACTCCGTCCTTTTATCGGACACCTTCGTCCTCTATATGGACCACTTTAGGCGAGAGACGTCTCCAGTTCCACCGCGGCCGCGACGACCCTCTCGCCGGTGCCCTCGGGCAGGCTCCCGAAGCTGACCACCCCGACCGACGCCTCCAGCCACGGCAGCCCGGTCACCGGGGCCGCGACGCCCTTCGCGCCCTCCTGCAGCTGCCCCTCGGTCACGAAGAATCCGGACCTGCCCTCGCGCAGCGCCAGGATCGCCTGACCCGCCGCCCCCTTGGCGAGCGGATGGCGCGACCCCTCCCGGTAGGCGACGTGCATGTTCGTCCACGACGGCTCGACCACCGCCACCGCCAGGCCGTCGCCCCCTTCGGCGACCGTCAGGTGCGCGGTGGCGCCCACCTGCTCGGCCAGCCGGCGCAACGTCGGCAGCGCCGCGGCGCGCAGCAGCGGCTGGACGGCCTGGGCCAGCACCAGCACGCCGAAGCCCAGATGCAGGCGCCCGTCGCCGTCGCGCCTGACGAAGCCCTCGTTGGTCAGCGTGGTCAGCAGCCGGTAGACCACCGGCCTGCTGAGGCCGAGCTCCTTGGCGAGCTCGGTCGGAGTGCGCCCGCCCCGCCCGTCGGCGAGGAGTCGCAGCAGGTGGAGCCCGCGTTCGAGGGTCTGAGCTGATTCGGCGGCCATGGCTTGATTATCCAGCGGTGAGGGTATGAATCCGGATAGTCAGTGGGGCGGGAGGGAAGCGTTGCGGGCCAAGTGGGTCGGGTTGCTGGGCGTGGCGGCGGCATGCGCACTCGTTCCCAGCCTGCCCTCGCTCGGCTCCGAGGCGACCCGCATGGTGCGCGACACCCCGCTGGTGCGGCCGGTCGCGGTCACGGAGCCCGAGCCGAGCCTGCTGGTCGAGAACACCTTCAACGTCACCCACGGCATCGAGGTCGGCGACCGGCTGCTGCTCGTCAACGACGGCTACGCCATCCGCGCCGACGAGGTCGCGCCCGGCGTGGCGGTCGAGGCCGACGGCGATCTCACGGGTGCTCCTGACCGGGTGGGCGTCTACTCCGACACGGTCAGGTTCTGCCGCGGGCCGGTCTGTCTCGACGAGCGCATCACCCTGGTGGTCCACAGGAACGTGCCATGGGAGCCGGGCGAGCTGACCTTCCCCGGCAAGGTCGGGGCGATGATCGACAGCGTCATCCAGATCGACGGCGGGCCCCCTGACGTGCTGGCCACCTTCACCGTCACCGACCCGTCCACGCTGCCCGCGAACGTGGCCATCGGGCCCGACGGCCACGTGGGGGGCGTCCCGGCGGGGGCGGGGGTGTCGGAGATCCCGGTGCGGATATGTGTCGCCGGGAACTGTGCTGGAGTGGTGGTCACCCTTATCGTCGTATGACATGAAATCGGTCATTGTGGTCGGTGCGGGGATTTGGGGTTCGTCGCTGGCGTTGCGGCTGGCCGAAACCGGGTGGCGGGTGACCCTGGTCGAGCAGCACACGCCCGGCCACGTCCGGCAGTCCAGCGCGGGGGAGACCCGGCTGCTGCGGTGCGCCCACGGGCAGGACGACTGGTACGCCTCCCTCGCCTGGCGAGCCCGCGACGGGTGGCGGGCGCTCGGCGAGCGGGTGGGCGAGCCGCTCTACCTCGAGTCGGGGATGGTGTGGTTCGCCCAGCACGCCGACGGGTGGGAACGTGCCAGTTCCGCCGTCCTGGAGCGGCTCGGCATCCCGCACTCCCTGCTGGGGGCCGACGAGGGTTCGCGGTTCTTCCCCGACTTCTCCGGCGAAGGGCTGGAGTTCCTGATGTGGGAGCCGCACGCCGGAGTCATCAGGGCCAGGCGGGCGACCCAGCTCACCGCCCGCCTCGCCGTACAGGAGGGTGCGGAGCTCGTGCGGGGCAGGGCCGTGCCGCACGGGGACGCGGTGGCCGTCGACGGCGAGGTGCTGCGGGCCGACCGGGTCGTGTGGGCGTGCGGCGCGTGGTCGGCCGCGCTCTTCCCCGACCTGCCGCTGGCCGTCACCAAGCAGGACACCGTGCACTTCGCGGTGCCGCCCGCGTGGAACGGCATCCCCGCGTGGGTCGACTACAGCGCCTCCGCCTACGGGCACGGCGACGTCGACGGCGTGGGCATGAAGACCACCTCCGACGCCGAGGGGCTGCCGTACGAGCCGGAGACGGGCTCCCGCGTGATCGACCAGGCGAGCCTGGAGGTGGCCTCGGCCTACCTGGGCAGGCGGTTCCCCTCCCTGGCCGGGTCGTCGCCGTTGTTCACGCAGGTGTGCCAGTACGCACTCACCCCCGACGCCGAGTGGATCGTCCACGAACGTTCGCCCGGCGTGTGGGTGCTCGGCGGAGACTCCGGTCACGGGTTCAAGCACGCCCCCGCGCTGGCCGCGTACGTGGCCGCGATCCTGGAGGGAGAACAGGAGCCCGAGAAGCGCTTCGGGCTGCACGAGCGCCTCCCCGCGCGCGGCCTGCGCACCAGCGGGATGACAGCCTGACGCACTGTGGTCATTTAGCTACACAGAGTGCTGTTAATCTGGCCCCTGTGAAGCGGGGTAACGTGCTGACCACCGACATCTCACCGGGCGCGCTCAGCGCGTCCGACGTGTTGCGGGTCAGCGGAATGGCGCAGATTGCGCGCGACGGCAGGCAGGGGCCCTGCGGTCTGAGGTTCGACCACGTCGGCCTCCTGGTCTTCCCGGCCTCGGTCGAGGCGGCTCTGGAAGGCCTGCCAGTACTCAGGACCCTGCCGAGCGTCGTGGTCAAGGACCGCCTGGCCAGGAGATACGGCCTGACCGGGTTCGAGGTGACCATCGCCCACATCGACGTGGGCCACGGCAGGAGCCTGGAGCTGTTCCTGGCGACGGGCTGCCCTGAGGAGGTCGCCGACGACGAACGGCTGCACGGCAGGGAGACGCACCTGGCCTTCGAAGCTCCGGCGGGCGACCTCGGCGTGCTGGAGAAACTGCGCGCCGACGGCTTCCTGCCTGACGGAGGCGGCTTCAACCCGGACGAGGGGACGACGGGGCGCAGCGTGTTCTACTTCCGCGGCGACGGCGACCGGCTGGAGATCGTGGTCGACGGAACCGCCCCGGCCGAGCTGGAGCAGCACCTCGGCGGCGGCCACGAGCGGCGGCGCATGCTGGAGATGCTCACGGGGGCGTGGACGACCCAGGCGCTGAGGACGGCGGCCGAACTCGGCATCGCCGACCGGCTGTACGACGGCGACCTGACCCTCGACGAGCTGGCCCAGGCCATCGGCGCACCCGCCGACCGGGTCGGGCGGCTGGTGCGCTACCTGCGGCACCTGGGCGTCGTCGAAGGCACGAGCGGCGGCAGGATCACGCTCACCTCGCTGGGCGCGACCCTCGCCAGAGACTCCAGCCTCTCGCTGCACGGCGTCGCCCTGCTGTACGGCGGGCTGTTCTACCGCAGCTTCGGCGAGCTGCCCGGCACGGTCAGGAGCACGACCAGCGGCTTCGAACTGGCCTACGGCAGCGCGCCCTTCGACTTCCTCGAAACCGACGCCGGCCAGGCGGAGGTGTTCAGGAGGGCGATGTCCGACCAGTGCCGCGACGTCTTCGACGCGATCGCCCGACGGCTCGACCTGACAGGCGTCGGCACCGTCACCGACATCGGCGGCGGTTCCGGCGCCCTGCTCGGCCGCATCCTCGACGTCGCGCCGCACACCAGGGGTGTGCTCTTCGACACCCCCGCCACGGTCACCGCCGCGCGGGCGGAGCTGGCCGCCAGATACGGCACGCGCATCAGCACCGTCGGCGGCGACCTGTTCACCCAGGTCCCGGCCGGTGACCTGCTGATCCTCTCGCGCATCCTGCACGACTGGGACGACGAGGAGTGCGCCCGCATCCTGTCGCGCTGCCGCGAGGCCGTGCCCGCGGGCGCCAGGCTGGCCGTGGTCGAGAGGCTGCTGCCCGACGAGCCAGGGCAGCGATCCCTGGCCACCGCCTGGGACGTGCACATGATGGTCAACAACGTCGGCGGCCAGGAGCGCACCCTCGACGGCTACCGTAGGCTGATGCTGGCAGCGGGGTTCTCGCTCATGTCGCAGAGCGGTCTGCCGCTGGAGGTCCATCTCCTGGAGGCGATCGCAGTCTGATGCGCACGCTGATCGCGGGGGCGGGGATCGGAGGGCTGGCCGCCGCCCTCCACCTGCACGCGGCGGGGCTGAGCCCCGAACTGGTCGAGGCGGCCCGGCGGTGCGAGCCGCTCGGGGTGGGGATCAACCTGCTTCCGGCGGCCGTCGACGAGCTGGTGCGGCTCGGGCTCGGCGAGGAACTGGCCTCGCTCGGGGTGCCGGTCGCCGAGATGGCCCACTTCGACCGGCACGGCAACCTCATCTGGCGTGAGCCGCGCGAGGGACAGTACTCCGTGCATCGGGGCGAGCTGCAGATGATGCTGCTGCGTGCCGTGCGAAACCGGCTCGGCGGCGACGCGGTGCGGTTCGGGTGTTCCGTGGAGGACTTCACGCAGGGGCCTCTCACGGTGGTGTGCCGTGACCGCGACTCGGGCCGCGAGGTGACGATCCCCGCCGACGTGCTGGTCGGCGCCGACGGGCTGCACTCCGCGGTCCGCCGCCGCCTGCACCCCGGCGAGGGGGAGCCGCTCACCAACGGGATCATGATGTGGCGCGGCATCAGCAGGGGCAGGCCGCTCCAGACCGGGCCGACCGTCGCCGTCTACGGGAGCAACGCCCGCGCCAAGCTGGTGGTGTACCCGATCTCCCGCCCCGACGACGGGCTGGTGCAGCTCAACTGGGTCGCCGAGGCGCGCGGCCCGGTGCCCGCCCCCGGCCGCTCGCAGGATGACGTCCGCGCCGATCTCGCGGCGTGTTTCGCGGGCTGGTCGTTGCCGGGCCTCGACGTCGCGGCCCTGTTCGCGGCGGCGCCCGAGGTGCTGGAGCTGCCCATGACCGACCGCGATCCGCTGGCCACGTGGGGGTCGGGGTCCGTCACCCTGCTGGGGGACGCGGCCCATCCCATGTATCCGATCGGGTCGAACGGGGCGTCGCAGGCGATCCTCGACGCGCGTGCCCTGGCCTCGGCGCTGTCGCGGGCGGACGACCCCGCGGAAGGGTTGCGCGCCTACGAGGCGGAGCGGCTGCCGCTCGCCAACGGCGTGGTCGCCGCCTGCCGGGCCATGCCGGCCGACCGGATCCTCTCCCTGGTCGCCGACCGGGCGCCCGACGGCTTCAGCGACGTGGCCGGGGTGCTGACGGCCGACGAGCTGGCCACCGTGTCAGCGGCCTACCGTCATACCTCGCACATCAGGACCGCGGGCTAGCCAGAGGTCCTGATCGCACATCAGGCCCGCGGGCTGGCCAGAGGTCCTGTTCGCTCATCAGGCCCGCGGGCTGGCCAGAGGTCCTGTTCGCACATCAGGACCGCGGGCTGGCCAGAGGTCCTGTTCGCACATCAGGACCGCGGGCTGGCCAGCGGCTCGGGAGCCTTCAGGTGGCGCACGCCCGGCGCCAGCGCCGCGATCACCGAGATTGCCACCACGATGACCGCGCACCCGATCAGTGCGGGTTTGGGCCCGATCGCCACGGCGACGGGCCCGGCCAGCATCAGGCCGATCGGGCCGAACATCAGCGAGCCCAGCGCGTCGTAGGAGCTCACCCGCGACAGCGCCTCGGCCGGGATCTCGCGCTGCATGGTGGTCTGCCACAAAACGCCGAAGACGTCGAAGCAGATGCCGAGCACGACGGCTGCCGCCACCACGCTCCACAACGGCGCGCTCAGGCCCAGCAGGAGGTAGGGCAGGGCGGTCGGGATGGTGAGCAGTGTCGCGACGAAGATCGGGCGCCGGGGTCGCAGGCGCAGCGCGACGGCGACGCCGACGATGGTGCCGACGGCCTCGCCGGTGAGCACGGCGGTCCAGGCGGGCGCGCCGCCGAGCTCCTGCTTGGCCAGCGACGGCCCGAGCACGCCGTGGGCCGCCTGCATGGCCATGATCATGATGGCGAACTGGCCGACCACCACCCACAACCACTGGCGGGAGGCGAACTCGCGCCAGCCCTCGCGCAGGTCCTTGACGACGGAGTGGCCCTTGGCGGAGGACCTCTCGGCGGGTATCAGGCGCAGCAGCGAGATGCACACGCCCGCGACGGCGAACAGCAGGCCGCTGGCCGCCAGGGCCCAGGCGCCGCCGACCAGCGTCACGGTCGCGCCGCCCAGCACCGCTCCTGCGATGCGCGAGGAGTTGGCCCCCAGCCCCAGCAGCGCGTTGCCCGCCTGCAGCCGGTCGGGCGGCACCACCTCGGGGATGATGCCCTGGAGCGCGGGGAAGAGCAGCGCGATGGCGATGCCGCTGACGGCCGCCGCGGTCGCGAGGGCGGGCAGGGGAGTCCACCCGGTGAACAACATCGCGGCCAGGGCGAGGAAGGCCAGCGCGTTGGTCCACTCGCCGATCATCATCACCCTGTGGCGTGGGAACCGGTCGGCGATGACGCCGCCGACCAGCATGAACAGCACCATCGGCAGCGCCTCGGCGGTCAGCACCACCGACAGGGTCTTGCTGGTGGCTCCTGGCAGGTCGAGGATGCCGAAGGCCAGCGCGACCGGCGCGAAGGAGCTGCCCAGCATGGAGATGGTCCGCGCGGTCAGGAGCAGCGCGAAGCGGCGATCTCGGAGAAGGCGGAGGTCCTGCCGGTAGCTGTGCACAGCAGCCATTGTGTCCTTGGCCACTGACACTTCCGGACTTCGGGTTGTCATCCTGTTAACAAGACCGGTTCTGGAATGTGCGGGCGTTTGGCAAGATTCGCGAACACTTCTCCCGTAATTTGCTGTATCCGCCGTTGGGAGGGGTTTCCATGCTTCTTGCCCGCGTAGCGCAGTGGGCTCGGGAGATCCCGGACGCTCCCGCCTACACCTTCGTGGACCACCTCGGCGACGGCGCGCGGCACACCCTCACCTGGCGGCAGGCCGACCTCAAGGCCCGCGCCCTGGCCGTACGGCTCGGCGAGGTGGCGGGGCCGGGCGATCGGGTGGCGCTGCTCGTGCCGCAGGGGCTCTCCTACGTGGTGGCGATGCTCGGGACCCTCTACGCGGGGCTCGTCGCCGTGCCGCTGTTCTCGCCCGACCTGCCGGGGCACGCCTCGCGGCTGGAGCACGCCTTCGCCGACGCCGCCCCCACGGTGGTGGCCACGACACGCGCCACGCTGCCGCTGATCACGGGATTCGGGGGCACCGGATTCGGGGGCACCGGCTTCGAGGGCACGGTGGTGCTCGTCGACGCCGTCTCCGACCTGCTCGCCGACGAGTTCGCCGGGCTGCCCGACCTCGACCCCGACGACCTGGCCTACCTGCAGTACACCTCGGGCTCCACCAGGTCGCCGGCCGGCGTCGAGATCACCCACGGCAACGTCTCCGCCAACGCCGCCCAGCTCTACTCCGCCTTCCGCGGAACCCCGCGCACCTCCACGGCGGCGCTCTGGTTACCCCTCTTCCACGACATGGGCCTCATCGCGACGATCATGGCGCCGATCGTCGGCGGCAACCACGTGGCCTTCATGGACCCGGTGGCCTTCGTCATGAAGCCGTCGCGCTGGTTCGAGCTGCTCGCCTCCTTCGACGACGTCTTCACCGGCGGACCCAACTTCGCCTATGAGTACTGCCTGGCCCGCTGCACCGACGACGAGCTGGCCGGGCTGGACCTGTCGGGCGTGCAGGTCATGCTCAACGGCGCCGAGCCTGTGCGCCCCGCGACCGTCGAGCGCTTCAACGCCCGCTTCGCCCCGTACGGCCTGCGCCCCGAGGCCCACACCCCCGCCTACGGCCTGGCCGAGGCCACCGTCTTCGTCACCGCCACCGGACGCGACGAGCCCGCCCGCTTCACCAGCTTCCGCCGTGACTCGCTCAACGCCGGGCGAGCCGTACCCCACGCGGGCGACGGGCCCGCCAGCACCCTGGTCTCCTGCGGCCGCCCGTACGGCCAGGAGATCAGGATCGTCGCCGACGCGGGCCCGCTGCCGGAAGGCCACGTCGGCGAGATCTGGGTCAAGGGCCCCAACGTCGCCCGCGCCTACTGGCGCGACCCGGAACGCACGGCGCGGGTCTTCGCCGACGGCTGGCTGCGCACCGGCGACCTCGGCGTCGTCCACGACGGCGAGCTCTACGTCACCGGCAGGCTCAAGGACTTGGTGATCGTCGACGGCCGCAACCACTACCCGCAGGACATCGAGACGACCGTCCAGGAAGCCGACGAGGCGATCAGGAGGGACCACGTCGCGGCCTTCGCCGTGCCGGGCGACGACACCGAGCGCCTGGTCGTCGTCGCGGAACGGTCGCGGCGCGGCGCCGGCACCCCGGCGCCGGAGGTGGAGCGGCGGGTCAGGGCGGCGGTCGCGGGCGGACACAACCTGGCCGTCCATGACTTCGTCCTGGTCGAGGCGGGTGAGGTGCCGCGCACCTCCAGCGGGAAGATCGCCAGGCGGGCCTGCCGGGAGGCCTACCTGGCAGGAGCGCTCGCAGGTGTTTGAGGCGCTCGGCCGGATCGTCTACCGGGGCAGATGGACGCTGCTGACCCTCAGCGTGGTGGTGGCGATCCTGGTCGCGCCGTTCGGCCTGGAGCTGTTCGGCCGCATGGCCGACGGCGGCTTCGAGGACCCCGGCGCGCAGTCCACGACGGCCGCCGAGTGGAACGAGGACTGGTACGGCGGCAGCGCGCCCGACGTCGTGGTGCTCTACCGCCACACCACGGTCGAAGTCGACGACGACAGGTACAGGGACGCCGTCCACGACTCGCTCAAGGCCCTGCCGGGCCAGCACGTCGAGCGCATCGTCACCTACTGGACGAGCGGCGAGGCCAGGCTCGTCTCGAAGGACGAACGCTCCACCTACGCGGTGATCACCCTTAAGGGCGGCGACCAGACCAAGCAGAACGGCTACGCCGCGATCAGGGACCGGCTGGCCGTCCAGAACCTCCAGGTGACGGTCGGCGGCACGGTTCCGCTGCTCAAGGCGCTCAACGACCAGACCGCCGCCGACCTGCTGCAGGCCGAGGCGATCTCGATGCCGGTCGTCCTGGTCCTGCTGGTGATCGTCTTCGGCAGCCTCGTCGCCGCGGGACTGCCGCTGGTCGTCGGCCTGCTCTCCGTTCTGGGCGCGCTGGTGCTGCTGCGCCTGCTCACCGAGGTCACCGAGGTGTCGGTGTTCTCGCTCAACGTGGTGACCATGCTCGGCCTGGGCCTGGCGATCGACTACTCCCTGTTCGTGCTGGCCGCCTTCCGCGAGGAGATCAGGCGCGGCGTCACGGTGGAGGAGGCGGTGGTCACGACCATGGCCACCGCCGGCCGTACCGTGGCCTTCTCCGGCCTGACCGTGGCCACGGCGCTGCTCGGGCTGCTGCTGTTCCCGCAGATGTTCCTGCGCTCGATCGGCATGGGCGCCGCTGCCGTGGTGGTGGTCGCCATGCTGGCCGCGCTCGTGGTGCTCCCGGCGCTGCTGGCGGTCCTGGGCAGGCGGGTCGACGCCCTGCGCGTGCTGCCCGACCTCGGCCTCACCGGCGGGTTCTGGCACCGCATCGCCTCCAGCGTGATGCGGCGCCCGGTGCTGTACCTGCTGGCCGTGGGCGCCGTGCTGGTTGCGCTGGCGCTGCCGTTCCTGCGGGTGGAGTTCGGCAACGTCGACCACCGCGTGCTGCCCGCCTCCGTCGAGAGCCGCCAGGTGGCCGAGGCCATCGACCGCGACTTCGCCAAGAACTCCATGGCAGCCATCGACGTGCACGTCCTGGTCGAGCGCGAGTTCGCCGCCGAGCCGCGCTCCGGGCCCTGGCACACCGAGCTCGTCACGCCCGTCGTCCCGGTGGACGTCAAACCGTTCGTCACCCGCCTGGAGGGCCTCGACGGGGTCACCGGCGTGGACTACACGGGCTTCTCCCAGGACAACGGCGCCGTACGGCTCGCGGTCCGCTACGCCTGGGACCCGCTCGACGAACGCACCCAGGAGCTCGTCTCCCTGATCCGCTCGATGGAGCTGGAGCCGAACGTGCGCTCGGTGGTGGTCGGCGGCTCGACCGCCGCCCAGATGGACCTGATCGACAGCCTCGGCTCCCGGCTGCCGTGGATGTTGCTGTTCGTCGGCGGGGTCACCTTCCTGCTGCTCTTCGCCGCCTTCGGCTCCCTGCTCCTGCCGCTGAAGGCCCTGATCATGAACGTGCTGTCGATCGGCGCCTCTTTCGGGGTGATCGTGTGGGCGTTCCAGGACGGCGCCCTCGCCTCCGTGCTGGGCTTCACCGTGACCGGCTCCATCGAGGCCACGGTGACCGTGCTGATCCTGGCCGTGGTCTTCGGCCTGTCGATGGACTACGAGCTCTTCCTGCTGTCGAGGGTGCGGCTGGAGTGGCTGCGCACCGGCGACAACACCGCGGCGGTGGCGGCGGGCCTGCAGAAGACCGGCGGGATCATCACCAGCGCTGCGCTGCTGCTCCTGGTGGTGATCGGCGCCTTCTCCACGGCGGGCATCACCATCGTCAAGCTGCTCGGCGTGGGCATGTTCGTGGCCATCGTGGTCGACGCCACCCTGGTCAGGGCCCTGCTCGTGCCGGCGACCATGCGGCTGATGGGCGGGGCGAACTGGTGGCTGCCCGGCTGGTTGCGCGGCTTCCACCGCAGGATCGAGATCAGGGAGCACGAGCCGCCGCCGCCCGCTCTGCCCCCTGCGCTGGTGTTTGGCGCCGACACCGACCCGCACCCCCGCACGGAAGGCGGGGACCGGCCGACCGGCTGGGTGCGGGTGACCGCGTCCAGGCCCAAGGTGGTCAAGCCCGAGGGCGAGGGCTGGACCTGGGTGGAGGCCGACTGATGGCCGTCACGACCGTCCGTGACCGCACGGCGGGCCGGCTGCTCTACCTCGTCGTGGGGCTCGCGGGATTCGTCACCACCCTCGACAACACCGTGGTGACCGTCGCCCTGCCCAGCATCCAGCAGGACCTGGCGGCCCGGCTGCCCTCGCTGGAGTGGGTGGCGACGGGATACATCATGACCTTCGCCGGGCTGATGCTCGCCGGCGGCCGGGTGGCCGACGTGCACGGGAACCGGCGGGCGATGATCTGCGGCCTGCTGGTCTTCACCGCCGCCTCCCTCGCCGCGGGCCTGGCCGCCCACATCGGGGCCCTGATCGCCGCCCGCCTGGTGCAGGGCGTGGGGGCGGCGCTGACGTTGCCCGCCACGCTCGCTGTCCTGGCCGGTCAGGACGAGCGGCGCCGCTCCCAGGGCGTGGCCGTCTGGATGGCGGCGGGCGCGGGCGCGCTGGCCCTGGGCCCGGTGGTGGGCGGCTACCTGAGCCAGCACGCCCACTGGAGCTGGGTGTTCCTGATCAACGTGCCGATCGGGCTGGCGACGATCGGCCTGACCCTGGTCGCGGTGCCCGGCCGGGCCGGCCGGGCCGCCGGACCGCGGCTGGACCTGCGCGGGCTGGCGAGCTCGGCCGTGGTGCTCGCCGCGGGCACCTTCGCCCTCATCCACGGCCCGCAGTACGGCTGGACGTCGCCCGTCATCGTGGCCATGGCGGCGGCTGCCCTGGTCGCCGCGGTCGTCTTCGTGGCCGTGGAGCGCCGGGCAGCCGACCCGATGGTGGATCCGGCGCTGTTCAGGAGCAAGGTGTTCACCGGCGGCGTGCTCGCGCAGGTGTTGTGGGGGCTGGGCGTCAACGGCGTGTTCTTCTTCACCGCGATCTTCCTCCAGGGCGTGCTCGGCTTCAGCCCGACGGCGGCGGGCGTGGCCTTCGTCCCGCTGGCGCTGCTGGTCGTGCTGGTCACGCCCCTGGCGCCGATGGTGGAGCGCCGGCTGGGTCCCGGGCACACGGTGGCGCTCGGCCTGGTCATGGTGGCGGCGGGCATGGCCCTGGTCGCCTTCCTGCGGCCGGGCGACGGCTGGGCGCAGCTGCTGCCCGCGGTCTGCCTGATCGGCGCGGGCTCGGCACTGACGATGCCGCTCGGCTCCGCCGTGCTCGGCGCCGCGCCGGAGGGGCGGGGCGGCATCGCGGGCGGGGTGTTCACCGTCAGCAGGGAGATCTCCGGCCTGTTCGGCATCGCGCTGATCGGCGTGATCGTGCACGAGGCGGGCACCTTCTCGTACGGCTACGCGCTGGGCCTGCTGGCCGCCGCGCTGCTGGTGGTCGTCGGGGCGCTGATCAGCCTGGCGGCCCTGCCGTGAGGATCGCGGTCCTGGCGCTCGGGTCGCGCGGCGACACCCAGCCCTGCGTGGCGCTCGGACTGGAGCTGGCGAGCAGGGGCCACGACGTCACCGTCGCCGCCGCGCACCGCTACGCGCCCCTGGTGACAGCCCCGCTCATCATGGCGCCGCTCTCCGTCGACCCCGCGGCGATCGTGGAGAGCGAGGAGGGCATGGCCTGGCTGGGCAGCGGCCCGCTCGGATTCGTCAGGGGATTCCGCACGGTGGTGGAACCACTGGCGGAGAAGCTCGTGCTGGAGGTCGACGCCGCGTGCAAGGGCGCCGAGCTGGTGCTGGCCCCGCCCCTGGGGGCCTTCGGCAGGCACCTTTCCGAGCGGTACGGCATGCGGCACGTGCTGCTGCACTTCCAGCCGAGCGAGCCGACCCGGTGCTTCCCGAACCCGCTCGTCCCGTTCAGGACACTCGGCGCGACGGCGAACCGGGCCAGCTACCTCCTGCTGGAGCGGCTGGCGTGGGCGGTGCTCGGGCGCATGGCCGACCGGCTGCGGGCGGGCGTGCTCGGGCTGCCTCCGCTCAAGGGCGATCCGTTCACGCTGGACCGCAGGGAAGGAGTCCCGGTGTTGTGCGGGGTCAGCCCGCTCGTGGTGCCGAGGCCTCCCGACTGGCCCGAGCACGTCCGGCTGACCGGCTACTGGCGGCTGCCAGGAGGCGGACTCCCAGGAGACTTGGAGGATTTCCTCCGGGCGGGCCCGCCTCCGGTCTACGTCGGCTTCGGCAGCATGGCGGTCACCCCTCGGCTGGGTGAACAGGTGATGGAGGCGCTGAGGCTGGCGAAGGTCAGGGCGGTGGTCCAAGGGCTGGACGTGCCACCCTCCGACGACCTGGTGATCGTGGGCGAGGTGCCGCATGATCAGCTGTTTCGCCGGATGGCGGCGGTCGTGCACCACGGCGGGGCGGGGACGACGGGGACCGCTCTGACGGCGGGGGTGCCGAGCGTGGTCTGCCCGTTCTTCGCCGATCAGCCCTTCTGGGGGAGGCGGGTCAGGGAACTCGGCGCGGGGCCGGAGCCGCTGCCGGTGAAGGGGCTGCGGGCGGGGCCGCTAGCTGCGCGTTTGCAGCATGCCGTCCAGAAATGTCATGAAAAATCAGCTCAACTGGGTAGACGACTGGCTGTCGAGAATGGCGTGAAGAACGCGGCTGATCTCATTGAACAGCGATGATCGTCCAGATAGTGTGCAACATGCCCCAAGTGTCCCCCCAGGAGCATGCGTGATGACCAAGCGGAAGATCCTCACAGCCGGACTCGCCCTCGCACTGCTCGGCATCGTCGCCCCCACCTCGGCGCAGGCCCAGCCCGCTCGCCCCTGTGACCTCCCGCCGGGCACCCCGTCGTACGTCGTGTGCACGTGGCTGGCCACCCCGGAGGAGGCCGCCGCGATCGCCGACTTCTGGCTGGGCAACGACGGTCAGAACCTGATCGACGCCAGCCCGTATCCGGGAGTGATGAGCGACTGCACCACCGACTGCGCTCCCGGCGCCGAGGGCGACGGCCAGCCGCACGACGACGGCGACCCCGACGTCCCGCCCGGTGAGGTCGACGACCCGCCCAAGTGCGTCGACGGCACCTCGGGCACCTGCGCGATCGACCCGGCGGCCATCGCCAAGGCCGCGGCCTCCGCCCAGGGCCAGACGATCAAGTCGGTCGCCGAACACGGCATGCGCGTCTGGATCGACACCGAACTCGCCGACGACTGGAAGGCGGGCAAGCTCGCCGAGGCGGTCCAGCGGGTCGGTGCCCTGGCCGCCCAGCCCGGCGTCGTGGGCATCCGCTTCACCTCGCAGCTCGGCTACAACCAGACCCTCGCCACCACCGAGGAGATCGAGAAGTTCGTCGGCGAGACCTCGGCAGCGCTGCGTGCCGCGCTGCCCGGCAAGAAGCTCGCCGCGCACACGGTCCTGCCGGTGCTGGGCTGCGGCAGCAGCGACGTCTGCAAGAGCGAGCTGACCAAGAAGTACCCCCTGCTCAACCCCGACACCTTCGGCGGCTTCCTGTCGCGCGGCCAGATCGACCAGCTCGGCCTCGACAACGGCCACCTGGCCACCGAGTACACCGCCTGGAACATCGAGGCCGCCGACGCCCAGCGCAACCAGTGGATCGAGGTGCGCGCCAAGGCCTGGGACTCCTACGGGCACATCGCCGCCGAGGACGCCGTGCTCACCGCGCCCGGTTCCTCGCAGCTCACCGAGGACCAGGCGACCAAGGCGATCACCGACAGGGTCGTCGCGCCGCTGCAGGCCGACGCGGCCGAGAGCGTCGTGTTGTGGACCCGCTGGCAGGCGGGCGACGGCACCGTCCACCGGGTGCTCGGCGAGAAGCTGGCCGACAACGCGACGTGGGGGCAGCTGCGCAAGCTCGCCGCCGTCAAGCCCAGGCTGGCCACGATCTACGACCCGGCCACCCCCGAGGTCGACGCCGCGACCGACCTGAAGAAGCTGGCGGAGGTCTTCGGCCAGGTCTACCTGCGCTCCGAGTAGGCCTTCCAGATCCGGCTGAGCAGGTCGGATCCTCGCACCAGCTGGATTCGCCACGGCTCCAGGCGCATCACGTGCAGCTTGGGGTCGTCGGGCGAGCGCCAGAAGTTGCCGAGCGGATAGCCCGCGCCCCGCGGGCTGGTCCGCTCGTACAGCTCCCACACGTGCGCCTTGGTCTCGCGGTCGCCCACCCACCCGGCGACCGCGTCGATCGCCACGGAGTTCAGGCCGCGCCCCAGGTAGGAGAAGTTGACATGCGGGTTGCCCGCGATGTGGGCGGCCTTCACGGGGGTCCGGTAGGTCGCCAGCCAGCCCAGCGGCTCGCCCTCGACCGTCTCCCACACGGGGATCAGCACCCGGGTCCTGGGCCGTCCCTTGCTGTCGACGGTGACCATCGTCGCGTAGTTCGTGCGCCCGACGTAGGCGTTGAAGTCTTCCTCGATCTCACTGAAGTTCATTTTTGTTCCTTAGTTCCTTCTTGTAACTAAGGACATCCTGGAGCAGGATGGACTCTCATGGAAGACGGCACTTGGAAGGCACCGAGTTACTGCACGGGAACCGACGATGACGTGCGGCAATGGGACACCCGCGAAGACTGCGAGGTGCGCCAGATCCTCGACCGGATCGCCGACAAGTGGTCGCTGCTCGTCATCGCCCTGCTCGACCGGCGCACGATGCGCTTCACCGAGCTGCGCAAGGAGATCGACGGGGTCAGCCAGCGCATGCTCACCGTCACCCTGCGCCAGCTCGAACGCGACGGGCTGATCAAGCGCACCGTCTACCCGGTCTCGCCCCCGCGCGTCGACTACGAGCTCACCGCGCTCGGCAACTCGCTCCAGGAGGTCACCAAGGCGCTGGTGGTGTGGACGGAACGGCACCAGCAGGAGATCTCGGAGGCGCGCACCGAATACGACCAGCGGGAGATCCTGCCCGTCTCATGAACCCAGGCCGTGCAGGCGCAGCGCCAGCTGGACCTCCAGCGCCCTGGCCGGGCCGTCCCAGCCCTCGCCCAGCACCTCGGTGACGCGGCGCAGGCGCTTGTAGAGCGTGTTGGGATGGATGTGCAGCACCTCGCACGTGGCCGCGTGGTGGCGGAACCGGTCGAGGTAGGCCCGCGCCGTCTCGGCCAGGTGCGGCACGGCCAGCAGGGGACCGACGGTGACGTCCACGAAACGCCGCAGGTCCTCGCGCCCCGCCTGGCCCAGCAGCGAGCGGTAGACGCCCAGCTCGTCGGGCAGCGCGCAGGCGCCCTCCCTGCCGAGCGAGCGCAGCAGCCCCACGCAGGAGGCGGCGTCGCGTTGCGCCTGCCGTACCTCCGCGGGGCCGCCCGCGCAGGCCGCGACGCCCGCGGTCACCTTCTGGGCGGCGGATGTCAGGGACCGCAGGCGTGTACGGACGGCCGCGGGGTCCTTGCCGCGCAGCAGGACCACCGAGCGGCCCTCGTGGGCGAGCGCCCAGCCGTCCAGCCTGGCGGCCAGCGACGGGTCGGCGGGGTCCAGGACGGCGACGCAGCGCACCTGGTCGAGGTCGACCCCGGCCAGGCCCGCGCGGCGGCGGGCGGTGGCCTCGTCGAGGCGGGTGCCGAAGAGGGCGGCCGACAGCTCGCCGCTGGCCCGGCGCTCCGCCTCGGCGACGGCGCGCTCGGTGGCGAGGGCCAGGGCGACGAAGGTGGCGCCGGTCTCCAGCAGGTGGGCGGCGGGCCTGGCACCGCGCACCACGAGATCGCCGACGTGCTCCTCACCGACGAGAACGGGCGCCGACACCACTGAACCGCCGACGATCGCGCCCGAGCCCGCCGAGCCCGCCGAGCCCGCCGCGCCCGAGCCCGAGCCTGCCGAGCCCGTGCCCGCCGCGCTCCTTGCCGGTCCCTCCACGAAAGTGACGGCCGCGCCGAACTCCTCGCCCAGGGCCGCGGCGGTCTCGGCCACCCCTCCGCCACGTACGGCCAGCCGCGACAGCCGCTGGTGCAGCGCCACGGCGGCGGTGAGCTCGGCGGTGGCCCGCTCGTAGCGCGCGAACAGCCGCGCGTTGTGCAGGGCCAGCGCCGCGTGCCCGGCCAGCGAGGCGAGCAGCTCGATCTCCCGGTCGGCGAACTCCCGCGGCCGCCGCGCCGCGGCGAACAACACGCCGATGCTCTCCGAACCGACCCGCAGCGGCACCCCCACGATGCCGCCGAGCCGCTCGCTCGCCGCCGCGGCGTCCACCGCCCCGAGATGCAGGATGCCCCCGTCGCGCAGGTAGTCGGCGCTCCACAGCGGCTCACCGCTCTGCATGACGAGCCCGCCGAGCCCCGCCCCGGAGGGCACCTCGATGCCCTCCAGCGCGTTGCCGAGCGTGCCCTCGGCCACCTCGATGCGCAGCAGCCCGTCGTCGCGGGCGAGCATGAGGTAGGCCACGTCGAGCCCGAGCAGCCGGCGCGCCTCCACGGCCACCTGGCGCAGCAGGTGCGCGGGGTCACGGATGGAGGTCAGCTGCCTGGCCAGGTCGTTGAGCACGGCCAGCTCGTCGGAACGCAACGTCATGAGAAGGCGACGATCTCCTGCGCGAGCCGTTCGGCCTGGTCGTTGTGGACGGCGTGGCCGCACTCGTCGAGGACGACGGCGCGGGCGAGCGGGTTGAGCGCGGCGGACGCCTCGGCGTGCTCGCACGGCCAGTACTGGCTGTCGCGCCCGGCGACGAACAGCACCGGCACGCCGACCCTGGCCACGACGTCGCGCCAGTCCTGCGAGGCGTGGTCGCGCAGCAGGTCGTACTTGTGGGGGAGCTGGGCGAGCATCGCGGCGGTGGCGGCGTCGTAGGGCGGGTTGCCCCTGTCGGTGGCGGGGATGCCGTCGGCGAAGTGCACGCCGGCGTTGTCGGGGGTCAGGCCGTAGAAGCCGTACGGCCAGGCGGGCGTGTTGATCATCTTGGGCGTCTGGTCGACGCTCACGATGCCGCGCACCCGGGAGGTGCCGAACAGGTCGGCGTAGGACCAGATGACGCTGGCGCCCATGGAGGCGCCCACCAGGAGCACCTGGGTCAGGTCCAGCGTGGCCATGAACTCGTGCAGGTCGGCGGCGTGCCTGGCGATGCGCTGGCCGTACGCGGGGTCGGCGGCGTCGCCGTGGCCCCTGCGGTCGAAGGCCAGCACCCGGTGGCCCGCCTCGACCAGGGCTCGCTGCTGGACGGCCCACCAGGTGGCGGGGGCGGAGTAGCCGTGGACGAGCACGGTGACGGGGCCCGAGCCCTCTTCCAGGTAGTGCAGCTCGACGCCGTCGCTGGTGGTGATCATCAGATGACCTTTCCCGGGTTGAGGATGCCGGCGGGGTCCAGGGCGGCCTTGACGGCCCGGTGCATGTCGAGCACGTCCTGGCCCAGCTCGGTGCGCATGCCGCGCATCTTGAGCAGGCCCACGCCGTGCTCGCCGGTGACGGTGCCGCCCAGGTCGAGGCAGTCGTCGATGATCAGGTCGAAGACGATCTGCGCCTTGTCGGGGTCCTGGGCGATGATCAGCGGGTGCAGGTTGCCGTCTCCGGCGTGGGCGATGTTGGCGACGTGCACGCCGTGCGCCCGGCCGTGGCGCTCGATGCGGGCGAGCATCTCGGGGACGAGCGCGCGGGGCACGCACACGTCCTCGGTGAGCACCGGGCCGAGCCGTTCGAGCGCCGGGTAGGCCAGGCGGCGGGCGGCGAACAGCGCCTCCGCCTCCTCCTCGTCGGTGGAGTGGGTGCTGAAGACCGCGCCCGCCGCGTCGAAGGCGTCCTGGATCGCGGCCTCCTCCGTGCTGCTTCTGGCCAGCAGGAGCACGTCGCCGAGGTCGGCCAGGCCCATGTTCTTCCACTCGTCGACCGCCTGGAGGCAGTAGCGGTCGACCAGCTCCAGCGCGTCGGGCGTCAGCCCCCGCCTGGCCACCTCGGCGACCGCCTCGCCCGCCGCGACCAGGGAGTCGAAGGCGCCGACGATCGTGTGCGGCTTGCGCGGGAGCGGCAGCAGCCGCACGGTCAGCTCGGTGATCACGCCGAGCGTGCCCTCGGAGCCGATCATCAGCGCGGTCAGGTCGTAGCCGGCCACGCCCTTGCGGGTGCGCCTGCCGAGCCGTACCAGCTTGCCCTCGCCGGTCACCACCTGCAGGCCCAGCACGTAGTCGCGGGTGACGCCGTACTTCAGGCAGCACACGCCGCCCGCGTTGGTCGCGGCGTTGCCGCCGAGCGTCGACCACGGCGAGCTGGCCGGGTCGGGCGGGTACCACAGGCCGTGCGCGGCGACGGCCGCGCGCAGGTCGTCGTTGACCACGCCCGGCTGGACCACGGCCAGCTGCTCGGCGGTGTCGATCTCCAGGACCCGGTTCATGCCTTCGAGCGAGAGGATGACGCACTCGTCGACGGCGTTGGCGCCGCCCGACAGGCCCGTGCCCGCCCCGCGCGCGACCACCGGCACGCGGTGGGCGAAGCACAGCTCGACGACCCGGCGCACCTCCTCGGCGTCGGCCGGGCGCACCAGCAGCGCGGCCTTGCCCGCCGGGGCCCAGGCGGCCTGGTCGTTGGAGTAGGCGGCGATGACGTCGGGGTCGTCGACGATGCGGTGCGGGGGCAGTGCGGCGGCCAGCGCGGCTCTGAACGGCATGCACTGAAAGTTAACAACGCCTCATGGCCCGCGGTGAGGTGGGGTTCCTCCACCTCGGAGCGGGTTCAGTGGAGTTTCCACTCACCGACCTTGGCGGGGCCGCCTCCCGGCAGGCCCAGCGCGCCCAGGATCATGGGGAAGGAGGTGCGGAACTCCCGGTACCAGTACGGCCAGGTATGGGTGCCGTTGCCGTACAGGTTGAGCGTGTGCTCGATGCCCAGGCCGGTCAGCCGCTGACTGAAGGCCTTGGCGGTGTAGGCGGAGATCGGCTCGCCCAGGTGGGCGGGATGCCACGGGGTGCCGGGCGGGTCGAGCTCGCCCTGGCCGCTGGTGGTGCCGCTGGAGATGTAGAGGCTGACGCCCTTGAGGTTGGGGGCGAGCACCATGGGGTCGTTGGCGGCCCACACCTTCTTGTTCCTCGACGGGTCGCCCCACAGCGCCAGGGGATCCTGCTTCTCGCTGGCCTGGGCGTTCATGATGAGCTGCGGGATGCCGGGCAGCTGGGTCGCCATGATGCCGCTGTAGGCGCCGGCGAAGCGGAACATGCCCTTGTTCGCGGCGGCGTACTTCATCGCGCCGTAGGCGCCCATCGACAGGCCCGCGATCGCCCTGCGGCCGCCCGCGCGGTAGCCGACCTCCAGCAGGCGGCGCACCTCGTAGGTGTGGAAGGTGGCCCAGGCGGGCGGGCCGCCCTTGCCGCGGTTGTACCAGTCGGAGTAGTTGCCCGCGCGGCCCGCCTCCGGCATGACGACGATCGCGTCCACGTCCTGCGTCAGCGCGGCGATGTCGGTCATGCGCGTCCACGAGGTGTAGTTGTCGGCGCCGCCGTGCAGCAGGTAGAGCACGGGCCAGGTGCGGCGTGCCTGCTTGGACCAGCCGCGCGGCAGCAGCATGCGCACCGGCAGCAGGCGGCCGACCGCGCGGGAGGAGATCAGCACGTCGAGCGTGCGCGGCCCGGACCGGCGTTCGGCGACCACCCGCGCGGTGCCGGGCAGGGCGGGCTGCCAGGCGGCGTACCCTCCACCTGACTTCCCCTGACCGGCGGGCGGCTGGGTGGGCTGCTGTCCCGGCTGCTGGACCGGCGGCTGCGTCGGTTGCTGGCCTCCGGGCTGGCCGTCGGGGACCAGCGACCAGTCGGGGTCGGCGGCCGCCGGGGCGGGGGCGAGTCCCACCGCGAGCGCGGCGGTGATGGCCAGCAGGGCACGACGCATGGGGCGAGGCTAGGGAGCGGGCCGGTCGCGGGCTATGCCCTGAGGCAACGAAAGCCGGTGTCCGATGCGTCGCGCCGGACAAAAGCCGTTATCACCGCCGTGACAAATCGTCGGACCGGAATGTGAGGCGGGCATCTGCCCCCGCCGTGGACTTCTCGGTAGGTTGGCCGATCACTTCTCTCTCGGCGACGTGGAGGACGAGTGAGCGGCGATGTCCGTGGGTTCCTCATCGAACGGATCGCTGCCCGCTGCGGCCTGATCGCCGACGAGGTCGACCCCGACCGGCCGCTGGAGGAGTTCGGGCTGTCGTCCAGGGACGCCGTCGGTATCGCAGGGGAGCTGGCCGGGCTGCTCGGCCGCGACCTGGCGCCCACCCTGGTCTGGGAACACCCCACGATCGCCCGGCTGGCGGCGGCTCTGGGCTCCCCGTCGCCGGAGCCCGTCGCGGGGCCGTTCACCGCCGCCGACCACGACGACGCGATCGCCGTGGTCGGGCTGGGCTGCCGGGTGCCGGGCGCGCACGGCCCCGAGGAGTTCTGGCGGCTGCTCATGGAGGGCAGGGACGCCGTGACCACCGTGCCCGAGGGCCGCTGGGAGCCGTTCGCGGGCCTGGAGGCCACCCGGCACGGCGGATTCCTCGACGACATCGCGGGATTCGACGCGGAGTTCTTCGGGATCTCGCCGGGTGAGGCCGAGACCATGGACCCGCAGCAGCGGCTGCTGCTGGAGACCGCCTGGGAGGCGCTGGAACACGGCGGGCTCGCGCCACGGTCGTTGCGCGGCAGCCGTACCGGCGTGTTTGTCGGCATCTCGGGCAACGAGTACGCCTACCTGACCACCGCAGATCCCGCCGGGATCGACGCCTGGACCGCGACCGGCGCGGCGCTCAGCATCGCCGCCAACCGGCTGTCGTACCTGCTCGACCTGCGCGGGCCCTCCCTGGCGCTCGACACCGCCTGCTCGTCCTCGCTGGTGGCCGTGCACCTGGCGGTGCGCAGCCTGCGCTCGGGCGAGTGCGACCTGGCCGTGGCCGGAGGGGTCAACCTGCTGCTCTCGCCGGTCGTCACCCGCGCCTTCGACCAGGGCGGCGGCACCTCGCCCGACGGCCGCTGCAAGGCCTTCGACGCCTCCGCCGACGGCATGGTGCGCGCGGAGGGCTGCGGGGTCGTGGTGCTGAAGCGGCTGGCCGACGCGGACGGCGACCGGGTGCTGGCCGTCATCAGGGCGACCGGGGTCAACCAGGACGGGCGTTCCAACGGGCTGGTGGCGCCCAACCCCGAGGCCCAGCAGGCCCTCCTCGCCTCGGTGTACGGCGGGCTGGACCGCGGGCCCGACTACATCGAGTGCCACGGGACGGGGACCTTCCTCGGCGACCCGATCGAGGGCCGGGCCATCGCCGCGTCCGTGGACGGGCGGGTGTTGATCGGTTCGGTCAAGTCCAACCTCGGGCATCTGGAGGCGGCGGCCGGGGTCACCGGGGTGATCAAGACCGCCCTGTCGTTGTGGCACGGGGTCCTTCCCGCGAGCATCCATTTCGCGACGCCCAACCCGCATCTGCCGTGGGAGCGGCTGGAGGTCGTCACCGAGCCGACGCCGTGGCCGCGCGACGACGCCAGGGCGGGGGTGTCGTCGTTCGGGTTCGGCGGCACCAACGCCCACGTCGTCCTGGACGCCTGCCCTCCGGCGCGAGCCGACGCCGGTGGGGAGGCCCGCCCTGCCGCGCCCCTTCTCGATGCGGGAGCGCCCACCGCGCGGCGGCTCTTCGTCCTCTCCGACGCCTCCGCCGAGCGGGTGCGCGAGCACGCCGCGCTCCTGGCCGCCTGGCGTCCCGCGGCCGACCCGGCCGACATCGCCCACACCCTGGCCCGTCGCGCCCACCGGGGCAGGATCGCCGCCGCCGCCTTCGACCTGGCCGACCTGCCCGCCGCCACCCCCGCGCCGGTACGGCCCGCCACCCGGCCGCCCGTCTGGGTCTTCAGCGGGTACGGCTCGCAGTGGCCCGGCATGGGCGCCCACCTCCATCGCACCGAGCCCGCCTTCCGCGCCTGCCTCGAAGAGCTCGCACCGCTGCTCCGCGCGGAGGCGGGCATCGACCTGTGGTCGGAACCCGAGGGCGTGGCCACCGCCCAGCCGCTGATCTTCGCCGTGCAACTGGCCCTGGCCAGGCTCTGGCAGGCCTACGGCATGCATCCGGGAGCCGTGATCGGCCACTCGATGGGCGAGGTCGCTGCGGCGGTCGTCGCCGGAGGGCTCGGCGTGCACGACGGCGTGCGCGTGATCTGCCGCCGGGCCCGCAGGCTGGCCTCGCTCGGGGGCGGCGGCGCCATGGCCGTGGTGGACGTGGCCGCCGCGCAGGTGCCCGGCTCCCTGCACGTCGCCGTCTACGCCTCGCAGACCCGCACGGTCGTCACCGGCGCGCCCGACGAGATCGCCAGGTTCGCGGAGCAGCTGGCTGCCCGCGAGGTCTTCTGCCGGGTGCTGACCACGGAGGGCGCTGGGCACTCGCCGCAGGTCCAGCCGCTGCTGCCGCTGCTGCGTTCCGACCTGGCCGCGCTGACGCCGGCCAAGGCGACGATCCCCTTCTACTCGACCGTCTTCGACGACCCGCGCGAGGCGCCCACCTTCGAGGCCGCCTACTGGGCCGCGGGCATCCGCCGGCCGGTCAGGCTCACGCAGGCGCTGCGGGCCGCCGCCGACGACGGGTTCACCCTGTTCACCGAGGTCAGCCCCCACCCGATGCTCGGGCTCGACTTCTGCTCGACGCGCCGCGACTCCGACGAGAGCTTCTACGCCCAGCTCGCCCTCGCCGCCGCCTCCAGCCCGCCGCGCACGCGCGGCCGCATCGTGGACGTGCCGCACGCCCCGTGGCGGCACACCCGGCACTGGGCCGACAGGGTTCGCCGCCCCACCGGCCACCCGGTGCTGGGTGTCCACGTGGAGACGCCATCCGGTCACGCGTGGAGCGTGGAGTTGTCCGAGGGCACGCACCTGTCGCTCGCCCAGGTGGCCGAGCTGGCCTGCGCAGCCGCCTCCGAACTGGGCACGACGGCCGGACGGGTGCGGCTGCACGCGCCCCTGGCCCTGCCCGCCCAGGTGACCGTGACCGTCGGCGAGGACCTGGTCGAGGTGAGCCGCAAGAACGCGGCCGGGGTGTGGAGGCGGTACGGCAGCGCCGTCCTGGGCTCGGGCGACGCGGCCGTGGACGAGACGGCGGGCATGCCGCTGCCGGTGCCGTTCGAGGCCAAGCTGGTGCAGCGCGCGTGGGTCCCGGTGCCGCCCGGAGCCGTGTCGGCCGGTGAGCGGCTGGTCCTTCCCGCGGACCTGGACGCGTTCGGGGCCGAGAAGGCGCTGCTGGAGATCGCCTGCCGGGTGACGAGGGGCCGGAGCCTCACGATCGTCACGCGGAACGCCGAGCCGGGCAATCCGGCGGCGGCGGCGCTGCGTGGCCTGGGCAGGGTGCTGGCCATCGAGCATCCGGCGCAGCGGGTGCGGATCGTCGACGTCGACACCCTGGACGCGCTCCACGCCGAGGGCGACACCGGCGACGACGAGGTGGCCTGGCGCGACGGGGTCAGATACGCGGCCCGCCTCGTGCGCGCCGACCTCGCTGCCGGCCCCGGCCCCGGCCTCGTGCGCGCACCCCTCACCGGCACCCCCGCCCTCTCACGCAAGCGCGTGGTGCGCGACGGCGCCTACATCGTCACCGGCGGCACCGGACGCCTCGGCGGGCTCGTCGAGCGCTGGCTGCTCGACCGGGGCGCGACCCGGGTTGTGCTCAACAGCAGATCCGCCGGCACCCAGGGCGACCTGGCCGCCCCCGGCACGGCCGAGCGCCTGGTCGAGGCGGCCACCACGGGCGGCATGCCCCTGCGCGGAGTGATCCACGCCGCAGGTGTCCTGGACGATCGGCTGGTCGCCGACCTGACGCCGGAATCGGTCCACAGGGTGTGGACACCGAAGGTCCACGGCGCGCTCAGGCTCCACGAGGCGACCAAGGACCTCGACCTCGACTGGTGGGTGGCCTTCTCCTCCGCTGCAGGCCTGCTGGGCTCGCCGGGCCAGGCCGCCTACGCCTCGGCCAACGCCTTCCTCGACGCGCTGTGCGAGCGGCGCAGGTCCGAAGGGCTGCCGGGCCTGTCGATCGCCTGGGGCACCTGGCAGGGCGCGGCCGCGATGCCGGGCATGGAGCCGCTCACCGAGGAGGAGGGCATCGAGGCCCTGGAGGCGTTGCTGCAGCGCGGGATCTCGGCCGGGGTGGTCAGGCTGGACGTCTCGCGGGCCGTCGCCGCCTTCCCGTCGATCACGCGCGTGCCGTACTTCTCCGGTTTCGTCCAGGAGCAGCGGCGCGAGCCAGGGGCCGCCGACCTGGAGTCGATCGTCGAGCTGCTCAGGGAGCGGGCGGCGACGGTGCTGGGGTTCGACCCGGTCTGGCTCGACGAGGGGAGCGTCCTGACCGATCTGGGCCTCGACTCCCTGGCGGCCACGCGGCTGCGCGGCATGGCCGAGCACGACTTCGGGGTGACCGTCGCCATCGCGCCGCTGCTCAACGGCGGGACCCTGGGCGAGCTGGCCCGGTCGGTCGCCGCCGAGCTGGGCGTCGACGGCGGCAGCCTGCCCGAGCGGTTCGTCGGCCCGAGGGACGCGGCCGAGCGGCAGGTGGTGCGGGTGCTCTCGGGCTTGCTCGGACGCGAGCCGGGGGTGACGGAGCCGGTGCCGGGCGAGATCCTCGGCGAGGCTCTGCGGGTGCTCGGCGAGGAGCTCGGCCATGTGCTGCGGGTGGCCCCGCGCACCGTCGCCGAGCTGGCCGACGCCGTGCGGCTGCTCGACGAGGGCGAGGCCGAGCAGGGGATCGTGCGTCCCCTGAACGAGGCGGCCAGGGCGGGCACCCTGGAGGGCGCGTTGTTCCTGGCCCACCCCGCGGGCGGCACCACCGGCGTCTACGCCCTGCTGGCCGGCGGGCTCGACGTCCCGGTCTTCGGTTTGGAGCGCCTGGAGGAGGCCGGCCCGGTCGAGCAGCGGGCCGAACGCTACGCCCGCGCCGTCAGGGAGCTGACCGGCGGCCGTGCCGTACGGCTCGGCGGTTGGTCGTTCGGCGGCGTCCTCGCCTACGAGGTGGCCAGGAGGCTGCCCGAGACCGAGCTCGTCGTGATGATCGATTCGGGTCTGCCCGGCGAGGCCGGGCCGGACGCCACGGCCAGCCGATACGCCCGCTTCGCCGCCTACCTGTCGTCCACGTACGGCGCGGCCGTCGAGCTCACCGAGGACGACCTGCGAGGCCTGACCGAGCAGGCCCAGCTGGAGCTCCTGGAGGAGCGAGTGGCCGAATCGGGCGTCCTGGCCGGCCTCGGCGCCGCGATCCTGCGCCACCAGGTCACCTCGCACGAGGACACCAGGGCGCTGGAGCTCTACGAGCCGGGGCCGCATGACGGCCCCGTCGTGCTCTACCGCTCGACCGAGCCGACCCCGTGGGCCGTCGAAGACCCCAGGTACGCCCACCACGACGACCCCACCAGGGGCTTCGGCCCCCACGCGAGCGGCCTGCGCGTCGTGGAGATCGGCGGCGCCCACCACCTCAACCTGCTCGACCCGCCCCACGTGGGGGCCATCGTCAAGCACCTGAAGGAGATCCTGTGAGGGCAGCGTACGTCCACAAGGAAGACGTCGGCATGTTCGGCAAGACGCCGCACGGGACGGACGGCGTCGACAAGGACGTCAGGCGCTCCATCCGGGTGGGTGAGGTCCCCGTGCCGGAGTTGCTCCCCGACGAGGTGCTCGTCCAGGTGATGGCGAGCGCGATCAACTTCAACACGGTGTGGACGGCGATGTTCGAGCCGATCCCCAGCTTCGCCTTCCTCGAACGGCTCGGCCGCACCGACCCGCGCCACGACCTGCCCACCCACGTGCTCGGCTCGGACGCCTCGGGCGTCGTCGTCGCGACCGGCGAGGCCGTACGGCACTGGCGCCCGGGCCAGAAGGTCGTCACGACGCCCGCCTACGTCGACTCGCAGGACCCGATCACCCACCACGACAGCATGCTCGCCGCCGACCTCAGAGCCTGGGGCTTCGAGACCAACTTCGGCGGCCTGGCGGAGTACGCCGTGGTCAAGGCGACCCAGCTGCTCCCCAAGCCCACCCACCTGACCTGGGAGGAGGCGGCGTGCTCGATGTTGTGCGCCTCGACCGCCTACCGCATGCTGGTCAGCGACAACGGCGCCAGGATGAAGCAGGGCGACGTGGTCCTCATCTGGGGGGCGACCGGCGGGCTCGGCTCGTACGGCGTGCAGCTGGTCAGGAACGGCGGCGGCATCCCGGTGGGCGTCGTCGGCTCCGAGGCCAAGGCGGCGCTGCTGAAGCGCCTGGGCTGCGAGCACGTCATCGACCGCTCCCAGTTCGAGCACCTCGACGACGAGAAGGCCTGGCGTGCCCTGGGCGCCGAGATCAGACGGCTCGTGGGGGAGGATCCCGACATCGTCTTCGAGCACACCGGCAAGGAGACCTTCGGCGCCTCCGTCTACGTCGCCAGGAAGGGCGGCAAGGTCGTGACGTGCGGGTCTTCGAGCGGCTACGCCCATGAGTACGACAACCGGCACCTGTGGATGAAGCTGAAGAGCATCATCGGCTCGCACGGCGCCAACTACCAGGAATGCCACGAGGTCAACCGCCTCATCGACAAGGGCATGATCCACCCGACGCTGTCGGCGGTCTACCCGCTGGAGGAGACGGCGCAGGCGGCTCGTGCCGTCCAGACCAACCGGCACGTCGGGAAGGTGGGCGTGCTCGTCCAGGCCGAGCGCGAGGGGCTCGGTGTCGACGACCCGGCCAAGCGGGCCAGGATCGGCGAGGAGAGGCTCAGGCTGTTTCGCTGACCGCGACGGCCTGGCGGGCGCGCAGCACGATCTCCAGCTCGAAGCGGATGTCGGGATCGTGCAACTGCTCGCCGTACAGCTCCTCCAGCTGGCGTAACCGGTAGCGCACGGTCTGCGGGTGCACGTGGAGGCGGGCGGCCACCTCGCCGGCGCCCCTGCCGTACCTCAGCCAGGCCAGCAGCGTCTCGGCGAGCCGGTCCTGCTGCGTGGGCCGCAGGTGTGACAGCGGCGCGAGGCGGGTGGCGGCCAGCGCGCTGACCAGTTCCTCGTCCTTGAAGACGATCAGGGTGGCCATGTGCTCCGCGCACCTCAGCAGGCGCCTGCCGTGGTCGAGCACGCCGCGCCTGGCCAGGCCGAGGGCCTCGGTGGCCCAGCGCAGCGACGACGCGGCCGCCGCCAGCGGCACGGCGGGCCCGACCGAGGCCTGCCATCCGCGCAGGGCGTGTTCGAGGAGCTGCGCCTGTCCCGGTCCCGCCGGATCGGGCACCAGCAGGCACGGCACCGGCCGGTCGAGGCCTTGGAGCACGTCCTGGTGCAGCACCGGCGGGCGGTAGCCGTTCTGTTCTTCCAGCGCGACGGCGGCGACCGTCTTGGGCAGCCGCCACCCGGCCGCCTTGGCCAGGTCGGAGACGGCGTCGAGGGAGGCGGCGGGGCTCAGCAGCAGGTCGAGCAGCCTGCGCCGCCGCCGCTCCATCTCGCCGGCCGCGTGCGCCCTGGCCTCCTGGTATCCCTCGGCGGCGGCGTCGGCCAGCTGGTCGAGGTAGACGAAGATCGCCTCGCCCATGTCGTAGAGCGACTGCGGGGTCAGGCCGAGCGGCGCCGCCAGCTCCGTCAGCCGCCGCCACCCCACCCGGGCGCCCAGGCGCATGGCGGTCTGCAGGGGTTCGAGGTTGCGGCCCTCGTGCGCCTCGCCGCGCCCGATCATGCGGAACGGCTCGGCCTCCCAGGGCGCCTCGGGGTTCTCGATGTGGTCGAGGAAGCCCTCGATGGCCTGCTCGACCGCCATCCTGATGATCTTGATGTAGGTCTCGTCCGAGGGTCTGGCGTACTCCGGGATACGGGCCTGGATCTCCTCGATCACCTCGCACGAGACCGTGTCGATGCCCTGCCTGAGCGTCTTGACGACGTCAGATGGGACACGGATGTCACTCCTGATAGCCATCGTCCCTCCTGTCGCCATTAAAGCGACAGAAGTTCTGGTCTACCAGGGGGACCACTGCGGGTCGCGGCCGATGAAGGCGAGCAGCCGGTCCTGTGGCGAGGCGTCCTGCCCGATCCGCACCTCGGGTCCGAACACCTCCACGCCCGGGCCGAACGCGCCGGGCGTGCGGTATTTCTCCAGCACGTCGCCGGGCAGCGCGGTGATGGCCGTCCAGTGGTAGGCCACGTCGGCGGGGTCGATCGTGTCGTCCTGGCCGGTGGCCTTGGCGAGGTCCCATCCGTGGAGCGGGAGGTCGGCACTCGGGACCTTGTCGATGTGCTCCCCGAGCGTCATCGTCCCGGCGGGAGTCTCGCACTCGGTGCCCGCCAGCGACGGGTCGGCGAGGATCGCCTCGACGTCGGCCCGCGCGGAACGGAACGCGGCGACCGGATCCTCGTCGACCGACGGCGCGTCGCTGAGCG
The DNA here is from genome assembly GCF_044456985.1 of Nonomuraea sp. NPDC050663. Taxonomy (NCBI): domain Bacteria; kingdom Bacillati; phylum Actinomycetota; class Actinomycetes; order Streptosporangiales; family Streptosporangiaceae; genus Nonomuraea; species Nonomuraea sp. NPDC050663. The sequence goes on from NZ_JBITGL010000011.1 coordinate 155,241, forward strand.
GGCGGCCGAGCGGACGCAGGATCACACCGTGCATGTCGATGATGTGGCGCACCACGTCACGGGCGGTCCACTTCTCGCACGGTGACGGGTCGTCCCACTGGCCGGGGCGGACGGCCGCGACCTTGCGGTCGAAGGCGTCCGCACGCCGTCGGTAGCGGTTGGCGATCTCACCCATCGTCGGCCTCCATAACCATCGAGTTCGATAACCCTTTGGTTATATACCGGGCCGGGCGCCGATGGGAAGAAGCCCCGGCGTTCCCGCCAGGGGGAGGGTTCACCGGTCCAGGAAGTTGCCCAGTTCCTGAACGTTGATCAGCCCGTCGCCGTCGAGGTCGAGCTGCTTGACGGCTTCCTCCGCCCGCTCGATGGTGATCGGCTGGCCGAGGATGTCCATCAGCCTGACCAGCTCTTCAGGGGAGATCAAGCCGTCGCCGTCCGCGTCGAGCAGCTTGAACGTGGTCTCGTAATCGCTCATGTTCACGCACCTTATTGGAGAGCATCAAGAAATGCCCTGATTTGCGGGCGAGAATCCCCCGAGCGCCAGGCAATGGCGAGCTCGGCGGGCGCGAGGCCGGTCACCGGCCGGTAGGCGACCCCGGGACGGCGGTAGAGCTGGGCATTGCCCTCGGCCACCAGGGCCACGCCGAGACCGCTGGTGATCGCCTCGAACGTCTCGTCGGCCGTCGAAGCCGTCGCGCCGACGATCGAGCCGGGACCACCGAGCCAGAACTCGCGGAGCGGCCCCGCGGAAACGGGCAGGGCGATGAAGGACTCCGCCTCCAACTGCTCGAAGGCGATCTCCTCCAGCGCCGCCAGCGGGTGGTCCTCGGCCAGCGCCACCCATCGGCGCTCGACCGCGAGCACCCGCGTCGTGAGCCCAGGCACCGCGGGCAGCCAGACGAAGGCCACATCCGAGCTCCCGTCGGCCAGGCCGCCGCTCGGGTCGTCCCAGCCCACCAGCCGCAGCGAGACCTCCCAGCCCGGCATCGCCGAGCGGAACCGCCGCAACGCCTCCTGCTGGATGCCGCGCCCCACCGCGGTCTGCATGCCCACGACCAGCGTGCCGCTCGGCACGGCGGCCCGCGCCGCCTCGACGCCGGCGTTCCACCCGGCCAGGGTCTCCCTCGCGTACGGCAGCAGCGCGGCCCCCGGCCGCGTCAGCGACATCCCGCTGTGTACCCGCTCGAACAGGGCGAAGCCGAGCTGCCGCTCCAGCATCCGCAGCTGCTTCGACAACGCCGGCTGGGAGACGAACAGGCGCTCGGCCGCCCGGGTGACGTTCAGTTCCTCGGCCACGGCGACGAAGTAGCGCAGATCCCGCAGATGCACGTCCATAACCGTTGGTTATAGCAAAGGGTCTTGGACGGGCTTCGCGGCCCGACCGCAGGATGATGCCCATGAGAAACCTTGGAACCCTGAACGTCCCCGCCGTCGGCTACGGCGCCATGGTGCTCTCGCCCGGTATCTACGGCGAGGTCGACGACGCCCGCGGCGAGCGTGCGATCAAGGCGGCCCTCGACGCGGGCGCCACCCACGTCGACACCAGCGACGCCTACGGCCCCGACGGGCACAACGAGCGGCTGGTCGGGCGGGCCGTCAAGGGCCGCCGCGAGGAAGTGGTGGTGGCGACGAAGTTCGGGCTGGCCGTCCCCGAGGGGGAGAGCAGCCGCTCCTTCCCCGTGGGCTACGCCTTCGGCGAGTTGCGGGTGAACGGCGAGGCGCGCCTGGTGCGGCGTTATGCCGAGCGCAGCCTGGCCAACCTGCAGACCGATGTGATCGACCTCTACTACGCCCACTACCCCGACCCCGGAGTGGAGATCGAGGAGACCGTGGGGGCGATGGCCGAGCTGGTCAAGGACGGCCTGGTCAGGCACCTGGGTCTCTCCAACGTGACGGCCGGGCAGCTGCGGCGCGCACATGCCGTCCACCCGATCGCGGCGGTGCAGAACGAGTGGTCGATGTGGCGTCCGGCCGACGCCGACCTGCGCGGGGCGGCCAAGGAGCTCGGCGTGGGGATCGTCGCGTGGAGCCCGCTGGGCAACGGCTTCCTGACCGGCACCGTGCAAGAGCTCGGCGACGGCGACTTCCGGCACAACGCGCCGCGCTTCTCCGCCGAGAACCTGGCGGCCAACAACGACAGGTACGCGCCCGTGCGTGATCTCGCGGTGGAGCTGGGGATCACCCCCGCCCAGCTGGCCCTGGCCTGGCTGCTGCACCAGGACGAGCACGTGGTGGCCATCCCCGGCAGCCGCACGCCCGCCCACATCGAGGAGAACGCCGCGGCCGCCGACCTCCGGCTGCACCCCGACACCCTGGCCCGCATCGACCAGGCGCTGGCCAGGTTCGAGGTCACCGGGGGGACGCTGTTGTGAGGCGGCTGATGATCGGCGTGCTGGTGGCGTTGATGGTGGCGGGCTGCTCGTCAGCGGGCGATCCGACAAGCGCGACGGGCACAGCGGGTACGCCGGGCACGACGGGCACAACCGCTACGACGGGCACAACCGCTACGACGGGTACGCCGGTCGCGAGTGTCGACGCGGCGGCCCAGGCCTACGTCGAGGCCGTCAACGCGGGTGACCTCGACGGCCTGGTGGCCGCCTTCGCCCCCGACGCCGAGATCGTCGACGTCGGCCGCAGCATCCGGGGCGCCGACGCCATCAGGACATGGGCGGACAACGAGGTGATCGGCGGCAGGCTCGACGTCCTGGAGATCGTGCAGACCCGCCGCGACGGGCAGAAGCTCCTGGTCAACTGGGCCCCCGGCGGCACCGGCGGCTTCCACGCCCACTACGACCTCACCTACGCCGACGGCACGATCGTCGAAGCCGACCTCCAGTACGCCGGTTGATACTGTTCGAACCATGCTCATCGCATCCGCGCCGAACCTGCGTGACCTGGGCGGACACCGCACCACCGACGGACGCAAGGTCCGCACGGGGGTCGGTTTCCGCTCCGGCGCGCTCAATGTGCTGACCCCGGAGGAACAGCAGCAGCTGGTCGCCGCCGGGGTCAGGCTGGTCTGCGACCTGCGCACCGACAAGGAGCGCGAGGACGGCCCCGACCTGCTTCCCGAAGGCGTCGAGTACAGAGTGCTCGACGTGCAGCGTCACGGCGGCCACGGGGCCGACATCGCCGCCCTGTTCGCCGCGCCGGAGCAGGCCGAGGCGCTGCGCTCGCCGCAGTCGGCCGAGCGGTTCCTCACCGAGGTCTACCGCGCCTTCGTCACCACCTCCGACGCCCACGAGGCCTACCGCGACCTGCTCAGGGCGTTGCGGCGGCCCGGCACGCTGATGCACTGCACGGCGGGCAAGGATCGCACCGGCTGGGGCACGGCCGTCCTGCTCTCCCTGCTCGGAGTGGACCGCGACACGATCATGGCCGACTACCTGGAGAGCAACCTGCACCTGAGCGGCCCCTACGCCCCGCTCATCGCCCTCGCGCCCGACCCCGAGGTGATCCGCCCGCTGCTGGAGGTGCGCGAGGTCTACCTCCAGGCCGCCTTCGACACCGCCGAGCAGCACTACGGCGACCTGGAGAGCTACGCGAGCCGGGCGCTGGAGCTCACGGAGGCCGACCTGGCCGCCCTCCGTGAGCTCTACCTGCACTAGACGACGGCTCCCGGCCGGATCTCCTCCTTCTGTACGGCGGGCGGAGGAGTCCGGTCGCGCCCTTCCAGCTCGACGGCCAGCGGCCCCGCCACGAAGCACGACGACAACGTGCCCGTGACGATGCCGATCAGCAGCGCCAGCGCGAAGTCGCGCAACGAGTCGCCGCCCAGCAGCACCAGCGCCACCAGGATGAACAGCGCCCCCAGCCCGGTGTTCACCGTGCGCGGCACGGTCTGCAGGATCGCGCTGTTGACCGTGCGCTGGAAGGGCGCCCGGCCCACCCACAACTCGCGGACCCGGTCGAAGACCACGACCTTGTCGTTGACGGAGTAGCCGACGACGGTGAGCATCGCGGCCAGGAAGACGCCGTCGATCGGCTTGCCGAGCCAGGCGAAGGCGCCCACGACGACCGCGGCGTCGACGAACAGCGCCGCCACCGCCGCGGCGCCGAACGTCCACCGGAAGCGCAGCGCCAGGTAGACGAGCTGTGCCGCCAGCGCCACGGCGAGCGCGATGAGGGCGTTGCGCCGCAGTTCCGCGCCGAGCGAGGGACCGATCAGCTCGTCGCGGACCACGGGCCCGAGCACCTGGCCGATGCCGGCGGCGTCGTCGCCGGAGATCTGCCCGGTCCGCACCGCGATGCGCCCCTCCGAGGCCTGGACGACCGCCGAGGGGAAGCCCGCCTCGCTGACGGCCTGACGGGCCGCGTCGACCCCCATCGTGGAGGAGAACTCCATGACCCGGCCGCCGGTGAACTCGACGCCGAAGTCGAGCCCGCGGACGGCCAGCCCGGCGAAAGCCACCACCAGCAGTCCGCCCGCGACGGCCAGCCAGAGCCTGCCGCGGCGCATGACGAACGGGTCGCGCTCGGTCAGCCAGGTGCGCACCCGGCCGACCGAGCCCAGCCCCGACAGCCGGGCGGGCATGCGCCCGACGGTCCACTGCGTGAGCACGCGGGTGATGAGCAACGCCGACACCAGCGAGGCCAGCACGCCGATGGAGAGCGTCACGCCGAAGCCCTTGACCGGTCCCGACGCCAGCCAGAACAGCAGCCCGGCCGAGAGCAGCGTGGTCACGTTGGAGTCGGCGATGGCGCTCCAGGCCTTCTTGAAGCCGAGGTCGAGCGCCGGACGCAGGGACCCGCGATACTCCTCCCTGGCCCGCTCGAAGACCAGCACGTTGGCGTCGACGGCCATGCCGATCGCCAGCACGAACCCGGCCAGTCCCGGCAGGGTGAGCGTCGCGCCGACCGCGATCAGCGCCGCATAGGAGATGAGCCCGTAGCAGGCCAGCGCCAGCGCGGCGAGCAGGCCGACGAGCCGGTAGACGAGCACGATGAACAGCCCGGTGGCCAGCACGCCGATGACGGCCGCCTGCCAGCTCGCCTCGATGGCCGCGGCGCCGAGCGTCGGGCCGACGACCCGCTGCTCGACGATCTCCAGCGGCACCGGCAGGGCGCCGCCCTTGATCAGCACGGCCAGGTTCTGCGCCTCCTCGGCGGTGAAGCGCCCGCTGATCGTGGTCGAGCCGCCCTGCTGGCCGGCCTTGCACGGGGTGTCGTCGCCGACGACGGGGGAGGAGATGACCTTCCCGTCGAGCACGATCGCCACCCGCCGCGCCGGGTCGTCGTACGGCCGGCAGGCCGCCTCGCCGGTGAGACGCTGCCACGGACCGGGCTGCGCGAAGGTGACGTCGACGAACCAGCCCGGTCCCCGCTGCGGGTCGGTGCGGGCGACGGCGTCGGTGACCCCGTCGCCCGCGACGGCCACGGGACCGGCCGACAACGGCTGCCCGGTCTCGTCGGTGAACCGCTGCCCGCCCGAGGCGAGCACGGGGTGGAACGACAGCTGCGCGGTGCGCCCCATGACAGCTGCGGCCTCGCGCGGGTCGAGCACGCCCGGCAGCTCGACGATGATGCGCGCGTCGCCCGAGCGCACCAGGGTGGGCTCGGCCACGCCGAGCCCGTTGGCCCGGCGTTCGAGCACGTCGCGGGCGCGGTCGACGGCCTCAGGCGAGGCCCCGCCCTTGGCCTCGAAGACGATCTGGGTGCCGCCGCGCAGGTCGAGGCCGAGGCGCGGGGCCATGGTGAATGCCAGGAACAACGAAGAAACGATGACGGCAAGGGCCGCCACCGCACGCCAAACAGGCATGCAGAGAACCTCCACACGATAAATCCGAAAATTTGGTCAGATTTCGCGAGTGGAGGGAGGGGCTCGGGCCGAAATCCCCCGCGGAGCAGCGCCCGGCGTGAAATCCGCGGCTTCTGCCGTACGGGAGGAGAACCGGTGGCCCGCGCCCGCGGATCCGGCGGACGACGGCACGGCCAGGCCGGAGAAGTGGGCGGGTGACGGCGCGGAGGCCCGCGGGGTGACGGGGGCGGGACTGCCCGCCTGGTGCTGCGCCGGGCAGTCGAGGACGGCGGCGCTCTGCACGACGGTGACGGGCGCCCGCACGCCGGTCACCAGGAAGATCGAGGACAGCAGAAGGACCAGCGCCGCGGGCAGTCTGATCCTCACGCGTTCACCGTAGCCTGGTTCGGGGTAGCGGGGGCGCCATGCGACTCACCTCTACCTCCGACCTGTGGTGGAAGAACGCCGTCGTCTACTGCCTGGACGTGGAGACCTTCAAGGACGGCAACGACGATGGCGTCGGCGACTTCCGCGGCCTGACCCAGCAGATCGACTACCTCGCCGGTCTGGGCGTGACCTGCCTGTGGCTGATGCCGTTCTTCCCGACGCCCAACCGCGACGACGGTTACGACATCACCGACTTCTACTCCATCGACCCCCGCCTGGGCACCCTGGGCGACTTCGTGGAGTTCATGCGCACCGCCAAGGACCGCGGCCTGCGGGTCATCGCCGACCTGGTGGTCAACCACACCTCGACCGAGCACCCCTGGTTCAAGCAGGCACGGTCGAGCCGAGACAACCCCTTCCGCGGCTGGTACGTCTGGTCGGACACCCCCGAGCCCGACGACCCCAAACAGGTGGTCTTCCCCGACAAGGAGGACTCCTTCTGGGAGTACGACAAGAAGACCAAGCAGTACTACCTGCACAGCTTCTACAAGCACCAGCCCGACCTGAACGTCGGCAATCCCGAGGTGCGCGACGAGATCACCAGGATCCTGGGCTTCTGGATGGAACTGGGCCTGAGCGGCTTCCGCGTCGACGCCGTGCCGTTCCTGATCGAGAACATCAGCCCCAAGCTGCCCGACCCGCACGAGTTCCTGGCCGACCTGCGGGCCTTCATGGGCCGCAGGGAAGGCAGCTCGATCCTGCTGGGCGAGGTCAACGTGCCCTACGACGACCTGCTGAACTACTTCGGCGACGGCAACGGCACCGAGCTGACCATGTGCTTCGACTTCATCGCGATGCAGCGCGCCTGGTTGTCGCTCGCCAGGAGCGAGGGCGAACCGCTGGCCTCCGCGCTGCGCGAACGGCCCAAGGCGCCCAAGGACAGCCAGTGGGCCACGTTCCTGCGCAATCACGACGAGCTCACCCTGGACAAGCTCACCGAGGAGGAACGGCAGGAGATCTTCGACGCCTTCGGGCCAGAGAAGGACATGCAGATCTTCGGCCGCGGCCTGCGCAGGAGGCTGCCCACGATGCTCGGCGGCGACTTGCGGCGCATCAAGATGGCCTACAGCCTGCTGTTCTCCCTGCCGGGCACTCCGGTGATCTTCTACGGGGAGGAGATCGGGCTGGGGGAGAACCTCGAGGCCGAGGGCCGGATGGCCGTGCGCGTGCCGATGCAGTGGGCGCCCGAGGGCGGCTTCAGCCAGGTCGAGCCCGACCGCGCGCCGCCCGACGGCGCCTACGCGCCCGACCGGATCAACGTGGCCGACCAGAAACGCGACACCGACTCGCTGCTGCGGTGGTTCCAGCTGCTCATCGAGCGCTACCGAGAGTGCCCCGAGCTGGCCTGGGGCGAGCACACGGTCCTCGACTGCGCCCATCCCGGCATCGTGGGCTGGCGCTGCGACGCCGAGGACGCCTGCGTGGTCGTGGTGCACAACTTGACTGACACCGCCACTGACGCGACCTTGACCCTCAAGGGCCAGGCGTCGAACCGGCTGACCGACCTGCTCACCGACGCCACGTTCGACATCTCGGCGAAAGAGCAGGTCGAACTGCCGATGGATCCGCACGGCTCGCGCTGGCTCAGGGTCTCGACACCCGACGTCCCCCCGGAGGACGCCTCAGTCAAGGCGCGATGACTGCGAATCACCTTCACGGGTGATGTCCACCGCCCGGCGGTCGCCTACGCTCGCACCATGACTCTCGCCGAGGAGCTGAGCGACCTGGCCCACATCGTCAGCGCGATGACGATGCAGGCAGGTGCGGTCCGGCTGCGCCTCAAGCAGGATCAGACGACCGAGCGGGAGATGCTGACCCTCATCGAGGGGGCGGGCAGGGAGGCGGTGGAGGAGGTGCGCCGCATGATGACCTCAGCCCAGCTCCTCGAAGAGGGTCAGCTGAAGTCCGGCGGGCCCCTCAAGCCGTGAGTTCAGCGAGTTCCACGGGGTGCGGGTCGGCTCGGCGACGACCTCGGCCCCTGCCTGCTCCAGCCGCGCCGTCATCGCCCGCGAGTCGTCGACCTCCAGGGCGACCCTGATGTGCCCGGCCACCCGCCGGCCGACCTCCACCTCGTCGATGAACTCCGCGTGGCCGGGATCGGTGATCTCCAGGGTGGCCCGGCCCGCCTCCAGGATGGTCACCCGGCCGTCGGGGGAGGAGAAGGCGGCCCGCTCGGGCAGGCCGAGCACGTCGCGGTAGAAGCGCAACGCCTCGTCGTAGTCGGAGGCGGTGACGACCAGACGGAGTTCGCGAACAGTCATGCGATCGAAGATACGAGAGAGCCCAAGACTACGAGTGAGGGGCGGCTGTCACGCGCTCAGCCCGTGCCGCGTTCCAGGCCTCGCTGCTCGGCGGGCATAGTCTGGGCTTGCTGGACGCCCATGGTCCTGAACTCCGGATGTTCCGCAAGAAACCTCGGACCGAAGGTCAGATGAGCGGTCACGACCATGAACCAGGGCGCGGCCGGGCCTGTGAGCCGAAGTGGGTCGGCGTCGTTGAAGACCAGCACATAGGTGAATTCCCGGGGCGATGGCCAGACCTCCATCACCTGATCGAGCGCCCACGTGACCCATCGATTGCCGCTGAATGTCAGGACGCGATGGTTGGTCAGCAGCGTCGAATTGTGGCCGTGGTAACGCCATTGCGCGGCAGCCATGGCTTGGGCCTGGCGTTTGCGCCGGGCATTTCCTGCCGCGCTCACCAGCAGTCCGGTGGTGAACATTAACGGGCCGCCGAAAGCCATGGTTGAGGTCTGATACTCGACGTCCATGCCGTACCAGACCTCATGGCGCAGGTTGGCGTGCGCGAATGCCACCTCCCCCGGGAACAGGCGCACCGGTGGTGGGGGAAGCTGGGGTACCGGGTATCCCGAGAGCAGACCTTGGCGAAGCGCGCACGCGGAATGCCAGCCGTGATGAAGATCTTCCTCGGACCAAGTGCTCATGACGATCAATCTCCGCCGACAAAAGGGGACGCTCCCCATTTTGTGCGGCGGAGAATTCGATCGCTCATTTCTTGATGGAACCGTAAGCCGGGTCCTTCTTTATTTGTTATCTAAATTGCCCATAAAAGAGATTTTCTATTACAAATAGGATGGGCCGGTGACGCGCCCGCGGAAGGTCCACCACACCCAGGCCTGGGCGGCCAGCAGGAAGGGGATGATCGCCAGGATCACCGGCGTGATCATGCTCCCGGCGGTTGACAGGTCGAGCTGCAGGCCGCTCACGACGGCGATGGCCGCGATGGCCGAGGTGGTCAGCGCGTACGCCGGCCACTCGCCCGTGCCGCCCAGCAGCGCCCCCGCCCGCCGCCGGAGCGTGCCGTTCAGCCGCAGCGAGGCGAAGGCCAGGCCGTGCAGGGCGAAGATCAGGGCGATCACCAGCCCGGCCAGGAGCGGCATGTCGAGCACCGTGCCCGCCAGCACCAGGCCGAGCGACACCGCCAGGCCCCAGCTGCCCGCGACCAGCACGCCGTCCCACAGCAGCTGCCAGCCGCGTCCTGGCACGCGCCCGCGCAGCCACAACGCCATGTCGCGAAGGACCCACGAGCCCACCAGCGCGACGATGACCACGTAGTTGCCGCTGAGCAGTTCGCCCTCCACGATCGGGAAGAGCCCGGCGAGCACGCCCGCGGTGGCGATCAGCCACACCTCGTTGCCGAGGAAGAAGGGGGCGATGGCGGCGATCACCTCGCGCCGCTCCTGCGGCGAGCGGCCCAGGTACGGCAGGAGCATGCCGACGCCGATGTCGGCGCCTCCGAGGACGAGGTAGCCGAGGCCGAAGAAGGCCAGGATGAATGGTTCCACAGCGGGCTCCTCAGTAGGTCAGGGCGGGGGCGGGGGTCTCGATCGGCTTGTCGGAGCCGAGAGCCACCTCGGAGGGGTCACGCCTGGCGGTCCTGGCCAGCAGCCAGTAGTTGACCAGCATGAGCAGGCCGAACAGGGTGCTGAAGACGATCAGCGAGGTGAGCATCTGCCCCTGGGTGACGTGCGAGACGGCGTCCTCGGTCCTGAGCAGCCCGAAGACCGCCCACGGCTGGCGGCCCAGCTCGCGGAAGAGCCAGCCGGCGATCGTGGTCAGGAAGGGGATCGGGATGGCCACCATGAGCATCCAGTGCAGGACGCGGGAGCGTTGCACCGCGCCGCGGAAGCTCATCAGGATCACGCCGATGGCCGAGATGACGAACATCACGATGGCGAGGGCCATCATCGCGATCCCGGATCCCTGCACCGCGGCGGCGGGAGGCAGGTAGTCGCCCGGTCCGAGCTGGGCGGCCATCTGCGCCTGCGCCTCCGACAGCCGCTCCGTGCCGCCCACCCAGGCGGCGATCTTCGTGGGCTGCATGAAGTCGAAGGAGACGCCGCCGAAGGAGATGGCCAGGAAGACGGCGGGCAGGCTCAGCCCGAGCCCCAGGCGGAGCGACTTGCGGAAGAACTCCTGCTCGTGGGTGCCCCTGCGCAGGTGCCAGGCGCTGACGCCGGCCATGAAGAACGTTCCGACGACCAGGCCCGCGCTCATCACGTGCGCGAAGGCGGTCAGGGCGCCCTCGTTGATCAGCGCGCCGAAGTCGGTCAGCTCCAGCCGGTCGCCGCGCTGGGTGTATCCCACGGGGTTCTGCAGGAAGCTGTTGGAGATCATGATCCAGAAGGCCGAGGCGTAGGCCGTCAGCGTGACGACCCAGATCAGCGACAGGTGCGCCCAGCGGTTCAACCGGTTCCAGCCGAAGATCCAAAGGCCGAGGAAGGTGGACTCGACGAAGAAGGCCACCAGCGTCTCCAGCGCCAGCGAGGCCCCGAAGACGTCGCCGGCGAAGTGCGTCAGCCCGCTCCACGACAGCCCGAACTGGAACTCCATCACGATGCCGGTGACGATGCCCATGGCGTAGTTGATGATGTAGAGCTGGCCCCAGAAGCGCACCATGCGGGTGTGGACGGGGCTGTTCGACAGGGTGGCGCGGGTCTGCGTGATCGCCACCAGCGTGGCCAGCCCCAGCGTCAGCGCGACGAACAGGAAGTGGGCGCCTGCGGTGACCGCGAACTGCAGGCGCGCGAGCTCTACTGTTTCCATGCTGCGATGGTGCTGGTACGGCTACCGCCGCCGCGTCATGCCCAGGCTGGCACTACGCCTACTCCCGCAGTCTCATCCCGCTCTCGCGGTGTACACCTCAGGAGGTAAGCCAGCCCGGCGTCACCATCCCGGCTTCGTAGGCGAGCACCACCAGCTGCGCCCTGTCGCGGGTGCCGAGCTTGGTCATGATGCGGCTGACGTGGGTCTTGGCGGTCGCCGGGCTGAGCACGAGCGTGGCGGCGATCTCGTCGTTGGACAGGCCCTGGCCGACCAGCACCATGACCTCGCGCTCGCGGTCGGTCAGGCCGTTGAGCTCGGGTCCCGGCTCGGGCCGCTTGACCCGTCCGGCGAACTCCGAGATCAGCCGCTTGGTGATGGCGGGGGCGATCAGCGCGTCGCCGCGGGCGACCACGCGCACGCCGTGGATCAGCTCGGCCGGCTCGGTGTCCTTGACCAGGAAGCCGCTGGCGCCGGCGCGCAGCGCGCCGTAGACGTAGTCGTCGAGGTCGAAGGTGGTCAGGATGATGACCTTGACCGCGTCGAGCCGTTGGTCGGTGACGATCTGCTGCGTCGCCTCCAGGCCGTCGAGCTCGGGCATGCGGATGTCCATCAGCACCACGTCGGGGCGCAGCTCGCGGGCCAGCGAGACGGCCTCGCGGCCGTTGGCGGCCTCGGCGACCACCTCGATGTCGTCCTCGTCGCTGAGGATCGAGCGGAACCCGGCCCGCACCAGGTTCTGGTCGTCGGCCAGCAGGACGCGGATCATGCTGTTCCCTTCAGTGGAAGCTCGGCGATCACGTGGAAGCCGCTGGGAGTGCGTGGCCCGGCCACCAGGGAGCCGCCGAGCGCGGCGGCGCGCTCGCGCATGCCCTGCAGGCCGAAGCCGGTGCCGTCGGTGAAGCTGGCGCCGGGGCCGTCGTCCTCGACCCTGACGGTCAGCAGGTCGGGGTCGCGGGTGACGGTCATCGTGGCGCTGTCGCCGCCTGAGTGGCGAGCGACGTTGGTCAGCGCCTCCTTGACGATGCGCGCGGCGGCCAGGTCGACCTCGGCGGGCAGGTCGTGGAGCGAGCCGGTGACCCTGGTGACGACTCGCAGCCCGCTGTCCCTGGTCAGCTCGTCGAGGCGGGCCAGGCTGGCGGCGGGAGCGGTGGGGGCGTCCTCGTCGACCTGGCGCAGCATGCCCAGCGTGGAGCGCAGCTGGCGCAGGGTCTCCTTGCTGGTGTCCTTGATGGTGCGCAGGGCCTCCTCGGCCTCCTCCGGGCGCTTCTTGAAGCCGTGGAGCGCCGAGCCCGCCTGCACGTTGATCATGGAGATGTTGTGGCCGATGACGTCGTGGAGCTCGCGGGCGATGCGCAGGCGCTCCTCGGCCTCGCTGCGCTGGGCCTCCTGCAGGATGCGCCTGTCGACCTCCTGGCGGTAGGCGCGCCAGCTGCGGGTGACGCCGCCCGCCGCGATGGTGGCGACCATGCCCTCGGCGATCATGATGAAGCCGGTGTTGCTCACGTGGCGGGTGCCGCCCAGCTCGCCCAGGCCCATGAGCAGCAGCGCCGTGGCGCCGGTCGTGATGGCGGCCAGCAGGTAGCCCTGGGCGGCGGCGGAGTAGAGGGCCATGACGGGCAGCGCCATCATCGGCCCGTCCATCCGGGCGTAGGGGTAGTAGGCGAGCGTGCAGAGCGTGACCACGATGAGCACGGCCACCGGGTATCGCTTCTGGAAGAACATCGCCGTGCACGCGATCAGCGGCAACACGAAGTCGAGGGCGTTGGGGGCGCGGTCGGGCCGCACCAGGAAGGTGATGACCGTGCCGAGCACGACCCCGGCCACGACCACGATCGTCGCGATCCGCATGGCCACACCCTACTTGCGCAGCGGCGCACCCACTTCATGCAGGTGCCGCAGCGCCTGGCCGTAGGAGCCGAACAGGCCCGCCTCTTCGTACGGCACGCCGAGCGTGGCGCAGTAGTCGCGCACGATCGGCTGGGCGTGGCGCAGGTTGGGGGTGGGCATGTTCGGGAACAGGTGGTGCTCGATCTGGTAGTTGAGCCCGCCCATCGCCACGTCGATGATCACCCCGCCGCGCACGTTGCGCGCGGTGAGCACCTGCTTGCGCAGGTAGTCGAGCTTGCTCTCGCTGGTCAGCGTGGGCATGCCCTTGTGGTTGGGCGCGAAGGTGCTGCCCAGGTAGAGCCCGAAGAGCGCCTGGTGCACGGCCAGGAAGGCCAGTGCCTTGACCGGCGAGAGCACCGTGAAGATCAGCGTCAGGTACCACGCGAAGTGGCCGGTCAGCAGGGCCAGCTCCAGCCACCGGTGCTTGGCGCCGCGGCGGAAGAGCGCCTTGTAGCTGGCGATGTGGAGGTGCCAGGCCTCGAGGGTGAGGATCGGGAAGAACAGGTAGGCCTGGTAGCGCGCGAGGAAGCGGGGCAGGCCGCGGCTGTGCCGTAGCTGGTCCTGCGACCAGACGATGACCGCGGGCGAGACGTCCGGGTCGTGGTCCTCGTGGTTGGGGTTGGCGTGGTGGCGGGTGTGCTTGTCGGTCCACCACTCCCAGCCCAGGCCGATGCCCAGGTTGCCGAAGATCCGGCCCGCGATCGTGCTGGGCCCTCGACGGCGGAAGACCTGCAGGTGTCCCAGGTCGTGGGAGACGAATCCGATCTGCCCGAAGGCGAAGGCCAGGAAGGCCGCGACCGCCAGCGTCCACCAGGAGTCGCCCACCCAGACGAACGCCACCAGACCGGCCACGACCGTGAGCACGCACAGGCTCATCCGGATCGCGTAATACACCGGACGCCGGTCGAGCAGACCGGCGTCGGAGATCTTCCTGGCTAGTTTGGCGAAATCACTGCCACGTGCCTCGACCGCACTCGTGGTCACCGGACCTCCCTTGATCGGCACTCGACACTGTACGGCACGCGTCTGTGAGGTCTACCTAACCACTTTTCGGGCCAGGACAGAATCCCAGATCGCCACGCCCCAAATGATGACCGTGGCTGCCACGGTCATCGCCAGGGGAGGCAGGCCGAACGGCATCAGCGCACCCATCGCGAGGATCGCCAGCACCCGGTTGACCGGAACGTAGCCGAAGACGGCCCGCTTGAACATGGCGTGCCCGGCCAGGAAGAGCATCGGACCGCCCAGGACCATCGCGGCCGTCCACCACGATCCGTGATGGTGGTGGAGCGGGTCGGCGATGGCCAGCTCGTCGCCGACGGCCGAGACGATGATGCCTGCGACCATCGGCAGGTGGATGAAGGTGTAGGCGGAGCGCCCGAGCCTGCCGGGGTCGTCGGAGGCGGCGATGCGCTCGGCGGCGGCCTCCGCCGTACGGTCGAAGTAGATCCACCACAGGCCCACGCTGCCCAGGAAGGCGACGACGAAGGCGGTCAGCGGCAGCGCCTCGAAGTGGTCGCCCAGGGTGGCGCCGGTGACCAGGATCGACTCTCCCAGCGCGATGATCACGAACAGCTGGCAGCGCTCGGCCATGTGGCCGCCGTCGATGGTCCAGTCGGCCGTCACCGAGCGGCCCATGAAGGGCGTACGGTAGCCGTGCCAGGGCGCGGTGTACTCCACGGCGACGGCCGCGGCCCACAGCACGATCTGGAGCGGCTGCGGCGCGACCAGGGCGCCGGCGATCCACAGGACGCTGGAGACCAGCATCCAGGCCAGCACCCGCATGAAGACCCGCTGCACGGCCTCGCCGCGCGACAGCAGCGTGACCGCGATCGTGCGGCCGATCTGGATGGCCATGTAGCCGCCGGCGAACCAGAACGCCCCGGCCTGGGAGGTGAAGGCCTGAGGCACGGCCGCCGCCATCACCAGCCCGGCCAGCATGACGCCCACCAGCACGAAGCGGATCGCCGGATGGTCGGGGTGCAGGTAGTTGGTGGTCCACGTGGTGTACATCCACGCCCACCAGACGGCCAGCAGCAACAACGCCGTCTGGCCCAGCCCGCCCAGGCTCAGGTGCTCCAGCAGCAGGTGCGACAGCTGGGTGATGGCGAAGACGTAGACGAGGTCGAAGAAGAGCTCGATGGGGGCGACCCGGCCGCCCAGGCCGCTTCTCGATCGCAGGATCTCGGCTGGCACGGCGCACCCCTCGCGTCACGGTCAAATCGGCGCAGCAGAGCCTAGCCGGTAGACCGTCACGGGTCGCTGAAGGGCGGTGATGTCCTGGCCGGGATCGCCGTCGAAGGCGACCAGGTCGGCGTCGAAGCCGGGTGCGATCCTGCCCTTGCGGTGGCCGACCCGGCAGACCTGGGCGGCCCGCGTGGTGATCGCACGCAGCACCTCGAGCTCGGACCAGCCGAAGTCGGTGAGCATCTTGGCACCGTGCGGCAGCACGCCGTGCGGTTTGGGCGGCCCGATGCCCGCGTCGGTGCCGATCACGAAGTCCACGCCGTGCTCGCGGAAGGCGGCGATGACGCGCATGATGCCCGGCAGCCGCTTGGCGATGCTGGGCGGCGGCGGGCCGCCGAGCGGCACCATGCCCGCGGTGACCGAGACGACCGACCCCGCCGCCACCAGGCGGGCGAGCAGCTCGTGGTCGGGTTCCGCCGACTCCTCCGTCATGAACGAGCAGTGCTCGATCGTGTCGAACCCCGCCTCGAGCGCCTGCGCGACGCCCTCGGCGCCGTGGGCGTGCCCGGCGATCGGCAGGCCGTGCGCGTGCGCCTCGTCGGCGGCGGCCTTCGCCTCGGCGAGGGTGAACTGCGGCAGGTGCGAGTGGGTGCCCTCGGTCATCTCGCCGCCGGTGAGCATCATCTTGACCACGTGCGTGCCGCGCCTGGCACGTTCCCGTACGGCTTCGCGCACACCCTCCTCGCCGCTCACCTCGCCGCCGAGAAACCAGCAGTGGCCCTTGACGGTGGTGATCGGCGGACCGGCCGCCAGCACCTCGGGCCCGCCGTCGAGCCGCAGCGCGAGGAAGGCGCGGTCGCCGAGATCGCGCACGGTGGTCACGCCGGCGGCCAGGTGCTGGGCGGCCGATCGGCGCATCAGCTCAAGCACCTGGGCGTCGTCGAGCCCCGCCAGGGTGGCGATGGGATCGGGCCCGGCGTCGAAGGCCAGGTGGACGTGGCAGTCGATGAGCCCGGGCAGCAGCGTGGCGTCGCCCAGGTCGACCTCGGCCACGTGGCCGGGAGCGACCTGGACGACACGTCCGTCGTGGACGGTGACCACCTGGTCGTCCAGGAAGTCATGGCCGTCGAACAGGCGGCGGGCACGAATGGTGAGCATGCTGCCAGCGTGCTCCTGTCGTGGCCCTGGGCGCTTGAGTATGGACTACTCAATCGCCAGGCGGTCGAACAGCTCGATCGCCGCCTGCCGTACCTCCTGCGGTGCCAGGCCGTCGAGCGTCTGCCTGGCCTGCTCGGTGTCGCGCGTGGTGGCGCAGGTGATGGCCACCGAGTGCGCCGCCACCCGGTCCAGCGAGCCGGCGGGGGCTCCATCGGCCAGCCGCTGAGCCTCCTCGGCCAGGTCGAGGTTGTTTCTCACGTCTGCTCCTCTCGGGGGTCCTCATTGCATCACCTGAGCCCCTGGAGAATCCACCGCTCCAGCGTGGCCGCCGCCCTGCCGTCGTCGATCGCGGCCGCCGCCCTGGTGAGGGCCAGGCCGAGCCGCGCGGTCAGGTCGCGTGGTTCCGGCGCTCCCTCGGCCGCCACCAGCGCGGCGGCCGCGTTGAGGAGCACGATGTCGCGCACGGGGCCCGGCTTGCCGTCGAGGAGCTCGCGGGCGATCCTGGCGTTCTGTACGGCGTCGCCGCCCCTGAGCTGGTCGGGCGTGGCGCGCCTGATGCCCAGGCCGGCCGGGTCGAGCCGGGTCTCGGTGACGGCGCCGTGCCGTACCAGCCAGATCTGCGAAGGCGCGCACGTGGTCAGCTCGTCGAGGCCGTCGTCGCCGCGGAAGACGATCGAGGAGCATCCGCGCCTGGCCAGCACCTCGGCCACGGTCGGGGCCAGGCTCCGGTTGGCGACGCCGACGGCCTGGGCCGTGGGCCTGGCCGGGTTGGTCAGCGGGGCGAGGAAGTTGAAGACCGTCGGCACGCCCAGCTCGCGGCGGGCCTTCGAGGCGTGCTTGAGCGCCGGGTGGTAGCGCGGGGCGAACAGGAAGCTGATCTCGGCGTCGGGCCTGGGCACGGCCTCGATGTCGATGCCCAGCTCTTCGAGCAGGTCGGCGGCGCCGCACAACGAGGAGGCCGAGCGGCCGCCGTGCTTGGCCACCCTGACCCCGCAGGCGGCCACGACGATGGCGGCCATGGTCGAGACGTTGACGGTGTGGGCCTGGTCGCCGCCGCTGCCGACGATGTCGACCAGGTCGCCGTCGAGGTGGAGCGGGGTGCTGTGGACCAGCAGCGCGTCGGCCAGCCCGGCCAGTTCCTCCGGGCTCTCGCCCTTGGCCCTGAGCGCGACGGCGAGGCCGGCGATCTGGGCGTCGGTGGCCCGGCCGGCGACGATCTCGTTCATCGCCCAGGCGGCCTGCTCCCGGGTGAGCGGGGATCGGGCGAGCAGGTGGGTCAGAAGGGTCGACCAGGTCATCGCGGAGCCTTTCCGTCGTCAGCGGCGAAGGCGCCCATAAAACGACGATGGCCGCCTCACCGGGCGGCCATGGTGATGAACCGCCTCAGGGGGCGTGCCACCAGAAGGTGCGGTTCACGATCATGCCCGTGACCTTAGCACCTCGCGGTAGGCGGCGAGCCGGTCGTCCCGGCTGGTGAGACAGCAGCTCGCGCACAGGCCGCCGTGCTCGGCCGTGTAGTAGAGGCAGCAGGATTCGCGCAGGTAGAACAGGCCTTCCCGCTCGCCCTCGCGCAGGCGTACGAGCTCGCCGAGCGCGGCGTACTCCGGCGGGCAGGCCGCGACGAACGCCTTGTGGGCCCGCTCCCGCTGCTCGACGTCGGCTGCGCGGGCGGCGCTGAACGCGGCGGCGCAGCCGTGGGTGATGCCGCCGCGCAGCTGGTGCAGGCTCGCCTTGGTGGCCAGGTGCATGGCGGCGGCCAGCGGCTCCAGGTGGCCGTGGACGATCTGCTCGACCAGGTCGTCGACGTCGCCGCTCTCGACCTCTTCGCGGCGCACCGCGACGCCGTCGAAGCCGTGTTCCTCGCCGGGCAGCACCAGGACGTTGCCGGGGCGCAGATCCGGCCACCGTCCGTGAAGGGCCCATGACAGGAGGGCAGCAGCCGTGACAGTTCCGGCATATACCGCCATAACCGTCAGCGCGGTGGCGTGCGCTGAGACCTGGCCGCTGGCTACCCTTTCGGCGTCGAGTACGGCTGCCAGTTCGGGGGAACGATGATCGAGCAGTCGGTCGGCGGCAATCCACCCCTCGCCGGGTTCGGGGACGACCTGGAGCCGGTAGCGCTCGCCGTACGAGGCCAGCGTCCGATAGATGTCCAAGTTGATACCCCCGGGAGGTTCCTGTGTGCCGACGAACCTTAGCATCGCTCGTGCTCGTCGCCGCACTCGCAGCCTGCGGCTCCGAGGAGGCGGCGCCCCAGGCGGACCCGCCCGTTCACCTCACGATCGCCGTGTCGGCGGGCTTTCCCAAGAACAGCGAGCTGGTCTTCGACTCGCTGGTGATGGCCAAGGGCGACGACGTGCTCCCGCTGCTGGCCACGGCCGTCGCGGCCGAGAGCAACAACCGGATCTTCAGTTTGCCGCTGCGCAAGGGGGTGACCTGGCACGACGGCAAGCCGCTCACCGCCGACGACGTGGCGGCCAGCCTGCGCCGGGCGGGCGTGCAGCAGATCCAGAGCGTCGTGCCCAACGGCGACAGCGTCACCGTCAACCTGAAGGCCCCCGACCCCGAATTCCCCCGCCGGGTCCTGGCCCGCACGCCGATCATGCGGCCGGGCGACACCAAGAACGGCACCGGCCCGTACAAGCTGACCGCCCCCGACACCCTCACCGCCAACCCCTCCTACTTCGGCGGCAAGCCCCAGGTCGCGACCATCAAGGCGACGGTCATCCCGCAGGCGGCCGCCCAGCTCGCGGCCCTGCGCGCCGGCAAGGTGCACCTGATCGCCCACGCCCTGCCCGCCCGGCACGTCGAGGAGCTCAGGAAGCAGGACCAGATCGGCGTCGCGCAGGGCACCGAGTTCGGCGCCACGACCCTGACGTTCAACACCGCGCGACCGCCCTTCGACCGGCCCGAGGTGCGCCGCGCCATCGCGAGGGGCGTCGACGTCGAGGAACTGGTCAACACCGCGCTCTACGGCCAGGGCACCCCCGGCAGCCCCGGATTCGTGCACATCGAGTCCCCCCTGCAGGGCATGCCGCAGCCGCTGCTGTTCGACCCCGAGCAGGGCAGGCGCGAGCTCGACTCGCTGGGCGCCAAGGCCGGTCCCGGCGGCGTGCGGGTGCTGGAGGGCAAGGCCATGCGCTACCGGCTCATCATCGACTCCGGGTCGTCGGAGCGGCTGCGCGCCGCCGAGCTCATCCGCGACAAGCTCCACGACATCGGCATCGCCGTCGAGGTCAAGCCCGTCGCGGACGTGCGCAAGATCAGCGCCTACGACCTGGCGCTGCGGGAGTGGCCCGCTCCCGTCCAGCTCAGCGGCGCGGGCCTGTCGTGGATGCTGAACACCGCCGGCTTCGAGAGCCCGGCGCTGCGGACCCTGACCACCTCGCCCGTCCTGCAGACGCGCATCGATGCGGCTGGAACGCTACAGAACCAGATCGCCCAGCAGGTGCCGTTCCTGACGCTCTACTACCCGTACGGCTCCTACGCCTTCCGCAAGGACGTCTACGACGGCTGGCGCTGGCAGAACGGCGCGACGCTGCTGAACCGGCTGTCCTTCGTGGAGTACGAGCTGGACTAGTAGGCGCAGCGGAAGCCCATGTGGCCGGTCGCGGAGTCGGGGGTGTTGGCCGTGCGTGCCGCGACCCGGTAGCGGTTGCAGTAGGAGTCGTGGCACATGTACGAGCCGCCCCTGATGACCTTGTGCGTGTCGTCCCAGGAGCCGCTCGTCCACTCCCAGACGTTGCCGGAGACGTTGTAGAGGCCGTAGCCGTTGGGCTGGTACGACTTGACCGGCACCGTGCCCCTGCTCGGGGCGGTGGGGAAGGGGCCCTGCCAGATGTTGCAGCGCTCGCGACCGTTCGGCGCGAGCTCGTCGCCCCAGGGATACCTCTTGCGCTCCAGCCCGCCCCTGGCGGCGTACTCCCACTCGGCCTCGGTCGGCAGCCGCTTGCCCGCCCACGCGGCGTAGGCATCGGCGTCGTGCCACGACACGTGCACCACCGGATGGTTCTGCCGGTCGGCCACGCTGGAGCCCGGGCCCTCGGGCGCGCGCCATGTCGCGCCCTCGACGCCCACCCACCACGGCGCCTGCGGCACGCTCGCGTCCATGATTCCGTGCCTGGCGAACTGCCTGAAGACGAACGACCAGCCGATCCGCTCGGACTCGGTGACGTAGCCGGTGGCCTTCACGAACGCCGCGAACTTGGCGTTGCTCACGCACACCGGATCGATGAGGAACGGCTCGACCTCGACCGCCCTGACCGGCCCCTCGCCGTCTTCCGGCCTGGCCAGCTCGTCGTCGTTGCCCATGAGGAACGTGCCGCCGGGGACGCGGACCATTCCGCGCGGCTCGGGGCCGCGCCTGACCGCCGCCGGGACGGACGGCACGGCGGCGGAGGGTTCGCGGGCGGGGCCGCAACACGCGTGCTGGTGGTTGTGCGCAGACACGCGCACACCCTACTGGCCCACCTCGAACCAGACGGTCGTGCCCTCGGGGTCCAGCCGCACGCCCCAGTCGACGGCCAGCTGCTCGACGAGCATCAGTCCGCGCCCGCCCAGGCTCTCGGGCCGGGGATAACGCCTGATCGGCGTGCCGTGGCCGGGATCGTGCACCTCGACGCGGATCGTGCCGTCCATCGCCGACAACGCCACGGTGACGCGCCCGTGCGAGCCGTGCTTGACCGCGTTGGTGACCAGCTCGCTGACCATCAGCTCGACGTCCTGGGCGGTGACGATCGAATCGGTCTGGTCGGAAAGTGCCCGGCGGGCCCACCGTCGAGCGGCAGGAACTGACGAGGGCTCGCCGGGAAAGGAGCGCAGGTCGGCGTGGACGACGGTAAGCATCTGATCTCCTCGTGGGACCCGCAGCACCGTGCCGGCGAGGCTGCCCTGGGCCGCACCGGCACGGTTGCTCCCGTTAAGCACCTTGGGTGACGAGGCGTACCGGTGTCTATCCGTATCGAGGTCCGTAGGGCTACGTGATTTCCCTTCACGTACGGGGCGATACGTCGTTATGGTCGGAATCCTTATGAACGGGGACTACGAACTGGCAGCCGTGCTCGGCAGGGGCGGACAGGGCGCGGCCTACCTCGGCAGGGCGGCCGACGGCTCATACGTGCAGGGGACCTCCCTGGAGGAACTGGTCCTCCGGGCCGGCCCTCTGGGTGAGAACGGCCTGCACCGGCTGGCCCTCGCGACCGCCGGCGCGCTGGCCGAACTGCACCGGGCCGGGGTCGTCCACGGCGACCTGCGGCCCTCCAACATCCTGGTCGCCACGGGCGGAGCGCGGGTGGCGGGCTACGACGTCCGCACCGACCTGCCGCCCGGGTGGTACGGCACGCCCGACTACCTGGCGCCCGAGCAGGTCGCGGGATACGCGCCGGGATACGCCTCCGACCTGTTCTCCTGGGCCGCCACCATGACCTGGGCCGCCACCGGGCAGCATCCCTTCGGCGGGGCCGACGCGCAGGAGATGGCCTACCGCGTGGGGAACCTGCCCGCCGACCTGTCCCGGGTGCCGTTCGGCGTGCGGACGGTGCTCGACCGGTGCCTGGCCAAGCAGCCGCAGCACCGGCCGACGGCGCAGGACGCGTCGGGCATGCTCGCGGGCGGCCGGCCCGAGTTCGTGCCCCATCAGGGCGGGCCCTCGCCGACGTTGCGCATGCCGGTCCCCGAGACGCAGACCGCGCCGCGCAAGAGCTCGGCCGGGCTCGTCGTGGCGCTCGTTCTGGGGCTGCTCGTCCTGGTCGGCGGCGGCGCCTTCGCCGCGGTCACCCTGACGGGCGACAAGGACCCGGCGCCGCTCGCCCACGTGCCCGTCACCGCGGAACCCTCGACGGCCGCCGCCGATCCGACCTCCACGCCGTCCCCCTCGCCGACCTCCTCGTCGGCTCCGGAGACCTCAGGGATCTCGGCGGTGGCCGGCACGTGGACCGGCACCTACATGTGCAACCAGGGCAAGACCGCGCTCGAACTCACGATCACCGACGCGGGATCCGGCGAGCTGGAGGCCACGTTCGCATTCAAAGCCGATCCCAGCAATCCCGACGTGCCCTCCGGCTCCTTCGCCATGCGCGGCCGCCTGACCGGCCCCGTCCTGGAGCTGACCGGCGACCGCTGGATCGACCAGCCGGGCGAGTACCTCATGGTCGACCTGAAGGCGGCGATCGAGGGCGACAAGCCCACCGCGATCAGGGGGATCGTCGACTCCGACGGGTGCAGCACCTTCGAGGTGCGCCGCCGATGACGGATCCCGCCGCCGACCGGCGGGTGCCGTTCTTCCGCTGGGCGTGCGTGGTGCTGGCGGGCGCGATCGTGCTCAACCTGATCCCGGGGCCCGCCGCCGTCGCCACGCGCCCGGCCGACCCGCTGCTGACGGCGGTCGCGCGGTCGGCCGTACGGCTGCAGCCGTACGGGAGGTTCTTCCACCTGCGCACGGTCTCCACCCAGACCTTCGACATGGGTGGCTACCGGCTGGTGCGCGCCTTCCGCGTGGACCGCGTCCATGACCTGCAGAACGGCAAGTACTCCGAGCAGGCCTTCCCCGCCCGGTTGCGGCCCGCCACGGTCGCCGACGCGACCGCCTGGGACCAGGCGGGAAAGCCCATCCCCGCCGAGGTCGGCAAGGTCAGGCGGCTGCGCGATCCGGCCACCAGGCGATGGCGGCACCACGAGGGCTGGTTCATCGGCTTCACCGGGCTCGACTCCTCGCAACTGCGCGAGCTCGACCCGAACGACGAGGCGCTGCGCAGGTGGGTCGACGAGGCCGCGCACGACCTGGTGCGCGCCCCCATCTCGCCCGCGCTGCGGGCCCGCGTCTACGGCGTGCTGGCCGTCACACCCGGCGTGCGGTCCGAGCGGGCGGCGCTCGACGGGCGCCAGGCGCTGCGGGTGAGCGTGGGCGGCCAGAGCTTCTGGCTCGACCTCCGCACCGGCGCCTACCTGGGGACGGACTCGTTGCGCGTCGAGGTGATGGAGTTCACCGACGTGCCGCCGGAGTTCGTCGACCCGGCGACGCTGGTCTGACCGCTCAGGCGAGGGCGGCGCTGGCCGGCGACGAGCCGCTCGTCGCCGAGGACGAGTGGATCGACGAGTTCGCCGCCGCGGGCACGCCCGGCGAGGTCGGGCAGCGGCTCCAGGCCCTGCTCGACGCGGGCGCCGACTCGCTCGGGCTGTGGCTGTTCCCGCCCGGCCGCCTGGCCGACCAGCTCCACCGCGCCTCGGCGTTCCTCACTTCCTGATCAGGGGCAGGCACAGCCCGGCGAGCACCAGGGCCACCCCGGCGAGGCGGAGCGGTGAGGGGAGCGCCGCCTGCCGTACGCAGTCGATCACCACGGCCGACAGCACCTGGCCGGCGATCACCAGGACGGCGGCGCTCATCGCCCCGAGCCGGGGGAAGACGTAGCTGTTGACCGCCACGAACAGCGCGCCGAACACGCCGCCCGCGTAGGCGGCGACGGGAACCTGCGTGACGTCGGGCCAGATCCGCATGACCAGCAGCACCACGCTCAGGAATGCCAGCCCGACGACGTGGTTCCAGACCGAAGCGGCGAAGGCGCCCCTGCGGGTGCTGAGCCGGCCGTTTATCGTACGGCTCACGCCGATGAGCAGGCCGTTGCTCAGGGCCAGGACGACGAAGAACAACATGCGTCACGCCCCGAGCACGATCAGCACCGCGCCGGACAACACGCACCCGGCGACGGCGAGGTCGGTGCCGGTGATCGGGCGTTTGGGGGTGTCGAGGAGGCCGAGATGGTCGGAGACGGCGCCGAAGATCACCTGACCGGTGAGCATCAGCGCGATGGTGCCGGACAGGGCCAGCTCGCTGTTGACCGCGACGGCCGACAGCACCACGACCAGCGCTCCGGGGATGCCGCCCAGGTAGTACCAGAGCGGTGTCCTGCCCTCGGGCGTGGCGGCACGCGGGGTGACGAGCATGAGCAGTAGGGCGACGACGGCGCCGATGCCGTGCGCGGCCCAGGAGGCGAACACCGCGCCGGTGTGCTGGGCGAGCACGGCGTTGCTCAGGGTCATGAGCGTGAGCAGCACACCGGCCGCCATCGCGAGCAACCCCGTCGTCAGACGCATGACACCCTCTCATCGCAGCAGGGGCAGCAACTGCTCACCCTGACGCTTGATCTCCGGCAGGTAGGGCGTGTCGGAGAGCACGAAGTGGGTGATGCCGAGCGCTTGGTACTTGCGCAGTGACCTGGCCACGTCGTCCGCCGAGCCGACCAGCCACGTGGTGCCCGCGCCGCCACCGCCGACCTTACCCGGCGCCGTGTAGAGGTTGTCGTCGAGCACCTCCCCCCGCGCGGCGAGGTCGAGCAGCCGCTGCTGGCCGACGGCGGGCTGCCTGAGCGGATCGCGCGCGATGCCGCCTTTGGCCATCTCCTCGACCTTGGCCTCGGCGTCGGCCCAGGCCTGCTCGGTGGTGTCGCGCACCAGGGTGGTGATCCGCAGCCCGAACTCGAGCGGCGCGTGCTCCCGCCCGAGCTTCTCGGCGAGGTTCCTGAGCCGGTCGATGCGCTCGGCGACGCCGTCGAGGGGCTCGCCCCAGAAGAGCTGCACGTCGGCCTCGGTGGCCGAGACCCGCTCGGCGGCTTCCGAGGCGCCGCCGAAGTAGAGCCTGGGGTGGCCGTGCTCCAGGCGCGGCACGACGGTGGAGCCGGTGACGCCGAAGTGTTCGCCCTCGTAGGTGACGTTCTCCTCGGTCCACAACCTGCGGACGAGCTGCAGGAACTCCTTGGTGCGCGCGTAGCGGTCGGCCTGGCCGCCCTTGCTGTCGCCGTACGCGGCCAGGTTGTCCTTGCCCGACACGATGTTGACCAGCACGCGCCCGCCGGTGAGGTGGTGCAGGGTGGCGGCGGACGAGGCGAAGTTGGCCGGGTGCCAGTAGCCCGGCCTGACGGCGATGAGCGGGCGGAAGGTCCTGGTCCGCGCGGCCAGTGCGGTGGCGACCGTGAACGTGTCGGGGCGTCGCCATCCGGCGCCGATGAGCGCCCCGCCCCATCCGTGCTCTTCCAGGGCCTTGGCGTGGGTGGTGAGGGTGTCGAGCGAGTTGTGGTCGTTCACGACGTCGTCGCCCCGGTGGCCGGGCTGGGCTTGGTTCGGGATGTACCAGAGGAACTCGTGGCTCATGCCATAAAACCTACTCTTCATGTAGGTAATGTGTAAATCTACTGGATTTAGATCCTTAGCAGAGCTAATATTCCGGACATGGTGGCAGAGGAGTTGCCCGGAGTGCTGGCCGGCATCCATCGCCTGGTGCGCAGGCGCCTGAGGCGCGACCTGCCCGGACCCCGGCTGCGCGGCGCCGAGGTCGAGCTGCTGCACCTGGTCTCCGCCCGGCCCGGCATCGGGGTGTCGGCCGCCGCCACGTCGCTCTACCTGGCGGGTAACTCGGTGTCGACCCTCGTCAACAAGCTCACCGCCGCCGGGCTGCTGCACCGCGAGACCAACGACGCCGACCGGCGCTCGGCCAGGCTGCTGATCACACCGCAGGCCGAGGCCCGGCTGCGCGACTGGGAGGCGCGGCGCGCCGCGCTGGTCAGAGACCAGGTCGTACGGCTCAGCGACGACGACAGGGCGGCGCTCCAAGCCGCGCTCCCCGCCCTGCAGCGGATCGCCGACGGCCTGCGCGACGAGATGGAGGGGACGTGACGGACGCGCTCGATCTGACAGGACTGCGCTACCGCTTCGGCAAGGCCGTCGAAGCGGTGGCCGGAGTCGACCTGACGGTGGCGGAAGGCGAGATCTTCGGCCTGCTCGGACCCAACGGGGCGGGCAAGACCACCGCCATCAGATGCATCACCACGTTGTTACCCGTGCCCTCCGGCATGGTCAGGGTCTTCGGGCACGACGCCTCCCGCGAACGCATGGCGGTGCGCAGGCTCCTGGGATACGTGCCGCAACAACTGTCCGCCGACGGCAACCTCACCGGACGCGAGAACGTGGCGATGTTCGCCAGGGTCTTCGACGTGCCGCGCCGCGAGCGCGCCGCCCGCGTCGAGCAGGCGCTCACCGCCGTCGGCCTGGCCGAGGCCTCAGGACGCATGGCCGCCACCTACTCAGGCGGCATGGTCCGCCGGCTCGAACTGGCCCAGGCGCTGGTCAGCGCACCCCGGCTGCTCATACTCGACGAGCCCACCATCGGGCTCGACCCCATCGCCAGGACCGGCGTGTGGGAGCACATCAACGCCGTCCGCGCGGCCACCGGCATGACCGTGCTGGTCACCACCCACTACATGGACGAGGCCGACCAGTACTGCGACCGCATCGGCCTCATGCACCGCGGCGTCCTGCGCGCCTGCGCCACGCCGTACCGGCTGAAGGAGGACCTGCGCGCCCGCCAGGGCGGCGACGCCGTCCCCACCCTGGAAGACGTCTTCCGCGACCTGGCAGGCAGCGGCCTCGAAGGCGAGCTCGAAGGAGGATTCCGCGATGTCCGCAGCACCCGCCGCACCGCAACCCGCCTCGGCTGACCGGCTCGACCTGCTGCTCACCCCGCCGCGACCGCTCACCGGATGGCGGGTCCTGCCCGCCAGGATCGTGGCCATGTGCGTGGTCGAGCTGCAGAAGCTGCGCCACGACCGCAGCGAGCTGTACACCAGGGCCATCCAGCCCGCCCTGTGGCTGCTGATCTTCGGGATGACGTTCACCAGGATCGGGCTGATCCCCAGCGACGGCATCCCCTACCTCGACTACCTGGCCGCCGGGATCATCGCCCAGTCGGCCATGTTCATCTCGATCTTCTACGGCATCCAGATCATCTGGGAACGCGACGCCGGCGTGCTGAACAAGCTCCTCGTCACGCCCACACCCCGCACCGCCCTCGTCGCCGGCAAGGCCTTCGCCGCCGGCATCAAGGCGCTCATCCAGGCCCTCGTCATCGTCATCCTGGCCGCCGTGCTCGGCGTGGGGATCAGCTGGAACCCCTTGCGCCTGCTCGGCGTCGCCGTCGCCGTCGTGCTCGGGGCGGCGTTCTTCTCGTGCCTGTCGGTGGCGATCGCGGGCATCGTGCGCAACCGCGACCGCCTGATGGGCATCGGTCAGGCGATCACCATGCCGCTGTTCTTCGCCTCCAACGCGCTGTACCCGACCAGCCTGATGCCCGGCTGGCTGCAGGCGCTGAGCGCGGTCAACCCGCTCAGCTACCAGGTCGACGCGCTGCGCGGGCTGCTGCTCGGCACCCCGGCGCACCTGCCGCTCGACTTCGCCGTGCTGGCCGTGTCGGCGGTGCTCGGGATCATCGCCGCATCCGCGTTGCTGCCGAGGCTGGCGCGATGATCGGTGTCTAGGTGGCGATGTCCGGATAAGGCAGGCCGAAGCGTGCCAGCCGCTGCGCGTACTCCAGCTGGAACCCCAGCGGCGGGTGGTCACGCTCGAACACGGCGATGAACAACGTCAGCGTGAGGAACGGATGCGCCCCCAGCTCGAACAGCGTCGGGTAGTCGTGCGAGGCCAGCGCCTCACGTTCGACGTCGTCGAACTGCAGCCAGGTGGACGACTCCATCTCCGGGCAGTTGAGCAGCCGGTTGGCCTGCGTCTCCTCCCACCACTGCACGGTGGCGGCGGGGTCGTCGCGGTACCTCTCGACCAGTTCGGGGTCACGGTCGACGGTGAACAGGAACTTGTTCAGAAGGTATTTGCTCATCTCGGATACCAGGTGAAGTAGGCCTCCATGGTGTGGAACAGGTCGTACGTGTCGACGTAGTCCGCCTTCACGCCCTCCCCGGCCACGCCCATCATCAGCATGAAGTCCATGAACCCGTGGGTGGCGTTGCCCGGCAGGTGCAGGCTGTCGAGGGTGACCTCGGACAGGCAGCCGTCGAGGTCGCCCGTGGCGATCCACTCCACGGCCTTGCGGTCGAACTCGGGGTCGGGCCCGTGCGGGCCGAACTGGCGTGGTCCGCCCAGTTCGAGCGACAGGTGGCCGGTGCCGATGACGGCGACCCGCTTGTCGGACGGCCACGACTCGACCAGCTCCCTGATCAGCTTGCCGAGCTGGACGAACCGCCGGGGGCGCGGCAGGGGCGGGGCGAAGATGTTGGTGTAGACGGGCACGATCGGCAGGTCGTTCTGCGGGCGCAGGGTGATGATCGGGCAGGTGATGGAGTGGTCGATGCGCAGCTCATTGGAGAAGGCCAGGTCGAAGCCGGCGTCGAGGCCTTCGCGCAGCAGGTGGGCCGACAGGTCCTCCTGCCCGGCCATCACCATGCGCGGCAGGCCGAACTCGCGTTCCTCGTTGTACCAGTTGGCGTCGTAGTGGGGCGCCTTGCCGATGAGGAACTGCGGCATGTTGTCGAGCCATAACTGGTGGAAGTGGTCGGAGCCGACCATGACCAGCACGTCGGGCCTGGCCCTGGTCAGGGTCTCGCGGAAGGCCAGCACCTTGCGCACCCACTCGTCGGCGAACGGCGGGCGCTCCTGCCCGGTGGAGATGCTGGCGCGGTAGTAGAACGGGTGGTGGGTGGACGCGATGACCGCGACCAGTTCAGCCATACGAGCCTCCGGGGCCTCCAGGGGGGACGGAGCGGTGGTTCAGGTCCACGGACAGGAAGATCTCGTTGGCCACGGGGCGGTGCAGTTCCTCGGCTAGCTGGCCGATGAGCCCCGCCGTACGGGCCAGCAGGGCGAAGCCGCGCAGGAGCTCCAGGGGTAGCCCCAGGTCGGCCAGGGCGGCGCCGCAGACGCCCGCGCCGTTGAGCGGCAGCGTCTTGCCGAGCAGCCGGGGGTGCACGCGTCCGATGGCGGCGAACAGCGACAGGTGCGGGCCGAACAGGCCTTCCTCGGCGGCGATCCGCATCAGGCGCGGGGTGCGCGGGTCGCCGTCCTTGTGCAGGTGGTGGCCGAGTCCCGGGATTCTGGCGCCGCCCTGGGCGCGCAGGACGTCGCGGGCCAGCGTGTCCCAGGCGGTGTCGTCGGCGGGCAGCGGGTCGGGCAGGTGCCGGTGCAGGAAGCGGGCGCTGTCCTCGGTGACGCCGAGGAAGCGTGAGCCGCCGCCGAGCAGCCCGGCGGCGAGCGCGCCCTGCACGGAGTCGGGGGCCGACAGGTAGGTCAGGCGGGTGACGATGGCGGTCGGGGTGAAGCCGTGGTCGGCGAGGGCGGCCAGGACGGCCTCGAAGACGCGGGTCTCGCCGGTGGTGGGCCTGCGCTGGGCGGCCAGCCAGAAGGCGAGCTCGCCGAAGCCGACCTTGCCCATGATGTCGCCGGCGAGGTCGGCGCCGAGCAGCGTGATCGTTTCCGGGGTGGAGGCGCCCAGGGCGGTGGGGTAGCCGTCGGGGTGTTCAGCCATGGCCGTCCTCCGGGGCGCCGGGGGCGGGGCGCCTACCGGAGACAGGGTGCGTGCCGGTTCCTGGGTGCGTGCCGTGCTCTTCGCCGGCCAGCCATCGCCGCAGCTCCGCGCCGTGCTCGTCGAGCTCGGGCGGCGGGAGCGTGTAGTCGACGGGCGTCTCGCTGAAGCGGATCGGGTGGCGCGTGGTCGGCACGCCGCCCACCTCGACGATCGGGTCGAGCCCGAACCTCTCGGCCATGGCGAACCCGCCGTCGATGGTCTGGATCGGCCCGCACGGCACCCCGGCCTTGACCAGCAGGTCGAACCATTCGACGGCGCCGCGCTCGGCCAGCCGCTCCTCCAGGAGGGGCCGCAGGGCGGCGCGGTTGGCGGTGCGTCCGACGTTCGTGGCGAACCGCTCGTCATCGGCGACCTCGGGGATGCCGAGCACCTCGCAGAGCTTGCGGAACTGCCCGTCGTTGGCCGCCGCGACGATGATCTCGTCGTCTGCGGTCGGCAGCGGTTCGTACGGGAAGACGCTGGGGTGGGCGTTGCCCATCCGGTACGGCACGACGCCGCCGGAAACGTAGGCGGAGCTGTGGTTGACCAGCCCGGTGAGCGCCGAGGACAGCAGGTTGATCTCGACGAGCTGCCCGTTCCCTGTCGTCTCGCGGTGCCGTAGCGCCGCCAGGATGCCGATGACGGCGTGGTTGCCGGCCATCACGTCGAAGACCGAGATCCCCGACCTGTACGGCGGGCCGTCGGCGTCGCCGGTGAGGCTCATCAGCCCCGACATCGCCTGCACCATGAGGTCGTATCCCGGCACGTGGCGCCCGGCTCCGGAGCCGAATCCGGTGATGGAGGTGTACACGATGGCCGGGTTGGCGGCACGCACGCTGTCGTAGTCGAGCCCGAAGCGGGCCAGCCCGCCGGGCTTGAAGTTCTCCACCATCACGTCGGCGCGCCCGGCCAGTTCCCTGGCGGCCCGGAGGTCGGCCTCCTCGCGCAGGTCGAGCGCGATGGAGCGCTTGCCGCGGTTGACGCCCAGGTAGTAGGTCGAGGTCTGGCCGCGCACCGGCGGCATCCACCCGCGGGTGTCGTCGCCGCGCGGGCCCTCGACCTTGACGACGTCGGCGCCGAGGTCGGCCAGGAGCATCGTGGCGTACGGCCCGGCCAGGATCCGGGAGAAGTCGGCCACCAGCACGCCGGACAGCGGTCCCATGTCCCTCCATGCGGTCGTAGAACGGACATATGTCCGCCATGGTAACGCGTTGACACGAGCGCGTCTCCACCTCAGATTGACCGTATAGCGGACAAGTGACCGGAGGTAGCCGATGAACGACAGGACCCCCTTCCAGCCCGGCCGCCCGGTGGTCCTGCGCGGCGGCACGGTGCTGCCGATGGACGACGGCCGCCGGGTGCTCAGCCGTACCGACGTCCTGGTCGTCGACGACCGCATCGCGGCCGTCGGCCCCGCCCTGGAGGCGCCCGACGGCGCGCTGGAGATCGACGCCACCGGCGGCATCGTCATGCCCGGCATGATCGACACCCACCGCCACATGTGGCAGACCGTCATGCGCGGCTACGGCGCCGACTGGACCCTCACCCAGTACTTCGTCTGGAACTACCTGGAGTACGGCAGGCTGTTCCGCCCGGAGGACATCCACGCCGGCAACGTCCTGGCCGCCCTGGAGGCGCTCGAAGCGGGCGTCACCACGGTCGTCGACTGGTCGCACAACCTGCAGACCGCCGAGCACGCCGACGCCGCGGCCGACGCCCTCCAGTCGGTGCCCGGCCGGTTCGTCCTGGCCTACGGCAACATCCAGCAGGCCCCCGCCGAGTGGGCGACCTCGGCCGCCTTCCGAGACTTCGTCGCCCGCCGCATCACCGGCGACGACCTGCTCGGATTCCAGCTCGCCTTCGACGTGCTCGGCGACCCCGCCTTCCCGGAGAAGCCCGCCTTCGACGTGGCCCGCGAGCTGGGCGCCCCGGTCACCACCCACGCCGGGGTCTGGGGCGCCACCAGCGACGCGGGCATCCAGCTGATGTACGACCACGGCTTCATGACGCCCCAGACCGTCTACGTGCACGCCGCCTCGCTGTCGACCGACTCCTACCACCGCATCGCCGCCACCGGCGGATCCGTCTCGGTGTCCACCGAGAGCGAGCAGAGCGCCGGCCAGGGATACCCGCCCACCTGGCGTATCCGCTCGCACGGCATCCCCGTCTCGTTGTCGATGGACACCAGCGTCTGGTGGAGCGGCGACCTGTTCTCGGCCATGCGCGCCACCCTGAGCGCCGACCGCTCCCGCGAGCACCTGGAGGCCCACGCCACCGGCGGCACCGTCACCCACGCGGGGCTGCGCGCCGACCAGGTCGTGGAATGGGCGACCAGGGGCGGCGCGCAGGCCATCGGCCGCCCCGACCTCGGACGGCTGGAGCCGGGCTACAAGGCCGACCTCGTCCTCATCAAGAACGACCACTCACCCGTGAGCTTCCCGCTGCACCATCCGTACGGCCACGTCGTCTTCCAGGCGCAGCGCGGCGACGTGCACACCGTGATCGTCAACGGCCGCGTGGTCAAGCACGAGCACCGGCTGGTCGGGGCCGACCTCGACGCGGCCAGGCGCGCGGCCGAGCGGTCGGTGGAGCACCTGCGCTCGACCATGGGCCAGGAGGCCTGGGAGCGCGGGATGAACCCCGACGTGCCCGAATCCAAGATCCTCGACAACCCGTACACCTACACCGACTACAGCAGTGCCGACACCCACAGCCTCTAGAGTCTGAGCCATGGCACGCGGCGACACTGGACCCGACTTCATCGAGGCACTGGCACGAGGTCTCGAGGTCATCCGGGCGTTCCAGCCGGGACGCCCGGTGATGACCCTCACCGAGGTCGCCACCGCCACGGGCCTGGCCAGGCCGACCGCCCGGCGCATCCTGCTGACGCTGACCGAGATGGGCTACGCCAGGACCGAGCGGGGCGGCTTCGCGCTCACGCCCCGCGTGCTCGAACTCGGCGTGTCCTACGTGCGCTCGATGGGGCTGTGGGAGGTGGCCAGGCCGCACCTCGAACGGCTGGTGGCCACGACCAGCGAATCCTGCTCGATCGCCCAGCTCGACGGCTCCGACATCGTCTACGTGGCGCGTGTCGCCGTCCCCAAGATCGTGACGCTGTCGGTGCAGATCGGGACCCGCTTCCCGGCCCTGCAGACCTCGCTGGGCAAGGTCCTGCTGGCCGCGCTGCCGCCCGCCGAGGTCGACCTGGTGCTGGCCGAGCCGAGCCGATCGGGCATCGAGCCACGGTGGCGGCCCTCGGCGGGCGAACGGGAAGCGGCGCTGCGTGCCGTACGGGCCAGGGGGTGGGCGGTGACCGACGAGGAGCTGGCGCTCGGCATCCGGTCGGTCGCCGCCCCTCTGCGCGACGGCCTCGGCAACGTGATCGCGGCCGTCAACGTCAACGCCCACGCGGCCGAGACGACGGTCGAGAAGCTGACCGAGGAGCACCTGCCCGTCCTGCTGTCGACGGCCGCGGCGATCAGCGCCGACTGGGCCCTGTACGAAGCGGTGCCGCACGTCACCGCCTCCTAGTCGTCCTCCGTGAACACCACCTCGCGGCGCTTGCGGATCGCCGGCAGGACGGCGAGCACGAGGGCGCCGGCGGCCAGCGCCAGCAGGACCGCCGACAGGGGCCGGGTCAGGAAGACCGTCGCGTCGCCACGCGAGATGATCATCGCGCGGCGCAGGTTCTCCTCGATGAGCGGCCCGAGGACGAACCCGAGCAGCAGCGGCGCGGGCTCGCACCCGCACTTGATCAGGATGTATCCCAGCAGCCCGAAGAAGACGATCGCGTAGACGTCGAAGGCGTTGAACCCGAGCGAGTAGGTGCCGATCGCGGCGAACAGGATGATCATCGGGAACAGCACCTGGTACGGGATGCGCAGCATGCGCACCCAGATGCCGATCAGCGGCAGGTTGAGCAGCACCAGCAGCACGTTGCCGATCCACATCGACGCGATCAGGCCCCAGAACAGCGCGGGCTCGTCGGTGATGACGTTCGGTCCCGGGGTGATGCCGTGCACGATGAACGCGCCGACCATCAGCGCCATCACCGGGTGGGCGGGCAGGCCCAGGGTGAGCAGCGGGATGAACGAGGTCTGGGCGGCGGCGTTGTTGGCCGACTCGGGGCCCGCCACGCCCTCGATCGCGCCGTGCCCGAACTCCTGCTGCCGCTTGGAGACCCGCTTCTCGACGGCGTAGGAGGTGAACGAGGCGAGCACGTGGCCGCCGCCGGGCAGCACGCCGAGCGCGGAGCCGAGCACGGTGCCGCGCGCGATCGGCGCGACGATCCTGCGCCGGTCCTCGCGGGTGGGCCAGAGGTTGCGCACCTTGCTCACCAGGGCCGTGCGGGCGGCCTCGTTCTCCAGGTTGCGCAGGATCTCGGCCACGCCGAACATGCCCACCGCGACGGAGACGAAGTCGATGCCGCCGTACAGCTCGCGCTGGTCGAAGGTGAAGCGGGGCTCGCCGGTGTAGAGGTCCTGGCCGACGGTGCCGAGCAGCACGCCGAGCGCGATCATCGCCAGCGCCTTCAGCGTGGAGCCGCGTGCCAGCGCGATCGAGACGATCAGGCCGAACAGCACCAGCGAGAAGTACTCCGCCGGGCCGAACTGCAGCGCGACGCGGGCCAGGGGAGGGGCGGCGACGGCCAGGACGACGGTGGCGACGGTTCCGGCGATGAACGAGCCGATCGCCGCCGCGGCCAGCGCGGCTCCCGCCCTGCCCTGCCTGGCCATCTCGTGCCCGTCGAGCGCGGTGACGGCCGCCGACGACTCGCCCGGCAGGTTGATCAGGATGGCGGTGGTGGAGCCGCCGTACTGGGCGCCGTAGTAGATGCCCGCCAGCATGATCAGCGCGGTGACCGGCTCGAAGTTGAACGTGATCGGCAGCAGCATCGCCACGGTCGCCGTCGGCCCGATGCCGGGCAGCACGCCGACCATCGTGCCGAGCAGCACGCCGATGAAGCAGTAGACGACGTTCTCGAGCAGCAGGGCGGTGGAGAACCCCAGAGCGAGGTTGTCGAGAAGATCCATGTCACAACCCCAGCCAGGGACCGAACAGCGGGATGCGCAGCTGCAGCCCGACGACGAAGATCAGCGTGGCGGCCACGGTCAGCCCGCCGGTCACGGCCAGCGCCGCGAGCAGCCGCACGCGCGTGCTGGCCAGCGTGGTGAGCAGGGTGGTCACCGCCGAGGCGGGCACGAAGCCCAGGCCGCGCACGGTGAAGCCGAAGAACAGCAGCGCCGCCACGATGGCGGCGACGGCGCGCCAGGGGATCGGCCCGAACTCGGCCACCTCGCCGGCGACGAGCCCCTTGACGGCGATGGCCAGGCCGAGCACGGCCACGATCGCGCCCACGAGCAGGGGGAAGGCGCCGGGGCCCATCCGCAGCGGGGTGCCCAGCTCGTAGTCGAGCGACCCCACCACGAACGCGCCGCCGATCAGGACGAAGATCCCGCCGGCGACGAGATCCGGAACGGATTTCACTGGGCCTTGACCCCGGCGTCGGCGATGACCTTGCCCCAGACTCCGAGCTGCTCCTCGAGCTTCTTCTTGTGCGCCTCGGGGGTGGCGTCCTCGGCCTTGACCGGCGCGGTGCCGAGCTTGGCCATCTGGTCGACGACCTTCTGGTCGGCCAGGGCGGTCTTCAGGGCGTCGGTCAGCTTGGCGACGACGTCCTGCGGCGTGCCCTTCGGGACGTACAGGCCGTGCCAGACGCTGACCTCCATGCCGGGCAGTCCCGCCTCGGCGGTGGTGGGCAGGTCGGGCAGGCTCTTGACGCGCTCGGGGGTGGTGACCGCGTAGGCCTTGATCTCACCGGCGGAGATCTGGCCGCTGGTGTTGGTGGTCTGGTCGCACATGAAGTCGACCTGGCCGCCGACCAGGTCGGTCAGCGCGGGGCCGGTGCCCTTGTACGGCACCTCCTGGAGCTTGACGCCGGTGGCGGTCTGGAACAGCAGGCCGCACAGGTGCGAGGCGGCGCCGACGCCGGCGTTGGCCAGGGTGACCTTGGCGGAGTTGGCCTTCACGTAGGTCACCAGGTCCTGGAGCGTGGCGGGCTCGAAGTCCTTGCGTGCCACGATCGTCATGGGCACCTCGGTGACCAGGCCGATCATCTCGAAGCTCTCCAGCGGCTTGTAGCCGAGGTTGGAGTAGAGGGCGGGCGCCGTCGACATGCCGATGTGGTGCATGAGCACGGTGTAGCCGTCGGGGTTGGCGTTGGCGACCTCGCCCGCGCCGACCGTGCCGCCCGCGCCCTCGACGTTCTGGACGACGATCTTGCCGCCGAGCTTGGCGGCCATCGGCTCGGCGATCATCCGGGTGACGGTGTCGGTCGGTCCGCCCGCGCTGAAGGGGACGACGATGGTGATGTTCTGCTCCGGATAGGCGCCGGCGCCCGCTTGTGGGGCGCCGCCTCCTCCGTTGCCGCCGCAGGCCGCGGCGAGGGACAGGACGCCGATCGCGGCGATCATCCGGAATGTGCGGGGGGTTGTCATGTCCCGGCCTCCTCATCAGGGCAGGGGCCCAGTGTGGGCTTGCGGTGACCCCGATGGTGTCAAAAGAATCCCAAGAAATTTGGGGGTAACACAAACATCGGACATACCCGTACAATCCGCCGGTATGCGGATCACCATCATCGAGGATGACGACCGCGTGGCGCGGGCGCTGGTCACCGTTCTGACCCAGTCCGGGTTCGAGGTCAACCGCATGGCCACCGCGGCGGAAGCCGTACGAGCCGAACCCTCCGACGTGGTCCTCGTCGACCTGGGCCTGCCCGACGGCGACGGGCTCGACCTGATCCGCAGGCTGCGCGACCGTCCGGAGACCGCCGTCATCGCCGTGACCGCGCGCTCCGAGGAACACGAGCGGGTGCGCGGCCTACGCGCCGGAGCCGACGACTACATCGTCAAGCCGTTCGGCATCCCCGAACTGCTGGCGCGGATCGAGGCCGTGCTGCGCCGTACGCGGGCCCACCGGGCCCTGCGCCCCGAGGACGAGCCGCTGGTGCTCGGACCGATGCGGATCGTCGTCGGCACCCGCGAGGTCACCGTCGGCGGAGCCGACGTGACGCTGACCCGCAAGGAGTTCGAGCTGCTCCTGCTGCTGGCCAGGCGCTCGCCGAACGTGGTGAGCCGCGAGGCCATCCTCGACCAGGTCTGGGGCGCCGCCTGGGAGGCGTCGAGCCGCACCCTCGACACCCACATCGCGGCGGTACGGCACAAGCTCGGGCCGCAGGTGCCCATCCGCACGGTTCACGGAGTCGGTTACCGACTTGCACCGTAGATTGCTCGTCGTCCTGGTGCCCCTCGCGGTGCTGCTCGTCGCGGCGCTCGGAGTCCCCCTGAGCATCACGGTGGGCGAGCGCGAGATGCAAGAGACCTACGTCGACCGGCTCAACGACGTCGGCAGGTTCGCCTCGCTGACCGAGACCGCGCTGTCGACCGGCAGGACCGAGGCGCTCCAGCAGGAGCTGACGCGCTACCACTCGCTGTACGGCATCCCGGTCGCGGTGATCGACACATCGGGCGCCGTCCTGCTCGGGCCCACCGGCGCCTACCAGCAGGCGGCGCGCGCCGAGCCCGCCCTGCCGCGGATCGTCACCGCTGCGCTGGCCGGCACCCGGTCGGAGCCCTCATGGGAGTGGGCGCCGTGGGACGACGCCGCCCTCGTCGTCGCCGAGCCGGTGGGCCGCGACAGCGAGGTCGTCGGCGCCGTTGTGTCGATCTCCGACCTGTCCGAGACCCGCCGCCGCATCCTCGTGCGCTGGGCCCAGCTCGCCGGGCTCGGGCTGCTGCCGCTCGTCGGGCTGATGGCCGTCGCCTGGCCGGTGTCGGCGTGGGTGATCCGCCCGGTGCGCGAACTCGACGCGGCCAGCTCGCGCATCTCCCAGGGCGACCTCACCATCCGGGCCGACGCCGAGAACGGCCCGGTCGAGCTGCGACGCCTGGCGGGCTCGTTCAACATCATGATGGACGCCGTCGAGAACGCCGTGCAGCGGCAGCGCGCCTTCGTCTCCGACGCCTCCCACCAGCTGCGCAACCCGCTGACCAGCCTGCGGCTGGCCGTCGAGAGCCTGGAACCGCACCTGCGTCCTGGCGACGACGGGCGGCAGATGTTCGACGTCGCGGTCGACGAGCTCAAGGCCATGCAGCGCATGCTCAACTCGCTGCAGGCCAGCGCCAGGATGGAGAGCATCCGCACGGCCTCGCCCGTCGACCTCGACCAGGTGCTGGCCACCCGCGTCGAACGATGGCGGGCTCTGACCGGTACGGCGGGGCAGAGGCTCGACGTCGACGTGCCCGCGGGACTGCGGGTGCAGGAACCCTCAGGCGGCCTGGGCAGCATCCTCGACGAGCTGATCAGCAACGCGCTGCGGCTGTCGGGCGCGCGTCTGGTCGAGGTCAGCGCCCGGGCCGCCGGCGGCGTGGTCACCATCGCGGTCCGCGACGACGGCCAGGGACTCGACGAGGCCGAGCGCGCGCAGGCGCTGCGCAGGTTCTGGCGTTCGCCCAGACACCAGAACGTGCCGGGCACCGGCCTCGGCCTGGCGATCTGCGCCGACCTGATCGGGACGGCCGGGGGAGTGCTGCGGCTGGAGGACGGCCTGCCGCGCCCCGATGGTCACGGCTTCGCCGCGGTGTTCACGCTGCCTATCGCTTCCGATCACGAAACCACGACGCCGCCCCTGGATGCAGGGCGATCGGGCCGGTGGAGATCCCCGTCCGCACGTTGATGTGCCACGCCTCCGGCAGCGCCTCCGCCCCGCCCCGCCCGGCGGAGGTGATCGTGCGGGTGTGCGTGAAGATCGTGTCGGTGATCGCGTAGACGAGCTCGGCGGGCAGGTCGTCGCGCACCAGCAGCAGGTTCGGCACCGCGACGGTCCTGGTGGCGGGAACCCCGGCGTAGGCCGTCGCCGGGATCGTGGCGGGAGCGTACGGCCCGGCGAACTGCTCGAACAGCTTGGCCGCCTGCGCGACCAGAGGGATGATCCGCACCGGATGCTGCCTGGCCAGCTCCGTGATGGCCGGGGTCGGCACGCCCGTGAGGGAGAACATCGCGTCGATCTCCCCGTCGCGCAGCGCCGCCGCCGACTCGGCCTGGCTGAGGTAGCGCCCCTCGGCCTCGATGCCACCGACCTTCAGCACCCGGAGCGAGGTGAACTCGGTCCCCGAGTCGCGCGCGCCCAGCGACACCCGCCTTCCGCGCAGGTCGGCGAACTCCTCGACCGGCGAACCCGCCATGACCACCAGGTGCAGGTGGCTGTCGTACAACCGGCACACCGCCGACAGGCCGGCCGGCACGCTGCCGTCGTCGGCCGTCAGGGCGTCGAGGCTCGACAGGCCCAGGTGCACCTCGCCCGCCATGAGCTTGCGGATGTTGTCGGTGGCCGCCCTGCTCGGGACGGTGACCACCGTGGCGCCCGGCACCTGGGCGGTGATGTGCGCGGCCAGCGACCCGCCGATGCGGCGGTAGACGGCGCCCTCCGGGCCGGTGGCCAGCCTCAGCCGGACCTGGTCGACCTCGGCGGGACGCGAGCAACCGGCCAGCAGCCCACCGGCGGCGACGAGCAGCGCGCGCCTGGTGGGCTGTCGTCCGGGGGTGGCGACCATGCCGGAGATGATACGGATCAGACGGCGCAGACGGCTTGGGCCCTCACGTACCAGGTGTTGGTCTGCCCGGGGGTGGTGCGCGCGGCACGCACCAGGGTCGTGCGAGGCTCGATCGAGCTCAGCACGTACAGGTGGGTGTCACCGGCCGTGCTGGGGATGATCAGGCCGCCGCTGCCGTGCACGGTGGTGCCTTCGGGGCAGCTGACCTGGGCGACGCTGTCGGACGAGCCGCCGGACGAAGCCTGCTGCTCCACCACGCCGTAGCCGGCCGGCGGGTTGGCGCAGACGACGGTCGCGATCATGTCCCACTGCCCGGCGAACCCGGCCCTGACCTCGGTGCCGATGGCGTAGGCGCCGTCGCGGGCGTTGTTGACCATGGCGCCGAGCAGGGCGACCTGCGGGGTGAGCTCGTCGGGGCCGCGCACCGTGCCGCCGGGTGCCAGGGCACGGCGTCCCGCCGAGCAGGTGGCGGCGGCGGTCTTGGGACTGGCCGAGCTGCCGTCGACGGTGACGCTCCTGATCTCGTAACCGGCGGGCGCCGGGGCGCACAGTGCGCGGACGGCGACGCTCCAGTCGCCGTCGAAGGCGAGGAACTCCTCGGCGATGACGGTGTAGCCGTAGCGGCCGTCGACCACGGAACGGAACGGGGTGGCGGTCCTGAACTTGACCGCGTCGCCGCCGATCGTCTGCAGCGCGGCCCCGCCTCCCACGACGACGGTGCCCGCGGGGCAGAAGGCCCGAGCGGTCTTGCGCGCGGTGGAGTCGCTGAGGGAGCCGGCGGAGACGAGAGTACGGCCGGGCACGGCAGCCGTGGCGGCGGGGGTGGTGACGGCGAGGGACGCCGCGACGAGCAGGACGCATGTGCCGAGGCGAGTGATGAGACCCATGTCGGTGCTCCTTCCGGGGTGGGTGATGCCGCTCATGGGACCATCCGGAATGCGCACGGCCTGTGCACTAGTACGCACAGCCGGTGTGCAGAACTACGGCGTAACGCGAGAAAGCCCTGGTGACACGAACCCTCGAAGGAGGACATGCCATGCCGTACGACGATCTTCATGCCCTGTTCGTGAACTGCACCCTCAAACGAAGCCCGGAACGCAGCCATACCCAGGGGCTCATCGACCTGAGCGCCGGGATCATGGCCAAGCAGGGTGTCCGCGTGGAGGAGATCCGCGCGATCGACCACGACATCGCCACCGGGGTCTGGCCCGACATGACCGAGCACGGTTGGGCCACCGACGCCTGGCCGGAGATCTACGAGCGGGTCATGTCCGCCGACATCCTGGTCGTCGCCGGGCCCATCTGGCTCGGCGACAACAGCTCGGTCACCAAGCGGGTCGTCGAACGGCTCTACGCCTGCTCCTCGATGCTCAACGCGGCCGGGCAGTACGCCTACTACGGCAAGGTCGGCGGCTGCCTGATCACCGGCAACGAGGACGGCGTCAAGCACTGCGCGATGAACATCCTCTACAGCCTGCAGCACCTGGGCTACACCGTGCCGCCGCAGGCCGACGCGGGCTGGATCGGCGAGGCCGGACCCGGGCCCTCCTACCTCGACCCGGGTTCCGGCGGGCCCGACAACGACTTCACCAACCGCAACACGACCTTCATGACCTGGAACCTGCTGCACCTGGCCCGCCTGCTCAAGGACGCGGGCGGCATCCCAGCGCACGGCAACCAGCGCTCGGAGTGGGACGCGGGCTGCAGGTTCGACTTCGAGAACCCGGAACATCGGTGAGCCGGGGGACGATGCCATGAGTGGGAGGGACTCGTGGCATCGTTGCCCGCCGACACCGAGATCGTCGCCGCCTTGCGCGCCGGGGACGAGGTCATGTTCGCCGCCCTCGTCGACGCGTGGTCGCGCAACCTGCTCTGGCTGGCGCGCTCCTACGTCTCCACCGACGCCTCCGCGCAGGAGGTGCTCCAGGACACGTGGCTGGGGGTGCTCCGCGGTCTCGACGGTTTCCAGGGACGTTCGTCGTTCAAGACGTGGGTCCACCGGATCCTGATCAACACCGCCAAGCGGCGAGGGGTCCGCGAGAGCCGTACCGTGCCGTGGAGCAGCATCGACGGCGGGGAGCCCGCGGTCGATCCCGGCCGCTTCCGGCTGGGGCACTGGCGGGAGCCTCCGGCCGCCTGGCCCAGCGCGGAGGGGGAGGCGCTCGTGCGCGAGGCGGGGGAGCAGCTCGCCCGCGCCCTGGCCACGCTGCCGCCGCGGCAGCGCGCGGTGATCGTGCTGCGCGACGCCGAGGGCTACAGCGCGGACGAGGTCTGCGAACTGCTCGGCATCACCGCGGTCAACCAGCGGGTCCTGCTGCACCGGGCCCGCGCCGCGCTGCGCAACCGGGTGGAGAGGTACTTTCTGACCATGGCGGGACGGACATGAGGTGCGCCGAGTTCGTGGAACTCGTGACCGCCTATCTCGACGGAGCGCTGGACGAGAGGTCGCACGCGCGCTTCGAGCGCCACCTGCGCCGGTGCGAGGGTTGCGAGCGTTACCTGGAGCAGCTTCGCGCGGTCGGGCCGGCCGTCGGCGCGTTGCCGGCGGAGCCGCTGCCCGACGAGGACCGTGACCGGCTGCTGGCGGCCTTCCGCGACTGGCGCGAAGCCTAGCTCCGAAGATCCGCGGGCTGCGGCAGCCTGATCTCGAAGCGGCAGCCCGGTCCGTCGTTGACGACGCTGATGGTGCCCTCGTGGGCTTCGACGATGCCGCGCGCGATGGCCAGGCCGAGCCCCGCGCCGCCGTCGGAGCCGGGCGTGCGGGCCGACTCGCCCCTGAACGCCACGTCGAACAGCCGCGGCAGATCGGGCTCGGGGATGCCGCCGCAGCCGTCGTCGACCAGCAGCCAGGCGGCGTCGTCGCGGGCGAAGGCGCGCAGCGTGACGACGCCGTCCGACGGGGTGAAGCGGATGGCGTTGACCACCAGGTTGCCCAGCGCGCGGGTGAGCGCCCCGGCGTCGGCCTCGACGGGCACAGGCTCGGCGGAGGCGGCCAGCCGTACGCCCTTGGCGCGGGCGAGCGGCTCGGCCGAGTCCATCGTGTCGGCCACCAGGTCCACCAGCCCGATCCTGGCCCGCGACAACCGCAGCGCGCCCGCGTGGATGCGCGACAGCTCGAACAGGTCGTCGACCATGCCGGACAGCCGCTCGACCTGGACGCGGATCTGCGTGTGGTAACGGCCGACGGTCTCGGGGTCGGTGACGACGCCGTCCTCGATGGCCTCGACCATGGCCCGCATCCCGGCCAGCGGGGTGCGGAGGTCGTGGCTCACCCACGCGACCAGCTCGCGCCGCGCGCCCTCCAGCGCGCGCTCGCGGGCGTACGACTCCTCCAGGCTGTCGGCGATGCCCTGCAGCTCGGCGGGGAGCCCCTTGGGCGCGGTGTAGTCGCTGGCGCTCACGGCCCGCTCCAGCCGCCTGCTCTCGCGCACCACGCGGCGGGCGGCGAAGAAGGCGGCGCCCAGGCCGACCGCCCCGCCCACGGCGATCACGACGAGCACCGTGTTCCCGGCCGGGCCCTCGATGGCCATGCCGACGATCCCGGCCACCACGCCGGACAGGGTGGCCAGGATGGCCACGACCGCGACGACGACCACCATCGAGCGCAGGGTGCGCAGGCGGGACATCGCCGCGATGCCCGCCAGCCCGCCCAGCCCGGCGATGACCGCGACGACGCTCGTGATCGTCATGGCGAGGGCTCGAAGCGGTAGCCGACGCCCCACACCGTGACGATCCGCCTCGGGCTGGTCGGGTCGGGCTCGATCTTCTCCCGCAGCCTGCGCACGTGGACCGTCACCGTCGAGGTGTCGCCGAAGGTCCAGCCCCACACGAGCTTGAGCAGGTCGTCGCGGCTGAAGGCCTGGCGCGGGTTGCGCATCAGGTAGGCCAGCAGGTCGAACTCGCGGGCCGTGAGGGCCAGCGTCTCCTCGCCCAGGCGGGCCTGGCGCGCCCCGACGTCGACGACCAGGTCGCCGTCGCGCAGCACGCCCGTCGCGGGGGCGGCGCCCCTGGCCCTGCGCAGCACCGACTGCACCCGCAACGCCAGCTCGCGAGGGCTGAACGGCTTGACCATGTAATCGTCGGCGCCCGTCTCCAGGCCAGCGATGCGGTCGGTCTCCTCACCGAGCGCCGTCAGCATGATGACCGGCACCGGCCAGCGCTCGCGCAGCTTCTCGCAGACCTTCAGGCCGTCGACCTTCGGCAGCATGAGGTCGAGGATCATCAGGTCGGGCGGGTTGGCCATGGCCCTGCGCAGCGCCTCGGCGCCGTCGCCGACGTGCTCCACCTCGTGGCCGTCGCGCTCCAGGTATCGCGTCACGACCTCGGCGACCGTGAGATCGTCGTCGACGACCAGGATGCGGGTGCTCATCTCTCCACGGTACGACCGGTGGGCACCTCAGTGAGCGCGACGAGCGTTCCGCCGCTCCTCGATGAGCGCGACGAGGGCGCTCTCCAGGTCCGTGCCCCTGGGGACCACTTCGGTGTAGAAACCCGTGAGCTGTCCGGCGAGTTGGCTGTTGAGCCCGCCGCGCCCCACGGCGCCGCCTATCTGGTGACGCGGTACTGCCAGCACGGCACATCGCTCGCGGATGAGCACATTCACAGCGCGCGGTCTGCCCAGCGCGTTCTTGAGGAGGACCTCTCTGTCGGAGGCGTAGGGAATGATCTCCAGCCGTTCTCTCACGTCCGTGTGCCGACGGCGGTTGACCAGCCTGCTGACGGCCCGGATCCGGTCGGCGCCCAGGCCGATGCAGGCCGTCCTGGCGTCCATCCCTGGCTGGGTGGGCGCGACCACGATCTTGCACAGCTGTCCTGGGACCCGCGCGACATCCGTGACGACGACCTGACCGGCCACGATTTCCGGTACGAATCCCGCCAGGGCGCGTACGACGAGGTCAGGGCTGGTGAGGGAGAGCAGGCTCCGTTCCCGGTCCACCACGAGGGCGGTGACGACCTCTCCCTCGGCGAGGTCGAGAGGTTGTCCTGCTTCGCGGGCGGCCCCGCCGGTCTCGGGACGCAGGAGGAAAGCCGGGCGAGGATGGCCGATGCCGGCGTCGTGGATCACGCATTC
Source organism: Nonomuraea sp. NPDC050663 (assembly GCF_044456985.1). Taxonomy (NCBI): domain Bacteria; kingdom Bacillati; phylum Actinomycetota; class Actinomycetes; order Streptosporangiales; family Streptosporangiaceae; genus Nonomuraea; species Nonomuraea sp. NPDC050663. The sequence continues at coordinate 199,741 of NZ_JBITGL010000011.1, forward strand.
GTAGCCCTCGGGTCTGCTCGTGCCGACGTGCGCGGTGACGAGGGTGCCGGCCGCAGGTGAGGGGAGAGCGAGATCGGCCCTGCGAAGGCCTTCCTGAGGATGGCGGATGACGCAGTCCAGATCGAGCAGGAATGCCGCGGCCTCGTCCGGGGTGACGGCGAAGGTCTCGCTGGTCAGCCTGACCACGCTGATGGGCCTGTTGTCGCAGCGGATACAGCGGATCTGCTGGTCCCGGACCAGGAGCGAGGGATGGCGGTCACCGTGACGATGGTTGCCGGACCGAGGGCAGCGCCAGAACGCGCCGCCGGCCGGAGGCGTCAAGTGACCTGCTTGGGGGGCGGCTTCCGCATCCTGCGGGAATCCCTCGTCCGCGCCGGGAGGGACGTCGGGGCCGAAGATCGCGGGTGCCGTTCCCAGGCGAGTCAGCACGCTGTCCACAGGCAGCCCGCAGGCCGCCGCCAGCGCCCGAAAAGGAGTCATGTCCTCCCGGGCGCTCACCTGGTCCTGCGGAATGCCGGCGTGCAGTTCCTTACGGCGATCGGCGGCCTGGAAGCGGATCCTCTGGAGGTCGAGCCCCTGGAGCGGGTCGTCCTTCATGGTCGGCGCGGGCTCCAGCCCGGTGGACAGGAACGGGGCGCGACGATGCCGCTTCCTGTCGCGGATGCCGGTGATCCGGGCGAGCGCGATCATGGCGTGCCGGGTGCGAACCGGTGGCACGAACCGGAGACGGGACGCGTGCTCCACCACCGACAGGTGGGCCGGATCGAGGGCGGCGTCCGGTCCGAAGGGGACGTGCGGCATGGTGCCGGGATCGGCTCCGCCGACCTGTGCCCATTCCAGCCGTTCCTCCAGAAACGCATTCCCGGGAAGCACCTGGGATTGCTCGTAGACCGACTGGAGATCAAGCGGCACATCGTGGACCACGACGTCCAACCAACGTCCCACCAGGCCGCACAGAGCCATGTAATACGGGATGCAGGGCATCAGGTCGTCCACATGAAAGGCGACCTTGAAATACAGGTCGACCACCCCCAGCCCGTGGTCGATCAGCGCGTCCAGCGTCGCCTCCACCCAATCATCCGCTTTGTCCGGAAGATAGACGAGTCTCGCCGAATCAACTGATATATCGGAACTAAGTCGTTTAATGATTAATTCGTACTCATTCAGGGGTCGCATGTGCTAAATAATCACATGTCGATCAGGTGAGGAGCCCCGCGTGCCGGAATTATCCGATGTCATCACCGAGTTGAGAGCCGAGATCTCCCGGGCCATGCGCTCGGCCGCCGACCATGACCTGCAGTTCGAGGTCGGCCCCATCGAGCTGGAGGTGACGGTCGCCGTCACCGATGGCAAGAAGGGCGACGGCAAGCTCAAACTCTGGGTCGTGGAAACCGGGGGCGAGTTGAGCAAATCGCAGGCCACCACCCATCGGGTGCTGCTCACCCTCACTCCGACCAGCAGATCGAAGGCGCCGATCAAGGTCACCGGTGCGGCCTTCGAGGACGAATACTGAACCTCTCCCGCGTCGTACAGATTGCGGTCACCGGTCGCGACGGGCGACTCTCATTCGGTTCCGGCTATCGGGTCACGACCGGAGTGGTGCTGACCTCGGCCCATGTCGTCGAGGACGCGCGCGAGGTGAGCGTCTGGTTCCTCGGCGGCCTCGAGACGACGGGTCACGTGCTGTGGTGCGAAGACCAGGCCGCCGCCGTCGAGATCCACCTCCCCGATCGTGTGGAGCCGGTGGCGTACGGCACGGCGGATCGGAGCCGTCGGGCGGTCCTCACGACCGAGGGCGTCGCCTTTCCGGCCTGGAAGCGCGGATACGGCCGCCGCGACACCTTCCAGCTCGACGGGAAGATCCCCGTGCTGTCCAACCTCCGGCACGGCACCCTGGAACTGGTGATCGAGGTCAGGCCCGAAGCCGATGACCGCACCGACCCCTGGGCCGGCTCCTCCGGTAGCGCGGTCTTCGTCGGCGGATGCCTGATCGGCCTGGTCGAGGAGCACAACCCCACCGAGTCTCTCAATCGCCTGCGCGTACGGCCGGCGAACTGGAATCTGTCCGCTTCGCAACGAGCGGACATCGGTTACTCCGACCCCACGACGGTTCCCTTCGACGACGGCCCCGGACCCGGGTACCACCGCGAGATCGACAGCCTGCGTCCCGCCGGCGGGCTGCGGGAACGTGAGGCCGAACTGGACGAGCTGGTCGCCTTCTGCGCAGGAGAGGAGGACTACCTGCGCTGGCAGGGGCAGCCGTGGACCGGCAAGACGGCGCTGGCCGCCACGATCGCCCTCGGCCCCCCGCTCGGGGTACGCGTGGCGGCCTTCTTCGTGGACCCGAACTGGGTCGGCCACACCGACGTCACGGGCTTCCTGGAGTCGATGACCGAGCAACTCGCGGCCATCGCGGGCGCCGACGAGCTTCGGCCACCCTCCGGACAGGCCACGCTCAATCCACGTTTCGAGCACATGCTGGCTCGAGCGGCGTCCGCCTGCCGCGGCCGCGGGGAACGGCTGTTGCTGGTGGTGGACGGGCTGGACCACGACCGGGGCGACGGGCCAGGAATCGCCGCGCACCTGCCCCGGAGACTGCCCGACGGCGTACGGGTGCTGGTCACCGAGCGATCCAACCCCGAGTTGCCGCTGAACGTGCCCGCGGAGCATCCGCTACGGCACTGCGGGATCCGCGAGCTGGTGGCCACGCCGTACGCCGCCGAACTGGAGCTCAGAGCCCGCCAGGACGTCGACACCGTGGCCAGGAGCGAGAACGAGCAGAGCGAGCTGCTCATGCTTCTGACGGCCTCGGGCGGTGGGCTGACGGCCGCGGACCTGGCCGAGCTGGCCGGTCTGCCGGTCGCACGGGTGAAGTGGCTCCTACGCGGAGCCCTCGGGCGCCTGCTCCGCCTGGTGGGCGGGGAGACCTGGCTCTTCTCTCACGCGACCTTGAGCAGCGTGGCGGAGGAACTGCTGGCCGACCGGCTGGCCGGCGGGCGGAGACGGCTGCGCGCCTGGGCGGCGGGCTACCGGGAGCAGGGCTGGCCGGAGCGGACTCCTCGCTACCTGCTGCTCTCCTACGGCCGGGAGCTGGCCAGGCACGGGGAGGTGGAAACGCTGGTGGCGTATGCCCTCGACGAAACGCGCGGGCAGCGGCTCCTGCGGACGCCGGGCGGCCTTTCCGTCCTGCACGCCGAGCTGGGGGAGGCTCAACGGGTGCTGGCCGCCCGGGAGCATCCTGATCTGGCCGGCCTGCTACGCCTCGCACTGATCCGGGACCAGGTGACCCAGAGCGTTCCCGACGTGCCCTTGGAGCTGCCGAAACTCTGGGCCCGGCTGGGGCGGGCGGAGGTTGCGAAGGAACTGGCCGGCTCGGTCGCGGATCCGGTGCGGCGTGACGAGGCTCTGGCGGGTGCGGTTCACGGGCTCGCCGAGGACGGCCAGCCGGTGCGTGCGCTGGAACTCGCCTCCGAGATCGAGGATGGCCGGCAGCGCGGGCGGGCGCTGGCTTCCGTCGCGGCGGCGCTGGCACGGCAAGGAAAGCCGGAGGCGGCGGCAGACCTGGCGCGGAGCATTCCTGAGGCGCACGAGCGGGTCGCGGCCTGGAGCCAGGTAATCAAGATCAGCGGGCTCGGCCCGCTGGCGGACGAAGCGGAAGCGCTCGCACTGGAGATCACCGATCGTGAGGCGGCTGCCTGGGCGACGGCCGCACTGGTGGAGGCGCTGGCCGCCGCGGGCGCGGCTGAGCGGGCGGAACGCCTGGCCTACCGCATCTCCGTGCCGGAATCCCAGATCTGGGCGGTGAGCGCGGTGGCCGAGGAGGCGACTGACACCGACCACCGGCGGGAGCTGCTGGAGGAGGCACAGGAGATGGCCCGCGTGACGCTCCGCCGCAGCGGGACCTGCAAGACGTTGCCCAGACTGCTGAGCGCGCTGGGCAAGGCCGAAGAGTGGGCGGCCATCGAGAGCTGGGCTCGGACCATCGGCCTGCCGTACATCAGGACCAGAATCCTGACGACGGCGATCAGCGTGCTGCCCCCCGAACGGGCCCGCTCCCTCGCGCGGGCGGCCGTCGGCGCGAAGGACCGCGCCCCCGCGCTGGCGGCGCTGGCCACCAGCCTGGCGGCGAGGGGCCTGGCGGAGGAGGCAGGCGAGTACGCCGAACAGGCGGCCAGGTCGGCGCGGCAGATCAAGGAGTCCGCGGAGCGCACCCGCGCCCTGGTGGCGGTGGCCGCGGCCTACGCCGCCGCCGGCGACAGGGCGGAGGCGTTGCGCCTGGCCCGCACCATCGGTTCGGCGAACCAGCGGGTGTTGGTGCTCGCGGCGGCGGAGGCGGACGAGAGGGAGCTCAAGGAGGAGACGGAACGCCTGCTGTCGCGCAAGAGCGCGAGCCGGACCCGGCTGCTGGCCCACCTCGCCCGAGCCCATCTCGTCCGCGGCGAGCTGGACCAGGCCGAGGAACTGGCGGCGCTGGTCCCACCGGATCAAGGGCGCGTCAGCCTGGTGACCGAACTGGTCCGGGTCCTGGCGAACCGAGACATGAAACGAGCGGAGCGGCTGATCGGCAGCGGGCTGCTCGATGCCACCCAGCAGGCTCACGCACGCGTGCTGCTGGTCAAGGCGCTCGGCGTCCGGGGCGAGAACCTCGCGCTGGGCTTGCCGGAGCCGCAACGCTCGCAGGCGCTGGGCCTGGTGGTCAGGGCGCTCCTGGACGCCGGCCGAGTCGAAGACGGGCTGGCCGTGGCTCGGCGCATCGAAGAGCACGAACGCCGCTGCCAGATCCTGGCCCGTCTGGTGGGTCCGCTGGCGGCGCGCCGTGGGACGGGGGCCGCCAAGAGGATCCTCTACACGGAGGTGACGACTCCCGCGTCGCGGGCGGAAGCCCTGGTGGAGCTCGGGCTGCTCGACGATGCGCGTAGAGCCGCGAACAGGATCGCCTCTCCCGAGCGGCGCTCCGCCGTCATCCTGAAGATCGTCAGGGCGCTGGCGGCGGACGGGAGCATCACCCAGGCGTTGGAGCTGAGGGATTCCCTGTCATTCGCCGAGGCGGCCAAGGCCGGCGCCGTCCTCGCCGAGGAGGTCGCCAGGCTGGGACGGTTCCCGCTCGCGGAAAGGCTCGCCGATCGGATCGCCGTGCCGGAGCAGAGGGTCAAGGCGATCACGAAGGTGGTGAGGGTCCTGGCGTCGCTCGGCTCGGTGCCCCGGGCGTTGAGGCTCGCCGACAAGCTCAGCCCCGAACTCAGCGCCGGAGCGTTGATCCAGGTGATGAGCGCAGCCGCCACGCGCGGTAAGTGGGGCCTGTTCAACGACGCTCTGACGCGGCTGCAGATCACCGGTGGGGACATCGGTCCCCTGGTCGGCCTGGTGCGCTCGGTGGGTCTTCCCTATGCCGGGCGCCTGGCCGACATGGTGGAGCAGGCCGCCGATCCCGACCGGCACGCCGGCATGCTCACGGAACTCGCCAAGGTCCTCCCGCCGGATCGTGCGCGCCGGGTGCTGGCACGGGTGCTGGCCGGACCGTCCTGGCAGGCCGCGCTGGTCGTCCTGGAGCCGGAGGTGCTCCACGAAGCGGGCTCTGTGATGGAGCCGGACATCCGCACGTGAGGGGGTGCATGTCCGAGGCCGTCACTCGCCGGCGGGTGAGTGGGCCGGGGTCCCCGGCCGGTCCATGCCCGCGGCAAGGGCGGCGATCGCCTGGTCGATCTCCTGGCCCAGGAGGTCCAGCGGGGGAGCCTGCTCCCCGTCGGCGTGGGCGAGCCAGCGCCCCAGGACCACGCGCAGCGCCGTGAGGGCCGTCGCCGCGCACAGCGCCGAGTAGATCCCGGCGCCGTGCGGGTCGCCCGGCGGGAGGCGTTCGGCGATGGCGTCGGCGAGCGCCTTCTCCTGCGCGGCCAGCACGGCCAGCTGGTGGGGCATCAGCGCCGGGGTCCGGTGGATGAGCCTGATGGCCGCGACGTAGTCGTGGCTGCCCGCGTCGCCCGCTTCGTCGTGGTCGATGACCGCGAGCACCGCTTCGCGCAGCGCCCGCAGCACCGACTCCGAGCGCGGCCTGGCGCGGAACGCGCCGATGAGCGCCTCCGCGCCGGCCGCGGCCGAGGCCACGACGGCCTCCTCCTTGCTGGAGAAGTAGTTGAAGAAGGTGCGCAGCGCGATGTCGGCCTCGGAGGCGATCTGCTCGACCGTGACACCCTCCACGCCGTGGCGCAGCGCCAGCTTCAGGGCCGCCTGCCGTACGGCGGAGCGGGTGGCCTGCTTCTTGCGCTCCCGGCGGCCCACTGCCTCCACGGTTCAGCCCCAGGTCACGGGGAGCGAGTGCACGCCGAAGATGAGCATCTCGTTGCGCAGCGGCACCTGACCGGCGGGTACGGCGAGGCGGAGGCCGGGGATGCGGGTGAACAGCTCGCTGAGCCCGACCCGCATCTCGGCGCGGGCGAGCTGCTGTCCGAGGCACTGGTGGATGCCGTGACCGAAGGCCAGATGCGGGGATCGGGCCCGCTTGACGTCGAGGCGGTCGGGCTGGTCCCAGTGCCTGACGTCGCGGTTGGCCTCGGGCGTGGCGATGATCACGGTGGCCCGCGCGGGCACCTCGACGTCGCCGATCGTGACCGCCTCGGTCGCCACCCGGCTGACGCCCATCTGGATGATCGACAGGTAGCGCAGGAGCTCCTCGATCGTGTTGTCCATCAGCTCGGGGTCGGCGCGCAGCGCCCCGAGCTGGTCGGGGTGTTCGAGCAGCGCGAAGGCGCCCAGGCCGAGCATGTTGGCGGTGGTCTCGTGGCCGGCGCCGAGCAGGACGAGCGCCATGTCGGTCAGCTGGGCGTCGGTGAGCGGGGGGTCGGCGTCGTGGACGAGCCCTGACAGCATGTCGTCGGCCGGTTCCGCCCGTTTCCGCGCGACCAGTTCCTGGATGAAGGCGTACAGCTCGAAGCCGGCGCGGGCCCGCTCGTCGTCGGGGGAGCTCGAGTTCAGTGCGATGGCGGTGCGTTCCTGGAAGACGGCGCGGTCGGCGTAGTCGACGCCGAGCATCTCGCAGATCGCCAGCGAGGGGATCGGGAGCGCGTAGGCGGGCACGAGGTCGGCCTCGGTGCCGGCGGCCAGCATGGCGTCGATGTGCTCCACGGCGATCTCGCGCAGCCGCGATTCCAGCGCCTTCATGCGGCGCACGGTGAACTGGCCGGTGAGCAGGCGTCGCAGGCGGGTGTGCTCGGGCGGGTCCATGAAGACGAACATGCCGTCGTCGCGGCTCTCGACCGGCGGCGGGGTCTCGCCGGGGGCCAGCTTGGTGGCGTCGGGGTGTCGCACGCGGTCGGCGCTGAACCGGGGGTCGGCCAGGACGGCGCGGGCTTCCTGCAGGCCGGTGACCAGCCAGGCGGGGTTGCCGTTGGCCAGTGTGATCGGCTGGACGGGGCCCTGGCCGCGGCGCCGAACCAGGCCGGAGGGCGGGTCGAAGGGGCAGCCGGTCCGCTCCACAAGATCGGCCGGCAGCATCTGGCGAATCGCGGTGGGGGATTGCGTCACCTCGCCCACGCTAACAACAAAAGTGCACGTTGTGCATCATTGCGTGACACGCAAGTTTCACACCGACTCCAGTGTCGCCACGATCTCCTCGGCGAACAGCAGGCCCGCCAGGCCGTGCTTCCCGCGGCGGATCAGGGAGAGCACGTTGTCGCTGAAGGCCCGATCCCGCACCGGCCGGAAGGCCAGGCTTCCCCGGTGCTGCTCCTCGGCGATGTCGAACCTGCTGAGGAAGGCGATGGCCTCGCCCCCGGCCGCCAGCCGTTTCATCGCCTCGATCGAGTTGGTATGGAACGCGGGCTCCACCTTCAGCCCTGCCTGTGCGAAGGCGTCGGCGATGGTGCCGTGGATGACCATCGAGCGGTCGGCGAAGATCAGCGGGTACGACGCGCACTGCGCCAGCGGGATCGACTCCATCCGGGCCAGCGGGTGGCCGGGCGCGATGACCGCCCCGAGCCGGGTGTCGAGCCGCCAGCACGTCTCCAGCTGGGCGGAGGTGGGCACGTTGAACCCCAGGCCCAGGTCGGCCTCGCTGTCGGCCACCGCGCGCACGATGTCGTGGGCCGACATGGTCAGGATCGAGATCCTGACCTCGGGGTGGCGGGCGTGGAAGCCCATCGTCGCCGTCGAGACGATGCCGCTGGCCAGCCCCGTCATCGTGGCGATCACCACCTCGCCGCTCGGAAGCGACTGCAGGTCGCGGATCTCGGTCACGGCCTCGCGATACTCCTGCAGCGTCCTGCGCACGTGCGCCAGCAGCACCTCGCCGGCCGGGGTCAGCCGCATCCCGCGCGGCAGCCGTTCGAACAACGCCTCGCCGAGCTCCTCCTCCAGCATCAGGATCTGCCGGTTGATGGCCGAGGGCGCGACGTGGAGCCTTGCTCCCGCGGCCCTGATGGAGCCGTGCCGCGCGACCTCGTCGACGTAGTGCAGCAAGCGCGAGTGGAGCATGGACCCTCCCGGACCAGGGTGTGCGAAAAAAGAGTACAGTCCGTGCGAAAACCGGCGCTTGTCAGCAACGGTCGTGTGCCATTTCATAGCCCCAGTGCGTACGAGCAAGTCCTAGGGTGCCTCGTTCCGCCGAGCAGACCGCCAGCCGAGCCACGAAACGAGAAATGATGCACCAGCAGGCGCACTACGACCATGTGCGGACGATCTTCGCCATCCTGCAGGGGGACCGGGAAGCCGACCTCCTCCTGCGCAACCTCAACATCCTCGACGTCCACAGCGAGTCCGTGTACCAGGGCTCGATCCTCGTGCACGGCCAGCGCATCATCGCGCTCGACCCCGACGAGTCCGTCGTCAGGGTGCGCGAGGTGTTCGACGGCGAGGGCCTGTACGCCATTCCCGGGCTGATCGACGCGCACCTCCACTTCGACGCCCAGCTCGCCCACCCGGCGGCGTTCGGCGAGGCGATCGTGCCGAGCGGGACGACCACCATCTTCGCCGAGACCCTCGACTTCGCCAGCGCCGCCGGAGACGAGGCCGTCGAGGCGGCCCAGGCGCTGTTCCTGGGCCACGACGAGCTCCCCTACCGGATCTACGCCTTCGCCCCCGGCAAGAAGACCTCGGTCGAGGTGACCGAGGCGATGCTGAAGATGGAGCCGGTGATCGGCCTGGGCGAGCTCGCCCACCTGTCGTACATGACCGGCAACGACGACGACTTCCGCAAGTCCGCCCTCGGCCGCGCCAACGGCGGCTTCGTCAACTGCCACTGGGGCGTGACGGCTCTGCCCGACCTGCTGCTGAACTACATGCCCGCCATCGGCGCGCACAACAACCACGACGTCTGGAACGAGGAGGACATCGAGAAGAGCATCCGCCACGGCTTCCACACGCAGATCAAGTTCGGGGTGGGCAGCCCCGAGGTCATCAAGACCATGCTCCGCGCGATCGTCAAGCGCCGGTGGCCGGCCGAGAACTTCCAGCTGTGCGCCGACAACATCTCCGTCGACCGCGTCCTGACCAAGGGCCACATCGACTGGGTGATCTCCCTGGCCGTCGAGATGGGCATCAACCCGATCCAGGCGATCAAGATGGGCACGCTGTACGCCGCGCGATCGTTCGGCATGGACCACGAGTTCGGCTCGCTCGCCCCCGGCCGCTTCGCCGACATCGTGCTCACCGACAGCCTGTCGAAGATCAACCCGCGCTACGTGTTCAAGGGCGGCGAGCTGGTCGCCAAGGACCGCAAGCTCCTCAAGACCGCCGACCTCGACTACTCCGGCATGGTCAAGCAGCCCAGGCCCGGGCTGACGGACCTCGCGCCGGAGCAGCTCGACCTCGTCCCGATCGAGATCTCGCCCGACGGCGCCAGGGCCAAGGTCCTGCTCTTCGACGTCTACGGCCGCGGCCACCTCAAGTTCTCGCAGGAGATCTGGCTCCCATACCAGGACGGCGCCGTCGTGCCCGAGGCCGACGGCGTCAGGCTCAGCCGCATCTCGGTCGTGCAGCGCTACGCCGACGGCGAGCGCAACATCGTCAACGGCGTCTTCAAGGGCGTCTCGATGGACGACGGCGCCGTGTCGACCTTCTGGCCCGCGCCCGTCGCCTACTTCGTCGTCGTCGGCACCGACAGCGCCGAGATGCACGCCAACCTCAAGCAGCTCGACACCTACGTCGGCGGCTGCATCGTCACCAGGGACCGGCAGGTGAAGGCCGCACTGCCCCTGGACATCTACGGTGTCATGGCCGACATGAGCCTGACCGAGCTCGTCGACGCGACCCGCTCGATCGACGCGGCCATGGCGGAACTGGGCCACCGCAACGAGGGCGAACCGGTCGTCAACAAGCTCCTGACGCTGTTCATCTCGCTGGACCGCTTCGGGTTCATGACAGGAGGCTGCTGTGCTGGAGCATGAGAGGGAGGCGGGGGTCGCCGACACCGGCAGCCTCGTGCGCAGGTGGATCACCTACGGCGCGGGCATCTACCTGCTGACGCTGGGCGTCAGCCTCGCGATCAGGGCCGGCATCGGCATCTCGCCGCAGAGCAGCCTCACCCGCACGATGACGCTGGTGCTCCCGCCGATCAGCCAGGGCACCTTCAACTTCATCCTCGAGATCCTGATGCTGGTCCTGACGTACCTCGTCATGCCCAAGGACTTCAAGCTGAGGAACCTCCTGTCGCTGGTCCCGGCCTTCGTGCTGGCGGCCTTCCTCGACCTGAACCTGATGCTGACCAGCTGGGTCGTGCTCGACGCCTACGCCGCGAAGTTCACCCTGCTGGTGTTCGCGGACGCGACGCTGGCCTTCGGGCTGTTCCTGATGATCCGGGCCAACCTGGTGCTGATGCCGGTCGACATGTTCGTCAACACGATCTTCAAGCGGACCGGGTTCAAGTGGGGCAACATCAAGACGGCCTTCGACTGCACGCTGCTGGTGGCGGCGGCGGCCATCGGGCTGATCTTCCTGGGCGCCCCTCACTTCATCAGGGAGGGGACCATCATCAACGGGATCCTCGTCGGGCAGTACATCAAGCTCTACTTCTTCCTGTTCAAGAAGTTCAAGGCCTGACCCGCGGGCCCTCGCGCACCACCCCGCGCACGGTGTCGAGCCGTACACCGGGATCGAAGTCCGACAACCACCAGGTCGCACCCGCTGCGGCGTACGGACGCGGGTCGGCGTCCAGGGGCGGGCTGACCGCGATCTCGTACGGCCCGGCCGCGCCGGACCTGAGCTCGGCGAGGATCGCCACGACCTCGGCGAGCTGGTCCGGATGCTCGAGGTTGACCGGGAAGAAGCCGTCGAGCCCGGCGGCCCTGCGGACCGGCCTGAGGTTGCCGGGGAATCCGGCCGCCCAGACCGGCACCCCCGGCCGCTGGACCGGCCGCGGCAGGAAGGTGACGTCGTCGACGGTGTAGTGCTCGCCGTGGTGACGCACCGGCTCGCCCGACCAGGCGGCGGCCAGGATCGCCAGCGACTCGTCGAGCATCCGCCCCCGCCGCCGGTCGTCGAGTTCCTCGCCGGTCTTGGACAGCTCCTGGCCGAACCTGTCGCTTCCGATGCCGACGCCCAGGACGAGACGGCCGCCGCTGAGCCGGTCCAGCGTGGCGGTCTCCCGCGCCACCTTGGCGGGACGGCGGCGGGCCAGCGGCGACACCATCGGGCCGATCCGCAGCCGCTCGGTCGCGGTCGCGACCGCCGCCAGCGTGATCCACGGGTCGGCCGCCTGAAGCACCGGCGCCCGCCAGCGCAGGTGATCCCAGACGAAGCAGCCGTCCCACCCGGCCTCCTCGGCCTCGGCGGCCAGGCGCGCCACGGCCAGGGGATCGGCGAGTTCGTCGAAGAGCGGCAACCAGAGCGCCGAGCGCAGGTGGGTGGTCATGACGGAAACGCTAGACCGGGCCGGCGTGGTTGGCGGCATACCTCCGGCATACCCTCGCTCCCTAGCATCGGCAGCGCACGACCTCAGATTCCAGCCAGGTGAAAAGAGGAGTATCGATGCCAACCGTCACGACGCTCGACTTCGATGTGCACGATCTTCCGATGGACGTGTTCGACCTCACCGTCAGCGGGCTGGAGGTGCAGACCCTCACGCTCGGCCGCGGCTACGACATCGTGAACGGCCCGTTCACCAACTGCCACGGAGTCAGCGGCTGCGGATGCTGCTCGGGCTGCACCAACGAGCCGCGTTCCGAGCCCGACGACGACACCGACACCGAGGAGTAGCTGACGTCGCCGCGGGCCGCCCTTCGAGCAGGGCGGCCCGCGGACCATCGGGTGAGGTGAGGCATGTTCGCTGCTCCGTTGATCCGGCTGGCCGGGCTTCCCGCCGGGGTCCTGCAAGAACTGCGTTGGCGAGAAGCGGGCCAGGCCGTGCGGGACCGGCTCTCGCTTCGGCGATGGACGCGGGCCGAGGGCGCGGCGCTCAGCGACGAGCTCTACCCGGTGATCGCACGTGTGGCGGCGCATCCTGCGCGGCCGGCGCTGATCGGCCTTCGGCGGGCGGTCTACCAGGGGCGCAGGCCCACGGCGCGCGAGTGGAGCGCCTCGACGCGTGAGCTGCTCGGCGACGAGCTGGCCGAGCGGGTGGGCCGCTGGGTGGCCGCCGGCGACGAGTGGCGTGGCGGCGGGCCGGCCCTGGATCAGCTGATCGGGGCGGAGACGGCGGCCTTGGAGAGCAGGCTGCGCGACCTGGTGGCCGCTCCGGCCTTTCGCCGGGCGCTCCTCCAGGCGAGTCCCGATCTCTCGGCCGATCTCGACAAGTGGCTGGCCGATCGGGGCCGCGACACCCGGCGGCTGGCTCCCGCCCTGGCCAAGTACCTGGTACGGGCGGCGGCGAAGACCAGCCCTTTCAGCACGTTCATGATCACGGGACGCGGGTCGTGGACCGACGACGACACCCCGGTCCGCCAGCTCCCCAGGAGCCGGAACAGCGTCACGGGCGTGCTCGACCTCGGCCATCACGCCCGTTCCGAGCTGCACGAGGCCCTGGTCGGGGACGGGCTGCGGCGCGGCATGGTCACCCGCGTCAACCCCAGCACGGTGGCCGCCGGTGACAGGCTGCGCTTCCTGGGCCCTCCGCCCGCCGAGGCGATGCTCACGATCGACGGCACCCCGGCCATCCGCGCCTGCCTGGAGCTGATCCCCGACGACGGCGCCATCACCTTCGGCGAGCTGGCGGACAAGCTGGCGGCGGCGGGGAACGCCGAGCCCGCGCGGGTGGCGGCCTTCCTCGGCCATCTCGTCGAGATCGGCCTGCTGCAGCTCATGCCGCAGCCGGGCGGCCAGATCACCACGCCGCGCGAGGCAGGTCACTGGCTGCGTTCGCTCGGCGCGCAGTTCACGCGGGCAGGCTCGCTGCTCCTGGCCGTCGACGAGGCCGTGCGCGAGGACGTCCCCGTCGAGGACGTCGAACGGCACCGGCGGCGGCTGGACTCGGTGCGCCAGGCGATGGCGGACCTGTCGGGCCACCTGGGGCAGCCGATCACGAGCGAGACCTTCGACACGGCCGTGAGCAGGGAGCCCCTGGCGGAATGCGGCCGCCGTGCCTGGCGGCCGGTGCTGGACGACCTGCAGGCCATCCGCCGGTGGCTGGCGCTGTTCAGCCACGGCCAGGAGTTGAAGATCGCCCTGCACGCCTGGTGGGGGCGGCGGCCACCGGCACCCTTCCCGGACTTCTACCACGAGCTCGTGCAGGAGGTCGCCGCCGCCTCCCCGGAGGGTACGGAGATCGGCCGGCTGTGGCATTCGTCGGGAAGCGGGCGGAGCAGCCTGTTCGACCGTGTCCACGAGCTGCACGCGCTGCGCGACACGGCCGCCGGCCTGCTGTGGCGGCCGGCCGGACCCGACGGGCTCGTCGACGTCGGACCCGGCGAGCTGACCGAGGCGGTGGCCGGATTCCCCCGATGGCTCGACGACCTCCATTCGGTGGGCGTGTACGGCCAGCCGCTCGCGGACGAGCCGGGCACCGCTTTCGTGATCAACAACGTCTTCACCGGGTACGGCAGGAGCCACAGCCGCCTGGACCACCTGACCGGCGCCCGGACCACGCCGTGGGCGCAGCCGCCCGGCGATCGGCCGGTGTTCGCCGCGCTCGGCGGTTCGCTGGGGACCTCGCTGAACGTCAGGGAGCCCTGCGCGCCGTACGAGATCACCTATCCGTGGCACGGCGACGCCCGGCAGGGGACCGTCCGGCTCGATCTGCACGACCTGTGGGTGGAACGCGACGACACGCGCGATCTGCTGCGGCTGCGCTCGGCACGGCTCGACCGTCAGGTCCGGCCGCTGCATCTCGGCAACAGCGCCCCGTGGACTCTGCCGCGCGCGGCGCACCTGCTCGTCAGGGCGTTCGGCGAGGAACCGCCCGAGCCCGTCGCGAGCATCGCGCCGCGCGGGCACTGGAAGGCCGCTCCCGAGGTGACGCTGACCCCGCGGGCGCGGGTGGGGCGCGTCGTGGTGCGCCGAGAGAGCCGCCACCTGACCCCGGCGGCCGTCCCCGCCCGGCGCGCGGGCGAGTCGCCGGGCGCCTACCTCGTACGGCTGGCCGAGTGGCGGCAGGAGACGGGCATCCCTGAGACCTGCTTCGTCAAGGGCCTGGCCAGACGGCGCTTCCACGAGAACAAGCCGCTCTACCTGGACTTCGCCAACCCCTTCCTCCTGCATGCCTTCGACGAGCTGCTGCGGCGGCCGAACGACGCGGTCGTCTTCGAGGAGGCACTGCCCGATCCGATGTCGGCCCGCGAGCACCACGGCGGGGAGCACGTCATGGAGATGGTGATCGATGTCGCGTCCTGGAGCGATTGACGTGGGCCACGACGAGTGGGTGAGCGCGCACCTGTTCTACCAGGGAGACCAGGACGCCGTGATCGTCGATCTGATCCCCTCGATCATGGACGAGCTGGCGGACGGGGGCGACCGCCCCGACTTCTTCTTCCTCCGCTACTGGGACGCCGGACCCCACGTGCGCCTGCGGGTGAGAGCCGAGCCCGCGGACCACGACCGGGTCCGGCGGGTCATCGAGGCCCGCTGCCAGACGTTCTTCCGTGCCCGGCCCTCCGCCGACACCGTGCAGCAGGAGGAGTACGAGAAGACGGCCGCCGGCCTGGCAGGCGCGGAGGGCCTGCCGGGCTTCACCCGGGAGCTGGCGCCGAACAACTCCGTGGCGTTCATCCCCTACCGCAGGGAGACCCGGCGCTACGGGCGAGCCGCGATGCCGGCGGTGGAGAAGCACTTCGTGGATTCCAGCAGGATCGTCCTCTCGACGCTCTCGGCAGGAGTCACCCCCGAGCAGCGGATCACCGCGGTCGTGGCGATGTACCTCATCATCTGGTTCCGGCTCGGGAGAAGCGCGGCGGGGACGGGAGATCACGACGACCGGTTCGCGCGGCAACGCGACATCCTGCTGCCCTTGGGGCGGCGCATGCGGGCGCTGGTCGAGCTGGCCGACGCCATGCCGCCGGGCGACGGCCTGGCCGGCTGGTCGCAGGCCGTGGCGTGGCTGCAGAAGGAGCTGGACCCGCGGTCGCGGCCCGCGGTGATGACGACGTGCGCCCACCTGGCCGCCAACCGCCTGGGGGTCGACCTGCTCTCCGAGAGGTACGCCTCCTCCCTGGCCACACGGACCTTCCTGGAGATGAGCGAGGAGGAGCGGCCGACATGACATCGCCGATCGAGGAGAGGGTCAGGATCCGCCCGGGAGTTTCCGGTGGCGTCACTCCGGACAGCTCGTACCACCTGCTCAGCTGGCCGTACAGCATGGCGCTCGGCCGCCTGAACCCGGTGCAACGGGCCCTGCTGCACCGGCTGGGACGGGAACCGGTCCCGATCGAGGAACTGGTGGAACAGGACCTGAGCCTGCTGCGGAGCGAGGGATGGCTGGACGCCACCGTGACCTGGTCGGGAACCGACCTCTACACCGTCGAGCCGGAGCGTCCGCAGGAGCCGCCCCAGGGGGAGATTCCCGCGGAACTGGCGCTGTCGCGGTTCGCGATCATGCGCAGGGACCGGAACGAACTGGTCCTGGAGTCCCCGCGCTCGTGGTGCCGCGTGCGGCTGCACGACTCCCGTGCCCTGGCCTGGCTCGGGCCCGCGCGGCTGGCCGACGACGACATCCCCGTCGTGCACCGGCTGCGCCGCGACCTGTGGGCCGCCGGCCTGGCGCTCTCCCCGGCCGACGACCAGGACGACGGGTCGCCGTCATGGCAGCCGCACGAGTTGTGGTTCCATCACCGCAGCCGCACGCAGCTGACCGGCGTGCCGTACGGCAAGGGCGCCTGGGCGAGCGGCAGGCCGGCCCTTCGCGAGCCGTTCGCGGGCGAGGTCGTCGAGCTCGCCCGCCCCGATCCTGTCCGCGTGCGCGTCGGCGACCCGGCTCTGACCACCGTGCTGGAACGCCGCCGCTCCATCCGGCGCCACGACGAGACGCGCCCGCTGACCGCGACGCAGCTCGGGGAGTTCCTCTCCCGCTGCGCGCGCAACCGCGAGCTCTACCGCGCCCACGGCGCCGACTACGTGAGCCGCCCCCATCCCAGCGGCGGGGCCCTGCACGAACTGGAGATCTACCCGGTGATCCGCCGGGTCTCGGGGCTGGAGCAGGGGCTCTACCGTTACGACCCGCAGCGCCACCGGCTCGAACGCGTCGGGGGCGCCACCCCGGAGGTGCGGTTGCTGCTGCGCACCGCGGCCGCGTCGGCGACCGAGAGCGAGGAGCCGCAGGCTCTCCTGGTGATCGCGGCACGGTTCGGGCGCGTCATGGGGAGCTACCAGTCGATGGCCTACTCGCTGATCATGAAGAACGTCGGCGTCCTCTTCCAGACGATGTACCTCGTGGCCACGGCGATGGAGCTGGCGCCCTGCGCGCTCGGCGGAGGCAACCCCGCCGCGTTCGCGGCGGCCACCGGCCTGGACCCGATGGAGGAGGGCTCGGTCGGCGAGTTCGCCCTCGGTTCCGTTCTTCAGGGAGCGGAGCGATGAGGCTGCGATTGCGCGATGACGTCTACGTGGCGCAGAGCGGCGACGGCCTGCGCATCCTCACGCATCGCGGGCTGGCGCGGATCGACGGGACCTCCATCGCGAGATGGGTCGATCGGCTCCTGCCGTTTCTCGACGGCAGGTACACGATCGAGCAACTGACCGCCGGGCTGCCGCCAGACCGCGAGCAGGCCGTGAAGCGGGTCGTCGAGCTCCTGCGGACCTGCGACGCCCTCGAAGGGGAACGGGAGGCCGGCTACGCGGAACGCGCCGTGGTGGTGGCGGGGGCCGAGCCGGCGCTGGGAAGCCTGGTCCGGGCGGTGTCGGCATCCGGCCTGCGGGACATCACGGTGCTGGACCTCTCCTGCGCCGCGGTGACCGAGCTGCCCGCCGCCGACCTGGTCTTCTACGCGGGCGATGGGCCGGGCGCCCTCCGGCTTCAGCGCGTCTGCGAGGAGCGCGCGATCCCCCTGGCCCTGCTGGTCGTCACGAGCGAGGCCACCTGGCTGCTGCCGCCGGGGGCTCCGGGCTGGGACGACGTGACGCACCGGATGGGCGGCGGTGGAGCCGCTCCGGGTGGGGCCGCTCCGGGTGGGGCCGGGCCTGGTGGAGCGGGGCCGGGTGGAGCCGGGCCTGGTGGAGCCGTGCCGGGTGGAGCGGGGCCGGGTGGAGCCGTGCCGCCGGGGGCGGCCGCGAGCCTGGTTCAGGCCGCCTACCGCGAGCTGACGGGGGCCGTGCCGCCCGGCGAACGCCGGCACCTGGTCAGGATCGAGCAGGACACGTGGCGGCGCACGCGGCATCCGTGCCTGCCGCGTCCCCGTCCGGCCCCGGCGCGTTCGCGTGAGATGTTCCTCCAGCGGGTGCGCGCCCTGCTGGCGGGTGAGCACCTCGACCGCGGCTCGTTCATGCGCAGGGTCGCCCCGTGCGTCGACGAGTACCTGGGGGTCGTCAGGCTGGTGGACGCCGACGAGCCGCAGGTGCTGGTGAACGTGTGCAGGGCCGTCCTGCCGGACGGGGAGGCCGGGATCGGCTCCGGGTTCGGCCGCGAGGCCGCCCACCGCGACGCCGTGCGACGGGCGCTGGCCGTCTACGCGGCGCGCACCGTGGATCCCGGGAGGCTGACCGGCTCCGGCGTCTGGGCGCACGAGATCGACCGCCCTGACCGGGCCCGGCTGGTCCCGGCCGCCGACGTGTTCGACGGCGGGCCCGCCGGGCTCGCGGCCGGGGACAGCTGGGAGCACGCCCTCGGCAAGGGGCTGGCCGGCCGGTGCCTGCAGATGGTCACGGCCGGCCTCGTCTCGCGCTCCGAGCCCTTCCCCAGGATCGACGTCATGGCCGTCGACCTGCACGAGGAGGGGCGCAGATGCCGCGATGTGCTGGTCCGCCTCGGCGAGCTGCCCGAGGTCTACGACCTCACCGGATCGCCCGGGGTCCCGGCCTTCGCCTTCTGCGCGGGCGAGGTCACGATCGGCCACTTCGCCGACCTGGACCCGGCCGAGGCGCTGGGAGAGGGCCTGAGGTCCGCGCTCGTTCGCCTGCAGTCACCGCGGGACGGCCACGCGGAACCGTTGCCGGACCGGCTGCGCGGACCATCGCGACGGGCCTCGCTCAGGCCGGCAGACCTGGCGGAGGTGGTGTCGCGGCTGCGCGCCGGCGGCCGGGTGGCGCTGGCCGTACCTCTTGATCATGACGAGGCGGTGTCCTCGATCATGCCCTATCTGACTCGGGTGGTGGTGTCTGATGCGTGAGGTGGCCCTGGTCGGACGCGGGTTGATGCACGACGCGATCGCCGCCCGGCTGGCGGCTGACCGTGAGGTCGCCCGCCACGACACGGCGGCTGACCGTGAGGTCGCCCGCCACGACACGGCGGCGCGGGTCGCGGGCGCGCCGGTGCTGCTGGTCGCGGCCGACGACAGCTGGAACACCGCCCGCACCGCGGAGACGCGGGCGGCCGCGATCGGGCTCGCGGTGCCCTGGTTGCGCGTGCGCGCCGAGCTCGGCCAGGTGGTGATCGGCCCCCTGGAGACCCCGGGCGTCCCGGGCTGCGTGTCATGCGCCGAACGGCGCCGCCGCCGCGTCCGCGCCGATCAGGAGGGGCACCGGGCCATCTGGCGAAGGCACGGCGAGGTCCTGCGCGAACGCCCCTCGTCGTGGGTCACCCCGCTCGCGGCCACGCAGGTGGCCGAACTCGTCGCGGCCGAGGTCGCGTCGTTGTCGGCGGGCGCCGGCCTTCGCACGAGCCGGGCCCTGCTGATGGTGGATCTCGAACGCCTGGACGTCAGCGTGCACCCGTTCCTGCCGGACGCCTTCTGCGGCACCTGTGGTGACGCGCCGGACGACACCGCAGAGCTGGCCGATCTCGTCATGGAACCACGGCGGATGCACCGCGAACGCGGCTTCCGCACCCGTGACCCCGCGCAGGACCTGGAGGAGCTGTACGTCGACCCGGTATGCGGGCTGATCGGCTCGATCTCGGAATGGACGGCGGGTGTCATGACGGTCGCCTCGGCCGGCGTGGGCGGGCGCAGCGGCGAGGTGACGGGCTACGGACGCGCGGAGACGCGCGCCGCCGCCCGGCGCACCGCCGTGCTGGAGGGGCTCGAGAGGTACGGCGGGGCTCCTGGCGCGCGCAGGCCGACGGTGCGCGCGAGCTTCGCCGAGGTCGCCGGGCACGCTCTCGATCCGCGAATCCTGGGCCTCTACCCCGCGGAGAGGTACCGCCTGCCCGGCTTCCGCTACCGGCCGTTCGACGTGAACGAGACCTACACCTGGGTCTGGGGCTACTCCTTCGCCAGGAAGGAACCGATCCTGGTGCCGGAGTCGTGCGCCTACTACCAGAACGGGCACGAGCTGGTCTACGAGATCTCCAACGGATGCGCGCTCGGCGGCTCGCTCGAAGAGGCCGTCCTGCACGGGATCCTGGAGGTCGCGGAGCGCGACGCCTTCCTGCTGACCTGGTACTGCCGGATGCCCGCGCCGCGCATCGACCTGTCCGGGGTCACCGATCGAGGGCTGCTGCTGCAGCACGCGTGCGTGGAGGCGGAGACCGGCTACGACGTGTTCTTCCATGACATCAGCGTCGAGCAGCGGATCCCGTGCGTGTGGGCCGTCGCCGTGAACCCGCGCGGTGACGGGCGGGCGGCGACGATCTCCGCGGCCGGGTCCAGCCCCGACCCGGAACGCGCGATGGCCAATGCCCTCTCCGAGGTCGCCGCGAGCATCGCCCCCGTGGGAGAGAAGTACGCCGAGCACGCTGAACAGGCGCGGCGGATGGTGGACGAGCCGGGGCTCGTCAAGGACATGGAGGACCACGCCCTGCTGTACGCGCATCCGGACGCGGCCCGGCGGCTCGACTTCCTCACCGGGGCGCCCGGCCGCCGCATGCCGGCCGACATCGGAGACACACGGGGCTTCTCCGGCACGGACCTGACGAGCGTGCTCAACGAGACGGCCGGCCGCTACCTGGAGACGGGGCTCGACGTGATCGTGATCGACCAGACCGGGTCCGAGCACCGGGCGGGCGGCCTCGCCTGCGTGAAGGTGCTGATCCCCGGCACCCTGTCGATGACGTTCGGGCACGACCATCGCCGGCTCCACGACCTGCCCCGGCTGCTGACGGTGCCGCGGCTGCTCGGCCACCGCGACCGGGACCTGACGCCCGGGGAACTCGCCTCCGACCCCCATCCCTTCCCATGACCGCCACCGCCGTGCTCCGGCGCATGCTCACCTGGTTCCGCCCGTACCGGTGGAAGGTGGCGGCCTCGCTGCTCATCGTGCTGATCACCGTTCCTCTGGGAGTGGCCAATCCACTGCTGACCCGCATGGTCATCGACCAGGGGCTGCTGCGCGGAGACGCCGTGCTGCTGACCCTGCTGTGCGCGCTCATGGTCGTCCTCGGCATCGTCGTCAGCGCCCTGGACGTCGGCAACGTGGCTCTCACCAACGTCATCGGCCAGCGGGTGACGACCACCCTGCGCGCCACGGTGTACGGCCGGGCCCAGGCGCAGGAACTGGCCTTCTACACCGAGGAGAGCACCTCGGAGGTCCAGGCCAGGCTGGTCAGCGACATCGAGGGGATCGACCGGTTCGTCACCAGCACCGCGCAGCAGGCCCTGGGATCCTTCACCGCGCTGGCCGCCTCGGGCATCGCGATGGTGGTGCTGAGCTGGCAGCTGGCCCTGCTCTCCTTCTCCCTGGCCTATGTGCTGGCCCTGCTCAACCATCGCTTCGCCCGGCGGCGCCAGGACCTGGCCAGGCAACGTCAGCGGCACCTCACCTCGCTCCTGCGGTTCGCCGCCGAGGACCTCAGCCTGGGCGGGATCATCCTGGGCCGCACGCTGCACCGTTCAGGGCGCCGGCTCGAACGGTTCGTCGGGGTGTGCCGGCAGCTGAGCGAGATCACGGTGCGGCAGCGGGTCGTGGGCGCCACCGCCTACGTGATCATCGGAGCGTCGTTCGCCTGCGTGCCGCCGCTGGTGTTCTGGGTGGCGGGCACGGCGGTCTCGGGACTGAGCATCGGCACCGTGATCGTCATGGTGATCCTCCAGATGCAGCTGTCGCAGCCCATCCAGTCCCTTCTGCAGCTGTCGAGCAGCCTCCACGTCTCGCTGGCCAAGTTCGAGCGCGTCATCCAGTACCTCGACCTGCCTGAGCCGGTGCGCGACCACGGACGCCAGGCCCGAGGCAGCGGGGCCGGCGTGACGCTGCGCGGGGTCGGCGTGACGCTGCGCGGGGTCGGCCACCGGTACGGCGACGACGGACGGGAGGTGCTCAGCGGCATCGACCTGGACCTGCCCGCGGGCTCGGTCACGGTCGTGCGCGGGCGCACCGGATCGGGCAAGAGCACGCTCGGGCTGATCGTCGCCGGGCTCCTGCGCCCCACTTCAGGGAACGTCGAGGTCCACGGGGCGGGCGGCGCCGAGCTGCGCGACGTGGCGACGATCGTGCCGCAGCACACCACCCTGTTCGACACGTCCATCAGGGAGAACCTGCTGTTCGCCCGCGACGCCGTGACCGAGGACGACCTGCTCCGGGTGATCGCCGCCGTCCGGCTCGACGACCTGGTGGCCAAGCTGCCGCTGGGCCTCGACACCCCCATCGGCGTGGAGGGGCACCAGCTCTCCGGCGGTGAGCGCCAGCGCCTGGCGGTGGCCAGGGCGCTGCTGGCCGACTGGCAGGTGCTCGTCGTCGACGAGGTCACCAGCGCCCTCGACGGCGTCACCTCCGACGAGGTGTACGACGCGCTCCGGTCGTACTGCCGTGGCAGGACCCTGGTGGTCATCGCGCACCGGCTGCCCCGCATCCGGCCGGCCGATCAGGTGGTACTCGTGGACCAGGGACACCTGGCGGTGAGCCGCTGATCCGATGACCGGTGTCGAGAACGCCAGCCCGGCACCGACCGGTCAGTGAACGAAGGAGACACCATGTCCGCGAACAAGCAGACCGTCCGCCGCTACATCGACGGCTTCAACAGCTCCGACCACGCCCAGATCCTGGCGTGCCTGACCGACGACATCGAGTGGACCGTGTTCGGCCACTTCCACATCACCGGCAAGCAGGCCTACGACGCCAACATCGAGGGGCCGGACCCGGTCGGCGTCCCGCCCAAGGTGGTGATCACCCGCATGGTCGAGGAGGACGACGTCGTCATGGCGGAGATGACCCTCGAAGCGCTCCAGAAGGACGGCAGCGTGATGCGGGCGGCGATGGGCGAGGTGTTCGTGATGCGCGACGGGCTGATCCGCGAACGGCGCGCGTACGTCGTGCCGCTGGAGTGAGGCTCACTCCACGAGCTGGCGGTGGTGGATGTGCCGGATGCGCTCCTCCGTGGTGACCTTGATCCGCCGGGTCGCGAAGCGCAGGATCGGCGGCGCCATCAGCGAGGTGACGATGGCCACGACGATCACGATGGTGTAGATCTCCGTGGTGATCACGCCCAGGCGGAGCCCGACCATCGCGACGATCACCTCGATGACGCCGCGCGCGTTCATGCCGGCGCCGAGCGCCAGCGCCTCCCAGCCGCTCAACCGGCTGAGCAGGGCGCCGATGTAGGCGCCGGCGAACTTGCCGACGATCGCCACCAGCAGGACCACGACCGACGCGACCAGGACCTCGGGTTTGCCCAGCAGGGTGAGGTCCATGCGTAGTCCTGCGGTGGCGAAGAACAGGGGAGCGAGCACGCAGAGCACGAACGACTGCAGCGGCGCCAGCCAGTCGGAGTTCACGTGGCCGGAACGGCCGATCAGGATGCCGCACAGGAAGGCGCCGAGGATGGCCTCCAGGCCGAGCGCGTGGGTGGCGGCCGCCGAGAGCAGCACCAGGACGACGGCGGTGGCGAGGCTGGGGCCCGGTTCCGACGAGCGGGACGCGAGCCGCATCACCCAGCGCACCAGGGGACGGCCGATCCAGATCGAGAAGGGCACGAGCGCCACGAGCGAGATGAGCGAGAGGGTGATCTGGCCGACCCGGAGCCCGGTGGTCGCCATCGCCGAGACGATCGACAGCATGAACCAGCCGAACGCGTCGTCGACCATGCCGGCGGTCAGGCACAGCTGCCCGACGTCGCGGTGGAGCAGCTTCATGTCCAGGAGCGTCTTGGCGATCACCGGGATCGCGCTCACGCAGGTGGCGACCCCCAGGAACAGGGCGAACACCGTGTAGTCGGTGCCTTCGGCCAGCAGCGAGCGCGGCAGCATGAACCCCGTGGCGATGCCCAGCGCGAGCGGGATCACGAGCCCGGCGATGGAGACCTTCGCGGCGGTGGAGCCGCGCCGTCGGACCATGCCGAAGTCGAGCTGGATCCCCGTGATGGCCACCAGGAGCAGCACGCCGATCTGGGCGACGGCGTCGAGCAGGTGGAACTGGGCGGGCTGCTCGGGCAGCAGCCAGGCCGAGAAGTCCGGCGCGACGTGCGCCAGGAGTGAGGGCCCCAGCAGGACGCCCACGGCCAGTTCGCCGACGATGGCGGGGCCGCGCATCCAGACGGCCAGGCGGCCCAGGAGCATGGCCAGCAGGAGCAGCACCCCGAGCTGAAGGATGAAAACCAGCAGCTCATGGGTGCCCAGCGGCATGACGGGTCCTAGTGCGAGCACAACGGAATCTACGCCGATCGGCCCGTCGATCGTCTGCTCAATATTGAGCGGACGATCCGGCCCCCATGAGCGAGATTCGCACCCAGAGCCGCAACCGAGGGGAAGGGTCATGACACACGAGGACGTCTGGGCGACGCCGCTGTCGGCACAGCACCAGACCACCCTGGCGCCTGACAAGCTGCTGCACTCCGGCAACGCCGGGCTGATCATCCACCGGGTCGGCATGCTCGAGTACGACATGGCCCGCGAGGGCCGCGACTTCAGCGTCGACCTCCTGAGCTACATGAACCGCGCCCAGGCGGGCGTCGCCACGACCTTCTGCTACGAGGAGGTCTTCGGCGTACGCGACCGGCTGCACTGGTTCGTGCACATGAAGTCGCCCGAGAAGTACAGCAGGCTGCTGGAGATGGTCGATCACGACGAGGCCTTCCAGGACATCTCCCTGAAGAACCGCCTGCCGAAGAAGGGCGGCGGCAACTGGGAGAAGATGTTCGTCTACGGCAGCCTGCGCGAGACGATCATGTGCCCGCAGCACGGCTTCGCCGACCACGCCGAGGACGACCCGGCGCTGTTCGTGCCCCCGGCGATGCACCAGACCACTCAGCCGCAGGACTCCCAGCTCAACTCGGCGAACGCGGGCGCGATCATCCTGCGCACCGGCGACGTCAAGTACGAGTTCCGCGAGGAGGGCCGCCAGTTCCTCCACGACTGGTCCAGCTACGTCAACGACTCGCTGCCCGGCCAGGCCACCGCCTACATCTACGAGCAGACGTGGGGCCAGCAGGACCGCATCCACTGCCTCATCCACCTGCGCAGGCTGGAGGACTACCGGCTGGTGCAGGAGATCGACCGCAGCGAGGGCATGCACAAGCAGGTCTACGACGCCGAGCGGGTGCCGGAGGCCAAGGGCGGCGGCGGCTGGGACCGGTTGTTCGTCCCCACCACCATCAACGACGTCCTGATGGTCCCGCATCTGACGGAGGGTTCCTGAGCCATGGCTCTGGGGATCGAGTCGATCAACGCCTACGTCGGCCGGGCGTTCATCGGGGTGCGCGAGCTGTTCGAGGCACGCGGCCTCGACATGAAACGCTTCGCGAACCTCATGATGGAGCAGAGGTCGGTCAACCTGCCGTGTGAAGACCCGGTCACCAACGCCGTGAACGCGGCCAAGCCGATCGTGGAGTCGTTGAGCCCCGCCGAGCGGCGGCGCATCGAGCTGCTCGTCGTCGGCACCGAGTCGGGGCTCGACTTCGGCAAGCCGATCAGCACCTACGTCCACCACTACCTCGGCCTGAACCCGGCCTGCCGCTCGTTCGAGGTCAAGCACGCCTGCTACGGCGGCACTGCGGCCCTGCAGAGCGCGGTCGGGGTCGTGGGCGCCAGCCCGGTCCCCGGCGTCAAGGCGCTGGTGATCGCGACGGACGCCGCCAGCTCCACGGCCAGGGCCACCTACTGGGAGCCGTCGGAGGGCGCCGGAGCCGTCGCCATGCTCGTCGGCGACGACGCCGAGGTGCTGCGGCTCGACCAGGGGGCCAGCGGCTACCACACCTTCGAGGTCATGGACACGCTGCGCCCGCGCCACGACGAGGACGCCGTGGACCCCGACCTGTCGCTGCTGGCGTACATGCGGTGCATCGAGGAGAGCTTCGGCGCCTACAAGGAGCGGGTGGCCGGGGCCGACATCGTCGAGACCTTCGACTACCTCGCGCTGCACACGCCGTTCGCCGGCATGGTGAAGGGCGCCCACCGCACGTTGCTGCGCAAGCAGAAGGGGCTGGCGCCCGCCGCCATCGAGGCCGACTTCGCGGCCAGGGTGGCGCCGTCGCTGGCCTACCCGGTGCGCGTGGGCAACACGTATTCGGCCGCCCTCTACATGGCGTTGTGCTCGCTGCTCGAACAGGGCGACTTCCCGGCGCCCAGGCGGGCGGGCCTGTTCTCCTACGGCTCCGGGTGCGCATCGGAGTTCTTCAGCGGCGTGATCCCGCCCGGCGCGCGGCCCGTGACCAAGGTCGCCCAAGCGCTCGACGAGCGCAGCAAGCTCACCGTCGAGGAGCTCGACGAGGTCGGCGAGCTCAGCGCGGACCGCGGCTTCGGCACGCGGAACGCGGTGTTCGAGACCAAGGCCTACGGCGGGCTCTTCGAGGCGGGGTTCGAGGACCGGGGCCTGCTGGTCCTGGACCGGATCGCGGACTTCCACCGCGAATACAGATGGAGCTGACGATGGCCACCACCGTGCGGTTCACGATCGGCGCCACCATCGACGGCGCGGCGATCAAGGAGATCCACGCCGCCCTGGACGAGGCCGAGAACTCGCCGGATTGCCGGATCTTCGTGCTCCAGGGCGGCGACGGGGTGTTCTGCACCGGGATGGATTTGGAGCAGGCCGCCACGGGCGACGCCAAGGACGGCGGCGCGGACTTCTTCGGCCTGCTCAAACGCTTCACCACGACGCCGCGCGCGGTCGTCGCGCAGGTCGACGGCCGGGTCGCGGGCGGCGGGGTGGGCCTGGCCGCCGCGAGCGACTTCGTCTACGCCAGCGAGCGCAGCACCTTCAGCCTGCCCGAGGCGCTGTGGGGGCTGCTTCCCTGCTGCGTGCTGCCCTTCCTCATCCGGCGGGCCGGCTTCCAGAGGGCCTACACGATGACGTTCAGCACCCAGCCCGTCAGCGCCGAGCAGGCCGAGCGGTTCCAGCTCGTCGACGAGGTGACGCAGGATCCCGAGGCGGTCGTCAAACGCCTGGCCTACCGACTGACCAAGCTCGACGAGTCGGTCATCGGCGACATGAAGCGCTACTTCCGCGACCTGTGGATCATCTCCGACGCCACGGAGGAGAAGGCGGTCGGCGAGTTCGGCCGGCTGATGTCCACGCCCGAGGTCCGGCAGCGGCTGTCCGACTACGCAACGGAGAAGCGGTTCCCCTGGGAACGCTAGGAAGGAAAGCGCCCGATGGCAGTCGTATGGGTCTTCCCCGGCCAAGGTTCCCAGCGCAGAGGAATGGGTGAGGGCGTCCTGGAACGCCACCCCGACCTGTGCGCGAAGGCGGACGAGATCCTCGGGTACTCGATCGCCGAGTTGTGCCAGGATCCCG
The DNA here is from genome assembly GCF_044456985.1 of Nonomuraea sp. NPDC050663. Classification (NCBI taxonomy): domain Bacteria; kingdom Bacillati; phylum Actinomycetota; class Actinomycetes; order Streptosporangiales; family Streptosporangiaceae; genus Nonomuraea; species Nonomuraea sp. NPDC050663. The sequence goes on from NZ_JBITGL010000011.1 coordinate 226,846, forward strand.
TGCGGCTGCGCGACACCCGCTTCAGCCAGCCCGCGCTCTACACCGTCAACGCGCTCAGCTACCTGTCGCAGGAGGGCAAGCCCGACTACCTGGCCGGGCACAGCCTGGGGGAGTACACGGCGCTGTTCGCGGCAGGCTGCTTCGACTTCGAGACCGGCCTGAGGCTGGTCGCGCGACGCGGCGAGCTGATGAGCCAGGCCAAGGGCGGCACTATGACGGCGGTGCTCGGCGTTCCGGTGGACCGTCTGGAGGCGCTGGTGCACGGGACCGACGTCGAGATCGCCAACTACAACTCGCCCCAGCAGGTGGTGCTCGCCGGGCTCCAGGACGACCTCGCCGCGGTGACCGGGGCGATCGAGGCCGACGGCGGCAAGTGCGTGCCGCTCGCCGTCAGCGTCGCCGCCCACTCGCGTCACATGCGGGAGGCCGCCGACGCGTTCGCGCAGGAGCTGAAGGCCGTCGACCTCGCCGAGCCGCGCGTGCCCGTGCTCTCCAACGTGACCGGCCGCCCGCACACCGCCGGCGACATGGCCGAGCTGCTCCGCAAGCAGATCCACAGCCCGGTGCGCTGGCTGGACGGCATGCGGTACCTCATGGGGCAGGGCGTGGACGAGCTGGTGGAGCTGGGCCCCGGCACCGTGCTCTCCAAACTGTGGGACGTCACCAGGCAGGAGACGCCGAGCGTCCCCGACTCCACCCTCGGTTCTCGCACCTTCCGCGAGGACTACGGCGTGCGTCACGCCTACCTGGCCGGATCCATGTTCAAGGGCATCGCCTCGGCCGACCTGGTGATCAGGATGGGCAAGGCCGGCCTGATGGGCTTCTTCGGCGCCGGCGGCCTGACCCTGGACGAGATCGAGGCGGCGATCCGCACGATCAAGCAGGAGGTCGGGACCCGGTTCGGCATGAACCTGCTCTACGGCTTCGACGAGGACGGGCTCGAACGCGACACCGTGGAGCTGTATCTGCGCCACGACGTGCGCTACGTCGAGGCGGCCGCCTATCCGCACATCACGGCGCCCCTCGTGCGTTACCGCTTCGCCGGCGCCCACCGCGACGAGTCCGGCCGGCCGGTCGCCGTCCGGCGCGTGCTGGCCAAGGTGTCGCGTCCTGAGGTCGCGGGCGCCTTCATGCGGCCGGCGCCCGAGGCGATCCTGCGCCGCCTGACCGAACAGGGCGCGCTGAGCCCCGCCGAGGCCGAGGTGGCGGCCGAGCTGCCGATCAGCGAGGACATCTGCGTGGAGGCGGACTCGGCGGGCCATACCGACGCCCGCTCGCCGTACGCCCTGGTGCCGGCGATGGTGAAGCTGCGCGACGAGGAGATGGCTCGTCATCGTTACGCCAGGCCCGTCAGGGTCGGCGCCTCCGGCGGTCTCGGCTCGCCCGAGGCGGTCGCGGCGGCGTTCGTGCTCGGCGCGGAGTTCGTCGTGACCGGCTCGGTCAACCAATGTTCGCCGGAGGCCGGGACCTCTCCCGAGGTCAAGCGCATGCTGGCCGACCTCGACGTGCAGGACACCGCCTACGCCCCGGCGGGCGACATGTTCGAGATGGGCGCGAGGGTGCAGGTCGCCAGGAAGGGCACGCTGTTCCCGGCCCGCGCCAACAAGCTGTACGAGCTCTACCGGCGGCACGGCTCGCTGGAGGAGATCGACGACAGGACCAGGCGGACGATCCAGGACAAGTACTTCCGCAGGTCCTTCGACGAGGTCTGGGCCGAGACCGAGGCCTACCTGGCCGCGCGCAAACCCGACGAACTGGCCAGGGCCGAGCGGGACCCCAAGCACCGGATGGCCCTGATCTTCCGCTGGTACTTCGTGCACTCCATCCGGCTCGCGCTGGAGGGAGCCGAGGACCAGCGGGTGGACTACCAGGTGCACTGCGGGCCCGCGATGGGGTCGTTCAACCGGTTCGTCGCGGGCACCGAGCTGGCCGACTGGCGCAACCGGCACGTCGACCTGATCGCCGAGCGGCTCATGGACGGGGCCGCCGAGCTGCTGGAGGCCCGGCTGCGCGAGCTCAGAGGCGCAGCTTAGCCAGGTCCTCGCGGACGGCCTCCAGGACCTCGGTCCGCGGCCCCTTGAGGTAGAAGTGGTCGCCCTCGAAGAGCCGCAGCATGAACGGCCCACGGGTGGCGTCCGCCCACGCGGCGATCTCGTCCTGGTCCACCTCGGGGTCGGTGTCGCCGAGGAAGGCCGATACCGGGCACGTCAGCCCGGGTCCGGGCAGCGGCGTGTACGACTCGTTCAGCTCGAAGTCGGCCCGCAGGGTCGGCAGGAACACCTCGAGCAGATTGCGCTGGTCCATCACCTCGGCGGGCGTGCCGTTCAGCGTGGCGAGCTCGTCCAGCAGCTCGTCCTCTGACAGGTCGCTGAAGCGCCGCCGCCTGGTGGGCAGGTGAGGCGCGCGCCGCCCGGAGGCGAACAACACGGCCGGCTCCCCGTGCGGGCTGTCGGCGAACCTGCGCGCCATCTCGTACGCCACGGCGGCGCCCATGCTGTGCCCGAACAGGGCGAAGGGACGGTCGGCGTGGGGCGCGAGCGCGCGGAACAACGGCTCCACGAGCTGTTCCATCCGGTTGAAGGGCATCTCGCGCAGGCGCCCTTCCCGCCCCGGCAGCACGACGGGACACACGTCGACCGTCGGTGACAGGTGCGCGTCCCACTTGCGGAACAGGGCCGATCCGCCTCCCGCGTGCGCGAAGCAGAACAGCCGTACCTCTGCGTCCTTCCGGGGGTCTCCTCCGGAGATCCAGGCGTCTGACATGCCACGAACGTAAGCCGGGGCCGATCCGCGCGACTGCTCAGTCTTGAGCAGGCACGGCCGCGCCGCGTCGTTAGCGTCGCAAGCACGGAGGAGGCCATGGATCAGAACGAAAGCACGATCGAGGCGGTCATCCGGTTGCTGGCAGAGGCATTGCCAGGCGACGCGGAGCTGACCGCGGATTCGTCGCTCAGGGAGAACGGGCTCGACTCGATCTCCGCGGTGCGGGTGTGGTTCGACATCCAGCGGGAGTTCTCGCTGGACCTGCCGGTCGAGCGGCTGGGCGAGTGCACCACGCCGGCCGAGCTGGCCGCGCGCATCGACGAGGTCAGGGGCAGGGCCCAGCAGGGGAGTACGGCGGAGCCGTCGGGACCGGTGATCGAGGCCGATCCCGGCTCCAGGTTCGACCCTTTCCCGCTCACACCCGTCCAGCAGTCCTACGTCCTGGGCAAGGACGAAGACTTCTCGGCCGACGCCGTGGGCTGCCAGGTGTATCGCGAGTTCGAGGTGGACGGCCTGGACGCCGGACGGCTGCGCTCGGCCTGGCAGCGGGTCGTGGAGCACCACGACGCGCTCCGGCTGGTCGTGGGCGAGGACGGCACGCAGCGCGTGCTTGAGCGGGCCCCCGAGTGGGAGCTGCCCGTCCACGAGTGCGACGGCGAGCAGGTCCGTGCGCGCATGTCCCGGCATGTGTCACCCGTGGGCGCGTGGCCGCCGTTCGCCATCGAGGTGTCCGGCCAGCGCACGGGGCACTCCAGCACGGTGCACTTCGGCATCGACGCGAGCGTGACGGACGGGCGCGGGCTGGACGTGCTCCTGCGCGACTGGTGGCGTTGCTATCACGATCCCGAGCACGAGCTCGCGGACCCCGCGCTCTCGCTGAGGGACTGCGTGCTCGCGCTCGACGGCTACCGCGGCAACCCGGGCGACCTCGGCTACTGGAAGAAGCGCCTGGCCGATCTGCCGCAGGGTCCCGCGATGCACTCCGACGAGGCGGGCGAGCGCGTGGCCATGACGGCCGAGCTGACGCCGCAGGAGTGGAGCTCGCTGCGCGCCACCGCGGCCGATCTCGAGGTCTCCCCGACCTCGCTGGTGCTCACGCTCTTCGCCGAGGCGCTCCAGCGGGCGCAGGGCCGGGCCTTCCCGATCGCCCTGACCACCACCGGCAGGGCCTGGCTGCCCCGCGAGGTGGACGAGGTCGTGGGCCCGTTCACGTCGACGGCGGTGTTCGCCGCCGCCGACACCTCGGGCGAGCCGCTCAGCGAGGCGGCGCGAGCCGTACACCACGCGCTGTGGAGCGACCTGGGGCACGCCGGCGTGCCGGGTGTCACGGTCATGCGCGAGCTGCGGTCCGGCGTGAGCCTGCCCGTGGTCTTCACGAGCCTGCTGGACGCGCGGCCCGACGAGCTGGTCCCGCCGGTGACGTACGCGCTGAGCCAGACCTCAGGGGTGGCGCTCGACCACCAGATGGGGGAGTACGGCGGGGCGTTGCAGCTGCGCTGGGACGTGACTCCCGGCCGGTTCGCACCCGGCGTGCTGGAGAGCGTGTTCGCGGCCTTCGTCAACTCGCTGCGCGCGCTGGCCGCCGACGGCGACGCCGTGGAGCGGCCGCTGAACGAGCTGCAGCAGGCCTACTTCGTCGCCCGCGCGGGCGGCTCTCACGAGTTCGACGGCTGCCAGGTCTACCACAGCTTCCACGTGCAGGATCTCGACGTGGACCGGCTGTCGGGGGCGTGGATGCGCCTGGTCCACGCCTACGACGCCCTGCGTTCGGAGGTCACGCACGACGGCCGGTCACGTGTCAGGGCACGCGCGCCGCAGACGTGGACGATCCCGGTCGTCGACGAGGTGAGCGTCGAGGAGATGGCGGGGCGGGCCTTCCCGCTGGGCCGCTGGCCGCAGTGGGAGCTGCGCGCCGAGGGCGACACCGTGCACATCGCGATCGACCTGACCGTGCTCGACGGCATGAGCATCCACCGCGTGATGCGCGAGCTGTTCCGGCTCTACCACGACCCCTCCGCCCCGGCCGGTGAGCCGCTGCCGCCGGACCAGCACGTCGAGGAACGGCACGACGGCTACTGGAGCGAGCGGTTCGGCGACATGCCGCCCGGCCCGCCGCTGGACTGCGCGCCCTCGCGGCGCACGCGGCTGCTGGGCAGCCTGGCCGAGTGGGACCGCATCGAGGCCGCGGCGCGGGAGCAGGGCGTGACGCCCGACGCGCTCGTGCTGGCCGCCCTGACGGACGCCCTGTCGGCGCGCTTCACCGACCCGTTCACCGTGTCGGTGGTGCGGTGGACCGAGGAGTCCCAGCCCTACCGGCCGGGCGAGTTCACGGCGCTGAGCTGGGTCACGCACACCGCCGACGACGCGCCGGGCGTCTATCACCGGCAGATCGCCGCGGACGCCGAGCACGGCACGCTGGCGGGTCTGGCCGCGCTGCGCAAGATCATCATGAAGGAGCGGCGCCGCAGGTCCTACGCCTTCCCCGTCGTGTACACGAGCATCCTCGACCTGACCGGGCACACCCTCCCCGAGGGCGTCGAGGCCGGGCCGTGGATGACCTACACGCCGGACGTCGCCCTGGACTGCATCGCGGTCAGGGAGGGCGACCGGCTCGCCTACTACTGGGACGTGGCCGAGTCGGCCTTCGCCGAGGGGGAGGCCGCCGAGCTGTTCGCCGCCTTCGAAAGGGCGCTGCGCGGGGAGAGGCGGCAGGCCGCCGACCGCGACACGATGCTCTACGCCTGGAACGACACGGCCACCGACTTCCCCGACACCGAGCCCGTCCACCTGCTGTTCGAGGAGCAGGCCAGGACCAGGCCCGACGCGACCGCCCTGCGCAGCCGCGAGGGCACCATGACGTACGGCGAGCTCAACGACCGGGCCAACGCCATCGCGTGGCGCCTGAAGGACCTCGACGTGGGGCCGGGCACCATCGTCGGCATCCGGCTCTGCCGCGGCTTCGACATGGTGGCCGCCGTGTTCGGCATCCTCAAGGCGGGCGGCGCCTACCTGCCGCTGGAGCCCTCGCTGCCGCCGGAACGGGCACGCGTGATGATGGCCGACGCGGGCGCGGACATCCTGCTCACCTGCGCGCAGACCCCCGGCTGGCCCGTGCCCGAACAGGTGCGCGCCGTCGAGCTGGACGCCGAGTCGCGCGACGACCGCGGCGACCCCGAGCCGGTCAACACGCCTGATGACCTCGCCTACGTGATCTTCACCTCGGGTAGCACCGGCAAGCCCAAGGGCGTCGAGGTGACGCACCGGCCGGTGCTCAACCTGCTCAACTGGTGCTACCGCACGTTCGGCTTCGGCACCTCAGACGTCGGGCTCTGCGTGACCTCGCTCGGCTTCGACCTGTCGGTCTTCGACATTCTCGGCCTGCTCGGATGCGGCGCCGGGCTCTACATCGCCGACGAGAGCCAGCAGCGCGACCCGGACCTGCTGCTCGACGCCCTGCTCGACGAGCCGATCACGTTCTGGAACTCCGCGCCCACCACGCTGAACCAGCTCGCGCAGCTCTTCCCCGAGCGGGCGGGCCGGCAGGGGACCGGCGACCTGCGCCTGGTCTTCCTCAGCGGCGACTACACGCCGCTGCCGCTGCCCGACGCCGTGCGCGGCCTGTTCCCGAACGCCTCCATCGTCAGCCTGGGCGGCGCGACCGAGGCGACGGTCTGGTCCAACTACTTCGAGGTCGGCGCCGTCGACCCGGCCTGGCGCAGCATCCCGTACGGCAGGCCGATCGACAACTCCAGGTACTACATCCTCGACGAGGAGCAGCAGCCCTGTCCGGTCGGGACGGAAGGCGACCTCCACATCGCCGGGGAGTGCCTGAGCCTCGGCTACCGCAACCAGCCCGAGCTGACCGCCGAGCGGTTCGTGGCCGACCCGTTCGCCCGCGAGCCGGGCCGGCGGATGTACCGCACGGGTGATCGTGCCGCCTACCTCCCCGACGGCACGATCACCTTCCTCGGCCGCGCCGACGCCCAGGTCAAGATCCGCGGGTTCCGCGTGGAGCTGGGCGAGATCGAGCACCGGCTCCGCCTGCACGCGGGAGTCAGGGACGTGGTCGTGGTCGCCCGCGACGACGAGGCGGGGGAGCGCAAGCTCGTCGCCTACGTCATCGCGGAGTCCGGCCAGGCGCCCTCCGTGGCGGAACTGCGCGGCCACGCCGCCGAGACGCTGCCCGACTACATGGTGCCGAACTACGTCGCCTTCCTGACGACGTTCCCCGCCACCGACAACGGCAAGCTGGACCGCGACGCGCTGCCCTGGCCGGTGAACGGCGAGACCCCAGCCGAGGAGGCGCCCGCGGCGGGGGATGAGCTCGTGCAGGAGATCTCGGCGTTGTTCGCCGGCCTGCTCGACGGCGGCGAGGTCGATCCCGCGCAGGACCTGTGGGACCAGGGAGCGACCTCGTTCACGATGGTCCAGGTCTCCAAGGCGCTGCAGAAGAGCCGGGGGACGCGGATCGCGGTGTCGGCGCTGCTGGAGAACCCGACGGTCAACGGGATCGCGCAGACCGTGGCGGCCCAGCTCCCCGCAGGGTCGCCGGCGCCGGCACCCGCACCGGCACCGGCAGCACCCCAACCCGCCCAGGTGGAGTTCTTCTCGCCAGAAGACCGCGCCGCCTTCAAGGAGGGCGAGTGGAACCTGCGGCGCGCGGGCTCGGACGGCATCCGCCTGGAACCGCTCGACGTGGCGCAGGAGCACTACGCCTGGCGTTCCAGCGTCCGCGAGTTCGGCCAGCGCGCCGTGCCGCGGCGCGCGCTGTCCCAGCTGCTCGGCCTGCTGCGCGAGAGGCGGATCGACGGCGAGGAACGCCACCTCTACCCGTCGGCCGGCGACACCTACGCGGTCCAGGCCTACCTCCACGTGGCCGAGGACGGCGTGGACGGCCTGGCCGAGGGCGTCTACTACTACCACCCGCGCGAGCACACTCTCCAGCTCGTCAACGACCGGCCCGACATCGACCGCACGGTGCACTTCTCCTACAACCGCCCCACCTACGACCGGGCGGCCTTCAGCATCTACCTCGTAGGCCAGCTCAAAGGCATCGAGCCGCTGTACGGCGAGCAGAGCCTGAAGTACCTCACCCTCGAAGCGGGCTACCTCGGCCAGCTGCTCATGACCGGCCAGGCGGCGAGCGGCCTGGGTCTGTGCCCGATCGGCGACATCGCCTTCGACCGGCTGCGCGACCAGCTCGACCTCGACGACGGGCACCGTTTCCTCCAGGCCTTCCTGGGCGGACCGGCGCCCCATCCGAAGCGGTCCTCGTCCACGGGAGAGGCACCGGTGTACTCCCGGCCCGACGACATCGCCGTCATCGGCCTGGCGGGCCGCTACCCCGGAGCCGACGACCTCGACGCCTTCTGGCGCAACCTCAGCTCCGGCGCCTCAGCCATCGGCTCCAGCCCGCGCGGCCCGGTGCCCGGCGGCTACCTGGAGCACATCGACCGGTTCGACAGCCTGCTGTTCCACATCGCGCCGCAGGAGGCGGCGCAGTTGGATCCGCAGCTGCGGCTGCTGCTGCACAGCGTGTGGGAATGCCTGGAGAACGCCGGTCACACGGCCGACTCCCTGCGCCGGGCGGCGCCGAGGGTCGGCGTGTTCGTCGGCTCGATGTGGCAGGACTACCAGCACGCGGGGGCGGCCGCCTGGAGGGAGAGCGGCCAGGCCCTCGTCTCGGCCACCTCCTCCGACGCGGCCAACCGGGTCTCCTACTTCTTCGACTTCACCGGCCCCAGCATCGCGGTCGACACCTCCTGCTCCTCCGCGCTGACGGCCCTGCACCTGGCCGCGGAGAGCCTGCGCAAGGGGGAGTGCGACGCGGCGGTCGTCGGCGGCGTCAGCCTCGTCGCCGACCCCTACCACGCGGGCCTGCTGGCCGGGCTCGACCTGCTCACCGACGACCCGGCCGGCCGGGCCTTCGACGACGACCACCCCGGCTGGACCGTCGGCGAGGGCGTCGGAGCACTCCTGCTGCGCCCGGCGCAAGCCGCCGAGCGCGACCGCGACGTGGTCCACGGCGTCATCGAAGGCACGTGGATCGCGCACGCCGGACGCAGCAGCCGCTTCACCGCGCCCAGCGCCGAGGCGATGGCCGCCTCCATGCGCCAGACACTCGAACGGGCCGGAACGACACCCGCCGACGTCTCCTACGTCGAGTGCGCCGCGGCAGGGGCGACCCTCGCCGACGCGGCGGAACTCGAAGCGCTCACCCAGGTCTTCGACGGCAGGCCGCGGCCGGTGGCGGTCGGCACGGTCAAGCCGAACATCGGCCACCTCGAAGCCGCCTCCGGGCTGTCGCAGCTCACCAAGGTGCTGCTGCAGATGAGGCACGGCCAGATCGCCCCGACCCTCGCCGCCGACCGGCCGGTGGACGGCGGGCCCGTCCACGTGGCGGACCGGCTCGGCCCCTGGGAGCACGAGCCGCGCAGGGCGCTGATCAACGCCTTCGGCGCGACCGGCACCCACGGGCACGCGCTGCTCCGCGCCGCCGCGCCGCGCGAGCCCTCACGCCCCGACGGGCGCCGGCACGCCGTCGTGCTCTCCGCCGCGAGCCACGAGCAGCTGACCACGCTGGCCAGGCGGATGCTCGACCACCTCGCGGAGACGGACGACTCCCTGGCCGACATCGCCTACACCACCCAGACGGGCCGGGTCGCCCTGCCGTACCGGATCGCCGTGACCTGCTCCGACCTGCGTGAACTGCGGGCAGGGCTGGAGGCGTTCGTGGCCGGCGAGCGGCAGCCCGGTGTCGTGGAGAAGCCGGGCGCCGCCGCCGATCCCGCCGGCGAGGCCGAGGCGGCCGACGCGTGGACGGCGGGGCAGGACGTGCCGTGGGAGAAGTACTGGACCACGCCCGCCGCGCGGGTGCAGCTGCCCACGTATCCGTTCGCCGCCCAGCCGTACTGGATCTCCCAGGACGGGCCGGCGACGGCCGCGCCCAGGCCGGTGGACGACCTGGAGGACTACCTCAAGCAGACCTACGCCGAGGTGTCGGGCATCCCCGCCGCCCAGCTCAACGTGCACGTGCCGCTGGAGCAGTACGGGCTGACGTCGAACATCGTGGCGCAGCTCAACGCGCGGCTGGAGCGTGACCTGGGCGAGCGCTCGCGCACGCTGTTCTTCGAGCACCGCGACCTCGCGAGCGTCGCCGCCGCGCTCGGCCGGGGCGAGCGCGCCCAGGCCCCCGCCGTCTCCCGCCCGGCGGACGACGACGCGATCGCGATCATCGGCATCGCGGGACGGTACCCGCAGGCGCCCGATCTGGCGACGTTCTGGGAGAACCTGGCCGCCGGGCGCGACTCGGTCACCCGGATCCCGCAGGAACGCGCCCGCGACGGCTGGCCGGTCGACCGCATGTGGGGCGGCTTCCTCGACGACGTCGACAGGTTCGACCCGCTGCTGTTCGGCATCACCCCTCGCGACGCCGCGCTGATGGACCCGCAGGAGCGGCTCTTCCTCGAAGTCGCCTGGGAGGCGCTCGAGGACGCCGGATACCCCCGTGCCCGCCTGCGCGGCTCCGACGTGGCCGTCTACGCGGGCGTCATGTACAACGAGTACCCCTACTTCGGGGTCGAGCAGACCCTGCTGGGCTCGCCGCAGGACACCGGCGCCACCACCGGCGGCGTCGCCAACCGGGTCTCCTACCACCTGGACCTCACCGGCCCCAGCATGACGATCGACACGATGTGCTCGTCCTCGCTCACCGCGCTGCACCTGGCGGTCCGCTCCCTGAGGTACGGCGAGTGCGGGCTGGCCCTCGTCGGCGGCATCAACCTGTCGCTGCACCCCAACAAGTTCATCCAGCACTCGCGGATGAAGCTGACGGCCACCGACCGGGTGTGCCGCAGCTTCGGCGCCGGAGGCGACGGGTTCGTGCCGGGCGAGGGAGCCGGCGTCGTCCTGCTCAAGCCGCTCTCACGGGCCGAGGCCGACGGCGACCGCATCCACGCGGTGATCCGGGGCACGAGCGTGCTGCACTCGGGCAAGACCAACGGCTGGGTGGTTCCGAACCCGGCCGCCGAGGGCGAGCTCGTGCGCCGGGCCATCGCCGACGCCGGCGTGGACCCCGCCACCATCGGCTACGTCGAGTGCCACGGCGCGGGCACGGAACTGGGCGACCCGATCGAGGTCAACGCCCTGCTCCGGGTGTTCGGGCAGGCTTCGCCCGGCAGCATCCCGATCGGCTCCGTCAAGTCGAACATCGGCCACGTCGAGGCCGGGGCGGGCATCGCTGGGCTCACGAAGATCGTGCTGCAGATGCGGCACGGCAAGCTCGTGCCCTCCCTGCACGCCGAGGAGCTGAACCCGAACATCGACTGGGAGCGGGTGCCCTTCCGCGTGCAGCGCGAGCTGGCCGACTGGCCGGGCGGGCCGCGGCGGGCGTGCATCAGCTCCTTCGGGGCCGGCGGCACCATCGCGCACGCCGTGCTGGAGGAGTACACCTCCGAGCCGGCGTCCCGTACCGGCTCCGGCGGCCCGCAACTGGCCGTCCTGTCGGCCTACGACGAGGAGCGGTTGCGCGCGTCGGCCGCCAGGCTGGCCGGGCACCTGCGCCGCGCCGGCGGCGGGACCGACACGGAAGGGCTGCTGCGGGAGCTGCGACGCGTGGCTTCCGGGCAGGCCGCCACCGAGATGACCGGCGACGCGCTCGCCGCGCACCTCGTCCGGACCTTCGACGAAGGCGCCGGGCCTGACCTGGCCGACGTCGCGTACACGCTGCAGGCGGGCCGCGAGCCGCTGCGCGAACGGCTGGCCGTGGTGGTCTCCGGCGTCGCCGAGCTCTGCGAACGGCTGGAGCGGTTCGCCACGGGCCAGGACGCGGGCGTGCTGCGCGGCCGTGCCACGGCGTCGGACCAGCGGGAACCGGAGGGCGCTGACCTGCAGGCGATCGGGCGGCACTGGGTCTCAGGCGGGCACGTCGACTGGGAACGGCTGCGCGGCGGCGCCTCGCGTGTCACCGAACTGCCCACCTACCCGTTCGCGCGGATGCGGTGCTGGGTGCCGGAACCATCGGGCACCCCCACGCCGCGACAACCGGAGACACCCGCGTCGCGACAGTCGGAGACACCTGCGCAGCGGCAGCCGGAGACGCCTGCGCAGCGACGGCCGGAGACGCCTCTCTACGAGAAGGTGTGGGTCGCCGCCGAGGAGCCGCGGGCGCGCGAGATCACGGGAAAGGTCCTGTGCCTGTACACTCCCGGCACCGAGGACCTCGCCCGCGAGCTGGCCGAGGCGATCGGTCCCGACCGCGTCACCCTGTCGTCCGAACCGGGCGCCGACCTGCCCTTCGAGCCGTCGGGCTGGATCGACCTGTGCGACCTGGACCAGGTCGACGCCGCCCACGAGACCGCACGGCTCGCGCTGCTGCAACGTGCCCTGCGCGGCCGTACCGACCTGCGGGTGCTCCACGTGACCAGCGGCCTGCTCGACCTCGGCGGCCCGCCGCCGAGCCTGGGCGGCGCCCGGCTGGCCTCGTTCGTCCGCATGCTCTCGGCCGAATACTCGGGCGCGACGGCCACAGTCGTCGACACCGACCGGCCCACGGCCGCGCAACTCCTCGCCGAGTGGGGCGCGACCGACGCCTACACCGAGACCTGCTACCGCGACGGGCGGCGCCACCGCCCACGCCTCCAAGAGGTGCCTGCCCCGCACACCGAGCTACGGCCTGACCCGGAAGCCGTGTACCTGGTCACCGGAGGCACCAGGGGCCTGGGCGCGCTCGTGGCCAGGCACCTGGTGGAACGCGGAGCCAGGAAGCTGGCGGTGATCGGCGCCCGCCCGCTGCCGCCCCGCGAGCAGTGGAACAAGCCCGGCCTGCCCGACGCCGCCCGCGAGACGATCGACGTCATCCGGGGGCTGGAAGGCGGCGGCGCACGCGTGCTCGTCCACACCGGACCCCTGACCGAACGTTCCGACATCGCGGCCTTCCTGGACAAGGCGCGCACCAGCCTGGGCCCGATCGGCGGCGTGGTGCACTGCGCCGGCCGCAGCAGCCAGGGACGGCCCTCCCTGATCCACAAGGACCTGTCCGACATCGAGCAGGTGATGGCTCCCAAGGCCGACGGGCTGGAGGTGCTCGCCGAGCTCTGCTCGCCGGACCGCCCCGCGTTCTTCCTGGCCTTCTCCTCGATCTGCGCCGTGGTCCCGCGGCTGGCCTCCGGCGTCGCCGACTACGCGGCAGCCAACGCCTTCGTGGACCTGTTCGCCGGCTACCAGCGGCGTTCCGGCCGGCCCGAGTTCCGGTCGGTCGCCTGGCCGCAGTGGCAGGAGTCGGGCGGTGCCCGCGGCGAGCCCAACGTCTGCGCCCCCGTGGGCGTGGCCACCCTGGGTGACGACGAGGGTCTGCGGATCCTCGAACGGGTCCTGGCCTTGCCGGACGGGGCGAGCCTCCTGCCCTGCCCGGCCGAGGACGGCCCGGTGGATGTCGAGGCTCTGCTCCTGCCTTCTCGGGCGACATCCACCCGGCCGTCCGCACCAGTACGGCAGGAGCGGCGGGACTGGCTGGCGCCGCTGTTCTCCGAGATGCTCGGCATCCCGCTGGAGTCGCTCGACCCCACGGCCGAGTTCGGTGAGCTCGGCGTGGAGTCGGTGATGCTGGCCGAGCTGGTGAAGGGCATCGAGGGGCGGCTGGGCAGGCACCTGGAGCCTTCGGTGCTGCTCGACTACCCGACGCTGGAGCAACTGCGGGAGCACCTCGGCGAAACCGCCGAGCCGGTCGAGACCGTCGAGCCGGTCGAACCGGACGATTCCGGTGAACCCGTCGCGTCGGTCGCGCCCGTCGCGGTCGTTGAGCCCGTCGTGCCCGTCGCGGCCGTCGAGCACGTCGACGCGCCTTCGGGGCCGGAACCCGGGCCTGCGGTGGCCGGCGGCGAGCTTCCCGCCGGCGTCGACGGCAAGATCGCCATCATCGGCATGGCCTGCCGCCTCCCCGGCGCCCCCGACCTCGACACCTTCTGGGACAACCTCACCTCCGGCCGCTGCGCCGTCGGCGAGGTGCCCGAGTCCCGCTGGGACCATCGCGAGCTGTACGACCCCGAGCCCCGCCTGGGCCGGAGCATCAGCAAGTGGGGCGGGTTCGTCGAGGGCATCGAGGATTTCGACCGCGACTACTTCGCCATGGCGGAACAGGAGGCACGAGCGCTCGACCCCGCCATCCGCATGTTCCTCGAGTGCTGCGCGACCGCCCTCAGCGACGCCGGATACGACCCGGCGGAGCTGCGAGGCGCCGACGTCGGCGTGTTCGCGGGCGCCAGGATGTCCGCCTACGGGCGCCGCGCGGGAGTGCGGGCCGGCGGGCTGGCCTCCGACCAGAACTTCATCGCCGCCCGGGTGGCCCACCACTTCGACTTCCACGGCCCCAACCTCGTGGTCGACAGCGCGTGCTCCTCCTCGATGGTCAGCGTCCAGCTCGCCGGCCGCAGCCTGCTCGCCGGAGAGTCGGCCCTGGCCCTGGCGGGCGGCGTGGAGGTGCTGCTGGATGAGGAGGACTACCTCCAGCTCAGCGCGGCCAAGGCGCTGTCGCCGACCGGCAGGTGCCACACCTTCGACGAGAGCGCCGACGGTTTCGTCCCCGGCGAGGGCTGCGGTGTCGTCCTGCTCAAGCCGCTGGCCGCCGCCCTGGCCGACGGCGACCGCATCCACGCGGTCATCGAGGCCGTCGCGGTCAACAACGACGGGCACACGATGGGCATCACCACACCCAACCCCGAGGCCCAGGCGGACGTGGTACGGCGCGCGCTGGCCGCCGCCGGGCGCAGCGCCGCGGAGATCGGCCTGGTGGAGGCGCACGGCACGGGCACCCTGATCGGCGACCCGATCGAGCTGCGCGCCCTCACCCAGGTGTTCCGCGAGAGCACCGACGAGAAGGGCGCCACCGCGATCGGCAGCGTGAAGTCCAACATCGGGCACACGCTGAGCGCCGCGGGAATCGCCGGACTGCTCAAGGCCGCCCTCGCGGTGGAGCACGGGCGGATCCCGCCCACGCTCTCGTGCGAGCGGCCCAACCCGCGCTTCGACTTCGACGCCTCGCCCTTCCGGCCGAGCACCGAGCTGCGCGACTGGGCCGGCGCCGGGAGGGTGCGCGTCGCCGGGGTGAGCTCGTTCGGCCTCGGCGGCACCAACGCCCACCTCGTGCTGAGCCAGCTCGACCCGGAACTGCGCGAGGGCGCCCCGGCGCGGCGGCGGCCGCTGCCCGCCCCCGTGTTCGACCGCAGGCGGCTGTGGCTCGACAAGGAACCGGCCAAGGAACCACCGGCCAAGGACAAGGAACCGGCTCGCCGTATGACCTCCATCCTCGACCTGGATCTCACGATGAACGGCGAACGCGTGAGAGGGAGTGCGTGAATCCATGCCCGCGATCGAATGTCACACGCTGCTGACCCACTCCGACTTCATCATGCGCAACCACCGGGTGCACGACGTCTCCGTCATGCCCGGGGTGACCTTCCTCGACATCGTCTACCGCATCCTCATCGGAGCCGGATGGGAGCACGGGCGCGTCACGCTCAGGGAGGTGCTCTTCACCGAGGCCATCGTCACCAGGCCCGACGCCGACCGCGAGATCCGCGTCTCGATCGCCGAGCCGGACGACGGCGTGCACGAGGTGCTGGCCGAGAGCCGCTGGGTGCGCGAGGGCGAGCCGCTGTCGGAGTGGCGCAGGAACCTCACCTGCGAGCTGGTCCTCGCCGACCAGGAACCCCTCCCTGACATCGACCCGGCCGCCCTGAAGGACGCCGCCGTACGGCACAGCGACATGGAGGAGCTGTACGCCAGGGCCAGGGCCGAGGACATCAGCCACGGCGATGCGATGAAGTGCCGGGGCCGGCTCCACCACGGCGACGACTACCTGCTCGCCGAGTTGCGGCCCGTCGCCACCGATCCGGACCACGAGCGGTTCTACCTGCATCCGGCCAGGCTCGACGCTTCCACGCTGGCAGGACTCGGCCAGACGCAGGCCTCGGGGCAGGAGCCGTTCATCCCCTTCTACATCAGCGAGTTCCGCGCCCCCGAGCGGCTTCCCGACCGTTTCCACGTCTACGCCCCGAGGCCGGAGACGCTGGCGCCCTCCGGCGACGTCATCAGCAACGACTACGGCATCTACGACGAACAGGGCCGCTTCATCGCTTCCTTCACCGGGCTGGCCTGCAAGCGCATCAGGTTCCCCGGGCTGATCGAGAAGCTGCTGGAGACCGAGCAGCCCGCCGTACAGCGGACGGAGGGGACGTCGTCGGCGGACGGCCTGCCAGGACACCTGCGCGCGATGGTCGCCGAGCACCTCGGCAAGTCGCCCGAGGAGGTGCCCACCGACGTCGGCTTCTACGACCTGGGCCTCGACTCCGTGACGGTGCTGGCCATCGGGGAGCGGCTGGAGCAGCTCCTCGGGCGGCGGCTGTACCCGACGCTGCTGTTCGAGCACGGCGACATCGACAGCCTCGCCGCCCACCTGGCCGACGCCTACGACATGGACCTGCCCTCCCAGCGGCCCGACGCCCCGAGCGGCGCGACGCTCTGCTACCGGGACGTGTGGGTGCCGCAGGAGGCGGAAGGCGCGAGCCTTCCGGAACCGCAGGTGGTGATCGCGGCGCCGGAGCACCTGACCGGATCGTTCGTGCGCGTGGAGCCCGGCGCCGACTTCGGCAAGACCGGCGAGAACGCCTACCGTCTCGATCCGCGCGACCGGCGGCAACTGGGGCGCATGCTCGCCGACCTGGGAAGCACGCCACGGCACATCGCGCTCTTCCCGCTCCCCGGCGGGAGCGCCACAGACGCCTGCCTGACGGTGTGGTCGCTCGCCTGCGCCCTCGTCGACCAGGCACCGCAGGACGAGATCACCATCACGTTCGTCCACGAATCGTCGCCCGAGCACGCGGCGGTGGCCGCGCTCGCCCGCACGATCTCCGCCGAGACGCCCGTCATCCGGTGCAGGAGCGTGGCGCTCGGCGACCCGGAGCTGCTGAGCGCGGCCCTGCGCGACCCCTCGGACGAGCCCGAGATCCGCTACACCCGAGACGGGCGCGCGGTGCGGCGATGGCTCCCGTACGAGCCGGAGCCCGGCCAGGCCCCCATCAAGCAGGACGGCGTCTACGTGATCGCCGGAGGCACCGGCGGGATCGGGCGGCACGTCGCCGACCACCTGGAGCGGCGCCACCACGCCCGGCCCGTGGCCATCGGCCGGAGCGCCGAGATCCGCGCCGACCTCACCGACCGGGACGAGGTCGAGCAGGCCCTCGACACCGTCCGGGAACGATACGGGCGCATCGACGGCGTCATCCACTGCGCGGGCGTCAACCGCGACGGCGCCTACTTCCGTCAAGAAGCCGCCGACATCGAGGCCGTCGTGACGCCCAAGACGCTCGGCGTGAAGCACCTCGACGACGCCACCAAGGACGACGACCTGGACTTCTTCGTGGTCTTCTCCTCGCTGTCGGCCTCGCTGGCCAATCCCGGCCAGGCGGGGTACGGCTTCGCCAACGCCTACCTGGAGGAGTTCGCGCTCCGGCGCGAGGGGCGCGGCAAGACGCTGTCCATCGGCTGGCCGTACTGGGCCGACGGCGGCATGAAGGTCGGGCCCGAGGCGCTGGAACGGGCGCGGAAGGCGACCGGGTTGTCGCCGCTGCCCACCGGCGAGGCGCTGGAGGTGCTCGATCGCGGTCTGGCGGGCGCCGAGGGCAGGTTCGTCGTGCTGCACGGCGAGGGCGAGCGCGTCACCGGGCTGCTGCCGCGTGCCGTACGGCAAGAAGCGGCCGCGCGGCAGTCAAAGGCCGGACGACAGTCAACGGCCGGGCGACAGGAACCGGTCGTGCAGCAGGAGCCGTCAGCCGTCCACGACGAGCAGGACGGGATCGCGATCGTCGGGCTCGCCGGCCGGTATCCCCAGGCCCCCGACCTCGAAGCCTTCTGGCGCAACCTGGCCGACGGACGCGACTGCATCACCGAGGTCCCCGCCGACCGGTGGGACCACGACGCCATCTTCGACCCGGAGAAGGGCCGCCCCGGCAAGACCTACGGCAAGTGGGGCGGCTTCATCGACGGCGTCGACCGCTTCGACCCGGCCTTCTTCGGGATCTCCCGGCGCGACGCCGAACGAATGGACCCCCAGGAACGGCTCTTCCTCCAGACCTGCTGGCACACCCTGGAAGACGCCGGCTACCCGCCCGACGCCCTGACCGGCGAGAACGTCGGCGTGTTCGCCGGCGTCATGTGGAACCACTACCAGCTCGTCGAAGGCGGCGAGGGCGGGGTCGCGCCCACGGCGATGCACGCGTCGATCGCCAACCGCGTCTCCTACACCTTCGACTTCGACGGGCCGAGCCTCGCGCTCGACACCGCCTGCTCCTCCTCGCTCACCGCCGTGCACCTCGCGATCGAGAGCCTGCGGCGCGGCGAATGCACACTCGCCCTCGCCGGCGGGGTCAACGCGACCGTGCACCCGCAGAAGTACCTGCAACTCGCCCAGGGCCGCTGGTTGTCGACCGACGGCCGATGTCGCGCGTTCGCCAAGGGCAGCAGCGGCTACGTGCCCGGCGAAGGCTCCGGTGCGGTGCTGCTCAAGCCGCTGTCGCGGGCCAGACGCGACGGCGACCACATCTACGGCGTCATCGCCGCCTCCGCCGTCAACCACACCGGCAGGACCAGCGGCGCCACCGTGCCCAGCCCCGCCTCCCAGGCCGAACTCATCGACAAGGCCGTGCGCCGCTCCGGCTGGGACCCGGCGACGATCACCTACGTCGAAGCCCACGGCACCGGCACCTCCCTCGGCGACCCCATCGAGGTCGAGGGCATGCGCAAGGCGCTCGACACCGGCGGGGACACGTGCGCGATCGGCTCGGTCAAGTCCAACATCGGCCACCTGGAAGGCGCCGCCGGCATCGCCGGACTCACCAAGGTGCTGCTCCAGATGAAGCACGGCCGGCTCGTGCCCTCCCTCCACATCGAAGAGCTGAACCCCCAGATCGACTTCCCGGCCACGCGCTTCCGCGTCCAGCGCGAACTCGCGCCCTGGCCCGGCCCCCGCCGCGCCGGCGTCAGCGCCTTCGGCGCCGGCGGCACCAACGCCCACGTGCTGCTCGAGGAGTACGGCAAGCCGGAAGCGCGGGGCGGCGGCTGGGACGGGCCGTGCCTGTTCGTGCTGTCCGCGCGGACCGCGGAGGCGTTGCGCGACTACGCCGCCTCCTACGTCGCCTTCCTCCAGAACCGTCCCACCGAGGGCGGCGGCGACGCGGCGCGGACCCGCGTGGCACGGCTCCTCGGCGTCCCCGAATCGCAGATCGACCCCGACGAGACGCTCGGCGACCTCGGCCTCGACCCGTCCGCCCTGGCCCGGCTCGGCGCCGGGCTCACGCTCGACAGCACCGTGAACGACCTGGCGGGCGGCACCGACACGTTCCTCGACGACCTCGCCTACACCTCCCAGGTCGGCAGGAGCGCCCTCGCCGTACGGCTCGCGCTGGTCGTGACCGACGTGGCCGAACTGCGCGCCCGGCTGGAGGCGTTCGCCCGCGGCGACGCCATCGAGTTCTCCAACACAGCTGGCACCAGTACGGCTGGCACCCACACCGACGCCCAGCCCGGCGAATACGTCCGCCTGTTCCGCACAGGCCGCCTCCGCGAGCTGGCCGAACAGTGGGTGCGGGGCGCCAAGGTGCCATGGCGCGAGTGCTACCCGCGTCGCGACGGCGACCGCGCGCCGCACCGCATCTCGTTGCCCGCCTACCCGTTCCAGGAGGAACGCTGCTGGCTCGGCCGATGGCGCGGCGAGGACAACCGCCAAGAGCAACCTGCCACCCAGCCTCGGCCCGCCGCTCAGCCAGAGCCCGCCGCTCAGTCCGGGCCTGCCACGCAGTCCGGACCTGCCACGCAGCCCGGGCCGGTCACCCAGCCCGGGCCCGTCACCCGTCCCATCGCCCCGCCCGTCACCCGGAAGGAGGGCCAGGACGTGCGGTTCAACGTGGACCAGGACGGCGTCGCACTGGTGGCCATGGAGTCGACCATGTTCACCCAGGGCCTCATCGACGGCCTCCAGACCGCCTTCGCCGAAATCGCCCAGCGCGACGACGTGAAGGCCGTGGTCGTCACCGGCAGCGACAAGGTGTTCAGCATGGGCGCGACACCCGACGCCCTGCAGACCCTGTCGGAAGGACAGGGACAGTTCACGGACGTGCCCTTCCTCTACGAGGGGCTCCTCAAGTGCGACCGTCCGGTGATCGCCGCCATCCAGGGCCACGCATCGGGCGGCGGCTTGGCCTTCGGCCTGTACGCGGACGTCGTGCACCTGGCCAGGGAAGGCGTGTACAGCGCGAACTTCATGAAGTTTGGGTTCACCCCAGGAATGGGTTCGACCTACGTTCTGGAGGAACGATTCGGACGGTCGCTGGCGCACGAGATGTTGTTCACCGGCCGCCAGGTCACCGGAGAGGAACTGGAGCGGCGCGGCGCGAACGTGTCGGTCCTGCCGCAGTCGGAGGTACTGAAGGTCGCGCTCCGCCAGGCCCGCTCGATCGCCGCCCTCCCGCCGGGTGCCGTCCGCGCGCTCAAGGGGGAGCTGGCTGGGCGGGTGCTGGAGCGGCTGGACGAGGTGATCGCGGGCGAGGTGGATCTGCACGCCCGTGTGCTGGGGGCCGAGTCGTCGGCCAGGGTGCGTGACCACTTCGCGAAGGTGGAGAGCTTCCGGGCGCAAGGGGATCGTGCTCCTGAGCCCCCGCAGGCCGACCCAGCGCCACAGCAGGTCGAGCTCGCGCCCGTGCAGGCCAACGCCGCACCCCCGCACGTCGACCTCGCACCCGTTGGCTCCGTTGCCGAGCCCGCTGCGCCCGCTGCGCCCGCCGAGCCCGCTGCGCCCGATGAGCCGACTGCGCCTGCCAAACCGGCCTTCGCGCCCGCCGAGCCGGTCTCCGCGTCCGCCGAGGCCGCCGCCCTTCCTGGCTCCGAGCCCTCCGCGGCCCCCGCCCAAGCCTCCGAGGCCACGTCGGCCGCCGTCCAGACCGGGCTTGACCCCGGCGAGGTGCGGCAGGTCGTGGAGTCGACCCTCATGGCTCACCTCTACCTGGAGGCTCACGAGATCGACGAGTCATCGAGCTTCAGCGAAATGGGCCTCGACTCGATCGGTGCCGTGGAAATCGTCCGCGACCTCAACCGTCGCTTCGACCTCGACCTCGACTCGGTGGCCGTCTACGACCACCCCACGCTCTCCGCCCTGGTGGAGCATGTCGCCGGGCTGGAAGCCGCCGCACCGCCGCCACCCCGCGAGGAAGCCCCGCAGCCGACCACTCAGCAGCCGACCACTCAGCAGCCGACCACTCAGCAGCCGACCACTCAGCAGCCGACCACTCGGCAGGTCCCTGCTCAGCGGGCCCCTGCCCGGCAGCCCCTCGCCCAGCAAGTCGCCCAGCAACCCATCGCCCAGCAACCTTCCACCAAGCAGCCCTCTGCCCAGCAACCCCCCACCAAGCCGGAGCCCGCCACGGACCCCGGCCAGATCCACCTCACGCCCCTGGCCACGGAAACGCCCCCCGGGCCCACTACCCCGGAGTCCGCGACCGCCCCCATCACCCCGGAGCCCGCGACCGCCCCGACCGATGACATCGCCGTGATCGGTATGGCAGGTCGCTTCCCCGATGCCCCCGATCTCGAAGCCTTCTGGAACAACCTCGCCGCCGGCCGTACCAGCATCCGCGAGATCCCGTCCGACCGCTTCGACATCGGCGCCGCCTACGACGCCGATCGTTCGAAGTCCGACAAGACCTACAGCAAGCACGCCGCCATGCTCTCGGCCGTCGACGAGTTCGACGCCGCCTTCTTCAACCTCTCCCCGCTCGAAGCCGAAGCCATGGACCCGCAGCAGCGGCTCTTCCTCCAGGAGGCCTGGCATGCCATGGAGGACGCCGGCTATGCGGGCGGGCGGGGCGATCGCCGCCCGTGGGGCGTCTTCGTCGGTTGTGCGGCGGGTGACTATGCGCGCAGGCTCGCCAAGGCGGGGCTGGGTGACAGCGGTCAGGCCTTCCTCGGCAACACCTCCTCGGTGCTCCCGGCGAGGATCGCCTACCTGCTGAACTTCGGCGGCCCCACCATGGCCGTCGACACCGCCTGTTCGTCGTCGCTGGTGGCCGTGCATCTGGCCTGCGAGAGCATCAGGCGGGGCGAGTGCGACGCCGCCATCGCGGGCGGTGTGGCCGTCATGACGACCGCGCAGATGCACATCTGGTGCAGCAACGCCGGGATGTTGTCGCCGAGCGGGGCGTGCGCGCCGTTCGATGAGTCCGCCGACGGCATCGTGCTCGGCGAGGGTGTCGGCGCGGTGGTGCTGAAGCGGCTGGACCGGGCTCTGGCCGACGGCGACCACGTGCACGGCGTGATCAGGGCGGGGGGCGTCAACGGCGACGGTTCCACGAACGGCATCACCGCCCCGAGCGCCGGTTCGCAGGCCGAGCTGATCAGGAGGGTGCAGCGGCTCGCGGGTGTCACCCCGGACGACGTCGGCTACGTGGAGGCCCACGGAACGGGCACCTCGCTCGGCGACCCCATCGAGGTCAAGGCGTTGACGCAGGTCTTCGGAGAGCGCGAGCGGCCCTGCGGTCTGGGCTCGCTCAAGGCCAACATCGGGCACACCACGATGGCGGCCGGGATCGGCGGGCTGCTGAAGGCGCTGCTGGCGCTCCGGCATCGGAAGCTGCCGCCCTCGCCGAACTTCTCGACGCCCAACCCGAAGATCGACTTCGGGAACGCCGCCCTTGAGGTGGTCACCGAGCTGACGGACTGGGAGCCGGGGCCGTCCGGTCGGCGCACGGCCGCGGTCAGCAGCTTCGGGTTCAGCGGGACCAACTGCCACGTCGTGCTCTCTGAGGCCCCGGACCGGCCGGTCGAGGAGCCGGACGGCTCGCAGGTCGTCGTCCCGGTGTCCGCGCACGACGAGGAGACGCTAGAGCGGCGGACGGGGGAGCTGGCCGACCACCTGGCCGCCCACCCTGGGGTCAGCGTGCGTGACGTCGCGTACACGCTCGCCGTCGGGCGCCCCCACCTGCCGGTGCGGGCCGCGGTGGTGGCGCGTGACCTGGACGAGCTGGTGGCCGGTCTGCGCGGGAGCGCGGCCTCGGTCACGGACGGGCTCGCCGAGCGGTATCGGGCGGGGGAGGACGTGGATTGGGGCGCGGTCTGGGCGGAGCGTCCGGGCACGCGGATCCCGCTGCCGACGTACCCGTTCGCCCGCGAGAGGTTCTGGGTGGACGCCCCGCCAGAGGGTTCGGAGGCCGCGGCGGACGACTCGGACGCCCTGCCGGAGGGCTTGGGCGCCCTGTCGGACGACTTGGAGGCCGCGCCGGAGCACTCGGACGCCTCGGCCGACAGCCTGGACGCCTCGGCTGACAGCCTGAGTGCCCCAGCTGAAGGGCTGAGCGCGCCGGCCGAGCACCCGGCCGGCGACTCGAGCCGCGGCTCGGGCGGTGACCAGGTCAGGCCCGATGACTGGATCGTGGCCGACCATCGCCTCGGCGACACCCCTGTGCTGCCCGGTGCGGCGTGCCTGGCGATGGCCGCTGACCGCTCCGGGATGCCGCTGCCCCTGCGCCTGTCCGGGGTCAGGTGGTTGCGCCCCTTCGAGGTGAACGAGCCCCGCCCCCTCCGCATGTCGATCAACCGCGACAACGGCAAGCTGACCTTCGAGCTCGGTGACGAGCCGGACGCCCCCTACGCCCGCGGTTCCGTGTCGCCGGCCCAGGTCGAGCCGGAACACCTCGACCTGCGCGCCATCGAGGAGCGTTGCGAGGACCGGCGCTCGCCGGACGACGTCTATGCCGCCTTCGACCGTGGGGGCCTCCACTACGGTCCCGCCTTCCGCGTGATCCGCGACCTGCGCATCGGCCGCGACGAGGCGCTGAGCAGGTTGTCCACCACGGCGCGGTCCGAGGACGGCCTGCATCCCGAGCTGCTCGACGGAGCGCTGCAGACGATCGTCGCGCTGCGTCCCGAGGAGCCGTCGGCTCCCGCTCTGCCGTACGCCGCCGAGTCCGTCGAGGTCCTGCGCCCTCTCACCACCCCGGCGTACGCTCATGCCACCCGCGAGGGCCGGGACACGTACGCGGTCCGGCTGACCGATGACCAGGGTCGGGTGTGCGTCCGGTTCACGGGCATCGCCCTGCGGGCCAAGCGCCAGCTGATCTACGCGCCGGTCTGGCGCGACGCACCAGCCACGACCGCACCGGCCGGCGACCGCGCGCTCGTGCTGCACACGCCCGCCGACGAGCCGCTCGCGCGCGCCCTGCTCGCGGAGTACGGCGACGGCCGGCTCGCGCCGCTGCGGCAGATCCCTGACCTGACCGGGACGCCGTTCGACACCGTGTACGTGCTCGCCCGCACCGGTGACCCGCGAGCACCGGCCGAGGAAGACCCGGCCACGCTCGCGACGTTCCGCCTGGTCAAGCGGTTGATCGAGGCAGGGTACGGCAAGCGTGAGCTCACCGTGAAGGTCGTCCTGGCCGGTGCCGTCGCGGTGACCGGCGAGGAGACGATCGTCCCGCATGCCGCCGGGCTGATCGGCCTGACCCGTGCTGTGGGCGCCGAGCATCCTCGCTGGCGTGCCGGATGCGTGGACGTCGGCGCGGCGGCGCCGTACGAGCAGGATCTCGCCCGCCGGCTGCGTGCGGAGGACTGCGCGGATCCGCTGGTCGCCCTGCGCGAAGGCAGCCGGCTCGTCCGGGTCCTGGAGCCTTGCCCTGCGACCGGGTCCGGGCCGTACAGGCAGGGCGGCGCCTATCTGATCGTGGGTGGCTCCGGCGGCATCGGCCGGACGCTCAGCAGGCATCTGGCCCGTACGGCGGGCGCGCGGCTCGCGCTGGTCGGGCGCAGTCCGTCCAGCCCGGAGATCGAGCGGCAGCTGGCCGAGGTCGAATCCCTCGGCGGCCAGGCCGTCTACCTGCGGGCCGACGTCGCCGACGCGCGGGCGCTCGGGCGGGCGGTGGCCGAGGCGCGCGAGCGGTTCGGCCCCCTCAACGGCGCCTTCCACGCGGCCCTCGTGCTGCGGGACATGACGCTCGCGAACATGGGCGAAGCGGACCTGTCCGAGGTGCTCGCCCCCAAGGTGGCCGGGGCCGCCGCGTTCGCCGAGGCGCTGCGGGACGAACCGCTCGACTTCCTCGCCTACTTCTCCTCCGCCGCGTCGTTCGTCGAGCCAGGAGGGCAGGCCAACTACGCGGCCGCCAGCACCTTCGAGGACTCCTACGCGCTCCACCTGGCCCGCCTGGGACGGCCGGTCAGCGTGATCAACTGGGGCTATTGGGGCAGCGTCGGGGCCGTGGCCGGTGAGGGTTACGGCGACCGGTTCGCCTCGATCGGCATCGGCTCCATCGAGCCCGGGGAGGGCATGGCGGCGCTGTCCGCGATCCTCCGGACGGGTGTACGGCAGGCGCTGGTGGTCAAGGGCGAGCCCGAGGGACTGGCCCGGATCGGCATCAGACCGGCGAGACCCGGCAAGGCGAGGGACGACGAAGCCGGGCTCGAGCGCGCCAGAGCAGCCTTCGCCGCGCTCGACGAGCTGGCCCGCGCCCTGCTCCGCCGTACGCTCGCCCCCGTCCTGCCGGACGAGCGCACCTCCGTCTCCGACCTGGAGCGGCGGCTGCGCGTGACGGCGGAACGCAGACGCCTCCTCGACGCCGTCCTGCACGTCCTCGAATCGTCCGGCGCGATCCGCCTCGAAGGCGACGACCTGATCGTGCGCCCCGGACCCGCCGCCGACCCGGACGCCGCCGAGCTGCTGTCGCGCTTCCCCGACCTGGAACCGCACGTCCGGCTGCTCGGCACCTGCGTCGACGCGCTCGCCGAGGTGCTCTCGGGCGAGCGCGACCCGGTCGAGGTGCTCTTCCCCGGCGGCTCGACGAGCCTGGTCGAGCAGGTGTACCGCGGCCAGTCCGCCTCCGACTACTTCAACCGCGTCCTGGCCGGAGAGGCGGTCGACGCCGTACGGCGGCTGCGCGGCAGGGGCGCCCGAGTCCTGGAGATCGGGGCGGGAACCGGCGCCTCCACGGCGTTCGTGCTGCCCGAGCTCGCGCAGCTGGGCGAGCCCGTCGACTTCACCTACACCGACATCTCACCCGCGTTCCTGCGCCACGGCGAGCAGGAGTACGGCGAGCGCTACCCGTTCGTCTCCTTCACCACCTTCGACGTGGAACGAGACCCGGCCGAGCAGGGGCTCCAGGCGGAGGACTACGACGTCGTCCTGGCCACGAACGTGCTGCACGCCACCGCCGACATCCAGCGCACGCTCGGCAACGCGGCCAAGCTGCTCAGGCCCGGCGGCGTGCTGCTGATCAACGAGGTCACCCGGCTCGCCGACTTCCTCACCCTGACCTTCGGCCTGACGCCCGGATGGTGGAGGTTCGCCGACGGGCAGCGGCGCCTGCCGCACGGACCTCTGCTCTCGGCCGCGCAGTGGCATGAGGCGCTCGCCGCCGCCGGGCTGGACGTGTCGCGCACGCGCGGCATCCCCGGCACGCCGGTCGAGGAGACGGAGCAGTGCGTGCTCGCGGGCGAACGGCAGGCCGCCGCCCACGACCTCGGCGCCGCCGTCCGCACCTACGTCAAGAACGTCTTCGCCGAGGTGCTGAAGTATCGCACCGCGGACTTCGACGAGCACCTGACCTTCGAGAACTTCGGGGTCGACTCCCTGGTGAGCCAGAACATCATCCACCGCTTCGAGCAGGATCTGGGCGAGCTCGGCTCCACCCTCCTGTTCGAGCACCTGACCATCGAGGAACTGGCCGGGCACCTGATGACCGAACACGAACAGCGACTGCGCGACCTGCTCCAGCCCGCCGAACCGCCTGCTCCTGCGCGTGCCGTACAGGCTGCCCAGCCGCAAAAGTCGCAAAAGTCGCAGAAGCCGCCAGAGCCCGAGCAGCGCGGCGGCTCGCTCGACATCGCCGTGGTCGGCATCGCCGGACGCTACCCGCGCTCGCCCGACCTCGACACCTTCTGGAACAACCTGGCCGAAGGGGTCAACTGCATCACCGAGGTGCCCAAGGAGCGCTTCGCCCTCGACGAGCTGTTCGACCCCAAGCGGGGACGAAAGCAGCGCACCTACAGCAGGTGGGGCGGATTCATCGAAGGCGCCGACGAGTTCGACGCCGGATTCTTCGGGATCCTCCCCAGGGACGCGGAGATCACCGATCCGCAGGAGCGGCTGTTCCTCGAGACCACCTGGAACCTGCTGGAGGACTCCGGCTACCTGAGCCGTCACACCAAGGAGCCGCGCACCGGCGTGTTCGTCGGCACCATGTACGGGTCGTACGGCCGGATGGCGGCGGCCGCGGGCTGGCCGCAGGGCAGGTTCGCCGGCGCCCACTCCGCGTACTGGTCGATCGCCAACCGGGTGTCGTACTTCTTCGACCTGCAAGGCCCCAGCTTCGCCGTCGACTCCGCCTGCTCCTCCTCGCTCACGGCCGTCCAGCTGGCCTGCGAGAGCCTGCGGCGCGGCGAGTGCCGGCTGGCGATCGCCGGCGGCGTGAACCTCATCCTGCACCCGGCCCATTACGTGTCGCTGTGCTCGCTCAACATGTTGTCGGGCGACGACGCCTGCAAGGTGTTCGACGCGTCGGCCGACGGGTTCGTGCCAGGCGAGGGCGTCGGGGCCGTGCTGCTCAAGCCGCTGGCCGACGCAGAAGCCGACGGCGACGTGATCCACGGCGTCATCAGGGGCGCCTTCGCCAACGCCGGAGGCAAGACGGCGGGCTACACCGTGCCCAACCCCAACGCCCAGGCCGAGCTGGTCACGCAGGCGATGGAGCGCGCCGGGGTGGACCCCCGGACCGTCACCTACGTCGAAGCGCACGGCACCGGCACCGCGCTCGGCGACCCCATCGAGATCGCGAGCCTGACCAAGGCGTTCCGCGGCGCACCAGAACGGTGCGCGGTGGGCTCGGTGAAGGCCAACATCGGCCACCTGGAGGGCGCCGCGGGCATCGCGGGGCTGACCAAGGTGCTGCTGCAGATGCGGCACGGGCGGCTGGCTCCCTGCGCGAACCTCGGCACACCCAACCCGAAGATCGACTTCGCAGGGTCGCCGTTCTACCCGCCCACCGAACAGGCCGAATGGGCGCGGCCCACGCTCGAGATCGACGGCGACACCCGGACCTTCCCGCGCCGGGCAGGGGTGAGCTCCTTCGGGGCGGGGGGCGCCAACGTGCACCTGGTGGTGGAGGAGTACGTGCCTGAGGGCCCGGACTCCGCCTTCTCCGACCCGCCCGGGGAGCAGCTCGTCGTGCTCTCCGCCCGCACCCGCGACCAGCTCAGGGCGCTCGCGGGCAGCGTCGCCGAGATGGCGCAGAGCGGCCCCTCCCTGCGCTCGCTGGCGTACACGAGCCAGGTGGGCAGGGCGGAGATGACGGAACGGCTCGCCGTACGCGCCGCCGACGTGGACGAGCTGGCTTCCCGCCTGCGCGCCTTCGCGTCGTCCGGCGAGTCGGCGGACGGGGTCGTGGCCGGTACGGCAGGCGCCGACTCCACGGGCTCGGAGCTGCTGGACGATGGCGACGGCATCGCGTTCCTGCGCTCGCTGGCAGCCAAGCGGCAGTGGGCCAAGCTCGGGCGGCTGTGGGTCCTGGGGGCGGACGTGGACTGGGGTGAGCTGTGGCCCCAGCCGCGGCCCCGCCGGGTGAGCCTGCCGTCGTACCCGTTCGACCGCCGCCGCTACTGGCTGCCGGAGGAGCCGCCGGTTGGGCAGCAGGCCGCGACACCTCAGCCCAGCGCTGCCACGCAACCCGCCGCACCTGTGGCGGAGGGCGAGGACGTGAGCGGCTGGTCCGACGCCGCCTCGACCCGGCCCAGCACGCCCCTCGCCGACGAAGCCGCCGACGCGCGCTGCACCTACCTGCGCCCCATCTGGGAGCGCGCCGGCCAGGCAGAAGGCGACTGGACGCCCGCCTCCGTCCTGGTGATCGGCGACGGCGAACCGGCGACCGAGCTCACCGCCCTCCTCGAAGCCCAAGGCACTCGCTGCACCACCGCGGACCTCGACCCCCGTGGCCCGGAAGACGCCAAGCGGCTGGCCGAGGAGCTCGACGCCCGCGGCGAACTGCCCGACGCCCTGGTGCACATCCTGGCCGACCCGTTCCCCGGCCCCGACCCCACCGCCCTGTCTGAGGGACTCGACCGGAGCTTCTACGCCCTGCTGTGGACGGCGACCGCGATCCTCGACCGCTCCGGTGGCCGCCTGCGAGCGGTGGTCGCCCAGGTGGGCCCGCCCGACGAGCCCCGGCCGCACCACGCCGCGCTGTCCGCCGTACTCCGCACGCTCGCCCTGGAGCACAGCGGCTTCAGCGGAGCGTCCGTCGCCCTGGAGAACACCTCCACCCCGCGCGAGACGGCCGAGCACATCCTGGCCGAACTCCGCGCCGCCGACCAGGACGCCACCCCTGAGAACCGCGTGAACGAGCTGCGCTACCGCAGCGGCGCGCGCTGGCACCGGCACCTGGAGCCCTTCGAGCCCAGCCCGCCCGATCTGCGGCTGAGGGACGGAGGCACCTACCTGATCACCGGCGGCGCCGGCGCCATCGGCCTGGCCGTCGCCGGGTTCCTGGCCGGGCAGGGCCGCGTCAACCTCATCCTGACCGGACGCTCCCAGCTCGACGACACCACCCGGGCACGGGTCGAGGCCCTGCCCGCCACCTACGTGCGAGCCGACGTGCAGTCCGGCGCCGACCTGGCCCGGCTGGTCCGTGAGCACGGCCCCTTCCACGGGGTCGTCCACGCGGCAGGCGTCCATCGTGACGCGCGAGCCGTACAGAAGCAGCGAGCCGAGGCGGAGTCGGTGCTCGCGCCCAAGGTGCTGGGCACCGTGCTCCTGGACGAGGCGCTGGGCGAGGAGCCGCTGGACTTCCTGGCGCTGTTCTCGTCCGTCGCCGCGGAGACCGGCAACATCGGGCAGGTCGACTACGCCTACGCCAACGCCTTCCTCCACCACTACGCCGAGATGCGGGAGCGGAGCAGGCGGGGCAGGACCGTCGCCATCGGCTGGCCGCTCTGGGAAGAGGGCGGCATGAAGGTGGACGACGCGACTCGGCGGCTGTTCGAGCGCCGCTGGGGCAGCGTGCCGATGAGCACGGCGGCCGGCCTCACGGCCTTCGCCCGCGGGCTGGCCGGGGCGGAGAGCGCCTTCGCCGTGATGGAGGGCCCGTCCCAGGAGACGACCCCCGAGCGCCCGGACCGCTCACAGAAGGCCGAGGACCGCGATACGGGCGGGCACACGACCGGTTCGCACGCGACCGGCCAGGCCGAGACCAACGAAGCAAGGAGCGACGACATCGACACCGATGACATCGCCGTCGACGAAAGCGACATCGACTACGGCGAGCTGGTCAGAGCCGAGCTCCGCCGCGCCGCCGCCGGATTCCTGCTCGTCGGCGAGGAACACGTCGACCTCGACACCAACCTCATGGATTCCGGCTTCGACTCGATCTCACTCTCGGAGCTGGTCGACCAGGTCAACGAGCGATACGGCCTGGACCTGCTGCCCACGGTGGCGTTCGAGGCCTCGACCCTGGCCGCCTTCGGCGACTTCCTGGTCGCCAACCACCGCCAGGAACTGGCCAGGGTCCACGCCGCACCCCGCACCCAAGCACCCGCTGGGCCTGTCTCGGCGCCGGAGGTCACGCATCCGTCCCCGCGCTCCGGCGCCGAGACTTCCCGCGAGCACCACGACGGGATAGCTGTCATCGGCATGGCGGGCACCCTGCCTGGTTCGCCCGATCTGGAGACTTTCTGGCGGCACCTGGCCAACGGCGACGACCTCATCCGCGACGTCCCCGAGGACCGTGCCGACCTGCGAGAGAACCCGGACACGGCCGGGGTGCGCGCCGGCTTCCTCGACGACGTGCGCTCCTTCGACGCCGCGCTCTTCGGCATCTCGCCCAAGGAGGCCGCGTTGATGGACCCGCAGCAGCGGCTGTTCATGCAGACGGTGTGGCGGACGATCGAGGACGCCGGATACCGGCCCTCCGCGCTCGCGGGGACGCGGACCGGGCTCTTCGCCGGCACGTCCGCCTGCGACTACGACGACCTGCTCAGGGAGCACGGCGTCCCCGTCGAGGCGCACACCGCCAGCGGCGTGGCCGGATGCATCCTGGCCAACCGGGTCTCGCACTTCCTGGACCTGCGCGGCCCCAGCGAGGCGATCGACACGGCGTGCTCGAGCTCGCTCGTGGCCCTGCACCGCGCCGTCCGCGCGATCGAGGCGGGTGAGTGCGAGACCGCCATCGCGGGCGGGGTCAACCTCACGCTCAGCCCCGGGCTGTACATCGCGTTCGGGAAGTCCGGCATGATCAGCGACGACGGGACGTGCAAAACCTTCGACGAGCGCGCCGACGGCTACGGCCGCGGCGAGGGCTGCGGTGCCGTACTGCTGAAGCCGCTGTCGGCGGCGCTGGCCGACGGTGACCAGGTCCTGGCCGTGATCAAGGGCAGCGCCGTCAACCACGGCGGCCGGGCGAGCTCGCTCACCGCCCCCAACCCCGAGGCGCAGGCGCGAGTCCTCGTCGACGCCTACCGGAAGGCCGGGACGGACCCGGCGACGGTGACCTACCTGGAGGCCCACGGGACCGGCACCCGGCTCGGCGACCCGATCGAGATCGAGGGGCTGAAGAAGGCCTTCGCCGAGCTGTACACCGACTGGGACCGGCCCGCGCCGGACGAGCCCCACGTGGCGGTGACGTCCGTCAAGACCAACATCGGGCACCTGGAGGCGGCGGCCGGCATCGCCGGGTTGCTCAAGGTCCTGCTGTGCATGAAGTACGGCGAGCTGCCGGCGACGCTGCACTACGACCAGCCCAATCCCTACCTGCGGCTGGAGGGGACGCCGTTCTTCATCAACGACCGGCTCAGGTCGTGGGACGGCGCGCCTGGTGAGGGCGGTGCTCCTGTACGGCGGGCGGGCGTGAGCTCGTTCGGCTTCGGGGGGACCAACGCGCACGTGGTGCTGGAGGCGTACGAGCAGGCGGCGCCCGCTTCCGAAGGCGGGCCGCAGGTGCTGGTGCTGTCGGCGCGCACCCCTGAGGCGCTCGACGGATATGCGCGGGACGTCGCGCGGTTCCTGGGCGAGCACCCGGAGCTCGGGCTGGACCGGG
Organism: Nonomuraea sp. NPDC050663; assembly: GCF_044456985.1. Taxonomy (NCBI): domain Bacteria; kingdom Bacillati; phylum Actinomycetota; class Actinomycetes; order Streptosporangiales; family Streptosporangiaceae; genus Nonomuraea; species Nonomuraea sp. NPDC050663. Next base: position 258,717 of record NZ_JBITGL010000011.1, read on the forward strand.
TCGCCTACACGCTCCAGGTGGGGCGTGAGCCGATGCGCGAACGGCTCGCCGTCGTGGTGAGGGACCGGGACGAGGCCGTCCGCGCTCTGGCGGGCGAGGCCGGCGCGCCGCAGGTCTGGCGCGGGCGTGCGGGTGAGGGGGCTTCTGGGCCCGCGGGTGATGGGCTGGAGGAGCTGGCTCAGGCCTGGGTCGACGGGGCCGAGGTCGAGTGGCTGGAGCGCTGGGCCGAGCCGCGGCCCCAGCGGGCTTCGGTGCCGAGCTTCCCGTTCGAGCGGACGGAGCACTGGTTCAAGGCGCCGCCACCTCGCCAGGAGGAGAGGCGGCAGGACTCGGGGGGCCGGGAGGCGGTTCGGCAGGGGCGGCGTGAGTCGTCTCGGCCGGAGGCGCCGCGCCGGGAGCCGTCTCGGCGAGGGCCGTCGCGTCAGGAGCCGTCGCGTCAGGACGCGCCGGGCAAGCCCAAGGTGCGCCTGCGTGCCGCCGGTGAGAGGGCTCCGAGCTCGTCCGACGGGAACCGGCGCACGCGGCTCGCGAGCACCGGCAGCAAGGCGGACGGCACCCCCGACAGGAACGGCACCCCCGACAGGAACGGCAGCGTGGACGCCGCCAAGGTCGTGGACGCTCCCAGCGCTCCTGCCTCCACGGAGCAGTTCCCCGCCATCCCCGCGGGCAGCGCCGGTGGCGCGAGCGGTGTGGAGGAGCTGCTGCGCGAGCGGCTGGCCACGATCCTCGACACCGACCCGTCCGACGTTGCGCCCGACACCCCCTTCGGCGACCTGGGACTCGACTCGATCTTCAGAATGGAGCTGGTCAAGAGCCTCAACACCGCCTTCTCCCTGGACCTGCAAGCCTCGGAGCTCTACGAGTACGACACCGTGGACCGCCTGACCCGCGCGGTCGAGGAGGCGATCAACGAGAGCACCCCGGCTCCCGCCGAGCCGCAGCAAGAGCAGCAGCCAGGCGCCGAGGAGGCGCTCACCTCGCTGGTCAGTTCCGTCATCGGCCGCCCCCTGGACCCGGCTCTCACCTTCGAGAAGAACGGCCTGACCTCCTTCGAGATGCTGCGCACGGTCAGCCTCCTGGAGAAGCGGGCCGGTGCCCTGCACAAGACCCTGCTGTTCGACCACCCCACGGTGCAGGCGCTCGCCGCGCACCTCGGGGCGGACGCGCTGCAGGGCATCGACGAGCAGAGCACCCCCGGCCCCGAGGATCAGGAGCAGGAAGAGCGCGACGGTGAGCCGCTGGTCATCGCCAAGCGCCGTCTCCCGCAGCGCCCCGAGGTGCGCGAGGTGATCGACAGGATCGACCGGGAGCACGCCAAGGAGGGCGGTCTGGCCGGGCGGGACATCGCCCCGCTGGCCTTCCTCGGCTCCGCCAGGCAGGGTTACCTGAACTTCTCCCGCATCGACGGCAACCTGCTCGCCTGGAGCTACGCGGGGCCGGAGGACCACTTCCTCCCCCTGGTCGAGGAGTATGTCGCCTACGCGCAGGGCAACGGGCTCAAGCCCAACTTCCTCTCGCTGATCCCGGTCACCGAGGTTGCGGGCAAGCCGTACACGGCGACCCCGTTCGGCGCCGTGCAGCGGCTGGAGAACCTGGGTGAGTTCACTCTGAAGGGCGGCCGGATGGAGCGGTTGCGCTACATGGTGCGGCGCTTCGGCCGGGCGGGCGGCTGCCGTACGGTCGAGTATCGCTCGGGCGACGACCCGGCTCTGGACCGCGAGGCCGCCGAGCTGGTGGACCGGTGGGCGGCCGGCAAGCAGATGGTGAATCCCTACGTCGCGGTGGTGAAGCAGGAGATCGCGGAGGGCAGGCTGGACCGGCGGCACCGGGTCTTCCTCACCTATCTGGACGACACGCTCGTCAACGCGATCGTCATCACCAAGATCCCATCGGAGAACGCCTACCTGCTCGACGTGGAGTTCTATTCCAAGGACATGCCGCTCGGCGGGCTGGAGTTCGCCATCACGAAGATCATCGAGGTCCTCGTGGCCGAGGGGATCACCATGTTCAGCTTCGGCGCCAGCTTCGGGGTCGAGGTGGAGGACGGTGAGAACGCGGCGCCGGACGTGAAGGAGGCGCTGGACGAGCTGCGGTCCATGGGGATCTTCGGCGAGGGGAACTTCCAGTTCAAGAACAAGTTCCGTCCGGCGAACGTCCCGATCTACCTGTGCCAGCCGGACAGTGAGGACAGGACGTCCGTTTCGGATGTCATTCTCATGATTGCTGACCCGCCCGTGGAGGCCGCCGCGCCCGCGGAAGCCGCCGCGCCCGCGGAAGAGGACCGGCCTGCCGAAGAACCGCAGGATGCCCTGGCCGCCCATGGCTACAACCCCGTGCGGTTGCCCGCGGATCAGGTCGAGACCGATCTGATCACCGACTCCTGGGCCGAGCTGGACTCCCCGTTCATCCGCAACCGTATGCGCGACCTGGCCGACCGTTCCGCCGATCGTCCGGACGCGCCCGAGCTGACCGGGGTGAGCTGGCTCCCGTTCCCGCTGGCCGTGCCGACGGGGTCCGGGCGGTCGGCCGAGGCGCTGCTGTGCAGGTCGTGGCCGGGTCCGCGCGGGGCGGTCGTGCACAACGGGCTCTTCCCGACCTGGTATCCGAGCCTGGTCGACGCCGGGTTCGAGCCCGTCCAGCTCCCCGGCACCGGCGGCGACGTCGACACGGACGCGCTGCGTCAGGTCCTGTCGGAGCGCGACCGGGTGTCGTTCGTCTGCGTCGAGGTCAGCAACAACGCGGGCGGCGGCTACCCCGCGTCGCTGGAGAACCTGCGCCGCGTCAAGGAGCTCTGCACCCAGCACGGCGTGCCGCTGGTGATCGACGGCGCCCGCATCGTGGAGAACGCCCTGTTCGCCGCCGACGGCGACCGGCCGGTGTGGGACGTCGTCTCGGACATCCTCGGCCTGGCCGACAGCGCCACCGTCAGCCTGTCCAAGGACTTCGGCGTGACGTCGGGCGGCCTGGTGGCGACCCGTGACCACGCGGTCGCCACCCAGCTCAGGGAACGCATCGCCACCCACGGCCGCGACGTCGACCTGGCCACCAGGAAGATCATCGCCACGGCGCTGGAGGACACCGACGAGGTGGCCGCCCAGGTGGGCGCCAGGATGCGGGCCGTGGCCGCCCTCTGGCAGCGGCTGGCCGACGCGGGCGTGCCCGTCGTGGAGCCGGTCGCGGGCCACTGCGTGCTGCTCGACGTCGGCCGTATGGAGGCCTTCGCCGGGCACGACCATCCGGTCATGTCCTGCCTGGCCTGGATGTACCGGCAGACCGGCGTCAGGGGCGGCCCCCATCTGGGGCGTGAAGGGCTCATCCGCCTCGCCGTACCCGTCGGGTTCGGCGTGGAGCGCGCCGAGGCCGTCGCCGGGCGCCTGGCCGAGGCGTTCGGCACGATGGCGGAGGTGCCGCACCTGGTCACCGACGGCGCGGGCGGGGCGCAGGCCGAATACCGCCCGGCCGAGACGGTGCCCGAGGACGTGCAGCAGGCCCTGCGCGAGCAGCACCGGCCGGACAACGACAACCTGAGCGTCCTGCGCGAGCACAATCCCCGCGTGGAGCAGCGCATCGTCAAGGGCGTCGAGGTCTTCAGCGCCGGATCGGGCCCCACGCTCCTGCTGATGACCCCGTTCAACATCGGCGCGGGCGTGTACGCGAAGCAGTTCGAGTCCCTGACCGACAGGTACCGGCTCGTGTGCGTCCACCACCCGGGCGTGGGCGGCACGACCGCGGCGGCCGACATCACCCTGGACGGCATCGCCACGCTCTGCCACGACGTGCTCGACGAGGGACTCCCCGTGCACGTGGCGGGCGCGTCCTTCGGAGGGCTGTCCGCGCTGGCCTTCGCCCTGGCCTATCCGGGCGACACCGCGTCGCTGGTGCTCATCGGCAGCTCCCACCGGATCGGCAACCGGGTCGGCGAGATCAACCGGCTCGACGTGGTCGCCAAGGAGGACTTCGACCACGTCATCGCCGAGAGCGGCTCGGAGCGGCTGCGGGGCGAGCGCGACGAGCTGCAGAAGATCCTGCTGCGTTCGGAGAGCATGGACCCGCAGATCGGCCTGCGCTACCTGGACGTGTTCGCCGAGCGCCCCGACTTCCTGGCCAGGCTCCCCGAGATCGAGGTGCCGACGCTGATCGTGCAGGGCAGGCACGACACGGTCATCCCGCAGAAGACCGCGCACCTGCTGCACGGCGCGATACCGGGGGCGGAGTACGCCGAGGTCGCCGACGCCGGGCACTTCCCGCAGCTCAGCAGCGCCGACGAGGTCAACGGGATCATCGCCGGGTTCCTGGGGAGGACACGATGAACCCGACCAGGCTCGACGAGAGCACCGTGACCAGGACGGCGCTGGTGACGCCCGGCATGTGCGGGCCCAACTCGCTGTTCGTCGGCCAGCTCGGCGACTGGACCTGGGAGACGGTCAGCGCGCTGTGCGACGTCAACGCCTTCGACGCCAGCAACGAGGACGGCTCGCCGACCTACCTGTCCTTCTACTACTTCCGCATCAGGGCCGGCCGTGACATGCACGTCAACGGGCTCACCTTCGGCGACCGGCTCGACGTCACCTCGCGGCTGTTCGGCTTCGGCAGCGAGTCGATCCTGGCCCTGCACAAGGTGTCGCCCGCGGGCGGCGGCGCGGCGGCCGTCGAGCCGGAGGAGTTCTACCGCTTCGACGACCCCAAGGCCGTCTACGTCGAGAACTTCAACCGCTGGATCACCAGGAGCGCCCCGGGCAGCAACGAGGGCCTGGTCAAGTCGTCGCCCGTGGGCTTCAGGCACGATCACCTGCCGCGCCTGCCCGACGCCTACTCGCCCCGCCGCGTCTACAACCACGCCAGGAGCCGGCTCACCTTCCTCGACGCCGTCCCGCCCGACGGTGAACGGCTCAGCGTCGACTACCGGATCGACGCCTCACGCGACCTCAACGGGGTGGGCCTGCTCTACTTCGCGAGCTACTTCTCGATCACCGACTGGGCCCTGCTGCAGCTGTGGCGCGAACGGGGCAGGAGCACCGAGAGCTTCCTGCGCCGCGTCGTCCTCGACCAGCAGCTGTGCTACCTGGGCAACGCCGACGCCGACGCGGTGCTGCGCATCGACGTCGACGCGTGGGGCAGCCCGGGTGACGAACTCTTCAACGTGGTCATCAAGAACCACGGCCGGACGACCGCGGTCAGCACCCTGCACGTGGTCTCGACAGGAGGTTCCCATGACGGCGCGTGAGAAGGTCTGGTCGGCTGTGCGAGAGGGCATCACCGACATCCTGCCCGGGGCGCGCATCGAGGGCGACCTGCACCTGCGTGACCTCGGCGCCGACTCCGTCGACCGGGTCGAGATCATCCTCGGCGTCCTGGACCGGCTCGGCGTGCAGGAGCCGCTGTCGAGCTTCAGCGAGATCCCGAACATCGACGCCCTGGTCGATTTCCTGGAGGAGCGTGTGCGATGAACGTCGGCATCGAGGCACTCAACGTCTACTGCGGGCTGGCCCAGATCCCCGTGCGCACCCTCTTCGAGGGCAGGGGGCTCGACCTGGAGCGCCTGGGCAATCTCATGATGCACAACCGCTCGGTCGGCCTGCCGTTCGAGGATCCCGTGACCAATGCGGTGAACGCCGCCAAACCGGTCGTGGACCGGCTCACGGACGAGCAGAAGGACCGGATCGAGATCGTGATCACCTCGACCGAGTCCGGCCTCGACTACTCCAAATCGGTGGCCTCGTACGTGCACGAGCATCTGGGCCTGTCCAGGAACTGCCGCGTGGTGGAGGTCAAGCAGGCCTGCTACGCGGCCACGGCGGCCGTCCAGCTGGCGGTCGCGTACGTGGCCTCCGGGGTGTCGCCGGGGGCCAAGGCGCTGGTCATCGCCACCGACGTGGCCCTGGTCGACGAGCGCGCCGCCTACGCCGAGCCCGCCATGGGCGCGGGTGCCGCCGCGGTGCTGGTGAGCGACGACCCGCGGGTGCTCGCCGTCGACCTGGGGGCCTTCGGCAACCACAGCTACGAGACCATGGACTCGGCCAGGCCGACGCCCTCCTTCGACATCGCCGACTCCGACCGCTCGCTCTTCGCCTACCTCGACTGCCTCACCAACTGCTTCGAGAGCTACCGGGCCAAGGTCGAGGACGTCGACTTCGCCACCACTTTCGACTACCTGGCGATGCACACCCCGTTCGCCGGCATGGTGAAGGCGGCGCACCGCAAGCTCATGCGGGAGTTCGCCGGCACCGCCCCCGCCGAGGCGGAGGAGGACTTCACCCGGCGCGTGCTGCCGTCGCTGATCTATCCGAGCAGCGTGGGCAACCTCTGCTCCGGCTCGGTGTACCTGGCGTTGTGCAGCCTGATCGACAACGGCGAGCTCGACGGCGGCGCCAGGGTCGGGCTCTACTCCTACGGCTCCGGCTGCTCGTCAGAGTTCTTCAGCGGCCTCGTCGACCGGGGTTCCGCCGACGAGCTTGCCGCGATGCGCATCGGCGAGCACCTGGCGGGCCGCTGCGAGCTGACGTTCGAGGAGTACACGCGCGTGCTGCCGGGCAATCTCACCTGCCTGGTGCCGGAGCAGGACAGGCAGGTCGACGTCGCCGCCTACGACGACATCGTCGGCCGTGCCCGGATCGGGCGCGACCTGCTGGTGAACACGGGGACGAAAGATTACCGACGGACCTACGAATGGCTTTCACGATGAACGAGGACGAGATCTTCGAGACCGTCAGGCGCAACGTGCTCAAGGTTCTGCCGGAGCTGACGCCCGACGAGGTCTCGATCGACGGCACGCTGAGCGACCTGGGCGCCAACAGCATCGACCGGGCGGACGTGGTCACGATGACCATGGAGGACCTGGGCGTGGTGATCCCGGTCGCGGATTTCCAGGACGTCAGCGACATCCGCTCCCTTGTCGACCTGTTGAAGAAGCACTCATGAAGATCGTTGTCACGGGCATGGGCGTGTTGTGTTCCGTCGCCCCCGACGTGCCATCCTTCACCGAGGCGCTGCGCGAGGGCCGCTGCGGGATCGTCCCGATGCCCGATCCGGGCGACGGCGGTCCGCGCCTCGCGGCTCCGGTCAGGGACTTCTGCTTCTCCGAGGCGGCCTCCGCCTTCGAGGCGGGCAGGCTCGCGCTGCGGGCGGCGCACCGCTCGCCGGAGCCGCTGCAGATGGACCTGGTGACCGCGATGCAGGCCTTCGAGGACGCAGGGCTGCATCGCTCGGCGCCGCCCGCCGACCGGCTGGGGCTGGTCGTGTCGGGGCACAACCTCAGCTCCGGCTACGTGCACGATCTCCATCCCAAGTACGAGGACAATCCCGCGCACCTGCCTGCCAGGTTCGCGCTGCATTTCATGGACACCGACCGGGTCGGCACGGTGAGCCAGGTGCTCGGGATCAAGGGGGAGGGCTACACCGTGGGCGGCGCCTCCGCCAGCGGCAACGTGGGCCTGGTCAACGGCAGCCGGCTGGTGGAGTCGGGGTCCGTCGACGCCTGCCTGGTCGTGGGCGCGATGACCGACCTGTCGCCGATGGAGAAGCGCGGCCTGGCGACGATCGGGGCCGTGGCGGGCGCCGACACCGAGGATCCCGAGCAGGCGGGCTGCCGCCCGTTCGACGAACATCACGAGGGGTTCGTGGCCGGGCAGGGGGCGGCCTGCGTGGTGCTGGAGAGCGAGGAGTCCGCGCGCTCGCGCGGCGCCCGCGTCCTGGCCGAGCTGGCCGGATACGACCTCAAGCTGTCGGGCACCAGCATGCCGGAGCCCGACGAGGACGGCGAGGCCACGGTGATGGCCAACGCCATGGCGATGGCCGGGATCGGTCCCGACGACGTCGACTACGTCAACGCCCACGCCACCGCGACACCACGCGGCGACGAGATCGAGGTGCTGGCCCTGCGCCGCGCCCTCGGCGAGGCCTTCGGCAAACCCTGGGTGAACTCCACCAAGGGCCTCGTCGGGCACTGCATGTGCGCGGCGGGGGTGGTCGAGGCGGTCGCCACGATCATCCAGATGCGCCACGACTTCGTGCATCCGAACCTGAACCTGAACCGGCCGATCAACCACGACTGCCGGTTCGTGCCCGACACCGCCCAGCCCGCCCGCATCGGGCACGCCCTGTCCAACAGCTTCGGCTTCGGCGGCTTCAACACCAGCGTCGTGCTGAGGCGTGCCGATGGATGACGACGTCCACGTCTGGGTCGCCGACCCCGGCGACCCGCCCTTCCTGCCGGTCCTGTCGCCGGAGGAGCAGGCCAGGATGCGCCGGTTCCACCTGGCCAGGGACCGCAGGTCCTACGAGGTCGCGCACGGCCTGGCCCGCCGCGCGCTGAGCTGGTGCCGTCCGTCCGTGCCTCCCGGCGCGTGGCGGTTCGAGGAGGGCAGGTACGGCAAGCCGGAGGTCGAGGGCGACGACGAGCTGCGCTTCAGCCTGTCGCACACCTCCCGCCTGGTCGCCGTGGCCGTGGCCAGGCGGATCGACTGCGGGCTCGACGTGGAGACGACCGACCGCACGACAGACGTGGTACGGCTGGCCCGCCGAGCCCTGGCGCCCACCGAGCGCGCGGCCATGATGGCGCTGCCCCCACCCGATCGGCCCGCGTGCTTCTTCCGCTTCTGGACCCTCAAGGAGGCCTACGTCAAGGCACGCGGGCTGGGGATGACGGTCGAGTTCGACCAGATCCCCTTCGAACTGCGGGCAGGAATCCGCCTCGGCACCGACGGCGGCCGGGCCTGGCAGTTCGCTCAGTGGAATCCCCGTCCAGACAGCGTGGCGGCCCTGGCCCTGCGCACGGGCGGTGCTGGAGGTGAGCGCCGGATCATCCTGCACGACACATAGGTAGCGAAGTGACGGGTAAGGCACGAAAAACGGAAGGAGACGCCATGACTACGCAAGGTAAGGGGACGTACCAGGTAACGGGGTGGGACGAGAAGCCTTACTCCGAGAAGAAGGGGCAGGCGAAACTCACCAAGGCCCACTTCACCAACACCTTCACCGGAGACATCGAGGGCGAGGGCACCTCCGAGTACCTCATGGTCTACCCCTCTGACACCTCCGCCACCTTCGTCGGCCTCCAGCAGGTCGTCGGCAGCGTCAAGGGCCGCAAGGGCACTTTCGTGCTGCAGGCCACGGGCACCTTCGAGGAGGGCCTGGCCAAGGCCGACTGGTCGGTCGTGCCCGACTCGGGCACCGAGGAACTGGCCGGACTGAAGGGCAAGGGAGGATACGTCTCCAAGAGCGACGGGTCCGCCGACTTCACCCTGAACTTCACCAACGGCTGACCCCCGATTCCAGTGACGAGCGGGTCTGCTCAACTCTGAGCAGACCCGCTCTTCCATGGTCGGCGACGATGGCTCGACAGACGTCGAAGGGGGTCGTAGACCATGGCTGAGCGTGTGGAAGTGATCGTGGTAGGTGGCGGCCAGAGTGGCTTGGTGGCCGGCTACTACCTCAAGCGGGCCGGAATCCCGTTCCTCATCCTCGACGAGGAGGACCGGGTGGGACAGGCCTGGCGCAAACGCTGGAACTCGCTGGAGCTCTTCACGATCGCCGAGTACTGCGCGCTGCCCGGCCTGCGCTTCCCCGGCGGGAAGAACCGCTTCCCGAGCAAGGACGAGATGGCCGACTACGTCGAGGCCTACGCGCGGGAGTTCGACCTGCCGATCAGGCTCGGCACCAAGGTCACCTCGCTGGAACCCGCCCACGGCGGCTACCGGCTGGAGACCACCGCCGGCACCTTCGAGGCCGAGCAGGTCATCGTCGCCACCGGCGCCTACCGGCTGCCCAAGGTCCCGCCCATCGCCGCCGGGCTGAGCGACGAGGTGTACCAGACCCACACCGGCACCTACCGTGAGCCGTCACAGGTCCCCGGCAGGACCGTGGTCGTGGTCGGCGCCGCCAACTCGGGCGCCCAGATCGCCCCCGAACTCGCCGCCACCCACCGGGTGCTGCTGTCGCAGGGCTCGCCGCTGCCGCACTTCGGCCGCCGCTTCCTCGGCAAGGGCCTGCACTGGTGGGGCGACAAGTTCGGGCTGATCGCCAAGCCGCTGCAGGGCGAGCGCGACCGCCTGCACAAGAAGACGATCCTCGTCGGACCGAGCCTGAAGAAGCTCTCCAAACGGCACGGATTCGAACTCGTCGGGCGCACGATCGGGGCCGAGGGCCGCACCATGCGGTTCGAGGACGGCAGCGAGGTCGAGACCGACGCCGTGGTGTGGGCCACCGGATTCCGCTACGACTACTCCTGGATGCACGCCCCCGTGCTCGACCAGGGCGGCGCGCCGATCCAGGAACGCGGCGTGACCGACGCCCCCGGCCTGTACATCCTCGGCATGCAGTGCCAGCACTCCTATGGTTCGGCCCTCATCTGGTGGGTAAAAGATGATGCCGCGTATCTCGTCGAACGGATCAGGGAGCGCCGCCACCGGACGGCGGGGGTTCCCAGCCGGAAGGGGTGAGCCGAGATGAGCCGACAGGTGGCGCTGCTGCGTGGCGTGAACGTCGGAGGCCGCAACCAGGTGGGCATGCCCGCCCTCCGCGAACTGCTGGAGGGCCTGGGCTACGAGGACGTCAAGACCCACCTGCAGAGCGGCAACGTCGTCTACAGCTCCGGCAAGGCCCCCGACCGGGCCGCCAAGGAGATCGAGCAGGCCCTGGCCAAGGAACTGGGCGTCAAGGTGCCCGTGCTGGTCAGGACGAAGACGGAGCTCGCGGCCATCGCCAAGGCCGATCCGCTCGGCAAGGTGGCCTCCGATCCGGCCCTGTATCTGGTGACGTTCCTGTCGGACAAGCCAGAGGCCAAGAAGATCAAGGAAGTGGATCCCGAGAAGTACGAACCCGACGTGTTCAAGCACGTCGGGCAGGAGATCTACGTCTGGTGCCCCAACGGGGTGCGCAACACCAAGCTCACCTACTCCTTCTGGGAGAAGCTGCTCGGCGTGACGGCCACGGCCCGCAACTGGCGGACCGTGACCAAGCTGCTGGAGCTAGCGGACGGCTAGCCGCCGCCGCAGCAGCGCCTTGCGAATCTTGCCGATCGGCCCGCGCGGCAACTCGTCCACCACGACGATCCGCGCGGGCCGTTCGTGCGGGTCCAGGCGTTCGGCGGCCGCGCGGTGCAGCTCCTTCTCCGGCACGGGCGAGCGCAGCACGACGGCGGCGCACACGCCCTCGGCGTCGCCGAAGGCGGCCGCCTCGACCACCTCGGGATGCCACTGCAGGGCGTGCTGCACCTTCGTGGAGGAGATCGCCCGGTCGTCGGCGGTGATGACATCGCAGGCGCGGTCGAAGAAGTGCAGGCGCCCCTCCTCGTCGACGTGACCGAGGTCACCCATGTGGGTCCAGCCGTCCCTGAAGACCCGGGCCGTGGCGCGCGGATCGCGGAAGTAGGACCGCTGCGGCGCCTCCGACCGCAGGCAGATCTCGCCCAGCCGCCCGGCCGGGAGCGGCCCGTCGTCCCCGTGGATCATCAGGTCGGTGCCGCCGCTGGGCCTGCCCAGGTGTTCCTCCATGGAGTCGACGGGCCGGTTCACGAAGGCGGGGGCGGCTTCCGTGGAGCCGTAGCCGATGACGATCCTCGTCTCGGGCAGCGCCTTCGCCAGCCGGCTCACGGTCGCCATCGGCACCGGCGCCGAGCCCAGCATGAGGGCGCGCAGCCCGGTCAGGTCGTGACGCTCGTGCCAGCCGTACGCCACCATCCGCGTGACGATCGACGGCGGGACGATGGCCATCGGGACCCGCAGCTTCTCGATCATGCGGGCGACGGTCTCCGGGTCGAGGCCGCTCAGCACGTGCACGGTGGCCGGGGCCGTCATCGCGGTCATCATCGCGCTGTGCCCGGCGTTGGTCCCGACGGGGACGGCCGCGAGCACCCCGTCGATGCCGTCGAACAGCCGGCCGCGTCCTTCGTGGCCGAAGGTGAGGTTGGCCAGGCTGACGGCCACCGGTTTGGCGCCTCCGGTGGTGCCGGAGGTGAAGAGGATCTCGGCGAGGTCGTCGGGCGGGCCGCCGGCCGTACGGGATGTCTTGCGCAGGCTCTCCGGCGTGGCCGTCCAGCCGCCGAAGCCGGCCGCGGGCGCGCGCACCTCGGGACCGTGCAGCAGGCCCGCGACCTCGCACCTGGCCAGCCGCGAACGTAACGTGCGGGCGGGCAGCTTCGGCGACAGGCCGACGACCGTTCCGCCCGCCATGTGGACCGCCAGCTCGGCGATCGCGTAGCCGATCCAGTCGTCGAAGAGCAACGCGATCCGGCCGGGCGGCAGGCGGCGGGCCAGCTCCTCCGACTCGCGCAGCCACCCCCCGACCGACAGGAAACGGTCACCGTCAACGGTCAGCGCGACGTGGTCGCCGTCGCGGTCACGCACCAACTCCGGCAGCGTCGTGGTCATGCGGCCGATCCTAGGAAGCGGCCCGCGCCCGGGATGCTCAGTGTTGAGCAGACTCGCGTCCCGGCTGTCTGTTGGCTGGAGGGGAAAGCGGGAGCACTCGAGAGCCGCCTAGGGAGGCGATGTCCCATGAGTAACCCCGGTACCAGCACAGGACCACCAGCGGTGTCGCCACGCGCCCAGCTGTTCGCCACGATCGGGGCACTCCTGGCGCTCGCGCTGGCGTCGATCGACGTGTCGGTGGTCGGCGCGGCCATGCCGCGGATCGCGGACGACCTGAACGGCCTGGGCCTGTACGCCTGGGTCGGAGTCTCCTACGCGGTCGCCGCCGCGGTCGTGGTACCCGTCGCGGGCAAGCTCGGCGACATGTTCGGCCGCAAACCGGTCCTCCTCGTGGGGCTGGCGGGTTTCCTCGTCGCGTCGTGGTTGTGCGGCGCGGCCCAGACGATGCCGCAGCTCGTCGGCTTCCGCGGGCTCGCGGGCCTGTTCGGCGGTGTGCTGATGGCCAACATCTTCACGCTGCTGGCCGACATCTACACCCCCGAGCGCCGCACGCAGATGCAGGGCGTGTTCTTCGGCGTCGCCGGGCTCAGCATGGTGATCGGCCCGCCGGTCGGCGGCCTCATCACCGACAGCTGGAGCTGGCGCTGGGTCTTCTACGTCAACGTGCCGATCGGCCTGCTGGCCATCCTCGCGGTGGTCGTCGGCGTGCCTTTCGTGCGTTCGGGAGCCAGCTGGCGCGACATCGACTTCGGCGGGGTGCTGGCGCTCATCGCCGGCGTCGTGCCCATCCTGATCGGGCTCACGCTGACCGGCGACGGACGTGCGTGGACCTCTCCCGAGGTGCTGGCCCTGCTGATCGGCGGGGCGATCATGCTCGTGGTGTTCTTCCTGGTGGAGACGCGCGTCGCGGCCAATCCGATCGTGCCGTTCCCGCTGTTCAAGACCCCGCAGTTCGCGATCATGGCCGTGGTGGCCTTCTTCTCGGCCTTCGCCATGATGGGCGTGACGTTCTACGTGCCCCTGCAGTACCAGGGCGTGATGGGCGTGACCGCCACGCACTCGGGCACCCTGCTCATCCCCATGACCCTCGGCCTGATGCTCATGGGCCCGATCGCGGGCAAGGCCCTGACGGCCATGTCGCGCTACCGGATCCTCGGCGTCATCGCCATGCTGGCGATCACCGGTGGGCTGTTCCTGCTGTCGACCGTCGGCCCCCACACCGGCCAGGGCGTGCCGATCACCGCCATGATCCTGATCGGCGTGGGCATCGGGATCGCCTTCCCGATGGCGACCTCGGTCGTGCAGAGCGCCGTGCCGATGAGCCAGGTGGGCGTCGGCACCAGCCAGGTGCAGTTCTGGCGGATGATCGCCGGACCCGTGGCGCTGGCCGTCCTCGGTTCGATCCTGACCGCCCAGATCGGTGTGGCGGCGCAGGGCGACGTCCTCGGCGGCGGAGGCGTGTCCCCCGCCCAGCTGGCCGACGCCATGAGCAACCTCTTCCTCGCCAGCGCGATCGCGACGGCCATCGGCCTGGTGGCGACCTTCTTCCTCAAGGAGATCCCGCTGCGCGACATGTCGGCGATGTCGAAGAAGCCGGCCCAGAAGGCCCCGACGAACCGGACCGCTAAGGCCTGACATGGATCACGTGACCTTACCCGCCACCTATCCGATCGCCAGGAGTTGCCCGCTCGATCCGCCGCAGGAGTACCGGCTCTTCCGCACCGGACGTCCCATCACCCGCATCACGCTGGACTTCGATGACAGCGTGGTGTGGCTGGTGACGAGGTACGAGGACGCGCGGGCCATCCTCGGCGACCCGAGGTTCAGCTCCGACTTCTCCACGCCCGGCTTCCCCGCGCGGCTCACCTCGCAGCCGCCGGGACCCGGCACGTTCATCCGGATGGACCCGCCCGACCACTCGCGGCTGCGGCGCCTGCTGCTGCCGGAGTTCACCCGCAGGCGGGTGCAGGAGCTGCGCCCGGCGATCCAGCGGATCGCCGACTCGCTGATCGACGACATGGCGGGCGCCTCGCCCCCCGTCGACCTGGTGGAGTCGCTGGCGTTGCCGCTGCCCTCGCAGGTGATCACCGAGCTGCTCGGCGTGCCGTACGAAGACCGCGAGTACTTCCACTACACGACGAAGGCCATCGGGGACCAGAGCGTCGACCCCCAGCAGCGCATGAAGGTGCGCAACGACCTCAAGACCTACCTCGACGAGCTCGTGGCGGCCAAGGAGGCCCGGCCGGGCGACGACCTGCTCAGCCGCCTGGGCCGGAGCAGGGAGGAGGCCGGGGTCAGCCGCGAGGAGGTCGTCGGCATCGCCACGCTGCTCATGGTGGCGGGCTACGAGACGATCGCCAACCAGATCGGCGTCGGCACCCTGGTCCTGCTGGAACATCCGGACCGGCTGGAGCAGCTGCGCCGCGATCCCGACAAGTTACCGGCCGCGATCGAGGAGATCATCCGCCACCAGACCGTCATCGACTACGGCGCGCGACGCGCCGCCACGGCCGATGTCGAGGTCGGCGGAGAGCTGATCAAGGCCGGCGACGGCGTGGTGGTCGTGCTCGCCTCGGCCAACCGCGACGAGGAGATCTTCCACGATCCCGACCGGCTCGACTTCGACCGCGAGCAACGGGACCATCTCTCCTTCGGATACGGCATCCATCAGTGCATGGGCCAGATCCTGGCCCGAACCCAGCTGGAAGCGGCGTGGTCGACGCTGTTCCGGCGCATCCCCGGCCTGCGCCTGGCCGTCCCCGTGGAGAAGGTGCCCTTCCGTAACGACATGTTCGTGTACGGCGTGCACGCACTGCCCGTGACCTGGTGAAACCCCCGCCTGCTCACTATTGAGCAGGCGGTCTCCGCGGTCCTGATTAGCGTGACGAAATAGTCGATAGATGGACGGAGCGTAGCGATGACCCATCCGAATCCCGTCATCCCGCCGGCCGAGGCGCAGACCTCCGTGGACTCCACGGACCTGCTGAACTCCTCGACCGCCGGCGTGATCGTCGAACGCACCGCGCAGGTGAGGAACGGCTTCCACGCGGAAGGACGCAAGTTCGCCCGCATGATGGCCGAGTTCGTCAACGTCAAGCAGGTGGGCGTGGCGAGCGTCTTCGTCTACGAGGAGACCTTCGGGATCAAGGACAAGCTGCACTGGCTCATCCATCTGAGCTCCCTGGAGGCCTACGAGGCCATGGTCCACATGGGCACCTCGGACCAGGAGTACCGCGGCAACGTGTCGTCCGAGCAGGTCTCCGAGGACAAGGGCGGCGGCGGCTGGGACAAGATCTTCGTCGACGGCAGCATGCAGGAGACCGTGCTCATGCCGCAGTTCTGGGGCATGTACGGCACCAAGGTCGACGGCGAGCGCGAGAAGCAGACCTCGGTCTACCAGCAGCAGGGCCCGCTCACGGGCCTTCCGGGCGCCAGGGAGCAGGTGCCGCAGCCCGTCGACCAGCTCGTGCACTCGGGCAACTGCGGGCTGCTGCTGCACCGTACGGCCCAGCTCGAGTACGACTTCAGGTCCGAGGGGCGCACGTTCGCCCGGGAGGCCGCGGAGTCCATCAACGAGAACCTGCCGGGCGAGGCGACCGTCTTCGTCTACGAGGAGGCGTTCGGCGCCGCCGACCGCATCCACTGGCTGATCCACATGAAGTCGCTCACGACCTACTACAAGGTGCTCGCCCTGCACGTGAAGGACGAGCGCATCCGCGACCTGTACTTCCAGGAGCGGATCGCCCCGGAGCGGGGCGGCGGCACGTGGGCCAGGATGTTCGTCCCCGGCAGCATGGTGGACGTCGCGCTCACCCCGCATCACTGGGGGATGTACGCGACATGATCGGCCAGTGTCTGCACGAGATCTTCGCCGAGCGCGCCAGCAGCGCGCCCGACCGGATCGCCGTGTCGGCCTCCGGTGAGCACATCACCTACGGCGACCTCGACCGGCGGGCCGACCGGCTCGCGCGGCGCCTGGCCGCCGTGGGGGTGGGCCCCGACGTCCTGGTGGGGCTCTGCGCCGAACGCGGCATCGACATGATCGTCGGCCTGCTCGGCATCCTGAAGGCCGGCGGAGCCTACGTTCCGGTCGATCCGTCCTACCCGGCCAAACGCATCGAGTTCCTGCTGCACGACAGCACCGTCTCGACCGTGGTGGCCACCACCAGGGTCGCCGACCACCTGGAGGACTGCACGTCCCGGGTCGTCTGGATCGACGAAGACGCCGATGAATCCGGCGGGCCCCTTCCGGAGGCGACCGACGCCGACCTGGCCTACGTCATCTACACCTCGGGCTCGACCGGCACCCCGAAGGGCGTCCTCATCGAGCACCGCAACGTCGTGCGGCTCTTCGAGCAGACCCACCCCTGGTTCGGCTTCGACGAGACCGACGTGTGGACGCTCTTCCACTCGGTGAGCTTCGACTTCTCCGTCTGGGAGATCTGGGGCGCCCTGCTGTACGGAGGGCGGCTCGTGATCGTGCCCAGCATGACCGCGCGCCTGCCGGAAGAGCTGCGCGAGCTGCTGATCACCGAGGGCGTCACCGTGCTCAACCAGACGCCGTCGGCCTTCAGGCAGCTGGTCACCGCCGACGTCAGGCGTGACCGGCCCTCGCCGTACGAGCTGCGTCACATCGTCTTCGGGGGCGAGCGCCTGGACGTGGAGGCGCTGCGGCCCTGGATCGCGCGCTACGGCGACCAGCGCCCGCACCTCGTCAACATGTACGGCATCACGGAGACCACGGTCCACGTGACCTACCGGCGCGTCACCGACGAGGACCTCAAGCACCCCGAGCAGAGCCCGATCGGCGTGCCGATCCCGGACCTGCGGCTGCACCTGTTCGACGCCGGGGGCTACCCGGCCTCGGAGGGCGAGCTGTACGTCTCGGGTCCCGGGCTCGCCCGCGGCTACCTCAACAGGACCGAGCTCACCGCCCGGCGCTTCGTCACCGGGCCGGACGGCGAGCGCCTGTACCGCTCGGGCGACCTGGCCGCGCGCCTGCCCGAGGGAGAACTGGTCTACCGGGGGCGCGCCGACGAGCAGCTCAAGGTGCGGGGCTTCCGCATCGAGCCGCGGGAGATCGAACTGTGCCTCCAGGGCCATCCGCAGGTGGCCGCCGCGGTGGTCGCACCACGCGACTACGGCGAGGGCGATGTGCGCCTGCTGGCGTTCGTCGTGCCCGACCCGGGCGCCTCGCCCGGCGGCGACCTGGCAAGTCAGCTCGCCGCGCGCGCGGCGGATGAGCTGCCCGCGCACGCGCGGCCATCCGAATTCCACATCGTGCCGGAGATCCCCATGACACCGCAGGGAAAGGCAGACCGCACGGCCCTCGTCGACAACGTCACGAGCAGCGCCGATGACAGCGCGACCTTGGAGGTCGTGCAGCGTATAGCCGAGGAGGTGCTCCAGCGCGAGGAGGTCCCGCCCAAGGTTGACCTGTTCGACCTCGGCGCCACCTCGCTCGCGTTCACCCGCATCATCGCCCAGGTCAACGAGCGATTCGGGGTGTCACTCACCGGCCGCGAGCTGGAGGAGGACGCCTCCGTGGCCTGCCTGGCCTCCTGCGTCGACCACCAACTGACCGCATAGGGAACGATCATGCAACAGAGTCGTGTACAAGGTACCCACGCCATGAACAGGGAGGAGCTCAAGCTCTTCCACCAGCGTGGCTACTTCGGGCCGTTCAAGGTGTACGAGATCGACGAGATGCGCGCGATGTGGCGGCGGGAGCGGTTGCGCCTGATGGACCGCAGCAACGCCGCCTACGGCGACGAGGGCGCGGCCGCGGGCAACACCAACATCGCCAACTACGACCGGCACCTCGATTCCGAGTTCCTGGCCGACCATGTCAGCCGGCCGGAGATCGTCGACAGGGTCACGAGCGTGCTCGGGCCCGACGTGCTGTGCTGGCGCACCGAGTTCTTCCCCAAGTACCCCGGCGACGAGGGCACCGACTGGCACCAGGCCGACACCTTCGCCAACGCCTCGGGCAAGCCGCAGATCGTCTGGCCCGACGCGGAGGAGTTCGGCGGCACCGTCACCGTCTGGACCGCGTTCACCGAGGCCAACGAGGACACCGGTTGCCTGCAGTTCATCCCCGGCACCCACCAGACGATGTTCTACGACGAGACCAAGCGGATGCACTACGACCCCAACCAGATCAACAGCGCGGAGAAGGACGGCGTGCGTCGCGGGTTCTTCGGCTACGACTACCGCGAACTGCAGATCGATCCGGACTGGAAGCCGGACGAGTCGAAGGCGGTGTCGATGGTCATGCGTCCCGGTGAGGCCATCCTGTTCTGGTCGACGCTGATGCACGCCTCGCTGCCGCACAACGGCAAGACGGACGAGATGCGGCTCGGCTTCGCCAGCCGCTACGTGCCCACGCGGGTGGACATCTACCCGGGCAGCGACGAGATCGAGGAGTACGGCGGGCGGGTCAGCCTCGAGAAGTACGGGGCCGTGCTGGTCGCGGGCAGGAACGACAACCCGCACAACCGCATCGCGGTCTCCACGACCACAGGACACCCCTTCACGACACGGTGATGCTCGTGACAGCGGAACTGACGAGTCTGGCCCACGCCATGCTGTCCGTGCGGCCGCTGGTGGACGTCCTGGAGCACCCGGTGCGCCTGGCCGGCCCGGTTGAGATCGCCTCCCTGGTGAACAGAATGGCGGCTGGGCTGGGCGCACCGGAGTTCCACCTCACCGACGACCACGAGGGCCTGGGAACGTTCGAGCGGGTGGTGAGCGACCACCTCGGTCTGCACCACCGCGGGCTCGACACGCGCTTCGCGCCCACCGAGATCGACCGGGCGGCCGACGAGGCCGTCGCCGGCGGTTTCGAGGCGCTGTGCACCCGCCACGAGATCCCCCTGCCGGGTGGCGGTCCGCCGCTGCCCGCCTACAGCGCGGGGAAGCACGGCGCTCCTGCCGTGGTCATCGTCGCCGCCTGCGGCATGCCGGCCAAACTGTGCGAGGAGTGGGTGCGCTTCCTGGCTGTCGACCACCACGTGCTGACCTGGGAGACCCGCGGTCTGTTCGGGCCGGCCACGGACGCCGCGGCCCCGGCCACGGACGTGGACGCCCAGGCCGGTGACCTGTTCGCCGTGATGGATCACTTCGACGTGCGCACGGCCCACCTGATGTGCCTGTGCGGCGGCGCGGTGGTCGGGCTCGCGGCAGCGCACCGGGATCCAGGGAGGGTGTCGTCGCTGAGCCTGTGGCACGGGGACTTCGCGGCCGTCGCGGCGGCGGAGAAGACCCACCACCAGCAGAACCTGGTGGCGCTCATGGACATGGGCGCCGCGGACCGTGACCGGGCCGCGGCGATCCATCCTGTCTTGTGCCAGACCATGCTCTCGACGGTGCCGCCGGACCTGGCGCACCTGGTGGTCTACCCGTACGCCACGGCGGACCTGCTGTTCCGCTACTGCGGGCTGAACGGGGAGATCATGAAGACGGACGTGACGCCCTGGCTGGCGGGCCTGGAGCGGCCCGTCCTGGTGGTCACGAGCGAGGACGACGAGACGGCCCATCCCGACGGGTCGAGGGTCGTGGCGGGAGCGCTCCCTGACGCGAAGCTCCACGTCAGGCCGCACGGCGATCACATTTCGCTGTTCCAGGGCGACGAAGATCTGATGAAGACGGCCAGGGATTTCATCCAGAACTGCTAAAAGAATGGGTCACGTGCAGATTTCGCATTTGTCACGTTTGGCGTTAGGTTGAAGGGTAGGGGGACGGGAAAAGACGCCGGGGACGGATGTAGAGGCAAGGGATGACTTCTGCACAAGTTACACAGTTCAGAGAAGACCTGCGAACCTTCATCGCACGAGACTCGGTAGAGGCCTCGTCGGTCAGGGTGCCGAAAAGAACCAACATCTACAACTGCGGTCAGCGCGACGGGAACATCTACCTGGTCGAGAGCGGCCAGATCAAAACGCAGATGTACGCCCGCTGCGGCAAGGAATGCCTGCTCTCGATCTTCACGGCCGGTGACATCTTCGGCGAACTGTCACTGCTCGGCCCGGAGCGCTTCGAGACAGCGACCGCCATGCGGACCTGCTGGGTCAGGAAGATCCCCGCCGTCCGGTTTCGGGCCGCTCTCGCCGAGAGCGGCCTGCTGGACGCGTTCATCGACCATCTGGCCCAGCGGCTGGCGGAGCAGCAGCACGTCATAGCGACCATGGTGACCATGGACAGCGAGCAACGCCTCGCTTTCGTGCTGCTGAACTTATCGCGCAAAATCGGAAAACGTTGCGCGCATAATATCCGTGCCATTGAGGACCGAATCACCCAGGAAGAACTATCCGGAATGGTCGGCACCACGCGCTCGCGGGTCGGCTATTTCCTCAAGAGGTTCAAGGACGCCGGCTTCGTTCTGCCGACGTCCGAACCCTTCCTGCTGGTAGATGAAAAGCGGCTGGCCGAATACGTGGACGTATGGCCGTTCTTCTAGAACTCCAGAAGCTCGAACGGAATGGCCGGGCGGCCGCCGAACCTCTGACCCGTGGCCTGGGCGAAGCCCTCCAGCGGGCCGCGAGCGGCGCCCGGCGGAATTCCCAGCCCGGCCAGATAGGCCTGGTGAGCCTCGACGGAGGCGACGGCGGCATCGAGGAATCCCGTCACGTCGACCGCGTGCGTCGGCTGGGTCGAACCCGCGACCGCGACGTACTTCACCCCGTTCCAGGGCTTGGCCTCGAGGTCGGGGAAGATCCACCGGTTACCCGCGTCGAGCACCGCGTCCAGGGCGGCGCGTCCGGTGTTCCTGTGGTCGGGCGAGTTCCACTTTCCCGTGAAGGTGAAGTCGTGGTGGTTGAACGTCACGACCAGCTCGGGCCGGTGATGGCGGATCGCGGCGGCGATGTCCCGGCGTAAGCCCGCCGTGCACTCCACGGAGCCGTCGGCGTAGTCGAGGAACTCGACAGAACCGACGCCCACGATCGCCGCGCTCGCGTGCTGCTCCTCCTCACGGACCTTGACTGCCTCCGCCGGCGCCATGCCGTCGATGCCGGCTTCCCCTCGGGTGACGAGCAGGTAGCCCACCTGCTTTCCCGCTGCCGTCCAGGCCGCTACCGCGCCGGCGCAGCCGAACTCCATGTCGTCGGGGTGAGCCGCCACGGCCAGGGCCCGGGTCCAGTCGTTGGGCATGGGTTGCAGATTCTCGGTCATGGTTTTCCCCTGACCACACCTCCTGGCGGTAAACGCGGCTCAACGGAGCTCGTCCCAGGCTTGGAGCAGATGATTCACGGCGGGTCCCGGGGCCGTGAACGACCAGCGGCCGGGCGGCAGGTTCAGGGCGCATCCCCCGTCGCCGAGCCTGGTCGTCGGCAGCTGTTCATTGAGACCCATGAGGAAGGTGCCGTTGACGGTCATCCCGTCCCACGCGCCCCGCACGGGCAGCACCGCGCGAGCGGTCACGCCCTCCGGGACGTCGAAGGTGAACTGCACCCCGTCGGGCCCGGCCCGCCAGCCCGACTCGACGGTCCCCGACGCGCTCCGGTAGCGGGCGTGCGCCTGACGGAGCAGGGGAACGGGGCCGGGACGCAGCAGCAGCTCGCCGAAGCCGCCGCCGGTCCCGCGCGGGTCGTCGCCCAGGCCCGCCACATGACGGAACAGCCAGTCGCCCACGCAGCCGTAGGCGTAGTGGTTGAAGGAGTTCATGGCCGGCGTCTGCAGGCCGTTGCGGTGGTGCCAGGCGTCCCAGCGTTCCCACATGGTCGTCGCCCCGGCGCGCAGCTGGTAGCGCCACGACGGGTAGCCCTCCTGGTTGAAGATCCGGCAGGCCACGTCGTGGTGACCGGTCTCCGACAACACCGGCAGCAGCAGGGGGGTGCCGACGAATCCCGTCATGAGCCGGTGGCCGCCGTCGCGGACCAGGTCGGCCAGGGCCTGCGCCGACGCGGCCCGGTCCTCGGGCGGGATCAGGTCCCAGGCCAGGGCGACGGCGTAGCCGGTCTGCGTCTCGGTGCGCAGCCTCGGCCCGTTGAGGAAGGCCTGCTGGAAGGCGCCGGACACGCGGGTGAAGGCCTCGCCGTACTCCTGAGCGTGCGGCTCGCCCAGCACGTCGGCGGCGTGCGCGATCAGGCGGAGGCTGCGGGCCAGGGCGGCGGTGGCGATGAGGCTCTTGGGCGTCTCGACGGTGCCGGGCGCCAGCCAGTCGCCCAGGGCCCTTCCTGGCCTGATGCCCTCGTCCGCCTGGGCCAGGCAGTAGGCGGCCCAGCGCCGCATCGGGTCGTAGGCGCGGCGCAGCGTGCGGTCGTCGCCGTAGCGCCGCCACAGCAGCCACGGCACCTCGACCAGCGCGTCGGACCACACGGGGGAGTCGTAGCCGTACTCCGGCAGCACCGGCGCGACGTGCGGGACCGCGCCGTCGGACCGCTGGCCGTCGATCAGCGTCGTCACCCAGCCCGACAGGAACGCCTGCGTGTGGCGCAGGAAGCCGAGCGTCGAGCCGAACACCGAGATGTCGGCGGTCCAGCCGGCCCGCTCGTCGCGTTGCGGGCAGTCGGTCGGCACGCTGACGAGGTTGCCGTCCGCCGACGCGCCGATGTTGGCGATCAGCTGCCGTACGGCGGGGTCGCTCACGGTCAGGGTGCCGGTGACGGGGAGCGCGGACGACAGCAGCACCGCTTCGAGATCGTCCGGGGTCAGCGCGCCGGGCCAGCCGGTGATCTCCGCGTAGCGGAAGCCGTGCAGGGTGAAGGCGGGCTCCGCGACGTGCGGGCCGGGGCCGAGGTCGAACTCGTCGCGCTGGCCGGCGGTGCGCAGGTTGTCGGTGTAGAGCCGTCCCGTCGCGGTCAGCTCCTCGCCGTGCCGTACCTCGATGGTCGCGGGGCCCTCGACGCGCAGCCGGATCCGGCCGACGACGTTGCGCCCGAAGTCGGCGACCTGGATGCCCGGCGCGGGCTCGGTCACGGTGACGGCCCGCACCGTGCCGATGACCCGCACCGGGGGCGTGAGGTCGGCTTCCACCGAGATCTCGGGCGCCGGGACCTCCGAGGCGGGCCAGGACCGCCCGGAAGGCTCCCGTACGGTCTCGCCCATGATCAGGTCGGCGCGCGGGCGGCCGAGGTCGTGCAGCGTCCAGGCCGAGCCGGTGGCCGCCACGCGACGCAACCCGTCGTCGTCGCGCACGAGCACCTGGGCGCTGGCGGCGGGCCGGTCGCCGTAGCGGAACGGCCCGCCTCCGGCGACGTGCCCCGCGTACCAGCCGGGCGCGAGCCACACCTCCAGCTCGTTCTCACCGGGAACGAGCCGGTCGGTGAGCTCCAGCAGCCGGTAGCGGACGCGGTGCTCGTAGTCGGTCCAGCCGGGCGCCAGTTCCTCGTCGCCGAGCCGTACCCCGTTGAGCAGCGCCCGGTAGACGCCCAGCGCGGTGACGGCCAGCCACGCGCGGCCGGTCCGCGCGGTGAACGACCCGCGCAGGGCCACCGCCGCTTCGGGATCTCCCGCGATCCACGGCGCGTCCCACCGGCCGCGCAGGCCCGTGGTGAACGTGCCGGTCGCGTGCCCCTCGACCCGCCAGGTGTACGGCATGAGCGGATCGAGCCGATCGCCGGGCACGTCCACCACGGAGGTTCCGGGCGGCACGAGCGTCCGCCAGACCTCACGCCCTCCGGCATGGACGGTGACGTCGGCCGCCACGGGCAGGCGGGCCTCCCAGGAGAGCCGGGGTTCCTCCACGCCCACCGGATCCACCAGACCGCACGTCAGACCCGGGAGAAGGCCGCGCGTGGCCGTGCCGATGTAGGGCGTCTGCGCGCCGCTGACCTGCCGCTTCACGCATCGAGCCCGGTGGTGAAGGCGTTGTGCAGGCCGTCGATGTCGACGCCGAACACGCTGGGCGCCATGACGTTGATCAGCAGCACGAAGCAGGCGTCCTGCTCCGGGTACATCCACCACTGGCATCCCGAGGCGCCACCGTGCCCGTAGAGCCGCCGCTCCAGCAGTCCGGGAGCCGAGTGGCGCAGGTTCCAGGTCAGCCCCCAGTCCTGCCCGGCGTTGACCGGGTCGGGCTGCAGTTTGACCAGGCCGGTCGTCTGCGGGGTGGTCATGGCGGCCAGCGTGGTCGGGTGGATCAGCGCGCGGTCGCCGCGCAGCAGCGCCGAACCGAGCGCCAGGAGGTCCTCGGCCCGCGAGAACAGCGCGCCCGCCGGGTGGCGGAGCCGGACGAACTTCTCGAAGTCGAAGCCGGGCCCGAGCAGGTCGAGGTGGTGGACCTCGGCGGCGTCGCACGCGGGGTCGAAGGTGATCTGCCCGCCGCCGGGCACCAGCGTGTTCAGGTCGGCGTCGACCAGGTCGGCCAGGTCGTGGCCGGTGACGTCGCGGACCATCGCGGCGATCCCGGCGAAGGCCAGGTTGGAGTAGTGGCTGAGCGTGCCCGCCTCGAACAGCGACGGCACGGTGACGAGGTGCTCCACCAGGTCGTCGGGGGTGAGCGTCTGCTCGGCGATGCCCGCGGTGTGGGTGAGCAGGTGCCAGAGCGTCACGTCGGGGCGCGGGAAACGCGGCAGCACGTCGCGCAGCGGGCGGCGCAGCGACAGCAGCCCGCGCTCGACCTGCCGCAGGGCCAGCAGCCCGGTCAGCGGCTTGGTCACCGAGAACAGCGCGAAGTGGTCGCCGGGCCTGGTCTCGCGGCCGTCGTGCTCGCCGAAGGCCTCCAGCACCTGGATCCCGTCGGAGGTGGCGGCGCCGAACACCGCGCACGGCAGCCGCCCCTCCTTGATCTCGCGCCTGACCCAGTCGAGCGCGATGTCGTGAGTGGTCATCCCTTGAGAGCACCTTCCGTAAGGCCGGCCAGGACGCGCTTCTGCGCGACGACGTACACCGCCACCAGGGGCAGCGTGGTGAGCAGGACGTGGGCGAAGACGAGGTTCCAGTTCAGGCTCTGCAGCGTGCCGGAGGCGAACTGGAACAGCGCCAGCGGCAGCGTGGCGTTCGAGCTGCCCTGGAGCAGGAACAGGGCGAAGAAGAAGTCGTTCCAGACGTTGATGACGAGGATGACGCCGCCGACGAACAGCACCGGGCGCAGCAGGGGCAGCAGGACCCGGACGAAGATCTGGCCGCGGGAGGCGCCGTCGATGGCGGCGGCGTCCTCCAGGTCGCGCGGGAACGCCCTGACGAACCCGGTCGCCAGGAAGATCACGATGCCCAGGCGGCAGCCCGTCATCGTCAGCACGTAGCCGAGCGTGCCGCCGTCCAGCGACAACGCGCGCAGCAGGTAGACGGTCGGGATGATCGACGGCGGCAGCAGGATCGACAGGCCCATCACGAAGTAGGCCGCCTGCAGCCAGCGCGACCGGCTGCGCCCGAACGCCCAGGCCGCCGCCGCGCCGAGGAGCACCGCGGCCAGCACGATCGGCACGGTCACCTTGAGGCTGTTGAACAGGCCGGCCAGGTAGCCGCCCCGGTCGAGCACGGTGGCGTAGTTCTCGGCGATCGCCCAGGTGCGGGGCAGGCCCAGGCCGAGCTCGGCGGCCTCGCCCGCGGGCTTGAAGGAGTTGACGACCACGAGCCAGACGGGGACGAGCACCCACGGGATCGCGAAGAGCGTCAGCGCCGCGTATTTCACGAACGTTCTCATCCCGCCACCTCCCTGCGTCGCAGCCACCAGACCAGGGGCACGGCGGTGGCGATCACCAGCAGCGTCACGGTGAAGCCCAGCGCGCTGGCGGAGCCGAAGAAGCCCTGGCCCCACTGCTGGCGCATCACGACGTTGAGCGCGCGGGTGTGGTCGCCCGGCCCTCCGCCGGTGGTGGCGGCGATCACGTCGTAGGCGCTGAGCGCGCCCACCAGCGTGACCGCCACGTTGAAGGTCAGCGCCGGGGCCAGCATCGGGAAGACCACCCGGCGGAACCTGGTCCACGGCCCCGCCCCGTCGACGGTCGCCGACTCCAGCAGCGACCTGGGGATCGAGTTGAGCCCCGCGATGTAGACGAGGGTGATCAGCCCGCTCCACTTCCACGCGTCGATGAAGGCGACCACGAGGAGCGCGGTGGACGGCTCGCCCAGCCACGCCCATTCGATGCCGAGGAAGGAGTTGACCGCCCCCTCGGGGGCCAGCAGCCCGCGCCAGATGTAGCCGGCCGCCAGCGGCGAGATGAGCGTGGGCAGGAAGAACGCGGAGCGGAAGATCGTGTTGATCCGGCTGGTGCGCTGGAGGGCCAGGGCCAGCGAGAGGCTGACGGTGTTCTGGATCGCCATGCACAGGAACGCGTACAGCACGGTCACGGTGACCGCGTTGGCCAGCAGGTCCTGGTCGATCAGCGTGCCGAAGTTCTCCAGGCCGTTCCAGGTGATCTCGGCCCGGAAGCTCGTCCAGGAGGAGAACGCGAACCGCACGTTGAGCAGGAACGGGGCGACGAAGAAGACCGTGACCAGCACAATCGCGGGCAGCGCCCACCTGTGGGCCCACGGCAGCCAGGCCGCCCGGTTGTTCCTCATCACCATCCTGGCAGCCCCGCCGCCTTGGCCGCCTGCTCGACCTGGCTCTGGAGCTGGGTCGCCGCGGTCTGCGGGTCCTTCTGCCCGGCGATCAGCTCGGACATGAGCTGGGCCAGCCCGCCCATGCCGGGGATGTCGGAGTTGAAGGCGATGACCGCGCCGGTGTCGTAGGCCTTCTTGACGTCCTGCAGCACGGACGAGACACCCTCGGGGTCCGGCACGTCCTTGAGCACGGGGAAGGTCTTGGAGGCGGCGATGTACTCCGCGTAGGCCGGTCCCGTCATGAAGCGCACGAAGTCGAGCGCCGCCTTCTCCCGCGCGGCGTCACCGGTCTTGGGCAGGTAGAACGTGCCGATCGGGCCGGGCGCGTAGGTCACGAGCGGCTTCGCGCTCGACAGGCCGACGAAGCCGACGTTCTCGTCGACCGTCTTCTGGTCGCCGCCCGCGGCCGCCAGGAGGGCGGGGAGCATGTCGGAGTGCTGGGCGACCATGGCCGCCTTGCCGGTGACGAGGGCCTTCATAGAGTCCTCGAACTTGGCGGTGACGATGTCCTTGTTGAAGCAGCCGTCGGCCTTCAGCTTGGCGTAGGCGGAAAGGCCCGCGACGAAGGGGGAGCCGGAGTCGGCCAGCGTGCTGCTGTGGCCCGCGATGGCCTTGCCGTACGCGTTGGCCTGGTTGGCGTCGGCCAGGTAGAGGATGGGCAGGATCTGCGTGGGCCAGATCGAACCGCCGGCCTCGAAGACGGGCGTCACGCCCGACGACTTGAGCGAGGCGCACGCCGTGGACAGCTCGGCGAAGCTCTTGGGCGGCTCGGGCAGGAGCTTCTTGTTGTAGTAGAGGCCGAAGACCTGGGGGAAGCCGGTGATGGCGGCGTAGACCTTGCCGTTGACGGATCCCGCGGCCTGGTAGAGGTCGCCGGACCTGGCGATGTAAGCCTCGCCCGACAGGTCGCGCAGGTTCTCGGCCGGGTTGAGGGCGAGCAGGCCGCTGACCGTCGCGTGGTACTCCAGGATGTCCGGGCGTTCGCCGGTGGCCCACTTGGTCTGGGTCGTGTCCTCGAAGCCGTCGGAGGGGATCGAGATCAGCTCGATCGTGTGGCCGGACTGCTTCTCGAACTTCTTGTACATCTCCAGCAGCGGTGCCGGGTCGGCGCTGTTGTGCCAGAGGGTCAGTTTCACCTGGCCGGTCTCCTCCGCCGGGGCGGTGGATCCGCAGCCGACGAGGGACAGAGCGATGACGGCGCCAAGCAGAGCTCTCACACCTGTGCTCCTGTTCGTGGAAAGTTGTGTAGAACGTTCTCCAGTCTCTAGCCAGATGTCAAGAGGTCGACTAACCTCACCAACCAGAAAACGTTCTACGAGAAGGGCAGCTTGTGACGAGCGGACGGGTGACCATCGCCGATGTGGCCAAGCGGGCAGGGGTGTCCACGGCGGCCGTGTCGAAGGTGGTGCGGGGCGCCTACGGCGTGAGCGCGGAGATGCAGGCCAAGGTCACGCAGGCCATCGACGAGCTGGGCTACCGCCCGCACGCCGCCGCCCGCGCCCTGCGCGGACGCACCTACACGCTCGGCGTCATGCTCTCCGACACCCGCAACCCGTTCTTCCCCGACATCATCGAGGGCGTCACCGGCCAGCTGAGCGGCACCGAATACCAGGTGCTGCTCGGGCCCGGCGGCATCGAGCCCAAGACGCAGGCCAGGATGACCGACGCCATGATCGACCGGAGCATGGACGGCCTCATCCTGATCTCGCCGGTCACGACCGACGCCGAGCTCGCGGCCATCGCGGCGGGCACCCCGGTCGTCGTGATCGGCCGTCACGGCGCCGCCTCGGCCTACGACTCGGTCGTCGACGACGACGTGATGGGCGCACGGCTCGTGGTCGACCACCTGGTCGGGCTCGGGCACACCCGGATTGCGCACATCACCCACCTGGAGCGCGCCCGCGCCCAGGGCCTGCCGCACACGGTGCGCGCCGAAGGCTACCGCCAGGCGATGCGCGCCCACGGGCTCGCCGACGACGTGCTGGCCACCTCCTTCACCGAGGAGGGCGGCTACGAAGGCGCGCGCGAGCTGCTCGCGCGCGAAGACCGGCCCACCGCGATCTTCGCCGGCGCCGACATCGCGGCGCTCGGCGTGCTGCGCGCCGCCGACGAGGCGGGCCTGTCGGTGCCTGAGGACCTGTCCGTCGCCGGATACGACAACATCGGCATCGCCTCGCTCAAACGCATCTCCCTCACCAGCGTCGACCAGGACGGGCAGGTCATCGGGGCGACCGCCGCGCGCCTGCTCGTCGAGCGCATCGAAGGACGCACCCGTTCCGTGACGTCGTCGGTGTCGCCGACGCTGATCGTCCGCGGGAGCACGGGACCCCTCTGAGACCGCACGTCGGGGGACTGGTGCGGGCCATTCATTAAAACGATTCGATCGAAGGACCCCCACGTGAGACGACTCGCTCTCCTCGCCCTTCTCCTGCCACTGATCACACCGGCCCAGCCCGCCCTCGCCCAGACGACGGCCTGCCCGGTGCGGGTCGACCCAGCCGCCTTCGCCTCGGAGGCCCGCCTGAACACCCTGGCCGAGCAGCAGGAGGCTTTCGGCCCGAGGCCGACGGGCTCCACCGCGCACGCCGGCTACATCGACTGGCTGGAGGACGAGCTGGCGACCATCCCCGGCCTGCAGTTCTCCTCCCTGCCCTACGCCATCGACCGGTGGGACAGCCTCGGCACCTCCCTGACCGTCGGCGGTACGGCGGTGCAGGTCGCGGCGCCCGTGCCGTTCTCCGCCTCCGCCGATGTGACCGCGCCGCTCGTCCACCTGGCGGCCGGGACGAACATCACCCCCGCCAACGCCGCGGGCAAGATCGTCGTGCGGGACCTGCCGTGGACGAACGTGCCGAACCTGCTGTTCTATCCGCTCGGCGGCCTCGGCTACTCCATGTACGACCCCGGCCTGACGATCAACCTGCTCGGTTCGGAGTCGATGGAGGCCCCGGCCGCCGCGGACGCCGACCTCAAGGCCGCCGCCGCGGCGGGCGCGCTGGGCGTGATCGAGGTCAGCCAGCTGCCGCACGCGCAGATCCAGGGCATGTACGCCCCCTACGAGGGCCTGCCGTACGGCCTGCCGGGCGCCTACGTCGGCGCCGACCAGGGCAAGCAGATCAAGGACGCGCTCGCGGCCGGCCAGCAGGTCCAGGCCACGCTGTCCCTGAACGCCGCCTGGACGCCGACCACGACCCGCACCCTGCTCGCGACCCTGCCCGGCGGGAGCGCGCAGAAGATCGTCGTCGAGAGCCACACCGACGGCATGAGCCCGGTGTGGGACAACGGGCCGCTCACCATGATCGAGATGGCGCGCTACCTGTCGACGCTGCCGGTGGCCTGCCGTCCCCGCACCGTGCAGTTCGCGTTCGTCACCGGCCACCTCTACCAGCACCTGACCGGACCGGACGTGCGCGAGGGCGGCGCCGGCCAGCTCGCCGCGCAGCTCGACGCCGAATACGACCAGGGCGGCGTCTCCTCCGTCGTGGTGCTGGAGCACCTGGGCGCCAGGCGCTACGACGCGGTCGCCCGGCCGGGCGGCCTGCCCGGCAAGCAGCTCGTGCCCAACGCCACCCTCACCGAGCTGCTGATGGTCCCGGTCAGCGAGAGCACGCAGCTGCGCGAGCTGGTCAAGGGCCACATCCAGCACTGGGACGTCCGCCGCACCGCGGTCCTGAAGGGCCTGTCGGCCGCCGACCTCACCAAGGTGCCGCGCCACTGCTCCTTCGGAGGCGAGGGCACCCCGTACAACCAGCACCTGCTGCCCGTCATCGCCCCCATCGCCGCGCCCAAGACGCTGTTCTCGCCGCAGTTCGGCGCCGAGGCGATCGACGTGGCGGCGATGCGCAAGGCCTCGCTCGCCTTCACCGACGTCGTGCTCGACCTCGGCCCGATGGCCCAGTCGGCCGTGGCGGGGGATGTGACCTCCATGCGCCAGATGCGCGCCTCCGGCACGCCGGGGTGCGTGTGAGCATCGACCGCGAGGCGCTCGTGCGCCGGCACACCGTGACCGACGCCGGATGCCCGCTCACCGTCGGCAACGGCGAGTTCGCCTTCACCGCCGACGCCACCGGGCTGCAGACCTTCGCACCGCTGGGCACCCAGGCGCAGTGGGGCTGGCACACCATGCCCAACCCCGAGGGCCACGTCCTGGACGACGCGCTCACCGACTACGACGGCGTCGGATACCCCGACCTGTACCCGGCCACGGAGGCGGGCGGCTGGCTGCACGTGAACCCGCACCGCCTGCATCTGGGCCGGATCGGCCTCGACGCCGCTCCCGGAGCCGTGATCGGGCGGTCGAAGCAGACCCTCGACCTGTGGACCGGCCTGCTGTCGAGCTCCTTCGAGCTCGACGGCGTGCCGTACGAGGTGGAGACGGTCTGCCACCCCGAGCGGGACCTGCTGGCCGTCCGCGTCGCGGGCGGCGGCGGGATCAGGATCACCTTCCCGTACGCCAGCGACGGCTGGCACACCACCGCCGACTGGGGCAGGCCCGACCGGCACACCACCACGCACGCGGTGAACGGCTCGCGGTGCGACTTCATCCGCGTCCTGGACGACGACCACTATTACGTGGCCGCCGAGTGGACGGGGCAGGCACGTTTCACCACGCCAGGCCCGCACGAGTACGTGATCCAGGGCGACGAGCTGGAACTCGTCGTCGAGGTCTGCCGCCGGCCGCCCGGCCCGCTCCCGTCCTTCTCCCGGGTCCGCACGGCTGCCGCCGCCCACTGGCAGCGGTTCTGGACGAGCGGGGGAGCGGTGAGCTTCGAGGGCAGCGCCGACCCGCGAGCACCCGAGCTCGAACGCCGGGTCGTGCTCTCGCAGTACCTCACCGCGGTCAACTGCGCGGGTTCCACCCCGCCGCAGGAGACCGGGCTGGTCGTCAACTCCTGGAGCGGCAAGTTCCACCTGGAGATGCACTGGTGGCACGCCGCCCACTTCGTCCTGTGGGGCAGGCCGGAGCTGCTGGAGCGCAGCCTGCCGTGGTATCGCTCGATCCTGCCGCGGGCCAGGGAGACCGCCCGGCGGCAGGGCTTCCGCGGCGCCCGCTGGCCCAAGCAGGTGGGGCCGGAGGGCAGGGAGAGCCCGAGCGAGATCGGCGCGTTCATCGTCTGGCAGCAGCCGCACCTCATCTACTTCGCCGAGCTGCTCCGCAGGGGCCGCCCAGGAGCGCTGGACGACTACCGGGACCTGGTCTTCGAGACGGCCGAGTTCATGGCGTCGTTCGCGGCCGGCGGGCATCTCGGGCCGCCGCTGGTCCCGGCGCAGGAGTCCTACCACGAGTCCAGGCGGACGGTGCGAGACCCCGCCTTCGAGCTGGCCTACTGGTGGTGGGGGCTGGAGACGGCTCAGCGGTGGCGTGCCCTCATCGGCCTCGAACCGGAACCCGAGTGGGCGCGGGTCATGGACGGCCTGGCCAGGCCGCTGGTGCGCGACGGCGTCTACGCGGCCATCGGCGTGGAGCCGTACACGATCAGGACCGACCATCCCTCGATGACCGGCGCGCTCGGGTTCGTGCCGCCGACCCCGCTGATCGATCCCGAGACCATGCGGCGCACCCTGCACGACGTGCTCGCCGACTGGGACCTGGACAGCACCTGGGGCTGGGACTATCCGATGCTCGCGATGTGCGCGGCCAGGCTGGGCGAGCCTGGCACGGCCGTGGACGCGCTGATGATGGAGGCGCCGAAGAACACCTACCTGCCCAGTGGCCACAACCACCAGTGGCCCGACCTGCTGCCCCTCTACCTGCCGGGCAACGGCGGCCTGCTGGCGGCGGTCGCCCACCTGGCGGCCTCGCGGTGCTTCCCCGACGGCTGGCGGGTCCAGGCGGAGGGGGTGGTCACGATGCCGTGAGCAGGGTGACCGTGTAGTGGAACAGGTCGCCGGCCGACGACTCCAGGGTGGTCGCGTGGCCCGCCCGCACCTCCGAGGCGATGAACTCGGTGGCCCCGTAGACGATCAGGCGGGGCACCGCGTCGCCCAGCGGCCGGCTCTCCGGCCTGGCCCGGCCGGCCAGGGCCGCGAGCATGTCGAGGAAGGGGCGGTAGGCGGCATCACGCTGGGCGGCGGCGCGCTCGCCCGCCCTCGGGAGTTCCACGAAGTACGCCTGCGCGTACTCCGGCCGCTCCTGCCACCAGCGCAGGTAGGCCAGGAGCCCCAGCCGGAGCGACTCGGTCCAGTCGTCGCCCGCCTCCGAGGCGGCGGCGTAGATCGTGTCGATCATGTCGGGCAGGTCGCGCTCGCATCCGGCCAGGAAGCACGCCTCCTTGTCGGCGAACTGCGCGTAGAAGGCGTTGCGCGAGACCCGCGCGGCGGCGATCACGTCCGGCACGCTCGTGGCGGCGTAGCCGCGCCTGGCGACGAGCCGCAGCATGGCTTCCACCAGGCGCTCCCGCTGGGAATTGCGCACCGTGTCAGGGGAGAGCCCATGTTTTCCCCTCGGAAGCGGACGGACTTCTTCATCTCTTGACATCGCTCACCGATCGTACTTCTCTCTCTTGGAGACGTTCACGTCTCCAAATAACCTACGAGGTGTGACCATGGAGAACATCACCCGCCGGCAGGCACTGCGAGCAGGGGCGCTCGGCCTCGCCTCGGCCGGATTCCTGTCGCTGACCACCACCGAGGCCCACGCCGCCTCCACCATCGAGACGATCTACAAGGCTCCCGGCCCGTGGCCGGTCGCCACCGGCACCTCGGGCGGCCACCGGCTCTACCACCCCGCCACCCTCGGCGCGGGCGGCGTCACGCACCCGATCGTCACCTGGGGCAACGGCTCGTGGGCCACCCCCGACAACTACCCGGGCCTGCTCAACCACCTCGCCTCGTGGGGCTTCGCCGTGGTCGCCTCCACCGACACCACCACGGGCACCGGCGCCGAGATCCTCGCCGCCGCCCAGCACCTGGCCGGCCTCAACGCCGATCCCGCCAGCGCCTTCCACGGCAAGCTCAACCCCGCCCAGATCGCCGCCGTCGGCCACTCCCAGGGCGCGGGCGGATCCATCAACGCGGCCAACGACTCCGCCGGGCTGATCAAGACCGTCGTACCGATCGCCACGCCCGCCGCCTGGATGGCGAGCCAGGGGGACGAGTTCTCCGTCGCCGACCTGACCGTCCCCGTGCTCTTCCTCAGCGGCGCCAACGACTGGCTGATCTCCTCGGCCGCGACCCTGCAGGGCTACTACGACCAGGCCACCGCGGGAGCGGGCAAGGCGCTGCTCAAGGGCGCGGGACACAACGACGTCCAGAACGGCGGCGGGGGCTTCCTCGGCTACGTCACCGCGTGGCTGCGCTATCGCCTCATGGCCGACACCCAGGCCCGCGGCGCCTTCGCCGGCACCGCCCCCGAGCTGCCCACCAACACCGCCTGGCAGAACCAGGCCCTCAAGAACCTCACCTAGGAGAACGACGATGGCGGAACTGACGCGGCGTGGATTACTCGCCGCCGGAGCGCTCACCCTGCTCGCCGGATGCGGCAGGGACGAGCCACGGCAGCAGGTCGCGTACGGCAAGCCACAGGGCGAGGTCAACGTCTGGCTGCACGGCTCGCAGGAGACCGGCGAGCAGTTCCAGGCGCTCGTGCACGACTACATCGCCGAGTACCGGGTCGACGTGCGGCTGCTCTACCTGCCCGTCGGCCAGCTCGACGCCAAGCTGCTGACCGCCTTCACCGGCGGCACGCCGCCCGACGTCTTCAAGATCGGCCACTGGAGCTTCCCGGCGCACGCCAAGAAGAACCGGCTCGCGCCCGTCGACACCAAGGCGCTCACGCTCCAGAACTACGAACCGGGCACGACCACCCCGCTCACCTACGACGGCGTGCCGTACGGCGTGCCCATCGACTTCAACCCGTGCATGCTCTACTACCGCAAGGACCGGTTCGAGCAGGCCGGACTCGACCCCGACAAGCCCCCGGCGACCTGGGAGGAGATCGCCGCCGCCAGCACGAAGCTCACCTCCGCCGA
Source organism: Nonomuraea sp. NPDC050663 (assembly GCF_044456985.1). Classification (NCBI taxonomy): domain Bacteria; kingdom Bacillati; phylum Actinomycetota; class Actinomycetes; order Streptosporangiales; family Streptosporangiaceae; genus Nonomuraea; species Nonomuraea sp. NPDC050663. The sequence goes on from NZ_JBITGL010000011.1 coordinate 293,539, forward strand.
CCGCAGGCAGGTCGGGCTCCAGTGGCTCTACGGCGACCCGCAGTGGGCCCTCATGATGATCACCGCCCTCACCAAGGGCGGGACGTCGCTGGTGGACGCGCTGACCTACATGTCGAAGCTCGGCAACCCCAAGCTCTCCAACCCCCTGGGCGCGCTCGGACTGTTCTACTCCGGCGAGGCCGCCATGGTCATCAGCGGCGCCTTCCTCGGCCCCGCCCTGGAGAAGCTCGGCAAGAAGAGCACGCCGTACGGCGTCGCCCCCATGCCCGCCTGGGAGGGCCGCCCCTCGGTCGTGCCCGCCTACACCTGGGGCTGGGGCGTGGCCAAGGACTCGCCCAACCAGTACACCGCCTGGCACCTCGTCAACTACCTGCAGGGCGCCCGGTCGGTGACGACCAACCTCGACAACGGCATCATCATCCCCACCAAGGGCTGGCGCCAGGCCGGACCGCGGGGCGAGTCGGAGATCATGAAGATCGTCGCCGACAGCCTCCCGCACGTCGACTTCGGCCCGACCATCCCCGGCACCCTCGAACTGGCCAAGGCCGCCTCCAGCGCCGTCGACTCCGTCGCCCACGGCAAGGCGACCCCGGCACAGGCCGCGGCGGCCTACGACGCGGCCACGCGGCAGATCCAGTGAAAGTCCTGGCACGCGGCGAGACAGGCCCCGGCAGCCGGGCCGCTCACCGCATCGTTCGTCCCCAGGCCACCGCGGGCGTCGCGCTGACCCTCCCGGTGGCCGTCTTCTTCGTCGTGTTCTGGCTCGTCCCGTTCGTGGCCGCCATCTACCTCAGCTTCACCGACTACGAGATGGCGGGCACGCCCCAGTGGATCGGCCTGGCCAACTACGAGCGCATGTTCGCCGACCCGGGCTTCCTGAACTCGGCCTGGATCACCGCCGTCTACACGGTCTGCACGGTCGTCCCGACGATCGTGCTGACGCTGCTGGTGGCGGTGCCGCTGGCCAAGCCGGGACGGCTCAACCGCTGGCTCAGGGCGCTCGTCATGATCCCGGCCGTGATGCCGCTCGCCGCCACGTCCATGGTGTGGGTGATCATCTACTCCGACCGCGGCCTGGCCAACACCCTGCTCGGTCTCGCCGGGATCGAGCCGCAGGCCTGGCTGACCAGCTCCGACCTGGCCATCTGGGCACTGGTCGTGATGGTCGTCTGGAAGAGCCTCGGCCTGTTCGTGATCATCCTGACCGCCGGGCTGCAGGCCCTTCCCGGCGAGGTGTACGAAGCCGCCGCCATCGACGGCTCTGGAGCGGTGACCACCTTCACCAGGATCACCCTCCCGCTGCTGCGCAGGACGCTGCTGTTCGTCCTGGTCATCTCGGTGGCCGGGTCGATGCAGGCCTTCGTGCCCGCCTTCCTGCTCACCGGCGGCGGGCCCGCCGACGCCACCCAGGTGCTGCCGTACTACATCTGGGCCAACGCCTTCCCCTACGAGCACATGGGCTACGCGGCCGCGATGGGCATGGTGCTGCTCGCCGCCATGGTGATCATCTCGGCGCTGCAGTTCGGATTCCTGAAAGGAGGCGAGGAATGACCGTGCTGCGAAGTGCCTGGCTGATCACCGCGGTCGGGTTCATGCTGCTGCCCGTCTACGTCATGGTCGTCGTCGCCTCCGCACCCGACGACACCGACCTGAGCGGGCTCGTCTTCAACGGCTTCCACCTGCCCGACAACCTGCGCGTGCTGCTCGGCGAGGGCAACCTGGCGTTGTACCTGCGCAACAGCCTCATCCTCTGCCTCGGCACGGGCCTCCTGGACGTGATCTTCTCGGCCGCCGCCGGATACGCGATGGCGCACCTGTCCTTCCCCGGCCGCCGCGCACTGTTCGCGCTCGTCATCGGCACGCTCGCGCTCACACCGATGGTCCTGGTCATCCCGGTCTTCCTCATCGTCAAGGAACTCGGCTGGGTCAACACCTTCCAGGGCATGATCGTGCCAGGCATGATCAGCGCGTTCGGCGTCTTCCTGGTGCGGCAGTTCGCCCTCGGCATCCCGCGCGAACTGCTGCTCGCCGCCCGGGTCGACGGCGCGGGAGAGTTCCGCATCTTCGCCCGCATCGCCGTGCCGCTGCTCAAGCCCGCGCTCATCACGCTCTTCCTCGTGCACTTCCTGGCGCAGTGGGACAACCTGCTGTGGCCGCTGATCGTGGCCAACGACCAGGAGCTGTGGCCGCTGCCGGTCGGACTGGCCAACTTCCAGAGCGAGGTAGGCGTCACCTACCACCTGACCACCACCGCGGCACTGGTCACCGCCGTGCCACCGTTCATCCTGATGGTGGCGCTGCAGCGCTACTACGTGGCGGGGCTCACCTTCGGAGGGCTGAAACGATGATGGACTGGATCGAGACGATCGTTTCCCGGGGCATCAGGCGGCCCGGATACCCGGCCGACGACTGGGTCGCCGCGTGGGCTCTCGACCGGTTCGCGGAGTTCGGGCTCCATGACGCACGGCTGGAGCCCGTCGACCTGCCGGTGTGGCGGCCCGTGGCCGCCTCCCTGGAGGTCCACCTCGACGCCGACCCATCCCGGACGGTGACGGTGGAGGCGTTCGCCCTGCCGTACACCACGCCCGAGGCCGCCGTCACCGCGCCCGTCGGCCGCGAGGTCGTGCCCGGCGCGATCGTCGTGCCCGAATACACCTTCACCGAACTGCCGCAGTTCTACGTCAGAGACCTGGCCAAGGCCGTGCACGACCCCGAGGGCGTCTTCGACTCCCTCGTCCAGACGCTGCCGTTCCAGCTCGACTACCTCGACGTCATCCAGGGCGCCATCGACGGCGGCGCCGCCGGCTTCGCCGGCGCGCTCACCGGGGTGCCGTGGGAGACGCGCGACTACTACGTGCCCTACGACGCCGTGCGACGCGACATCCCCGCCGTCTGGCTGTCGGGCGGCGACGCGCGGCGGGTGCTCGCCCTGGTCGACGAGGGCCCCTGCACGGGCACGCTCACCGTCTCCGCCGAGACCGGCCCGGCCGTGTCGCACAACGTGATCGGCACGCTGCCGGGGCGCTCCGACCAGTGGGTGATCATCGGCTCCCACCACGACGCGCCCTGGGCCTCGGCCGTCGAGGACACCTCGGGGATCGCGCTCGTCCTGGCCGCCGCCCGGCACTGGGCAGACGTGCCGGAGGAGCAGCGGCCGCACAACCTGCTGTTCCTGCTGACCGCCGGTCACATGGCGCACGCCGCGGGGACCCGGGCGTTCATCTCCGAGCATCGGGAGATGCTGGGCGCCGTGGTGCTGCAACTGCACCTGGAGCACGCCGCCCGGCGGTGCGAGGCCGTGGACGGCGCGCTGGTCCCGACGGACGACCCCGAGCCCGGATGGTGGTTCACCTCGCCGGGACTCGAAGAGCTGGTGGCGCAGGCCCTGGTCGCCGAGGACCTGCGGCGCTCGTTCGTGTTGCCGCCCGACGTGTTCTCGCCGATGCCGCCCACCGACGGGGCCTTCTTCCACCCGGAAGGGGTGCCGCTCGTGCACTTCCTCTCCGCGCCCATGTACCTGTTCGACTCGGCGGACACGATCGACAAGGTGCACGAGGAGAGCCTGGAGCCGCTCACCCGGGCGGCGATCCGCATCGTGGAAGGGACGGCCGGATGGCGCCGGGGGTGATCGCGCGGACCGCGGCCGGGCTGGTCGAGGGGAAGGCGGAGGAAGGGGTGCTCGCCTTCCTCGGCGTGCCCTACGCCGCGCCGCCGTTCGGGGAACGCCGGTTCGGGGCGCCCGTCGCGGTGCCTCCCTGGGACGGCGTACGGCAGGCGGTCACGCGGGGTGCCGCCGCGCCCCAGGCGGCCGGGGAGGACGTCGGGCTGTACGCCCCTGACGTCTTCGAGGTGGGGGAGGACTGCCTCAACCTCGACATCCACACGCCGGTGCCCGGCGCATCCGGGCCGCTGCCCGTCCTGTTCTGGATCCACGGCGGCGCCTTCGCCATCGGCGGCAACGGCGCGGCCTGGCACCAGGGCCACCGCTTCGCCCGCGACGGCATCGTCTGCGTGGCGATCAACTACCGGCTCGGCTTCGAAGGCTTCCTGGCCCTCGACGACGCCCCGCTCAACCGGGGCGTGCTCGACTGGCTGGCGGCACTGGAATGGGTGCGCGACAACATCGCGGCCTTCGGCGGCGATCCCGGCAACGTGACCATCGCCGGCCAGTCGGCCGGCGGGGCCGCCGTCGCCACCCTCCTCGCGATGCCCCGCGCCGCCGGGCTGTTCCACCGCGCGATCGTGATGAGCGGCTCGGCCACGCTCGTCGCGGGGGAGCAGGACGCCCGTTCGTACGCCAAGGCCCTCGCCGCCCGCCTGGGGATCGAGCCCACCCGCGCCGCCTTCGCCCGCCTGCCGCCCGCCGCCCTCGTCGCCGAGCAACCCCCGCCGCTGGCGGGGGACTCGGGCGGGCTGGCGGAGTCCGTGCCGATCAAGCCGGTGGTCGACGGCGACCTGATCCCGGCCGTGCCGTTGACGGCTCTGCGCGGGGATGTCCCGTTGCTGGCCGGCTGCACGTCGGAGGAGGCCGACGTGTTCGTCCGCCGCCTGGTCGCCGACATCGACGAGGCTTCGGCCCAGGCCCTGATCACCCACCTCGACGCCCAGGCCCCCGCCCCCGCCATCCCGGCGCCTGTGCCCGCCGCCCCCGCCATCCCGGCGCCTGTATTCGCCGACCCCGCCATCCCGGCGCCTGTGCCCGCCGACCCCGCTTCCACGCTCGCCGACCCCGCCCTCACCCCTGCCGAGCGCGTCGGGCGTGCCTTCACCCGGCACCTGTTCACCCGCGAGACCCGCTGGATCCACCAAGCCAGACCCGCCTATGCCTACGAGTTCGACTGGCCATCCCCCGTCGAAAGCCCCGTCGGCGGCGGGCGCGTGGGCGCGGTGCACAACCTCGACCTCCCCTTCGTCTTCGACCTCCTCGACGCCCCCGGCGTCGAACGCACCGCCGGCCCGGACGCCCCCCAATCCCTGGCCGACGCGATGCACGCCGCCTGGGTGCGCTTCGTTCGCACCGGCGACCCCGGCTGGCCGCTCGGTAACACCAAGATCTTCAACGGAGACTCCTGACATGCCCGCTCACTCCTACGCCAGCGCCACCGCACCGGCCCCCCTCCTCGGCGAGACCATCGGCGCCGACTTCGAACGCACCGTGCACCGCTTCCCCGACCGCGAAGCCCTCGTCGACGTCCCCTCGGCCCGCCGCTGGACCTACGCCGAACTCGACGCGGACGTGAACCGCCTGGCCCTCGCCCTCCTCGCCTCCGGCATCGACAAGGGCGACAGGGTCGGCATCTGGGCGCCGAACTGCGCCGAATGGGTGATCGTCCAGTACGCCACCGCCAAGATCGGCGCGATCCTGGTCAACGTCAACCC
>NZ_JBITGL010000012.1:0-265289 GCF_044456985.1 Nonomuraea sp. NPDC050663
ACTGTTGAGTTCTCAAGAAACGGACGCGAACACCGTCTGCACTAGCCCGGGGCGCTTCGTTCCGTTATGTCTTAATTCTCTCAGGCGCTTCAGTCTCTGTCAAATTGACTCGGACCGATTCACCTGCGGGAATTTCGACCGCCCCGTTTCCGGGACAACCCCTCTAACTTACCAGACGATCCGGACAGATGCGAATCAACCGGACAGACCTTCAGGAAGTGGGATTCGCGCAGAGCTCGTCTGCGCTCTGCAACTGTACCAGCCCTCACGGGCCACACGGGCAACCTTGAGATCTTTCCCGCGCGGAAACCTCTTCAAACCTCCCGCTGCGGCAAGTGGACAGCAAGTCATCCGCAATCGCCCCACGATACGAACTACACACGAGCAGACTGCACCCTCGGAGGTGTCCGCAATGACCCGCTCGGAGTTCGATGACATCCGCGCCTACGTCGCCGACGAGACGACGCAGGCCCGCGACCTGGCGAGCATCGCCCGCAACCTGATCGACGACCTGGAGCGGGCGCACATGCGCGAGGCCGCGCTGCGCACCTACTACCTGCGCCTGCTCACCGCGGCCAGGGCCACCGTCGCCGCGGAGACCGTGGGTGCGCCCGACCCGCTCGCGTTCGTCAAGCACGAGCTGGACGAGCGGGGCCAACTGCCGGAGGACGGCGAAGCCGTACAGCGCATCCTGTCGGACGCCCGGGCCGCGGCAGCGTTGCTGGCCTGCCTGGAGCAGACGCCGCAGACCAGGCCGCGGGGCCCGCGCCTGCGCAAGTGCGTCGGCACCGGCCGCAGCCTGCCCCGCTGAGAACCGCCGGCCGCCGGCTCAACCGACGGCCTGCGGGACCAGGCCACCGCTCGGGCCGTCTCTCCAGCACCCATCCCCCGCCACCACCAGCGCACCCCGCAACCTGTTGCCCCGATAAAACCGTCGCAACACCCTGCCTTGGCGCTCCGCCTGCAACGATGCGCTTATGTGGCATCGGGGGTTGAACTGGGCAGCCATCGTTCTCGTCGGTGGCTTCGCGCTCACGTGGCTGGGCGTGGTGGTCTTCGCGGCCGACGCCTCCGCCCTCTGGGTCCGGTTCGCCCAGGCGGCATTCGGCGTGTTCCTCGTCGGCTGGGCCATCCAGAAGACGGTGGTCATGATCCATGACTGACCAGCCGTACAACGTCAACCAGGACCTCGGGGACGACGAGCAGATCTCCGAAGAGGCCCTGTACCTGGACAGGCTGCCCCAGCGCCACAAGATCGAGGAGATCGACGACGAGGCCAGTCGCGGCATCTTCCACTGGGTCAACGAGGAAGACAAGCGCGATTCCGACACCTACAACGACCCGCTCGAAGAGCCGGAAACGCTCAGCGAGATCCTCGATCACGACCGCGCCGAGAGCGACGACTAGTCACGCCGACGGCTGGTACGGCGGCGCCACACCCCACCCCCACCTCGGCACCGGAGCCCGCGTGGGCGGAGTCGCCCCGGGCTGCGAGTTCGCCAGCGCCAGCCGCGTCCCCCACTCGATGTAGCTCGCGAAAGCCGCCCGGAACTCCGGATCGTCCGGCAGCCCGACCTCGTCGGCCGCGTCCATGAGCAGGCTCACCCACCGCCGCCGCTGGGCCTCCGTGATGCCCTTCCCGAGGTGCTGCGCGAGCATGTGCGGATATCCGCCCCGCTCGCTCGTGTACCGGTCAGGCCCGCCGAAGACCTCACTGAGCCACATCGCCACGTACTTCGGATGCCCGGGGTCCATATGCGCGAACAACGGACCCACCACGTCGTCCTTGCGCACATGCCCATAGAACACCTCGGTCAGCCGCGAGAACGCCTCCTCACCCCCTGCCCACTCGAAGAGCGTGGGTTCGGTCTTGTGCAGGATCCGCTCGTAGTGCCGCATCTCCTCGATGTCCGTCACATAAGGCTGGATCTCGGCAAAGAACTCCCGGAAGTGCTCACTCTTCCGGAACCCCTCCATATGCCCCTGCGCGGAGGTCCACACGATGCGCAGGATGTAGTGGTCGGGCTCGTCCACACACTTGCTCAGCTCGTAGTCGAGGCACTGCGGCGCCTTGCCGAGCGGCACCGCCGCTCTGCCGTACGCGGCCTCGAACTCCGCCGCCCGCCCGGCCGGCACCGTGTACCGGATGTATTCCACGATCATGTAATCATGTAATCACGCCGCCCTGGCACCCACAAGGTTAGAGTGCGGTCGTGGAGCTGATCGCCGCCGGCCGCACCGCCGACGTCTTCGCCCTCGACGCCCACCGCGTGCTGCGCCGCTACCGCTCCAACAGCACCGCCCTGGCCGAGGCGAAGATCATGGAGCACGTCCGCGCCCACGGCTTCCCCGTGCCCGCCGTCCACGACGCCACCGAGACCGACCTCGTCCTCGAACGCCTGCAGGGCCCGACCATGCTGCAGGCCTTCTCCCGCCGCCCGTGGCGGGTGCTGCGGTACGGCAGGCGGCTGGGCGAACTGCACGACCGCCTCCACCGGGTCCCGGCGCCCGACTGGCTGCCCGGCGACGGCAACCAGGTGCTCCACCTCGACTTCCACCCGGACAACGTGATCATGACGCCCGACGGCCCCAGCGTGATCGACTGGTGCAACGCCCGCTCGGGCGAGCCGGCCCTCGATGTGGCGACCACCCTCATCCTCCTGACCACCGGCGAGGCACCCCAGGGGGTCGAGCGCCTCGCCAGAAAGGTGATCAGCGACGCCTTCCTCCGCGGCAGCCGTACCGACCCGGAACCCGGGCTGCGAGCGGCGACGCGAGCCCGCCTCGACGACCCCAACACCACGCCCGCGGAGCGTGTCCTCCTGCTGGGCATACTGGAACGATGCTGAGTCTGTTCGATCGCCAGATGCGGCGAGATGCGCGGCCCGACGCCCCGGACGCGAAGGTGGAGCACGTCGACGGCGTCGTACGCCAGGTCTCCGCGGGAGGATGGAACGGCATCCTCTGGTCTGGTCTCTCCCATGACACCGCGGACGCCGCCATAGCCGCGCAGGTCGCCTTCTACGGTGACCTGGGCTACGAATTCGAGTGGAAGCACTACGCCCACGACCAGCCCGCGGACCTGCCCGAGCGGCTTCTGGCCGCCGGCTTCACGGCCGACGAGCCCGAGACCCTGATGCTCGCCCGCATCGACGACCTGGCGCTCGACGGCCCGGTGCCCGACGGCATCGAGCTGCGCCGCGTGACCTCGCCCGCCGACGTCGACCTCATGATGCGGGTGCACACCGCGGCCTTCGGCACCAGCGCCGAGCACATCCGCACCCGCCTGCTCGCCCAGCTCGACTCGGTCGTCGCCGTCGTGGCCATGGCCGGCGACGAACCCGTCAGCGCGGCACGTCTCGAACTCCACGAAGGCACCGATTTCGCCAGCCTGTGGAGCGGCGGCACGCTGCCCGAATGGCGCGGACGCGGACTCTATCGCTCTCTGGTCGCCCACCGCGCGGGCATCGCGACCGAACGCGGCTTCCGCTACCTGCAGGTGGACGCCTCCGACCAGAGCCGCCCGATCCTCGAAAGGCTCGGCTTCACCCCCGTGACCACCACGACCCCCTATACGAGGTAGGCGTGGATTCGCCCGGATACGGATCCCGGCACCCGGAGCTGATCACCCTCCTCGACACCCTCACCCCCGTGGCCGTCACGCGCATCTCGTGGATCGGCCTGACCGACCTCGACGTCGCCGCCTACCGCGACTGGCCGGCGTGCCCCGACTTCCTCGTGACGTCCGTCCGGTGCATCGTGCGGGTCGACGACCGCGTCGTCGTCTGTCACACCCCGGACGGCCCCCACATCGTGCCCGGCGGCCGACGCGAGCCGGGCGAAAGCCACACCGCGACCGCCGTACGCGAAGTGCGCGAGGAAACCGGCTGGCTGCTCGACGAACGCGACCTCACCTTCGCCGGCTTCTTCCACTACCGGATGCTCGACCCCCTGCCGAAGGATCATCCCTTCCCGCACCCGGACATCCTCCAGCTGGTCTACACCGCCAGAGCGACCCGGCACTCCGCCGACTGGAGCTCCTGGAGCGACAGCGAGGGCTGGGAACAACACCACGACCTGGTGCCCACCGCCGACCTGCCCACCCTGCCCGTCCCCACCTACCAGCTCAGCCTGCTCCCCACGTGACCACCCGTCAGGCGGAAAGCAGAACCCCCAAGAACAACGCCGCCAGCGCGGTGAGCCCGCTCAACGCCCCCAGCACCGCCATCGCCTTCTTGCTCTTCGCCCGCGTGTGCAAGAACGCCGTAACCCCGGAAAGCACCACAACGCCCAGCTTCACGTGCAGAGTCGCCTTGAAGGCAGGATCGTCGTTGTCGTCGGCCAGCATGTTCCACACGCCCGTCGCGACCAGCACGGCGAACGCCGGCCAGGCGGCCCGGTTGAACGCGTTGGCGGCCACCTTCGTCACCCCGTCCGCGGTACGGCGGAGCGCGGGAACCAGAAACGCGAGCGTGAACTGCCCACCCACCCAGATGGTGGCGGCCAGCACGTGCAGGAAGACACGGACGGTGTCGAGCGATACGGAGAGCACCAGAACAACCTAGTGGCCAGGCCCCTCGCCCCCCGCACCGCAACCACCTGTCGCAGAACCATCCACCGCCCATCAGGATGGTGGAACAGGACCCCCGGTGCCAGCCAGAAAGGCAGCCCCATGTCGACCGCGCAGTTGTACGACACCATCGGAGCCACCTACACCGTCACCCGCCGCACAGAACCCCGCATAGCCGCCCAGATCTGGGCCGCCCTCGGCGACGCCCGCACCATCCTCAACGTCGGCGCAGGCACCGGCTCCTACGAACCCTCCGACCGCTACGTCCTCGCCGTCGAACCGTCGGCCCTCATGCGCTCCCAACGCCCCCCGAACGCGGCCCCCTGCCTGGCAGGATCCGCCGACCACCTGCCCTTCGACGACCAGACCTTCGACGCCGCCATGGCCATCGCCTCCATCCACCACTGGCCGGACCCGATCGCCGGCCTACGCGAGATGAAACGCGTCGCCCGCCGCGTCGTGATCTTCACCCACGACACCAGCGAGGAAGGATGGCTCGACCGCTTCTGGCTCATCCGCGACTACCTGCCCGAGATCTCGAACCTCCTGACCGGCCGCCCCACCGCCACCGAACTCGCCGACACGATCGGAGGCCGCCTGGAACCGGTCCCCATCCCTTGGAACTGCGCCGACGGCTTCTTCGAGGCCCACTGGCGCCGCCCCGAGGCCTACCTTGACGAGAGCGTCCGCCGCGGGGTGTCGGTGTGGTCCCGGGTCGGGGCGGAGGTGGAACAGCGTGTCGTGCGCAACCTTCGCGACGACCTCACCTCCGGCCGCTGGTCCGACCGCAACCGGGACCTGGCCGACCTGGAGGCAGCAGAGCTCGGCCTGCGCCTGCTGATCGCCTGACCGCGGGTTGGACCGTGATGGATCGGATGGCGCTCGCCCTCCTGCTGCAGGACGGCGGAGACGCGGCATCGGCCTGCCGCAGCGTCCTGCTGGCGGGCGGCACCTTCCAGGTCTACGAGGGGGCCGTCTCCGTCGGCAGCTTGTTCTCGACCTATCGGCGTCGGGAACGGCTGACGCGGACAAAGGGAGTCGATTCCCTGGGCTTCGCCTCCGCAGTGGCCCTGCTCGAAGCCTGCGAGTTCGAGCAGGTTCTTGTCGGCTACGTGCAGGGCGGCGAGCCCCCGTATCACTTTCAAGTCTTCCTGGCCCCAGATGCCACAAGGCTGGTCGCCTGCCTCGGCGTCCCTTTGGCTCGTCGCCGCACCGAGTAGCCGCCTGCTGTCACCCGCATGGAGGGATATGTCGCTCCTCGCCCGTGACCGCAACCGGGGGCGCGTGAGACGCCCGTGGCAAGACTTGAAGGGAACCTGATGGAGGCTCAGCTTTCTGATGAGGCCCGCCGGCGATTCCGCGAGGCTGCGGAAGCGCTGGCCGCTGTGGTGATGCAACATGCCGAAACCCTGTGCGCGATGGAGGGCGGACAACGTGAGGTACCCGAGATCTTCTCGCTGAACGACCGCCTCTCGCAGGCTGCGGGGCGCTTCAAAGAAGCCCAGTTCGACCTCACCGGAACCTACCCATCCTTCGACGTCACCCAAGACGAAGATGACTGGGAAGAGGATCACTCGGACTCTCCGCCCGCAGAACGCATTGCGATCCTCATGCGCCATGACTTCGTGATCACAGATCAGGAAGCGCTTCTCAAGGCCGGCAGAGCCGCCTACCTGCAGACGTGGCCGGACGACATCGACGATGACGCGCTCTTTGACGTCCAGACGGCAGATCGGGCCGTCTACCAGTTGCTCCATGCCTCCGGTCAGGACCAGATCCTTCGCGACGTTCCTGGACTCAGCCCAACCGGTGGCGTCCAGGCCACGCGGGACGTGAACGAGCCCCTCGATTTCGCCCACCCGTTCGCCGTCTATTACGACGAGAGTGACGAGGTCCGCTGCCCTCTCGGCCAGGCACCTCCTCGGGAAGCGCCGGAGAGGCCGAGGAGAACCTCACCGACACGAAGCAACGGGTGAGCCTCCGCGTATCGTCGCGATCTGCGGGTCAACCCGTTTCATGATCGAGATGACGGAGGCCAAGTTGCGGGAGTGCAGAGCCGGCAGCCTAAACCCGGTCGCTGAACAAACCCGTGCGGCCCGACCGCGACGCCCAACCACCCACCCCTCCACAGCTCCGGCGCACTGGAAGAAGATGCACTGGCCGTGGTCGGACAGGACATCGGCCCAGTCGGACGACGCGTCGGCCTACCCGGCGTCGGATCTCGCCAACAGGCGGCCAGGGGCCCCGGTGTCGCGGCAGTCGATTGCCATGCGGTGAAGCGTGCGACTGGGGCGATAACGGACGACGGACGACCGGAATACAGCTTCATCAGGAAGCTTGTGCCGCGAGAGCCTGGATTGCGATATTCGACCGGTGTCCGATCTTGTGCAGGAGACCCTCGCCGACCATCCGGAAGCACCGACCCGACGTCGCCGACTAACCGCGGTGCTGGCCGTGGTGGCGGTGCTGCTCGCCGGCGGCGGATTCGGCGCCTGGAAGCTGTACAGCGCCGACCCCGGTCTTACCTCCCCGCCGCAGCGGCCGTGGCCCACGGGTGGCACGCTGCGCGTCTTCGTCTGCGCGGGGAAGGCGGAAGGCAGATTCTGCGACGGCAAGGTCGCCACTCAGGAACAGAAGCAGGCGGTGGCCCAGCGCCTCAGAGCCCTGCCCGGAGCCACCGCCATCCGGTTCGAGGACCAGGCGACGTTGTGGGCGAACATCTGGAAGCCCATCATCGATGCTCCCGGGATGCCGCCCGTCCAGATGACGGAGAAGGACGTCTTCGAGGCGTTCTCCGTCAAGGTGGCCGAACTGTCGGCGGACACCGCCGCGACCTTCGAGAACGTCCCCGGCGTCGCCGGGGTGTCGTGGCGGCGTACCGGATTCTGGGTGGGGGTGACGGACCTGCGCGTCAGGTTGTGCGGCTACCGAACGGCCGCGAGGGAGGGCTCGCCGTGCGAGCACCGGAGCCTGGCGAGCGAGGAGGAGATCCACGCCATCTACGAACGGCTGCGCGCCGTGCCCGGGATCACGGCGATCTACCGGGAGAACGCCTCTCACGCGCGACAGGACCTCGACAACCAGTCGCCTCCAACTTCCTCGACATCCGGCGACGACCCCGGACAGCAGCCGGGGAGTTCGCTGCACGTGAAGCTGGACGACCCCGCGATGGCGGACGAGGTCAAGCGCGCAGTGGCGGGGATGGCCGGTGTGGACGAGGTGGCGGCCGACGTCGACCCGTTCTAGCGCGGCCCGCTGGAAACAGAAAGCTCCGCCAAGCACGCATCCGGGGCGATTGCCAAGCAGGGAGCATCCGCTGAGATGTGCGAGCCGAGAAAGCGCCTCGAGACAGCAGGCGGGCTACACGCAAATAGAAAATGCCCTCCGAGAGGATCTCTCGGAGGGCATTTTCACTGGTATCGGGGGCAGGATTTGAACTTGCGGACCTCTGGGTTATGAGGCGAACCACGATCGTCTCCGCCGTCTCGGGTCGTCGCGAGCATCGCCCGGACCTCGGATCGCGGGTGTACGGCAGAGCCGTCAGATCACGTCTCGTCCACCCGGTTCCGGGTCGTCTCACTGCGTCCCATTTTACAAATCCGTTTACGAAAGCGTCGCCTGACCTGGTCCTACGCGTCAGCAGAACCGAAGACGGGAAACCGCTCTTCAACCTCAGTGAGGGCGGCAACGATCGCCGGGATGTCGCTCTGGTCCAATCCCTCGATCTCAAAGCTGAGGGTGTTCCACATCGACGGGTCGTCCGCCACAGTCGCCTTGATCGTCAGGGAACCATTGCCGTGGCACTCAACGACCAGCTCTATCCAGTTCTCCAGCGAAGACAGCACGGCACGTCCCTCGACGGCTGCGTACACGCGCTCCAACTGCTTGTGGAAGGACTGAAGCTCGTCACTTCGCAAGCCTGCGCCGATCTTGGCCGTGAAGCCGCCCACCCTTACGAAGATGGGCGAGATGAGCCAGTTCCCGTCCCAGTAGTCCACATGGCTCGGGTGCATCCGGCCGTCCACACGAATGGCGATGTGATCAGACTGCTTACTCCGGCCAATGAGGATCTCCGCGGGCTCCATACGCTCATCCTCCCTGATACAGGCTGCTTCCCGAGCTCGGCCATGCGGGCCACCCGCAGACCCCGCCCTGCCGGATCATCCCGGGGCCCGAGGCCCCGCCGGAGGCGTTGAATTCAGCCTTCCGCTAGGCACGGGCATGTGCCGTCGAGGTGCTTGTAGTCGTAGTACCTCGGGTGCCCGCAGTAGCAAATGCTGCGCCACATGTTCACCGGGTCGCTGGACTGGTCGGGGCCGGTGCCGCATGCCGGGCAGTCGGACGGCTCGTCATCATCGTTCCGAGGAGGCGGGCTGTCCATGACGGCACTGTACGTCGCGGCGGCGTGCCGGTGGTCGGCGAGTTCGCTGGGTACGGCGGGGCCGCGTCTACGGCGATGCCCCGCGCGGCGCCCGGCGCCCAGGGCGCAGCGCGGCACGGGGACGCTGGCGCGGGGCGTACGGCGGCGCGGCGCGCCGCCGCTTGATCCTCATGAGAACAATTCGGCAGGATTCTCGTCCGTGCACGATGAATCGGTCATGTGCTGATGCTCTGGGCGCTCCATGTGCTGTATCGGTTGAAGATCTCAGAGATGCCGTTCGCGCCGAAGCGGGCTTGCATAAATTCGTCGAGTAGGTCGAAGAGCACGCCACTTGCCACCCGATCCGCGTCCTGGGACAAGGGAAGCTCATAGCCATCAGGGAACGCAATCTGGAGGGTGAGGGCACCCCATACGAGCGAGGAGTCTCGCCCAAGGCGCATGATCAGCCACTCGCGGAAGCCCGCCAAGAGCCCCCACTCGTTTCCGGCATCGCAGCCGGTCAGGAAGATCTCATAGTGCTTGAATGAGCCGTCGAGGCCGTACATCCCTGGACGCGTTTGAACCAGGCGGAACAACCGTCGGTAGTCCACCGGCACCTCACCTGACTCGGGAATCGACGGCGGCGAGTGCGAGCTGCCACGGATAGATGTCCAAACGCTCCTCACTCGTGCTAGGCGGGTGTGGTTCAAACTCTCCAGGGCCGAAGAGCACTCGGACTCCGTCTCGCTGAAGGCTGCCCATGCTCTCGCGGAACGGCTCACGGTTCGCCAAGGCACAGTTGACGAACGGGAGCACAACCACAGGGATCTCCAAGCCGGGCGCCTCGGAGAGCACTCCAAGTGCGTAAGTGTCGGCCACACCGTGGGCGAACTTGTTGATCGTATTGAAGGTCGCGGGAGCAACGATGATGGCATCGGCTCGGGGCGATTTTGGTTCGTCAGGCTTGCGGTACTGGCTCCGCGCCGGTCGGCTCGTCTGCTCCTCCAAAGCAGGAACGTCGATGAAGGCGAGCGCCGATGGTGTGGCAACGATCTGGACGGTCCAACCCTCGGCCCGGACCAACTCGACCAAGCGGCCCACCTCACGTGCGGGGCCGGCGGCGCAGACGTTCACACAGAGGACCTTGCTCAAGCCGTGACTCCCAAAGACTCCGCGAACTCACGCGCCTCCCGGCGGGCAGTGATGGGCGCGCCGTCCAGTAGATCACGGACGAGGCGGAGTGACGCTGGGCGGGGCCGATCTCCTCGGGTGCAATGTCTCCAGCGGCCCGCATGACGTAAAGGGCGCGGTGGTGCTGCTTGCCCCAGATGAGGAACGCGCGAGCGGTGTCCAGCAAGAGCGTGGCCTTGCGCTCGCTGATCGGCAGGGCGTCGATGTCGGCCTGGTCGTCATCGAGATCATGCGCGTCGTGGTGGACGGCAAGGTCGTGGAGTCGGACGGCAAAGACCGAGAATGCTCAGCGCATCAGGGCCCTCGACCCGTTCACTCACACCCCGGTACGATCACCGGACGGTTCAAGGGCCTTGCCGCCAAGGCGCGTCTCCCGGAGATCGACCTCCGCGACGTACGGCACAGCTACGCCACGGCGGGCCGAGACGCAAAGATCGACTGGAAGGCCCTCAGCCAGCGGATCGGACACGCTGACGTGGCCTTCACGATGAAGCAGTACGTCCAAGCCGACCTCGACACCGACCGCCAGGTCGCCAACGCCTTGGCCGAGCTGATCATCGGCGGGAATCTCGCTTCGGTAGAGAAAAGTGCGTGAATCACAACGCGGGTTCCTCCAGGGCTCTCGCGGCCGCTGTTGCTGTTACGAACACCTTCGGCCAGCCAGGATGCCGCAGGTACACCTCGGCCGACACGTCGCCAAGAGCGTCTACCACGGCGATCAAAGCGTCTACCGCCGCCTGGACGGTGTCCGCTTCACGTTCCGACCGAAACAGCTCAGGGACCATCTCGCGGGCCGACCCCACGTCCATGAACGTATCGTCGATCAGCCAGTGGACGGCCGAATCAAGATCTGGCCAGCCTTGCCTGCGCCGCCAGAGTTCGTGCAGCGTGTCGTCGCTCAAGGCGCGCAGAGCCTCCAGGACGTTCCCCCGCCATTCGGGAAAGGTCACGTCGCCCGCCCCGTTCTCCACCTGCATGAGCCGGAGCGTAACCGAAGATCCCGTTTGCACATCCGTTTACAGAGCACACGAAAAGGCCCTTCCGGAGAGATTCCGGAAGGGCCTTTACCTGGTAGCGGGGGCAGGATTTGAACCTGCGACCTCTGGGTTATGAGCCCAGCGAGCTACCGAACTGCTCCACCCCGCGTTGGCGTGTGTCTAAAGACTATCGACAGCGCGGAGCGGGCGCAAATCAAGTGCCCCTACGACCCCCCACTAGGAGAAGCCGAAGGTGAAGCGCTAGGCGAGGGGCTGGCCGAAGGGGTAGCCGAGGCTGTCGGCGTGGCACTGGTGCCCTGCGCCTTGAGCTTCTCGAGGTTCGCCAGCGCCCCCTGCAGCGCCTTCTGCGACTCGCCGAACTTCGTCCAGTTGGGCGGCGACTCCTTGAGAGCGTTCTGCCCGTCGTTGTAGGCCTTGGCGACGGCGTCGATCGCCTGGGTGAGCTGCGTCGTCGCGGGGTTGGCCGGTTGCTGGTTGCCTGGGTTCGTCTGTGGCGGCTGGTTGTTGGCCGGGGCCCCACCGAAGACCTGCTTGAGCGCGTCTTCCAGGGTGTCAGCGGAGCCGATCTTGTTGCCGAACGAGACGAGCACGCGGCGGAGGATCGGGTACGGCTCCTGGCCGGTGCCGGCGGCCGCCTGGATGTAGACGGGTTCGACGTAGACCAGGCCGCCGGCGTACGGCAGCGTCAGCAGGTTGCCGTAGCGGACCGCCGAGGACTGCAGGCCGAGGAGGTTGAGTTCTCCGGCGAAGCGGCTCTGGAAGTTGTTCTGTGCCTGGCCTGGGCCCGGGATGGCGGTGGATGACGGCATCCTGAGCACCCGAAGCTTGCCGTAGTCGGGGCCGGCGGTGGCGTCGACGGCCATGAAGGCGGCGAGGTTGGGGCCCTGGCGCGGGACGAACGTGGTCGTCAGCGAGAAGGTGGGCTTGCCGCCGGGCATCGTGGTGGTCAGGTAGTACGGCGGCTGCTTGATGTCGTTGTTGGCTCCGGCGGAGGGGTCGCGCGGGACCACCCACACGTCCTGGCCGCCGTAGAAGGCGCCCGGGTCCTCGATGTGGTAGCGGGCGAGCTGGTAGCGCTGCACCTTGAAGAGGTCTTCCGGGTAGCGCACGTGGGTGCGCAGGTCGGCCGACATCTCGGAGACGGGCCTGATGATGCCGGGGAAGGCCTTGCCCCACGTCTTGAGGATCGGGTCCTTGTCGTCCCAGCCGTACAGCGTCACCGTGCCGTCGTAGCCGTCGACGACGGCCTTGACGGAGTTGCGCATGTAGTTGATCTTGTCGCGCGGCTGGGCGGCGACGACGCGACGCTCGACGGCCAGGTCCCTGGTCATCGTCTCCAGCGACTCGCTCTGGGCGTACGGGTAGTTGTTGGAGGTCGTGTAGCCGTCGACGATCCACTTGATGCGCCCGTCGACGATCGCCGGGTACGGGTTGGCGTCGAGGGTGAGGAACGGCGCGACCTTGGCGACGCGGTCGCGCGGGTCACGCTCGTAGAGGATCTTCGACTGGTCGTTGACATCGCTGGAGAGCAGGATGTTGACCTCGCCGTACTTGGCGGCGTAGACGAGCCGGTTGAAGAACGAGCCGACCGGCACGCCCACGCCGGTGTAGGTGGTGTTCTTCTGGCCGGTGCCCGCGCTCTCGGGGTAGTCGAGCTCCTGCGGGTTGTTGGGGTTGCCGCCGGCGATGACGTACTCGGTCTCGGCCTGCTCGCCGAAGTAGACGCGCGGCTCCTTGAGCTTCTCGGCCAGCGCGCCGCTGCCGGGCAGGTCCTTGGCGTCGTAGTCGGGCAGGCCGCCCTGGGTGGTCACGTCGCCCGAGGTCACCTTGTTGCCGGGCGCGGCGACGAAGCCGAAGCCGTGGGTGTAGACGAGGTGCCGGTTGATCCAGTTGTCCTGCTCGGAGGGCGGGCCGGTCAGGTCGCGGACCGCGACGACGTGGTCGATCATCTTGCCGCCCGTGTCAGGGTAGCGGTCGACGTCGAGCGCGTCGGGGAAGTCGTAGAAGCCACGGATGCGCTGGGTCTGCTGGAAGGTCTTCGACACGAGCGACGGGTCGAGCAGGCGCACGCCGGAGACCGAGGTGTCGCCCGCCGCGTTGACCTGCGCGGGGTCCTCCTTGGCGTCGTATTCGATGACCTCGGCGTTGTCGATGCCGTACGCCTGTCTGGTGGCGTCGATGTTGCGCTTGATGTAGGTCGATTCCTTGGCCTGCTGGTTGGGCTTGACCTGGAACTGCTCGACGAGGGCGGGGTAGACGCCGCCGATGAGCACCGCGGACAGCACGAGGAGGCCGAAGGAGACGCCGGGGAGCATGCCGCCTGGCCGTACGACACCCGCGAAGAACATGGCCGCGCAGATCAGCGCGATGATCGCGAGGATCGTCTTGGCCGGGAGGACCGCGTTGATGTCGGTGTACGACGCGCCGTGCACGAAGCCCCGGTCGGAGAAGACCAGGTCGTAGCGGTCGACGAAGTAGGCGCCGGCCTTCAGCAGCACGAACACGCCCAGGAGCACCGACAGGTGCACGCGCGCGGCACGGGAGGCGTGCACGCCGGGCGACTGCAGGCGGAAGCCGCCGTACAGGTAGTGGGTGATCGCGGCGAGGATGGCCGACATCACGATGGCGGTGAACAGGAAGTTCAGCAGCATGCGGATGAACGGCAGATCGAACATGAAGAAGGCGATGTCGAGCCCGAACTGGGGATCCTTCTGCCCGAAGTCGGTGCCGTTGACGTACTGCAGCCAGGTCTTCCACTGCCCGGCGAACTGGGAGCCCGCGAAGAGCGCCAGCACCGCCATGCCCACGATGAAGATCAGCTTGCGGTGCGGATCCAGCGCCATGCGGTAGCGGTCGGCGCCGCTGGCGCCGCCGAACATGGCGGGACCGAACATCGGCCGCATGCGGAAGGCCAGCAGCATGTTGCCGCCGACGATGCCGACCATCAGCAGCGCGCCCACGACGAACAACACGATCTGCGTCAGCAACATGCCGGAGAAGACCGTGGTGTAGTCGACGTTGTCGAACCACAGATAGTCGGTGTAAAAGCCGGAGAACAAGAAGAACAGGGCCACGATCGCGACAATGGCGATCGCGACAGGAAGCAGCAGTCGGGGGCGGCGCAAACGCATCGCCCGTCCGCCTCCTGGGGTCCGGAAGCTCAAGGCCAACCCCTCGGTCGTGATTTACAAACGGTCCGTGTCTGGCAACCTACACCGATGTGCCAGCCGTACGGCTAACGCATGGCGTCCGCCAGAAGTTTCATCCAGCAGCGCAACTGGGCACCGGGCCCTTACCGGACGCCAGGGCGTCGAGGGCGGTGACCGCCTCGTGGAGCGTCGTGGCCTTCACCAGGCGCAGGCCGTCGGGGGCGGAGTTGACCGCCTCGGCGCAGTTGTCGGCGGGCGTGAGGAAGACCGTGGCGCCCGCGTCTCGCGCGCCGACCATCTTCTGCGCGATGCCGCCGATCGCCCCGACCCTGCCCTCCGGCGTGATCGTGCCGGTGCCGGCGATCGACTTGCCGCCGGTCAGCTCGCCGGGGGTGAGCTTGTCGAGGATGCCGAGCGAGAACATGAGGCCGGCGCTGGGCCCTCCCACGTCGCCGACGTTGATCGTGACGGTGAAGGGGAAGTTGTACTTCTTCGTCGAGAGTGACACCCCGACCATGGCGTTGCCCTCGGGCCCCGCTGCAGCGACGATCGGGACCTCCTGCTGCTTGCCGTCGCGGGAGATCGTGAAGACCACCGTGTCGCCCGGCTTGTGCGATTTGACCTGCGCGGTCACCGTGTCGACGGTGACGACGTCGACGCCGTCGACCTTGAGCAGCTGGTCGCCCGTCTTGAGCTTGCCCTCGGCCGGCATCTCCTTCTCGGTGCCCGCCACGACGACCTCGGCGGTGAAGGGGATCTTCAGTTCGGTCAGCGCCGCCGCGGTGGCGTTGTCCTGGGAGCCGGTCATCTCGGCGGCGTTCTGCTGCTCGACCTGCTGCGCGGTCTGGTTGGGCGGGAAGATCGTCGTCTCGGGCACGACCGCGACCGTCGGGTCGAGCCAGCCGCGCAGGGCGGTCAGCAGGTCGATGCGGTTGGTCGGCCCGCCCTTGTACTCCACCGTGACCAGGCGCAGGGCGCCGGTGGTGGCGAAGGTCTCGTGGCCGGTGATCGTGATCACGGGCTTCTTCTCGACCTCGCCGAGGGTGTTCTCTGTCGGCCCCGGGCTCAGCACGACGTACGGCACCGGCAGGAACGCTCCGACGACACCGAGCGCGAGCACGAGGAAGCTCGCCACCAGAAGGGTCAACGCACGTCGCGACATGGGGATGAGCTTATTCGCAGGCGCCGACCCATTCATTCGACCCGTCGGCGAACTGCTGATGTTTCCAGATCGGGACCTCCGCCTTGAGATCGTCGATGAGCCGGCGCGACGCCTCGAAGGCCTCCCCCCGGTGCGGGCAGGCCACGGCCACGATCACCGCGATGTCGCCCAGCTCCAGGTCGCCGACCCGGTGCACGGCCGCCAGCGCGGTCACGGGGAAGTCGGCGGCGACCTTCTCGGCGACCCTGCGCAGCTCGTCGACCGCCGACGGGTGGGCGGAGTAGGACAGGCGCGTCACGGGCTTGCCGTGGTCCTGCTCGCGCACGGTGCCGACGAACAGCGTCGTGCCGCCCGCGGCATGCGAGCCGACCGCGGCGAAGATCTCGTCGACCGACAGCGGCGTGTCACGAATGTCGAGCAACCGGATGACGTCCACGAGCAAAGCCTACGGCAGAGCCACGTCACGATCCCGTACGGCAGGCAGCCTGTGGACAACGCCCCGGATCAGATGCGCCTCTTCTTGCGCACCTGACGCACGATCGCCGCGGTGCCGATGACGGCGACGGTCGCGCCCGCCGCGGTGAGGGTCGCCTCCTTGACCGGCAGCCGCCTGCCGACGACGGTGGTGCGGTTCTCGCGCAGCTCCAGGAGTTGTTCCAGGGCGGCCTCGTTGCTCCAGGCCGGCTTCCATCCCGCTTCACGCAGCTTCGCGCAGTCGACGACCCAGGGATAGACCACGTAGTGCAGGTCAGTGGCCGGAGCCGGGGTGATGCCCAGCCGGTGCAGCCGCTGTGCCGTGCCGAAGGTCAGTCCCGCGGGCAGCTCGAAACCGCGGATTCCGGACAGCTCCTCGACCTTCTCCTGCTCCAGCCAGCTGTCGGAGCCGACCGCCACGACGCCCGTGACCAGGCCGCGTGCGGCCATCTCCAGCGCCGACACCAGGTCGTCGACGTGGCAGAACTGCCATCGCGGCGAGCAGCCCTTGACGGTCAGCAGGCGAGGCGCCTCGAAGTGGCGCGTGATCACGGTGTCCATGCCAGGACCGACCACCGCCGCCGGACGCAGGACGGTCAGCTCCAGGCCGGGATGGCTGCGCGCGGCCAGGCGGGCGACCCCCTCGATCTCCAGGTAGTCGCCGACCACTCCCGTGTCGGGCTCGGCCGCCACGGCGGATTCCTCTGGAAGCGGAACCGGGTTGTCGGCCGCCGCGCCGTACACCATGGCACTCGTGACGAGCACCACGCGCCGCACGCGAGCGGCCGCGCTGGCGGTCAGCACCGTCTGGGCGGCCCGCAGGTTGTAGGCACGCCGTTCCGACGGGTCGGAGTCGAGGGCGAAATCACCCGCGAGATGGACCAGGACATCGATGTCGGAGATGCGGTTCGCCAAGAGCGGATCGCGGACGTCGAGCACTCGCCACGTGACGTCCTGGACGTCGCCTCGCTGCTCGTCGATGGCCACGACTCTGCGGAAATCACCGGAGGTCGCGAGCCTGGAGAGCAGTTCGCGGCCCAGGCCCGAGGCGGCGCCGGTGACTGCGACGACGGGTTGGCGCGGTCGTTTCGAGGTAGGCACCAGGTCCTCACTTTGCACTGATCCGCCGTGGGACGACTAACGTGGCGGATGTGGACTCCTCCCTATCCTGCACGAGGTAGAGCGGTGACTGACCTGCCAGGTCGTGAAAACGACCCCAACGAGAACCCGTTCGCCATGTTCGGCAACCCTGAGCAGATGGCTCAGGCGATGCGGCAGTTCGCCGACATGCTGTCGGCCCCGCAGGGCTCCGGCCCCGTCAACTGGGACATGGCCAAGAACATCGCCCGCCACGCCGTCGTGGCCGAAGGCGACCCCAGCGTCATGGAGGGAGAACGCCGACAGATCATCGAAGCGCTCAAGCTGGCCGACCTGTGGTTGAACGAGGTCACCACGCTGCCCAGCGGCGTGACGCAGCCGCAGGCGTGGAGCCGGTCCGAGTGGATCGAGAACACCGTTCCGGTGTGGAAGCAGCTGGCCGAACCGGTCGCGGCCAAGATGGTCGAGACCATGAGCGGCACGCTCGGCGGCTCGGGGCTCCCTCCGGAGGCCCAGCAGATGGCCGGGCCGTTGATGGGCATGCTGAAGCAGATGGGCGGCATGATGGTCGGCCAGCAGATCGGCACGGCCCTCGGCTCGCTGGCCCGTGAGGTGGTCGGCACCACCGACATCGGCCTGCCGCTGTCCGACACCGCCGCGCTGCTGCCCGGCGGCATCGCCGCCTTCAGTAGCGGCCTGGAGATCCCCTCCGACGAGATCAGGCTCTACCTGGCGCTGCGCGAGGCCGCGCATCACCGGCTCTTCCAGCACGTCCCGTGGCTGCGCTCGCACCTGCTCGGAGCCATCGAGGAGTACGCCAAGGGCATCACGATCGACACCTCCGCCCTGGAGGAGCAGATCCGCAGCATCGACATCAACAACCCCGAGGCCATCCAGGAGGCGCTGGGCGGCGGTCAGCTGCTCAAGCCCGAGGAGACCGAGCGCCAGAAGGCCGCCCTGGCCCGCCTGGAGACCACGCTCGCACTGGTCGAGGGCTGGGTCGGCAACGTGGTCGACGCGGCGGCCGGCGGCAAGCTGACGTCCGTCGCGGCGCTGGGCGAGACCGTACGGCGGCGCCGGGCGACCGGCGGTCCCGCGGAGGTGACCTTCGGCACGCTCGTCGGGCTGGAGCTCCGTCCCCGTCGCCTGCGCGAGGCGGCGGCCCTGTGGTCGGCGCTTGAGCAGGCACGTGGCGTAGACGGCCGCGACGACGTCTGGGGTCACCCCGACCTCATGCCGACCGCCGAGGACCTCGACGACCCCGCGGCCTTCGTCAGCGGCGACTCGACCTGGGACATCTCCAAGCTGGACGAGGACAAGTGACGGCGCTTCACGACGACGCCGTCACCGTCCTGACCGCCTGGACGGCTCCGACGCCCGAGGAGGAGGTGCTGCGCAAGGAGTTCCTGGCGCATCTCGAGGCGCACGCCGACGCCATGGACCGCGGCTGCGTGCCAGGGCACCTGACGGCGACCACCGCGGTGCTGTCGCACGACGGGTCCAAGGTGCTGCTGACGCTGCACCCGAAGGCGGGCATGTGGCTGCCCATGGGCGGCCACTGCGAGGCCTCCGACACCTCGCTGGCCGGCGTCGCGCTGCGCGAGGCCACCGAGGAGTCGGGCATCGAGGGGCTCAGGCTGCTGCCGGGACCGCTCGCGCTCGACAGGCACGAGGTGTGGTGTCACCCGCCGTTCTCGTGGCATCTCGACGTGGAGTACGCCGCCGTGGCGCCCCCCGGCGCCGAGGCGGTCATCAGCGACGAGTCGCTCGACCTGCGCTGGTTCCCGGTGGACGACATCCCGGATCCGTCCGACGCGGCCACCCGCAGGCTCGCCCTCCTCGGTCGCGCCCTGGTGGGCTGATGGTCGGCGGTGAGATCGTCGTCCCTCGCCGCAAGCGCCGGATGCCCGCCGCGCTGGCCTGGACGGCGCTCACGCCCTTCATCGCCTGGGCGGTGACCCGGTCGTTCGGCCTGGAGCGCGGCGCCTGGGCCACGCAGGTCATGACCGCCACGCCGTACGCCGCCCTGGGTTCGCTCGTCCCGCTGCTGCTCGCGGCCGGTTCTCGCCGGCGCGGGGTGACGGCCGTGGCCGCGCTGACCACCGTCGCCCTGAGCGCGAGCGTCCTGCCCCGCGCGTTCGGCGCCGCCGACGCGGCCACCGGCCGGCCGCTACGGGTGCTCTCGATCAACCTGCTGTACGGCAGAGCCGACGTCACCCAGGTGATGGAGCTGATCAGGCGCCTGAAGCCCGACGTGTTCAGCGCCCAGGAACTGACCCCTGGAGCGGTCGAGGCGCTCGACGCCGCCGGATTGATCACCCTGATGCCCCACCGGGTGCTCCAGCCCGAGTGGAACGCCGGGGGAAGCGGCCTGTACTCCCGCTTCGGGATGACAGCGCAGTGGGACCTGGTCAACGCCACGGCGGCCCACAAGATGCCCGCAGCCCGCGTTGACGTGCCGGGGACCGGCAAACCGGTCGAGATCATCGCGGTGCACCCCTACGCGCCGATGGGCCACCACGTGACCGACTGGGAGCAGGCGCTCGACGCCCTGCCCGCCGCCACGCCCGAGGTGATCAGGGTGCTCGCGGGCGACTTCAACGCCAGCCTCGACCACGCCGCGCTGCGCAGGGTGCTGACGCGCGGCTACAAGGACGCGGCCGACTCGGCCGGGGCCGGGCTGATCCCCACCTGGCCCGCCGGACGGCGGATCCCGCCGATCATCACCATCGACCACGTGCTCGTCGACTCGGGCGTGGGAGTGCGCTCGGTGTCGGTGCACACCCTGCGGGGCACCGATCACCGGGCGATCTTCACTGAACTAGCGCTCTGAGGTTGTCCCAGCCTTCGAGGCCGGGGTCGAGGAGCCTCAGGTCCTCTGGCTTGCGCAAGCGGTGCCAGCCCGGTCCCGTCGCGATCATCCGGCGGCCGGGAGCCTGCTCCCGCATGGCCTGGACCGGGTTGTCGGCGTCGAGATCGGGGTGCACCCAGTCGGGCAGGGGCAAGGCCGCGGCGATCGCGACCGCTCCGCCGTACAGACTGGGGCAGACCGCCAGCGGCGCGCGCCCGAGCTCGCGGAAGAGCTTGCCGATCAGCAGCGGCGGCAGATCGGGGGCGTCGGCGCTGACGATCGCGGCCTGCTCGGCGCCGAGTTTGCCGAAGATCTCTCTCAGCGGCGTGTCATCCGCGATCGTGATCACTTCGGTGCCGGGCCAGACGATCTCCTCGAGCTCCGGGATGCTCGTGACCAGGACCGGGGTGACATGCTGCAGGCCCGCGACGACCTCGTAGGTGTCCTCCGCCATCGCGGTGAGGATCTCGCGGTCGAACGAGTCGTTCTGTTTCGCCAGGACGGCGACGATACGGGTCAACACTCCTCCGGCTGGTTCGCCGCCGCGGCGGAGAACCCTTCAAGAAAGCCGCGCGCCCGCTCCGCCTTGGGGTACTGTTCGACCAGCTTCCAGAACCTGGGGCCGTGGCTGGGCACCAGCAGGTGCACCAGTTCATGGATGATGACGTAGTTGATGACCCATTCGGGCAGGCCCCGGATCCGGGTCGAGATCCTGATCGTGCCGTTCTCCGGAGTGCAGGAACCCCACCTGTGCTGCTGGTTGTCGACCCAGCGCACACTCACCGGCTGAGCCATGCCGTTGAGATACTTCAACGACAGCTCGTTGGCCCGCTCCAGCAGACCATCGTCGGTGGGACGTCGGCGTTTCTCCTTCGCCGCCAGCCGCTCGAGCATCCGGCTCACCCATTCATCCGCGTCTTCGCCGCTAAGCCAGGCGGGCAGAAGCACGATCGTCTTGTCGCCGTCACGATAAGCGGAAACCGTACGCCGGCGACGAGAACTTCGTCGGACCTCGACTGTCTCGGGGGGCACATATGCACGGTAGCCGACACGCGCAAATTTCCACAGGGGGTGGATCCCGTTTTCCCTGGTCAACAGATTAAGTCCCGGTGAATTTGGGCCGCCGCCTTTCCCGATTGGCCGCCAGCCCTTCCAGCATGTCGGCAGAAGCCATGGTCACGGGCTGTGCGAGCGACTCCCATCGCAGCGCGGCCTCCAGATCCGGATGCTCCTGGTTCAGCGCGACTTTCGTGAGCTTGGTGGCGACGGGGGCGTTTCCCGCGATCATTGTGGCGATCGTGGCGACCTCGGAAATCAGATCTTGATTGGCGAATGACTGATTGATCAGACCTCGTGAAGCCGCCTCGTCTCCTCTGATGGTGCGACCGGTCAGGAGCAGTTCCCGCGCCAGGCGCGCTCCGGCCGCCCTGGGCAGCAGATACGTGGCCGCCATACCGGGGTGAAGGCCCAGGCTGGTGAAGGGGACGAGCAGTTTGGCGTCGTCGGCGGCGTAGACCAGGTCGCAGGCCAGCGCCAGGCAGAATCCCGCGCCCACGGCGGGGCCGTTGATCGCGGCGATCGTCGGGATCTCCAGCTTCGTGATCGACAACCAGGCCCGGTAGAAGGCGAGCATGCGGTCGCGCAGGTCGGGGACGGTTTCCGTGCCGCGCTCCGCCAGCCACGACATGTCGCCACCCGAGCAGAAGGCGCTGCCCGCGCCCGTCACCACCACGACCCTGGCCAGGCGATCCTTCGCCAGCTCCGCCATGGTGCGCTGCCACTGCTCGGTCATGCCCTCCGTCATGGAGTTTCTGCGGTCGGGGCGGTTGAGGGTGAGGGTGACAACGCCGTTGTCGTCCCTTTCGACCAGAAGCTCGCTCATGGTCGAGATCGTAGACCGCCCGGAGGTTATCCACAGGGCGGCACAACCAGCCCAGCTCGGTTGATCCGCTGTGGCAACCTCTGCGGGCATGAGGCCACGAATCAAGCCAGGGCTCCGCGTCGTCGAACGCGACGAGCACACCGTGCAGGTCGGGCTGCATCCGGGGCGGCGGGTGCTGATCGGCGACGGCGACGGCGCCACCGTGCCCGTCGGGCGGTTCACCGAGCGGGTGCGGCGGTGGTTGCTGGGGCTCGACGGCACCCGCGACCTGGAGGGCGTGCTCCGGGCGGCGGCCGGGGCGCGGCTCGATGCCGGGCAGGCCCGGGAACTGGTGGGGCGGTTGTTCGAGTGCGGGGTGCTCGACGACGTGCCGGGGGTGGTGGGGGCCGACCTGTCCTTGGCCGAACGGGACCGGCTGCGGCCGGAGCTGGACGCGGTCGCGCTCGGCGCCGGTGACGGCGGGCACGCCGCCTTCGAGCGGCGCCGTGGCGCGCACGTGCGGGTGCACGGGGCCGGGCGGGTGGGGGCGCAGGTGGTGGCGCTGCTGGCTGCCGCGGGGGTGGGGCGGATCTCGGTGACCGACCCCGGGCCCGCGAGGCCGGAGGACATCACGCCCGGTGGGCTGGGGTGGCAGGAGGTGGGCGGCCGGCGAGACGCGGGGGCGGTCGCCGTGGCACTGCGAGTGGCGGGTGGCGGCGCTTTTGCGCGCGACGGCGCGGGGCAGAGCTCAGGCGCGTCGCAGCCAGGCCAGCGTCCGGGTGAGGTCGCACCTTCTCCAAAATCTCGAGCGCGGTCTCGCGATCTCGGCAAACCCACCCCCATCCACGAGCCCGGCACCCCCGTCCCCCTCCGCGCCCCGTCCGTCACCGCCTGGGTCGCCGGTGGCCAGGTCAGCGACGGCTCCCAGCTCCCCGACCTCGTCGTCCTGGCCCCCGTCACCCCACTCGACGGCCTTCTGATACGCGACCTGCTCGCCTGGCGCGTGCCCCACCTCCTG
Organism: Nonomuraea sp. NPDC050663; assembly: GCF_044456985.1. Taxonomy (NCBI): domain Bacteria; kingdom Bacillati; phylum Actinomycetota; class Actinomycetes; order Streptosporangiales; family Streptosporangiaceae; genus Nonomuraea; species Nonomuraea sp. NPDC050663. Next base: position 22,733 of record NZ_JBITGL010000012.1, read on the forward strand.
GCCGAGGCCTACGAAGAACACGGCGGCGTAGGCCCCCTCGTCGTGCCGGGCGTCACCCCTTGCCTGCACTGCCTCGACCTGGCCCGCCGCGACGCCGACCCCGGCTCGCCGATCGTCTCCGCGCGGGTGGGCGGCTCGTCCCCCGGCGAGTTCTCCTGCAGTACGGCTCTCGCGACGCAGGTGGCGGCGGCTGTGGCTGGTCATGCGCTTGCTTTCCTGGAGGGCAGGGAGACCCCTGTGACGAACGCCACTATGGGGATATTGCCTGATTGGCGCATGAAGTGGAGATCGGTAACGTTTCATGAGCAATGTCGTTGCTTCCGAAACAATCCCGGTTCGCTAACAATGGTCGAGTCGACCCTTTGTGGTTGACCCACGGATCCAGCTCGGGCAGACCGGCATCGGCCAGCCCTGCGCGACCGACCGACGGGGGTCGGCCGTAACGTGGCTGACCAGAGATCGGTGCGTCCGAAGCGACCGACCCGATGCCGAGCCGGCCTCCATCGGCCGCGCCGACATCGTGTCAGCCCGACCGGCGTCTCGACTTCGTGGCGGCTTGGGGGGTAGATGTGATGGTGAGGAAGCCGAAAGGCCGGTTCACCGTCAGATCGTCCCGAGCGGCCGATCCGGTGGCGAGCCGGCCCAGCGGCCGGCCCGACGTCGAGCCGGGGCGGTCCGAGCGGCCGGCCCGGCATCAAGTCGGGGCGGTCCGAGCGGCTGGTTCGGCAGCGAGCCGGGGCGGTCTCAACGGCCGGCCCGACATCGAGCCGGGGCGGTCCGAACGGCTGGTCCGGCAGCGAGCCGGGATGGCCCGAGCGGCCGGCCCGACATCGAGTCGGGGCGGTCTCAACGGCTGGTTCGGCAACGAGCCGGGGCGGTCCGGGCGGCCGGCCCGATATCGAGCCGGTCGGTCCAACGGCTGGTCCGGTCCGGTGCCCGCGACTGATCACGGGAAGGGGGGAGCGGGAATCTCCATGAGATCCCGCGCAACACGGTGAGCGATCTTCCGCGCCGCGCTGTCACGCGTTCCGCCAAGCTGGCCACGCTTCCGCTGAGCTTCGCCGGCCGCACGGCCGTGGGCATCGGCAAGCGCATCGGGGGCAAGTCAGCCGAGCTCGTCGCCCAGGAAATCCAGCAGCGCACCGCCGATCAGATCTTCAAGGTCCTCGGTGAGCTCAAGGGCGGCGCGATGAAGCTCGGCCAGGCCCTGTCCATCTTCGAAGCCGCACTCCCCCCGGAGATCGTCGGCCCCTACCGCGCCACGCTCACCAAGCTCCAGGAAGCCGCCCCTCCGCTGCCCGTCTCCACGGTCCACCGGGTCCTGGCCGAGGAACTCGGCGACGACTGGCGGGAGAACTTCCTCGACTTCGACGACCAGCCCGCCGCGGCCGCCTCCATCGGCCAGGTCCACCGCGCCGTCTGGCACGACGGCCGCGCCGTGGCCGTCAAGATCCAGTACCCGGGTGCGGGCAAGGCGCTGCTCGGCGACTTCAAGCAGCTCGCCCGCCTCGGCAAGCTCTTCGGGGTGATGCTGCCCGGCCTCGACATCAAGGCCGTCCTCGACGAACTGCAGGAGCGCATCGCCGAGGAACTCGACTACCTGCGCGAGGCGGAGGCCCAGCACGCTTTCGCGCTGGAGTTCAAGGACGACCCCGACTTCTTCGTGCCCGACGTGATCGCCGCCAACGAGCACGTCCTGGTCACCGAGTGGATGGACGGCACCCCGCTCTCCAAGGTCATCACCGGCGGCACCCAGGAAGAACGCGACCAGGCCGGCCTGCGCTTCGTGCGCTTCCTGTTCTGCTCGCCGGCCCGGGTCGCCATGCTCCACGCCGACCCCCACCCGGGCAACTTCCGCCTCCTGCCCGACGGGCGGCTCGGCATCCTCGACTTCGGAGCCGTCAACCGGCTGCCCGACGGGTACCCCGTGGTGTTCGGGCAGCTCACCCGGATCTTCAACCAGGGCGACATGGACACCGTCGTCGCCGGACTCCGCGCCGAGGGTTTCATCCGCCCCCACATCGAAGTCGACGCCGACGCGTTGAGGGCCTTCCTCGCGCCGTACGTGGAGCCGACGGCGGTGGAGGAGTTCACGTTCAGCAGGGAGTGGCTGCAGGCGCAGGCTGCCACGGTCACCGACCTGCGGCCGACCAACGTGGTCAGGCAGCTGAACCTTCCCGTGTCGTACGTGCTGATCCACCGGGTGCACGCGGCGGGGGTGGGTGTTCTGTGCCAGCTGGGAGCGACGGCCCGGTTCCGCGACGAGGTGATCAGGTGGGTGCCGGGCTTCGCCGACGACGAGGCGGTTCCGCTGGCGTAGGACGAGCTCCGGTCGCTGAGGCCCCCTTCGCCATGCCGCGGGCGGCCTCGGTTGCCGCCGTCCCTTCGCCACGCCAGCGGGTCGCGTCGCTCGCCGCGGCCCGTTCACCATGCCATGCCGTGGGAGGCCTCGGTCGCCGCCGTCCCTTCGCCACGCCAGCGGGTCGCGTCGCTCGCCGCGGCCCGTTCACCATGCCATGCCGTGGGAGGCCTCGGTCGCCGCGCCCCCATCCGGACGCCATGGGAGAGCTCGGTCGCCGTAACCGCCATGCGCACGCCATGAGCTCTCCGTCGCAGCCCGGCCTCACCGCCATGGACCGCGAACTTCGCCGCACTCCTTCACCGCCCCCAGGTAGGCGACGTCGCCGCGCCCCCACCGCCTAAGAACGCGGACGTCGCGGCGTCCCCTACCGCCTAAGAACGCGGACGTCGCGGCGTCTCCCACCGCCAAAGACCACGTGCGTCGCCGCGTCTCCCACCGCCAAAGACCACGAATGTCGCCGCGTCTCCCACCACCGCCAAAGGCCTCAGCCTTCCCCTCCCCACAAACGAAAAGGCCGAGTGTGCGTGCACACTCGGCCTTTGTTGCGGGCGCTCATCGGTACTACCCGAGGACGCGGGCGAGGCGTTCGGTCGCTCGCCGTACCTCCTCCCGAGCGCGGCGGACGCGCTCGGCGCGGGTGGCGAGGCGGTGCTCCGCCGCTTCGCGGTGGAGGGTCTGCATTCGGTCGGCTACCAGTTCCTGGTGCATAAACATGGGGTGTAAATCCTCTGAGTAAGTGGGAGGCCGTTGCCTCCGTTGGGGTGCGCCCGGCGAATGGTCGCCGGGCGCGGCGGGGTGCCGGGCGTGCTCTTCAGCGCCCGGCTCAAGCTCTGCGCTGGGCCTGCTTTTCAGCGCCCGGCTCAGGCTCTTGCGCCGGGCGTGATCTTCAAGGCCCGGCCCAAGCTCCTGTGCTGGGCCTGCTCTTCAGCGCCCGGTTCAAGCTCTTGCGCCGGGCGTGCTCTTCTGTGCCCAGCTCGGTGCTCGTGCTGGTACGGCGGGCCGTACCGGGTTGTCGTTTCGCACGGGGGCCGATCGGGTCGGCCCCCGGCGAAGTGGGTGGTTGGTTGTGCGGGCCCGGGGACCGCGCCGGCGGGTTGGCGCCGGCGCGGTGTCGGACCTGGTCACGCGGGGTCGGATGTGCTCTTCTCATCCGGCCCGGGTGGGTCGGGCTGCCTGGAGGTCAGGCATGCCCGCCCGGGTTCGGGCTCGCCCCGGCGGTGCGGGGGGTCACCCGACTCGTGGTCAGTTCACGAGCGCGCGGTTGAGCCTCTCGGTGGCCCGGCGTACGTCCCGCCGGGCGCGCTGGACGCGCGACATCCGAGAGATCAGGCGCTGCTCCTCCGCCTCGCGGTGGAGGGTTTGTATTCGATCGACGACCAGTTCCTGGTACAGATAAGGCATTTCGAGGCTCCGGGTGGTGAAGTAGCTCATTGGTTTGGTTCTTTCGTGCTCGTAGGTGCGATGTGCGAAGTGCGAGGTCTCAGGCAGCGACCGGGTGCTTGCGCGGACGCCCGCGAGGCCGCTTACGCGGAACGACGGTGCCCCTGAGGATGAGCTCGCCGCCCCACACGCCCCACGGCTCCTCGCGCTCCAGCGCGCGGGCCAGGCAGCCTTCCCGGATCGGGCAGCTACCGCACAGGGCCTTGGCGAACTCGACGTCCTCGGGCGACTCGGCGAACCAGAGGTCGGGGTTGCTTCGGCACGGGATCTTGGCTTCGTCGATCAGGTCCATGATCGGCTGCGCCCCCATCGTGTCTCCTTGGGTCGAACTAATGTTCTGGTTGGTTACCTCTTGGGTGGTGGGGAGTCGCGGAAAAACAAAGAGGCCGCGGATCCTGTCTGCGGATCCGCGGCCTGGAGGCTGATAGTCGCCGGTCAGGTTATGACCGGTCTATCCCTCCAGGGTTGCGGACCACGCAGTCCACCCTTGTTGGCGATCTGCTGGGTCGGCAGGTAGGCAGGCAGAGCTGCGGCAAGAGCCGGAACTCCACGGTGAGCGTCACGGATGAAGACAGACTTCGCCCGTGCGACTCTTTCGACGCCGCCGGCGAGAACCGGACCGGCCTCACGGCATGCGGAAGCGAGCCACTTCGTGGCCAACTCACTCTTCATGCTGATGATCACCGGTAGCTCACCTCCACTCTCTGGATCGTCGGACAGGACTGTCCGACTCGCTTGACCATGACCCTAAACCGGGAAGCCGGGAAGGGGCAACATATTTTCTACCTGGGATTTTGCGACTTTGTCACGCGGATCATCGCCTCCTGAACCACGGACACCACCAGGTCTCCCGATTCAGTGAACATCTGCCCGCGGGCCAAACCACGCGCGCCCCCCGACCAGGGGGACTCTTGAGCATAGAGCAACCATTCGTCCGCTCGGAACGGGCGGTGGAACCACATCGCGTGATCGAGTGACGCGCCCATCACATTGGACGCCCCCCACGCGAGGCCGTGCGCGAGCAGCACCGTGTCGACGAGCGTGAAGTCGGAGGCGTAGGCGGCGAGCACGACGTGCAGCAGCGGGTCGTCGGGCAGCTCGGCGTCGGCGCGGATCCACACGTTCGTCTCGGCGCTGCGCAGCGACGGATCCTTGTGCGCCTCCCACGTGAGCGGCGAGATGTAGCGCGCGTCGATCGGCCGAGGACGCTCCAGCCACGCCGTCCACTCGGGATCGTCACCCACGACCTCGCGCATCCGCTCCTGGAAGTGCGGCAGCACCTCGGGCCGCGGGACCTCGGGCATCTGGGTCGCCTGGTGCTCGATGCCCTCCTCGGGCATGTGGAAGGAGGCCGACATGGTGAATATCGCCTTGCCGTGCTGGATCGCCACCACCCGCCGCGTCGTGAACGACCGCCCGTCGCGCACACGCTCCACGTTGTAGACGATCGGGATCGACGGGTCACCCGGGCGGATGAAGTAGGCGTGCAGGGAGTGCACGTTGCGATCCTTGGGCACCGTGCGGCCCGCGGCCACCAGCGCCTGCGCGGCCACCTGCCCGCCGAACACCCGCTGGATGCGCTCCTCCGGGCTCCTGCCACGGAAGATGTCGAGCTCGATCTGCTCCAGATCGAGCAGATCGAGCAGCTCCTTGAGCGCCTCGTTCACCGCCGCTCCCATTCTTTGGATTCTTGCCCGCCTGATGGCGTACGAACAGTGTGACGTGTCCGCACGCCCCCGGGTCACCCGGGGGCGTGGGCTGTGGACAACCATGTCGTACGGCTGGCGCAGGGTTGCCGCCACCCGCCGCCGTGGGCGGGCGTGCGTGCTCCAGGGCAGGCAGTCGGACGTGGCCGGGCGCCGTCACGTGGTGAGGATTGCCCACGTCCGGGGTTGAGGGACGCGGTCGTGGCCCTCCCGACGCACGGCGGGTGCCGACCGTAAGCGAGCCGGGGCGAAGTGGCGTGGAGTGAGGCGGGCGTAGGGCGAGCCCGTCCTCTCAGGCCGGGGACGAGTGGTCCGCGCGGCACAGCTCCAGCACGTCGGCCCCGTACTTGTCGAGCTTCACCCGCCCGATCCCCGCGATCGCCAGCAGCTGCTGCTCCGAAGTCGGCACCCGCTCGGCGATCGCCTGCAGCGTCACGTCCGTGAACACCACGTACGTCGGCACCTTGGCCTCCTTGGCCGTGGCCGTACGCCAGGCCTTGAGGGCGGCCAGCAGCGCCTCGTCGTAGTCGCTCGGGCAGCTCGCGCAGCGTCCGAGCTTCTGCTCCGCCGCTGCGACGAGGGTCTTGGCGCACACGCGGCACGAGATGGGCGCGGCCGGGGTGCGGCGGGGTTCGCGGGTGGCGGTGGAGGAGCGGGCCGGGGCCGTGGCGCGGCCGGTGAGGCCGTCGAGGAAGCGTGACGGCTTGCGGCCCTTGCGGCCGCCCGGGGCGCGGGCCAGGGCCCACGACAGGTGGAGGTGGGCGCGGGCGCGCGTGATGCCGACGTAGAGCAGGCGCCGCTCCTCCTCGATCTGCTCGGGAGTCTCGGCGTAGATGATCGGCATCATGCCGTCGGTCAGGCCGACGAGGAAGACGGCGTCCCACTCCAGGCCCTTGGCGGAGTGGAGGGAGGCGAGGGTGACGCCCTCGACGGGCGGGGCGTGCTGCTCGCTGGCGCGGCGTTCGAGCTCGGCGACGAAGGCGGACAGGTCGCCGCCCTCGGCGGCCACGTCTTCCGCCAGGTCGGCGAGGGCCTTGAGCGACTCCCACTTCTCGCGGGCCTTGCCGCCGCCGGAGGGCGGGTTGGGGGTGAGGCCGATGCCGGACAGGATGTGGTGGACCTCGGAAGCGAGGGGCGCCTCGCCTGCCGAGCGGGCGGCGCCGCGCAGGAGCACGACCGCCTGCCGTACCTCGGGGCGTTCGAAGAAACGCTCGGCGCCGCGCAGGACGTAGGGGACGTCGGCCTTGGCCAGGGCCTCTTCGTAGGCCTCCGACTGGGCGTTGACGCGGAAGAGCACGGCGATCTCGCGGGCGGGCACGCCCTGGTTGAGCAGGGTGGAGATGGCGCGGGCGACGGCGGCGGCCTCGGCGGGCTCGTCGTCGAACTCCTCGAAGCGCGGCCTGGGCCCGTCGGGCCGCTGGGCGACGAGCTCGAGTCTGTGGGGGGTGCGGCTCTTGGCCAGGACCAGGTTGGCGAGATCGACGACCTGGGGGGTGGAGCGGTAGTCGCGCACCAGCTTGATCACCTGGGAGTTGGGGAACTCGACCGAGAAGTTGGTGAGGTAGCGGGGCGAGGCGCCGGTGAAGGAGTAGATCGTCTGGTTGGGGTCGCCGACGACGCACAGGTCGTCGCGCCCGCCGAGCCAGGTGTCGAGCAGGAGCTTCTGCAGCGGGTTGACGTCTTGGTACTCGTCGACGACGAAGTAGCGATACTGCTGCCTGATCTGGGTCGCGACCTCTTGGTGCTCGGTCATGACGGCGGCGGTGAGCTCGAGGATGGTCTCGAAGTCGACCAGGTGGCGCTCGCGGCGGATGCGCTCGTAGGTGTCGTAGAGCTCGGCGACCTGGGCGGCGTCGATCGGCGGCGTGCGGTGGTGCTTGGCCGCGGCGGCGACGTAGTCTTCCGGGCCGATCTGGGTGACCTTGGCCCACTCGATCTCGCCGGCGATGTCGCGCAGCTCGGACCGGTCGGGATTCTTGCGGATCGCGCGGGCGGCCTCGACCAGGAGGGGCAGCTTCGACTCGATCACGGCGGGAGCCGATCCGCCGATCACCCGCGGCCAGAAATAGGTCAGCTGGCGCAGCGCCGCGGCGTGGAAGGTGCGGGCCTGGACCAGCGGCGCGCCGAGCACCCGCAGCCGCTGGCGGAGCTCTCCCGCGGCCCGAGTGGTGAATGTCACAGCGAGCACTCCGGAGGGCTCGACGACCCCGGATCGGACGGCGTGGGCGATGCGGTGGGTGATGGCGCGCGTCTTGCCCGTGCCTGCTCCAGCGAGGACGCAGACGGGGCCGCGCACGGCCTCGGCCACTTCGCGCTGCTCCGGGTCAAGCCCGGCAAGAACGTCATCCACTCGCTCATCCTCCCAGCAGGTGGCGGAGGAGTCCGCCAACCTGGCAATATTCCAGGCGCCATGTGAGAGTCACGCCAACTCCAAAAGTTAGGCCATCACCCCGACAGTTTCGGGGGCACGGTGGAAAGGAAGGCCCCGTTTGCGACCCGCGGTGACCTTGGCTGCGCTCGCTCTCGCCGCGCTCGTTCCCGCGGCCGCGCACGCCACCAGTGCGACGGCCGCTGCCGCGTCCACGCTGAGCATGACCTCGGCGAACGCCGCTGCCGCGTCCACGCTGAGGACGACCTCCGTGAACGCCGCTGCCGCGTCCACGCTGAGCTCGACCTCGGCGACGGCCGCGAAGGACCCGACGCCCGAGCCGACCGTTCACACCACCACCGACCCGTTCGGCGTCGGCGGCTTCGCCTTCGAGACCATCTCGTACGGCCCGCACAAGCGCCAGGCCATGGACGTGTGGTGGACCCCCGACGGCATGAAGCGCCCCGGCATCTTCCTCATCCACGGCGGCTGGTGGTCGTCGGGCGACAAGACGCAGGCGACCTCGATCGCCCGCACCTACGCCGAGCTGGGCTACACGGTCTTCAACCTCAACTACCGCCTGTCCGGCGACGCCGCCTGGCCCTCCCAGCGCGGCGACGTGCTCGACGCCATCCACACCGGGATCAGGTCGGCCGAGCGCTGGCAGTTCGACCCCAGGAACTACGTGATCCTCGGCTTCTCCGCGGGCGGTCACCTGGCCACCGCGGTGGGCACGTTCGGCGACGGCGAGCTGCCGGGGCTCAAGGGCGTCGTGGGCGTCTCCCCCGTGATCTCGCCGCTGCTCGCCTTCCACGACGGCGACGAGACCATCGACCCCAACCGCCGCAAGCTGCGCGATGCGGCCGTCCAGCTGGCCGGAGGCTGCGAGCCGCTGGGCAAGTGCTCACGCGTCTGGGCGAGCATGGAGGTGCAGTGGCACGCCAGCCGCAAGGACGCGCCGGTGCTGACCGTGCACTCCCAGGACGAGTTCGTGCCGCCGTCGCACAGCGTGCGGCTGAAGAGCATGCTCGGGCAGGTCGGCGTCCCGATGACGGTGCTCACCGTGCCCGGCATCGCGCACAGCTCGCCGCTCTACCGGACCCCCGGGGTAGCCGAGCGCATCCAGAAGTGGATCCTCGAGAAGATCGGTTGATCTTTGAAGGAATTCCGACGGGGACTCGCGTTGTTGCAGTGAGCGCCTCATAGACGGAAGGACATCTGGAGATGGCGCTCACGGTTTACAGCACCACGTGGTGTGGCCCCTGCAAGCGGCTGAAGTCGCAGCTCAGCAGGGAAGGCATCGCCTATCGGGAAATCGACATCGAGGCGAACCCCGGCGCGGCCGAATTCGTGATGAGCGTCAACAACGGCAACCAGACGGTGCCGACCGTCGTCATCGAGACGCCGAAGGGCAAGGTCGTCAGGACCAACCCGAGCGTGCTCGAGGTCAAGGCTCTCCTGGGCGTGTGACGGGCGTGACCCTGGGGAGCTCGGCGCTCCCCAGGCGAGGTCACCAGTCGCCGTCGAGGTGCCTGCCGTACCAGGTCTCGATCAGCCGGCGCGCGATCGACACCGGCGGCGGCAGCCGTACCTCGCCGGACTCCAGGGCCGCTGCGAGCTCCTCGCGTGAGAACCAGCGGGCCTCGGCGATCTCTTCCTGGTCGAGCACGAAGTCGGTGCTCACCGCGTCGGCGAAGAAGCCCAGCATCAGCGAGCGCGGGAACGGCCACGGCTGGCTGCCCAGGTAGCGCGCGTTGACGACGGCGACGCCGACCTCCTCGGCGACCTCGCGGGCCACCGCGTGCTCCAACGACTCCCCCGGCTCCACGAAGCCGGCCAGAACCGACAACCGGCCGGTCGGCCACTGGGGTCCGCGGGCGAGCAGGCAGCGGTCGTCCTGGTCGCGGATGAGCATGATCACGGCGGGGTCGACCCGCGGGAAGTGCTGGCTGCCGTCGGCCGGGCAGACGCGCACGTGGCCGCCCTGCTTGGACTCGGTGAGCGTGCCGCATTGGGGACAGAAGCGGTGCGTGGAGTGCCAGGCCTCGAGTGCCACGGCGTAGACGAGCAGGCCGGCGTCGCGGTCGCCGAGCAGGCCGCCCACCTGGCGGAGCCCGGCGGCGACGGGACGTCCCTCGGGGGCGTCGCCGAGCCGCATCGGCACGGTGACGCGGCCGTTGAGGTCGGCGGTGTCGGGCAGGTCGGCCACGACGGCGAAGTAGGTGACGCCGTCGGAGACGCCGAGCAGGAACCGCTCGCCCACGGGCGCGTCGGCGGTGGGGAACAGGACGGCCTCGACGTCGGAACCCGAGCGCGTGACCAGCGTGTGGCCCTGGCTGACGACCATGACCCTCGTCGCCGGGTCGCCCCAGGCCCGCTCAAGCCCGGCCGGATCGTTGCGCAGCAGCGCGGAGCGATCGATCGTCCCCCGCGCCAGCAGCAGGGGGCCCAGCAACTGTTCGCCAATGCTCATGGTCACGCGCCACTACCTCCCAGAACCTTGGCCATCCTATGCCGACAAAAAGTCCCGGCCATTAACCTGGCCGGGACCGAGGGTCGACGCGCGGGATCGTCGCAGGTCAGCGGGCGAAGACCACCACGTTGTCGCGGTAGCTGCGGCCGTCGAACGATCCGCCGCAGGTGATGAGACGCAGTTCAGGGCCGCGCGTGGCGCCGTAGACGACGGCGTTCGGGACCTTGGCCTTGGAGTATTGGGCGATCCGGTAGACGGTGAACGTCGCCCGGGTGCCGTCGGCGCGATGGACGTGGATCTTGCGGCCGGGGGTGAGCGAGCGCAGGCGGTAGAAGACCGCGGGGCCGGTCCTGGAGTCGACGTGCCCCGCGATGACCGCCGCGCCGCGCTCGCCCGGCTCGGGGCCCGCGACGTTCCAGCCCGCCAGGTCGAACCGCTTGGGGGCGACGAGCTTGCCCTTGCGGTCGAGAGGGAGCGGGATGATCTTGGTGCTGACGCCGATGGAGGGGATGCGCAGCCGCACGGGGTTCGCGACGTCGGCCGGCGCGGCGACGGGACGGGCGCGCGGGACCCGGGCGTACGGCTCGGCCTGGGTTCCGGCCTGGGTTCCCGCCTGGGTTTCCGTGTACGGCTCGGCGAGGGGCTGGGCCTGGGGCACGAGGACCGGGCGCAGGGGCTGGAGCGAGGAGGTCGCCGGGGGTGAGGCGGCGCAGGCCGTGGAAGCCAGCGCCGCCATTCCCAGCGCCGCCAGGGTGCGGCGCACGGTCACCGCTCCTGGGCGGAGGTGCGGCGGCGCAGCCACACGGCACCCCCGGCGAGGGCCGTCAGACCGGCCAGGCCGGCCGCGGCGGGAACGAGCGGGTTGACGCCGGACTCGGCGGAGACGGGCTCGACCGAGGTCCAGGTGCCGCCCGCACCGGTTTCGACGCCGCCGCTCGGGGTGTCGTCGTCATCGTCGTCGCGGGCGACCCCGCCCTTGCCCGTCTCGACGCCACCCTGAGGCGAGTCGTCATCGTCGTCCCGGGCGACCCCGCCCTTGCCCGTCTCGACCCCGCCCTGAGGCGAGTCGTCGTCATCGTCCCGCGCGACTCCACCCTTGCCCGTCTCGACGCCACCCCGAGGCGAATCGTCGTCGTCATCGTCGTCGTCGCGAGTGACACCGCCCTTGCCGGTCTCGACCCCGCCACGCGGCGCGCCGTCGTCGCGGTCGTCGTCGCGGTCGTCGTCGCCGCGCGAGGAGCCGCGGTCGTCATCGTCGTCGTCCCCGCCGTCATCGTCGTCGTCATCGTCATCCGCCACCACGACCGCCACCCCGCCCAGGGGCGCGGCCGTGGCGGAGGCCGGTACGGCGCCGGCGGCGAGCAGCCCGCCGCCGCTCCCCCCGACGATCGCCAGTGCCAGAACCAGACGCTTGAGTTCCATCGAATTCCTCCCGGATCCCGAAGTCGTTTCACCTTCCTGACTTCAAGATTCGAGCCCCCCGGTGGCACTCTCATGACGCCCGCGTGAGACGCCTCTCATCCGGCCTTCAGCCGGTACCCGGTCCCCCGCAGCGTCTCGATGCGGTCGCTGCCGATCTTCTTGCGCAGGTATCTCACGTACACGTCGACCACGTTCGAGCCGGGGTCGAAGTCGAACCCCCACACCTGGCTGAGCAGCTGCTCCCTGGTGAGCACCTGGTCGGGGTGCCTGCAGAACACCTCGGCGAGCGCGAACTCCCGCGTCGACAGCTCGACGGCCCGTCCGTCGACGTGGACTCTGCGCGTGCGCAGGTCGAGGGAGATCCCGCCGACCTTGAGCACGGTCGCCTCGGGCGCGCCCCCGGCCTTGAGCCGTAGCCGCACACGCGCCAGGAGCTCCTCGAAGGCGAAGGGTTTGGGCACGTAGTCGTCGGCCCCGCCTTCCAGCCCGGCGACCTTGTCGGCGACGCTGTCGCGCGCGGTGAGGATGATCACCGGGATCGTCACCCTGGCCTCGCGCAGCCGGCGCAGCACGGTGAAGCCGTCGGCCAGCGGGAGCCCGATGTCGAGCACCATGAGGTCGAACTGCCCGCTGCGCGCGTATTCGTAGGCGGCCTCGCCGTCCTCCACGACGGTGGTGACGAATCCGTTGCCGCGCAGCCCCTTCTCCACGAAGGAGGCGATGCGCCGTTCGTCCTCAGCTATCAGGATCCGGTTCATCGCACGTCCCTTCCACAGTGATCACGAAGCGCGCGCCGTCCTCGACGTGCACGGTTCCGCCGTGCGCCTCGGCGATGGAGCGCACGATGGCCAGGCCGAGCCCGGCTCCTGGGCTGGATCCCACGCGGACGAAGCGCTGGAAGATCCGTTCCCGGTCGTCGGCGGGCACGCCGGGCCCGTCGTCGCGCACCCACAGGGTGACCTGGCCGTCCTGGACGGCGGAGCCGACGGCGATCTCCCCGCCCTCCCCGGTGTGGCGGAAGGCGTTGGCGACGAGTTGCATGAGCGCCTGTGTGAGGCGCTGCCGGTCGGCCATGATGCTCACCTCGGCCAGCGAGTCGACTCTCCAGCGCCGTTCGCCGAGCGCTCTGGCCTTGGCCACGACGCTGACGGTCAGGTCGGCGACCTCGACCTCCTCGACGGCCAGGAAGCCGGGTTGTTCCGCCTTGGCCAGCGTGAGCAGGTCCTCGACGATCCTGCTCATCCGGTCGAGTTCGTCGGTGACGAGGGCGAGGGTCTCCTCGCGTTCCTCGTCGGAGGCTCCCATGAGTTCGAGGTGGCCGCGCACGACGGTGATGGGGGTGCGCAGTTCGTGCCCGGCGTCGTCGAGGAACTCCCGCTGGATGGCGAAGGCACGTTCCAGCCGGTCGAGCATGTGGTTGAAGGTGCGGGCGAGCGCGGCCACGTCGTCGTTGCCGGTGACGGTGAGGCGCTGGCTCAGGTCGGAGGAGTCGCTGATGCGCTCGGCGGTGGTGCGCACGAGCCGTACGGGTGACAGCACGCGTCCGGCGACGAACCATCCGGCGGCTCCGGCCAGGGCGAGCGCGCCGAGGGCGGAGAGCACGAGGAGCCTGACGGCGCGGTCGACCTCGGCGCGGTGGCGGTCGTAGAAGACGAGGATCACGAAGTGACCCTTCCTGGCGTCTCCGATGACGCTGACCGGGATGGCGGCCCAGCGGATCCTGCCCTCGTCGTGGGAGCCGGTGGCGACCTGGGTGTGCCGCGCGATGCGGTCGATCAGCCGGGGGTCGGCCTCGGCCCTGTGGTCGGGCGATCGGCCGTGCCAGCGGCCGTCGACGAGCGTGAAGAAGGTCTCCCAGCGGTCGGCGACGTTGACCTGGAGGTAGGCGTCGAACAGCTCGTCGAGGTCGCTGACGGGCCGCTGGGCGGCGAAGCCCCTGAGCTTGTCGACCTCGTTGCGCAGCTCGTCGTTGACGACTTCCGCCTCGCGCTGCACGAGCACGGCCCATCCGGCGGAGATCGCCACCGCCAGCGCCAGCCCGACGACCGCCAGCATCCAGCCCACGATGCGGAAGCGGGCGCTCACGGCGGCGGCTCAGTCGTCATCGTCCTCATCATCGTCCCTGGCTGGAGGTTTGCGCGAGACGCGTTCCTCCTTGGTGGCCTCCGGCCGGGCCGAGCTGGACGACGTGGTGGGAACCACAGACGGGGTGACGACCACCGGGCCGCCGAGCTCGGGCTCCTGCGCGCTGACCGCTTGCATGGTGATGAGCACCAGCGCCAGCACCGCCGCCGCGGCCACCCCTGCCAAGGAAGTCCTCCGGATCACGGCCGCCACGCTAGCCGCGGCCGCCGCCCTGCTTCGTGAGACGAGGATGAGAAAACTCTCATACCCTCTGATTGGAGCGTCGGGCCCACATGATGATCTCATCCCGGCTAGGATCAGCGACTTAGGTTAGCCTTACCTGATCTCGGGGGTACTCTGCCTTGCGGCTCTACCTGACCGCGCTCAAGCCGACCGACTCGGTGACCCACGGCTTCCTGCCCGCCGCCGAGGCCCTGGGCTGCGAGGTCACCATCCTCACCGACCGGCCGGAGCAGCACCCCGGCGCCGTCCGCTGCGACGTGCGCGACCCGCGGGCGCTGATCGACGCGATCGAGCATCTCGGACGCCCCGACGCGATCTTCTCCAACTCCGACCACCTCCAGACCGAGACCGCCCTGGCCGCGGCCTACTTCGGCCTGCCTGGCAAGGACTGGAGGGCGTGCCTGGCGGCCAAGAACAAGTTCCTCATGCGCCGGGCGCTGACCGGCGTGGAGCAGGTGTTCTCGCTGCGGCTCGCGCCGGGCGACCCGGTGCCGGACGGCCTGCCGTACCCCCTGGTGGTCAAGCCGCGCGAGGGGGTGGCCAGCGAGGACGTGGAGCTGGCCGACGGGCCCGGCGGGGTCGAGGAGGTGCGGCGGCGGCGCGCGGGCGAGGCGGTGGTGCTGGAGGAGTACCTGCCGGGACCGCTGTACACACTGGAGACCCTGGGCGATCCTGACGGCATCACCGTCCTCGGAGGGTTCCGGACGACCTTGGGAGCTCTGCCGTACTTCGTGGAGGAGCGGCTGGACTGGACTCCCCCGCCGCCCGAGCACAACCACGTGCTCGATGCCCTGCGCGTGCTCGGCGTGGGCTTCGGGGCCTGTCACACGGAGTACGTGATCACTCCGGGCGGCCCGCGCCTCATCGAGGTCAACTACCGGGTGATCGGCGACCACTGCGACTTCCTGCTCGCCGACCTGCTCGGGGTGCCGCTGTTCGAGCACATCCTGCGCGTGCACCTGGGCGAGCGCGTGCCCGAACTGCCGGCCGCAGGCAGGTACGGCACGGCGGTCTCCATCGTGGCCGAGCGCTCAGGAGTGATCACGGCGGCGCCCGGCGAGGTGTCGGCGCACGACGGCGAGGTGCGCCTGTGGCACCGGCCGCTGCGCCAGGAGGGCGACAAGGTCGAGCAGACCCACACCAACCGCGACTACCTCGGCGTCGTCCGCGCCGTCGGGCCCTCCCGCGAGGCGGTCGAGCGGGCCGTGGCGGCCTTCCGCGCCGCCCACCCCTGGGTGGTCTCATGATCGCGGCCCGCGTGCTCAACGCGCTGCTGAGGGAGAACTACGGCGACCTGGCCCGCCGGGTCTCGCGCGACAAGCACGGGGTCTCGGTGACGCTGGCCGGCGGCCGGGCCGTACGGCTCGCGCCGGGGCGGCTCTTCCAGGACTTCGTCGTGGCCCCCGGCGAACGCCTGGAGCTGCCGGAGGTGCTGGAGACCCTGGAGGCCGTGGCCGACCCGGCCGACGCCGACGGGGTGGCGGCCTTCCGCCAGGAGTGCGCCGAGGCCGAGCTGGCCTGGGCGCTGCTGCAGGAGCACCGCGACACGATCCTGCCCCGGCTGGCCGACGGGTCGCTGATCTCCCTGGAGAGCCTGGCCGCCTTCGCCGACCACCCGGTCTACCCGACCTCGCGCGCACGCGGCGGGCTGACGGCCGAGGAACTGCTCGCCTACGCGCCGGAGTTCGCGCCCTCGTTCGAACTGCGCTGGGCGGCCGTGCGAGCCGCGGAACGGCACGACCTGCCCGCCTGGTGGCCGGAGTTCGGCCAGGTGGGACTGGCGCCGATGCCGGGGCACACGCTGTTCCCCGTGCACCCGCTGTCGCTGGCGCAGGTGGCCGCGCTCGACGGCGTGACCGTGGCGCCCCGGCCCCACCTGCGCGTGCGGCCGACGTTGTCGATGCGGACGGTCGAGGTCGAACCGCGCACCCATCTGAAGCTCCCCCTGGCCACCAGCACGCTCGGCAGGCGCAACAGGAGGTCCATCAAGCCCGGCACCCTCGACGACGGCGCCAGGGCCCAGCGGCTCCTGGAGCGGATGGCCGACCCCCGGGTGCTGGTCGCCGACGAGCAGACCTACGGCCACGCCGGTCACGAATACCTGGCGTGGATGGTCAGGAAGCTGCCCGGCCAGGGCCAGATCGTCCCCGTCGCCGCCTTCCACGCGATCGACCTGCCCGTCGAGGAGCTGCTCTCCTACCTGGAGATTCTGATCGGCTGGAACGTGCGGTTGTTCGTGGAGTACGGCGTGGCGCTGGAGGCCCACCAGCAGAACCTGGCGATCGTGCGCTCGCCCGATGGCCCGAGGTTGCTGGTCAAGGACAACGACGGCCTGCTCGCGTCGCCGTCGAGACTGGCCGCCCGGGGCATCGAAGCGCCCGCCTTCTCCGACGAGCGCATGCTGACCGACGACCCGCACGCCCTGGCCGACGTGTTCGTCACCATCACCCTGCACCTGGCCGCGGCGGCCGTGCTGGTGGGCAGGCTGCCTGACGACAGCGCGACCGGCCTGCTCAGGCAGGTGCTCGACGACGCGCTCAGGCCGTACGGCAACGACCCCATGGCCAGGATCCTGCGCGCCAGGACCCTGGAGGCGGCCCGCCTGACCGGCAAGTCCATGGTGATCGCCGGGACCCTCGTCGCCAAGGAGCGCACCGGCGCCCGCGACGTCAACAAGTACTACGGCACCAGCGGCCCCAACTACCTGCGTGCCCCGTCGATGCTGAGGAGTGCCTGACGTGGAGAGCCTGCTCCTTGATCCACCGGCCGCGCGGGCCGAGGAGGCGACGCTCGCCGCGCTGCTGCGCTGCTGCGTCCGCGAGGTGGCCGGGGTGCGCGGCCTGGTCTGGTCGGCTCCGCCGTACCTGCTCCTGCGGGTGGCGGGGACGTTGGTGCGGGTGCGCGCGCACGGCGGCGCGGCGCTGCGGTTCGAGGGCGCGCCCGAGCGGCTGGCCGACGGCGCCTGGGTGCCGCTGACCTCCGGCGAGCTGGTACGGCTGACCTCGCGGGAGCTGTCGGGGCACAACCCCGAGTTCTCCGGCCAGGTCGCCACGTCGAGGGAGGCGATCGCCGCCATCCTGCGCGCCAGGGCCGAGGCGGCCCCGCCCGCCGACCCGTGGCTCGTCTCCGAGCAGTCGCTGGTCTACGGGCATCCCTTCCACCCCAGCCCCAAGGCGCACGGCGGCACGGGCTGGCTGCGCTTCGCGCCCGAGGCCCACGCCGAGTTCCCGCTGAGGTTGCTGGGCGTGCCCGAGGAGCTCGTGCGCCAGGAGGGCGATCCCGGCGCCCTCGACCTGCTGGGCACGGCGCCGCCCGGCCATGTGCTGCTGCCCGCCCATCCCTGGCAGGTGGAGCTGCTCAAGCTCGACGACCGCCTGCTCGACCTGGGCGAGACGTCGTGGCCGGTGTCGCCGACGTCGTCGGTGCGCACGGTCTACGACCCGGTCAGCGAGAAGTGCCTGAAGTTCAGCCTGGACGTGCGCATCACCAACTGCGTGCGCAAGAACGCCTGGTACGAACTGGCGGGCGCGGTGGAGCTGACCAGGCGCCTGGAGCCGGTCTTCGCGGCGCTGGGCACCAAGTGGCTGCCGGAGCCCGGCTACCGCACGACCGCCTCGCACATCGAGGGGCTGGGCGTGATCGTGCGGGAGAGCCCGTGGGCGGTCTGCACGCCCGGCCTCACGCCGACGCTCGCCGGGGCGCTGGCGCTCGGGGTCGAGACCTCCGACCCGCTCGCCTGGTGGTCGGCCTACGTCTCGGCGGTGGCGCTGCCCGTGCTCGACGCCTACTTCACCCACGGCGTGGTGCTGGAGCCGCACCTGCAGAACGTGCTGGTCGCCATGGACGACCTGCCGCGCGAGGCGATCTTCCGCGACCTGGAGGGCACCAAGCTGGTCGCCGGGCGGCACGACCTGTCGGGCCTGGACCCGGCGGTGGCGTCGGCGCTCACCTACGACGCTGAGCGCGGCTGGTCACGTGTCGTCTACTGCCTGGTGGTCAACCACCTGACCGAGATCGCCGCCGCCCTCGCCGGTCACGACGACGACCTGCTGCGCACGTTGTGGCAGGAGGCGCGCCGCCTGGTCGCGGAGTACGCCGGGGAGATCGGCTGGCCGGTGCGGCTGTCGGACCTGCTCGCGGGCGAGCCACTGCCGGCCAAGGCCAACCTGACCGTACGCTGGGCCCGTCATGCCGACCGTTCGGCCGGTTACGTCCCGATTGGCAATCCCTTCGCATGATCACCGCACGCGTCGTCGAAGCCGCCCAGCGCCTGGGCGACCAGCCCGCCTACCTGTACGACCTGCCTGCGCTCGACGCTCACGCGGCAGCCGTACGGCAGGCGCTCGACGGGGTCGAGCTGTACTACGCCGCCAAGGCCAACCCCGATCCCCGCCTGCTGGAGGTCCTGGCCCCGCACGTCGACGGCTTCGAGGTGTCGTCAGGAGGCGAGTTCGCGCACGTGCGCGGCCTGTTCCCGCGGGCGAGGCTGGCGCTGGGCGGGCCCGGCAAGACCGACGCCGAGCTCGCGCTCGACCCCTACCGCCTGCACGTCGAGTCGCCGAACGAACTGCGCAGGATCAAGCGCCTCGGCGTCGAGGCCGACGTCCTGCTGCGGCTCAACCTCGACACGGAGGTCGCGGGCGCCTCCCTGACGATGAACGGCCCCTTCGGCATGGACCCGTCGGCGGTCGCCGAGTGCCTGCCGCTGTTCGACGAGCGGGTACGGCTGCGCGGCGTGCACGCCCACCTGGCCAGCGGGCTGGAGGCCGCCCAGCTGCTGGAGCTGGCCGCCGAGATCGCCAGGCACCACCCGAAGGAGGTCAACGTGGGCGGCGGCATGGCGGTCTCCTACACCGACCAGGGCCACCGCTTCGACTGGCAGGCGTACGGCAAGGGCCTGGCCGCGCTGAAGCGCCCCGACCAGGTGCTCCGCGTCGAGCCCGGCCGCGCGCTGACCGCCTTCTGCGGCTACTACGCCACCCGCGTGCTCGACGTGAAACGCACCAGGGGCGAGCGGTTCGCCATCCTCCAGGGCGGCACCCACCACCTGCGCACCCCGGTCACCAAGGGCCACGACCAGCCGTTCACGCCCATCCCCGCCCGGGCCGGGCGCGAGGAGCCGACGACCCTCGTGGGCCAGCTGTGCACGCCCAAGGACGTCTTCGCCCGCCGGGTGCCCACCGCCCTGGAGATCGGCGACCTCGTGGTCTTCGAGATGGCCGGGGCCTACGCCTGGAACATCTCCCACCACGACTTCCTGATGCACCCCGAGCCCGGCTTCTTCTACCTCGACTGAGGCACGGCCTCGATGAGCGCGACCAGGCCCGCCTCGTCCATCAGGTTCACCGGCCGGATCGTACGGTTGACCCTGACGTAGTGGAAGGCGGCGCCCACCTGGGTGACCGGCACCTCCGCCAGGTGCGCCCAGGCCAGCCGGTAGGCGGCCAGCTGCACCGAGGCCGCCTTGGCCGCCTTTCCGGTGGGCGGCTTGCCGGTCTTCCAGTCGACGACCTCGTAGGAACCGTCGGGCGCCTGGAAGACGGCGTCCATGCGGCCGCGGACCAGCCGGTCGGCGATCATCGTCTCGAACGGCACCTCCAGGTCGAGCGGCCTGCGCTCGGCCCACTCGGACTCCTCGAAGCGTGCCTGCAGCTCGGCGAGCCGTACGTCGGCCTCCTCCTCCTCGAACAGGTCGAGATCCAGGTCGTCGATGAGCCGCTGCTGGCTCCAGCGGCCTTCGAGCCACTTGTGGAAGTTGGTGCCGCGCCTGGCCAGGGGGGCGGGCTTGCGCGGCACCGGCCGCCTGATGCGGCGGGCCAGCTCGCCGGGATCGGCGGCCAGGGTGACGAGGGACGAAACGGTGAGCTTCGAGGGCAGCTCGACGGCCAGCCCGGCCCGCTCGCGGTAGGACGCCCGCTCGCGCAGCAGCAGCTCGGTGTCGCGTTCCCAGGCGCGCAACCGTTCGTCGTCGAAGGGACGCAGCGGGTCCTCCGCGATCTCCAGCGCGCCGACGAGCGCGTCCTCGACCATGCGGGCACCGTCGAGCACCGACTCGTAGCGCAGACCCTCGGGCGTGACGGGCCAGGTGGCCTCGGCCGGCTCGGCGAGCAGCGGGTTCGTCTCGCCCTCGGCCAGCGGCGGCGCCCAGAAGGCGATGCGGTCGGCGGTGTCGCGCACCTCCAGCAGGAACTCCGACGGGTCCAGCGGCTTGGTGGCGCTCCCCCAGCGGTATCCGGAGCAGATCAGGTGGAAGTGGGCGCGGGTGACGGCCACGTAGGCGAGCCGCCGCTCCTCCAGCAGGTCGCGCTCGCGGCACTGCTCGTCGAAGTCGGCCAGCTCGTCCTTGGTCAGCCCGGTCAGGCGCGGCAGGTCGCCCGCGTCGCCGCGCAGCGGGTAGGGCAGCTTGCGGGGGTTCTCGGTCCAGCGGGAGTTCATCACCGGGGTCGCGGGGAAGATGCTGCCGGTCGTGACCGTGCCCTTCGAGCTGAGCAGCTGCGACATGCCCGGCACCACGACCACCGGCCACTCCAGGCCCTTGGAGGCGTGGACGGTCATCAGCTTGACGCTGTTGCTCTCGCCGACGCGCCCGGCCTCCAGCCCGAACTCCTCACTCTCCGCGGCCTGGAGGTAGGCCAGGAACGCGCCCAGGGTCGGGTCTTCGGCGTCTCCCGCGAAGCGCGAGGCGGCGTCCTGGAAGGCGTCGAGGTCGGCGCGGGCGGCGAAGGCCCCGCCCCGGGAGCCGACCTCGATGTCGAGGCTCATGCGCCGCTCGATCTCGGTGATCAGGTCGGGCAGCGGCTGGGCGGTGCCCTTCCTGAGCGCCCGCAGCTCCTGCGCGTAGGCGACGAGCCTGGTGCGCGCCAGCGGCGAGAACAGCTCCAGCCACGCCTCACGGTCGGGCAGCTCGTCGAGGGCGTCGACCAGGCTGCCGCGCTCCTCCGCCAGGTCCACCACGACCTGGTCGAGCGGGTCCTTCTCGGGCTTGCTGCCCTCGCGCGCCTCCCGGTTGAGCTCGCGCGCGCACTCGCCCAGCTGCTTGAGGTCGGCGGGACCGACCCGCCAGCGCGGACCGGCCAGCAACCTGACCAGCGCGTCGCCCGCGGTCGGGTCGTAGATCACCCGGAGCGTGGCGACGATGTCGTTGACCTCGGGCACGGTCAGCAGGCCGCCCAATCCCACGACCTCGACCGGGATGCCGCGCTCCTCCAGAGCCCGCCTGATGGCCGGGAACTGCGACCGTTTGCGCGCCAGGATCGCCACGTCGTTGGGCTGGATGGCGAGCGTCTTGGCCTTCTTGCGCTCCCCCTCGCCCCACGGCAGCCCGTCGGGCGCGACCTCCTGGCCGAGCAGGTGCGCGATCCCGTCGGCGATCCACTTCGCCTCGTCCTCGGCCGTCTCGTGGAAGGCGCACGTCACCCGCCCTCTGTCGACCCGGTTGGAGCCCGGCACCAGCACCGGCACCTCCCTGGCCTCCATCCGCAGCGGCAGCTGGACCCTGGCCGCCACGTCGAGCACCCGGTCGCCGTTGCGGAAGCTGACGCTCAGCTGCCTGACGGGCGCCTCGTCGCCGCTGGAGGTGCGGAAGTCCTGGGCGAAACGGCGCAGGTTGCCCGCCGAGGCGCCGCGCCAGCCGTAGATGGACTGGCACGGGTCGCCCACGGCCGTGACCGGATGGCCGTTGCCGAAGAGGCTGCGCAGGAGCACGAGCTGGGCGTGGCTGGTGTCCTGGTACTCGTCGAGGAGCACCACCGAGTAGCGCCCGCGCTCGATCTCGCCCACTTCCTTGTGGTTGGAGGCGATGCGGGCCGCCAGCGACATCTGGTCGCCGTAGTCGATCACCTCACGCCGGCGCTTGAGCCGCTCGTAGGCCTCCACCAGGGGCAGCAGTTGCTCCCGGGCGTCGTGGACGGCGAGCGGTCTGCTCTGCGCCTGGGTGGTCTTGCCGGTCAGCTTGCCGTACCCCTGCCTGAGCCACTCCCCCACGGCCCGCACGTCGTGCCCGCCGCGCAGGTGCTCCGACAACTCGCCCGCCAGCTCCAGCACGGCGGCTGTGACGCTCGGCGGGCCCAGCTCGACCTTGTCCATCGGCCCGTCGTAGCCGACGACCACCCGGCTGGCCAGCTGCCACGAGATAGCCGGGGTGACCAGCCTGAGCGTGGGCTCCAGCGCCTCGCGCAGCGCGTGGTCGGTGACCAGGCGGGCGGCGTAGGCGTGGTAGGTCGAGACGGTCGGCTCGTTGTCGAGCACCTCGGGCTCGACCAGGCCCGCGTCGGCCAGGCCCGCCAGCCGCTCCCTGACGCGGTGGGCGAGCTCGGCGGCGGCCTTGCGGGTGAAGGTCAGGCCCAGCACCCGCTCGGGCCTGACGAACCCGTTGGCGACCAGCCAGACCACCCGTCCGGCCATCGTCTCGCTCTTGCCCGAGCCCGCTCCCGCCATGACGACCATCGGCCCCAGCGGCGCCTCGATCACCAGGGCCTGCTCGGGCGTGGGCGGCAGGACCCCGAGCTTGCCCGCCAGCTCGACGGGGTTCAGGGGGCTGGGGGTCTCCTTCAGCACACCTGGCCTCCGCTGTCGTTGACGGGACACGAGCCGCGGGCCGCGCAGGTGCGGCAGCCGTCATTCACCTTGGCCTGGAAGAACGGGCCCGACATGCCCAGCGCGACGGTGTCGACCAGGTCCTTGGCCCAGTTCGGGTCCTTGTCGTCGGCCAGGGCCTGCTGCTTCTGCTCCATGGCGTCGTTCTTGCCGGCCGCCTTGCCGACCTGGACCAGCGCGGCGCCGCCCGGCTCGGTCAGCCCGTGCTTGGCGAAGGCGTCGAGCAGCACGGCCAGCTGGTAGACGCCGAGCTGCGGGTGACGGTCGAGGTCGCCCGCCTTGGGCTTGCTGGAGCCGGTCTTGAGGTCGATGATCACCGCCCTGCCCTGGTCGTCGCGCTCGACCCGGTCGACGCGGCCCTTGATCTCGACGCCCTCGGAGACCATGGCGGTGAACGACTCCTCCATGGCGACCAGCTCGCGGGGATTCTCCTTGTGCCAGCGCACGAACTTGGAGATCATCTGCTCGGCCACCTGGCGCTGCTTGCGGTTGAACCACACGCCGCCGAAGTCGAGCTCGTTCCAGATCTGGTCGAGCCGCTGTCCCAGCAGGTCCTCGCTGGGCAGGTCGGTGGCGGCCAGGACGGCCAGGGCGTGGATGACGTTGCCCAGGCCCTGGGCGGTGCTGGTGCCCGCCGCGCCCACCGCGGTCTCCAGCAGCCAGCGCAGGCCGCACTTGGTGAAGTTCTCGACCGCCGACGGCGAGATGCGCACGATGTCGTCGGGCCAGCCCAGCGGCCGGTCGTCGGTGATCGGCGTCAGGGCGTACCAGTCGTTGGGATGGGCGCCCTGCACCCCGGAGGCGGCCAGCCTCGCCAGGTGCTGGGCGGCCGTCTGCCGCACCCTGGCCGGCTTGGTCGGGTCGGTGACGACGCTCCTGAGGTCGGCCACGAGCGCCGACATGTTCAGCCACCTGGCCTTGTCGTCGACACCGGCGTTCTCGACCGCTCCCGGCATCAGCTCGGCCAGGAACCTGGAGGGCCGCTCGTCGGTGTCGTCGCCGCCCACCGCCGTGACCACCAGCTTCTTCCTGGCCCTGGTCGCGGCCACGTAGAAGAGCCTGCGCTCCTCCGCCAGCAGCTTGGAGGCCAGCTGGGCCGCGGCCACCTGGGTGGAGTCGAGCGCCTGGCCCTCCGACAGCTCGATCAGGGTCTCGGAGCCCAGCATCGAGCCGCGCAGCCGCAGGTCGGGCCAGGTGCCCTCCTGCACTCCCGCCACCACGACCACGTCCCACTCCAGGCCCTTGGAGCGGTGGGCGGTCAGCACCCGCACCGCGTCGCCCTCCGGCGCCCGGTCGGCCAGGGTGTCGGCGGGGATCTCCTGGCTGGCCAGGTCGTCGATGAACACCTCGGGGCCCGCCTTGGGCACCCGGTCGACGAACCGCGCGGCATAGTCGAACAGCGCCACGACGGCGTCGAGGTCGCGGTCGGCCTGGGCGCCGCGCGCGCCGCCCGCCAGGCTCTGCTCGGTCCAGCGTTGCGACAGGCCGCTGGCGTCCCACAGATCCCACAGGGCGTCCTCGGCGGTGCCGCCCTGCAGCACGGTCGCCTCTGCCACAGCCAGCAGCTTGGCCACCCGCTCCGCGGGCAGCGCGATGTGGTCTTCGAGCCTCGTCAGCTCCCTGGCGTCCCTGATCGCCGCGATCAGCAGCTCGCCCGAGGACCTGGCCTCGCCCGCCGGCTCGCCGTTCTCCTCGGCGAGCTGGATCGCCTCGTTCTCGGCGATCTTCAGCGCGCGCCTGAGGCGGCGCACGCCGATCATGTCGGTGCCGCCGAACGGGCCGGTGAGGAGCTCCTCCGCCACCGCCTCCTCGAGCATGGCCGGGTTGATCGCGATGCGCAGCAGGGTCAGCAGCGGGCGCACGCCCGGCTCCTGGGCCAGCGGCACCTCGTCGCCCGCGACCAGGGTCGGCACGCCCGCCGAGACCAGGGCCCGCCGCAGCAGCGGCACCTGCCGCGTCGCCGAGCGCACCAGGACCGCCATGCGGTGCCACGGGACACCGTCGATCAGGTGCGCCCTGCGCAGGGTGTCGGCCACCACCGCCGCCTCCTGGGCGACGCTGTCGGCCAGCAGGACCTTGACCTCGCCCGGCTCCGCGTCGTCGGCGGGGATCAGGTCGCGGTGGCCCTTGGCCTTCCTGGGGGGCGGAGCGATCCACTCGCCCTGGCCGTTGGGCTCCTGAGCGGGGGCCTTGTCGGGAGTGGGGGCTGCGGGCAGGCGGGTGGCGACCCGGCGCGACGCCTCCAGCAGATCCGCGCCGCTGCGCCGGCACACGCGCAGCGCCACCACCGGAGCCGCGTTGCCCTGCCGGTCGGGGAAACGGCTGGGGAACTGGAGGATGCCCTGGACGTCGGCGCCGCGGAAACCGTAGATCGACTGGTCGGGGTCGCCGACGGCGATCAGCTCGCGCCCCTCGCCCGCCAGCTGCTGCAGGAGGAACTCCTGGGCGGGATCGGTGTCCTGGTACTCGTCGACGAAGACGACGTCGTAGGCGCCGCGCTCCCTGCGCCGCACGTCGGGCTCGGCCAGCAGGCCGCCCGCCTCGCGGATCAGCTCGGTGTAGTCGAGCGACGGCTCGGGATCGAGGTCGAAGCGGGCTTCGTACCGCAGGGAGAAGCGCCCGGCGGCCACCCAGTCGCCCCTGCCGTACTGACGGCCGAGCTCGACCAGGCGCTCGCCGTCGAGGCCGCGCTCGGCGGCCCGCGACAGGAAATCGCGCAGCTCCTCGGCGAAGCCCCGGGTCTTCAGCGCCTCGTGCAGGAACTCGGGCCAGCCGCGCGCGCCGTCCTCCAGCTCGCCGTGGAGCAGGCGGCGGACCTCCAGCAACTGCTCGGGACCGGTGAGCAGGCGGGGCACGGGACGACCCTCGCGTACGGCCTCGCGGCGCAGCAGGGTGTAGGCGTAGCTGTGGAAGGTCAGCGCCAGCGGGGTCCTGGTCGTGCGGCGCATGCGGCCGGTGATGCGCTCACGGAGCTCACCCGCCGCCTTGCGGCCGAAGGTGAGGATCAGCACCCGCTCGGGATCGAGGCCGCGCCGCTCGATGCGGTCGACGACGGCCTCCACGATCGTGGTGGTCTTGCCGGTGCCGGGACCTGCGAGGACGAGCAGCGGGCCGCCGGTGTGCTCGACGACCGCACGCTGGTGCTCGTCGAGAACAGGAGGCGCAACCGGCCCCCCGCCCCCACGTCGCACCAATCGCCAGGTCTGACCACTCACAACACTCAATTCCACCAGACCACAGAGGTAGATCGTGCCGAGTTGACCGTTCTGGCGCGACGATTCGCTCAAGGTAGCGGTCCAGCCGGGGACGAAACGCCCGACACGCCGTCCGCAGCCATGCCGATTCGGGCTGGCGCGGCCCTATCCGCGCAGGCGAGATCGTGCCGAGTCGCCGATGTTCACATCGGTGCACTGGCGAGTGCACCCCGTGCGGGTGCGGGGGGCGGCCGATAAGCCGACCGACCCCCGACCGGCGGAGACCGAGCTTCTAGCCGAAGAGGTGGTCGACCACGCGGGCCGTGGCCTTGCCGTCGTCCTTGGGGGCGAAGGTCGCGCGGAAGCTTTCGTACCTGTCGGCGTAGGCCGAGGTGATCGCGGGCAGGTCGCGCAGCGCCTCCACCACCTCGGCGGCCGTCGACAGCACCGGGCCCGGCGCCTGCTCGCGCAGATCGAGGTAGAGCCCGCGCTTGGAGGCGTACTTGTCGAGGTCGTAGGCGAACACGATGATCGGCTTCCCGGTGGCCGCGAAGTCGAACATGCTCGACGAGTAGTCGGTGACCAGCGCGTCGGCCACGAGCAGCAGGTCGGCCGTGTCGGGGTAGGTGGTCACGTCGACCGCGCCGGCGGGCACGTTGGGCATGGCCTGCATCGGGTGGGCCCTGACCAGCAGCTGGTAGTCGTCGGACGCGGGCAGGCGCACCGAGGCGTTCTTGCGGTCGTAGTCGCGCCACGTGGGCGCGTAGAGGATCACGGGCCGGTCGGGGTCAAGGCCGAGGCGGGCGCGGATCTCGGCGGCGCGGGCGCCGGCCGACGACGAGGAGAGCATGTCGTTGCGCGGCAGCCCGGCCTCGATGATCTCGCCCTGGTAGCCGAAGGCGCGGCGCAGGACCGGGGTGGCCCACGGCGACTGGGAGATCAGCAGGTCCCAGCCGCGCACCTCGGCGGCCTGGCGGTGCCAGACCGGCGGGCGCGGGTCGCGCTGCATGTGCGACTGGTCGTTGCCGATGTGCTTGGCCGGGGTGCCGTGCCAGGTCTGCACGACCACCTGGTCTTCGCGGGCGCGGAACCAGGTGGGCAGGAAGGAGTTGGTGATGATGTGGCGGGAGCGTGCCAGGGCGGCGTGGTGCTCGCGGCTGCCCGCCCGCACCAGGGTCGCGCCGTCGACGGTGAACGCGCCGTCCTTGACGATCCAGATGTGCTCGCCGGTGTGGCCGCGCCTGACGCGCTCCTCGAAGATGGCGCGGACGCTGTCGGCGTAGAGCCGCCCGTCGTTGACGACGTAGACGGTCGCGTCGTTGAGCGGCTCCTTGCGCTGGGCGGGGTAGAAGACCCGGCGCAGCTGGTGGGTGCCGGCCAGGCCCTTCTCGTCGGCGGGCCGCACTTCCTCCGACATGATCACGGGCACGTCGAAGCGGGTGGAGACCAGGCGGAAGGAGTGGCCGCCGACCGTGCGCTGCTCCTCGTCGAGGTCGCGCAGGGCGGCGTGGTCCATGCGGACGGGGACGATCTCGCCGGACGGGTGCTTGACCGACAGGTTCCAGGTGCCCGACGACAGCGGGACGGTCTCGCCGAAGCGGGGCATCGAGCCGGGCTCGAGCCGTACGGAGAAGTCGTCGCCGTCGCGGACGAGGGGCAGGTGGTACATCAGCCCGGAGCGGTGGCGCAGCGTCAGCTCGGTCGCGCCGGTCACGTCGGGGTAGTGGGCGCGCAGCTCCAGCGTGGAGCCGTTCCACGAGACCGCGCGGATGACCGGGCGCACGCGGTGGGCCGAGACGACGACGCGGTCGCGGCGGTCGCCCAGCACGGTGATCTCGCGGTCGCCGACGACGGCGCGCGTCTCTCCCGCGTCGGACAGCATGACCGAGGCCGCCGGGTCGCCCTTGGGCTCGACCCAGAGCCGGCGCCCGTCCTTCTCGTTGACCAGCGAATGTACGGCCAGGCCGATGAGGACCTGGGTGCCGCCGGCGACGGGGGTGAAGTCGGCGGCGATGCGGTGGCCGCCCAGCCGCGCGTGTCCCTTGGTGACGTTGCGTCCGGGCAGCAGGACCCGCAGCTCCAGCCGGTCGTCGTCGAGCGAGACCCCGGCGAGCTCGGCCCGGTTGGGCTGGAGCACGACCTGGAGCGCCCGGTCGGAGGTCCACACGGGACGCACCCACCAGCCTTCGCGCACGCGCAGCCCCGTGGGGCGCTCGGTGCGGCCGATGGCGGCGCCGCGCAGCAGTCCGGTGGCGCGGGCGCCGCGGCTCCAGAAGACGATCTCGGCGCGCCAGGTGGTGGTCTCGGGGATCGCCAGGCGGCGGCGGACCAGGCGGCGCACGCCGCTCACCATGGCGCGCAGGGAGGCGCGCCAGCGCAGGGCGGCGGGCGAGACGGTCGCGGTGAAGCCCGACCAGTCGTAGTTGCAGCCGACCTCGCGGGCGGTGTGGGTGGCGTGGGGGGCGTGGGCGCGGCGGGTGCGCAGGCGCACGGGCGGCAGCCAGCGGGGCCCGCGCAGCACGACGGTGGCGCGGTTGAAGCGGCGGCTGCGCACCGACAGGCCCGCCAGGTAGGCGTGGCCGTGGACGTGGAGCCTGCCGTCCTTCCAGTGGATGTCGTCGATCTGCGTGACCGGCACCAGGTCGGACTTGCGCAGCCGGAACAGCTCCGCGGGCAGCTCGCCCGCGAAGGGCAGGTCGGCGTACCAGCGCAGGCCGCGCCTGATGCGCCTGGACGGCTCCGCGGCGGCGGAGACGACCTTCGACAGCGTGTCGCCCTCGACGAGCTCCTCGACGTCGCGTGTCTCGATGAGGTGGACCAGCAGCCGACGGGCGACCGGGAGGTCGCGCTTGACTGAGGGCGAGACCTGCGCGAGGTAGGGGCGCAGGAGCTCGACGAGCTCGCGCCTGCGGGCTCCTCCCCGCTTGATCGCCAGGTCCATGCGGGCGCCGAGCGGTCCGCTCAGCACATCCGCGTCGAAGGAATCCTGCCCGCCGCTCCCGACGGCCGTCATGACCGCCTGGAGCGATTCGCCCCGATCGCAAAGGTCTTGAACAGCCCTCAGGCGCTCGCCGCCCAGGCTTGGGGGTGTGACGCCGGTGGCCATCGGCGAGACCGCCTTTCGCAACCTGTTCTCCAGTGCTGGCTAGCTTAGTGGTCGCCGTCCACCGGATTACCTACATCGGACTGTCTACGCAGCTCATGACTTTTCCTGAGAATCCGCTGAACCGTCCCATCTGGCACACCGCATATCTGCTTTCTCATGACGCACAGGAGTACCTTCTGAACGCCAGTGCTGGAGGCACTCCTGCTCGTGCCCCTGAACCGGGCGGCCGTCGGCCCGCACCACCCGCCACCACGGCACTCCTCCGCCCCAGTGCGACATCACCCTGCCCACCTGGCGGGGCCCGCCCTGGCCCAGGTATTCGGCGATGTCGCCGTAGGCCATCACCATGCCGGGAGGGATGCGCTCGACCACTTCGAGCACCAGTTCGGCGTACTCGTCCACGCGGACCAAGCTAGCGACGTTGGTTGAGCACCGCCACCGACCACCCGAAGGCCACGAGCCCGAGCAGCGCTCCCCCGCCGAAGATCCACATGTGCCACGGGTCGGGTCCAGGCCGCGACGGCTGGGGCGCGTTCGGGCCGGCCCCGAAGTGCGCGTTGTCGGGTACGGCCTTGCCGCGCTGCTGCGGCTGCAGCTTCTCCGCCGCGGCCAGGGCGGCGGCGGCGTCGACGACACCGAAGCCGGTCTTGTCGTCGTATCCCGCCAGCGGGCGGGCACGGGTGCTGGCCGACAGGGCCTGGGCGACCTGCTCGGGCCGCAGGCTCGGGTATTCCGACTTGATCAGCGCCGCCACCCCCGCCACCAGGGCCGAGGCGCCGCTGGTCCCGTCGGCGACGGAGTAGCGCCCCGACCTCTCGGCGATCGGCAGCCCCACCCCTGGCGCGGCGACCAGCACCGAGAGGTTGTCACTGCTGAACGTGGCGCCCTTGCCCGCCTTGTCGACGGCCGAGACGCCGATCACCCCGGGGTACCCCGCGGGGAAGGTCCAGTAGGAGGTCTGGTTCTGCTTGGCGTACTCCGACAGGCCGTCGTTGCCGACCGCGGCCACCAGGACCACGCCGCGCCGCAGGGCGTAGGAGACGGCCTCGCGCTCGGAGCGGTTGGCGCCGTAGGAGCCGATCGACATGTTGATCACCTGGGCGCCGTGGTCGGCGGCGTAGCGGATCGCCCTGGCCAGGGGGCTGACGCGAGAGGGCGCCACCTCCTCGGCCGGCGGGATCATGTTGGGTCCCGCCTCCTCCTCCAGCTCGATGGGGAGGGACAGGACCTTGGCCTCGGGCGCCGCGCCGATCATGCCCTTGTCGGCCCCGGAGGCGGCGATCAGCGAGGCCATCGCGGTGCCGTGCTCGCCGATGGTGCCCGGCCGGTTCTCCGCCGTCGTCATGTCGCCGGCGAGAGTGACGCGGCCCTTGAGCTCCTTCACGTCGGGGTCGACGCCGCTGTCTATGACGCCCACGGTGACGCCCGCCCCCTTGGTGGTCGCCCAGGCCTGCTCCAGGTTGAGGGCGTTGATCACCCACTCCTGCTGCTCCCGCACCGGAGGCGCGCTCGCGGTGCCGTACAGCAGGACGGCGGTGGCGGTCAGCGCCTTGGCGAGGGTCAGCACACGTTCCCCTGGGTGCACGGAGGGACGCTCGGCGGGTCGGCCAGGAAGTAGGCGATCTGGTTGCCGATCGACTTGGCGGCCGGCCACAGCTCGCTGTGCAGGATCTCCTCGGGAGGTATCGACTCGCGGGTGCGGCCGTCGGCGTAGCCGCCGGTGGAGAAGACGATGTACGGCCCCGCGCCCACCCAGCCGTTGCGCTGGCGCTGCTCGACGCCGAACCGCTCGGCGACGGTGCCGGGGAACGACACCGGCAGCACCCCCACCCGGTCGTCGGCCGAAAGCTCCTCGTTGGCCGAGACGCGCGACTCCTCGCTCTGCAGGACCGCGACCCCGACGGTGAAGACGAAGGTGGCGCTCTCGTCCATGTAGGTGGCCCGCAGGAGGGCGACGCAGCCGTGGCGCCCGAGCACGTCGGCGACGGTCACGTCGAGGCCCTGGGCGCAGGTCGACTGCGGGGCGATGCCGATGCGGCGCGCGTACTGCGGGGCCCGCTCCAGGCCCATGTACTTGACCTCTTCCGGGAAGACTCCCGCCGCCGGCCAGGCCTGCCAGCGCTGGGCGATCTCCTCCTGCTGGTAGCGGTACTGCTCGGCGGGGGTCAGCGGGCGCGAGCGGGTCTCGACGATCATTCCTGCGGAGCCGAGCAGCACCACGATCGCCGACAGGGCCACGATGAAGCCGACCATGCCGCGGAAGAGGCGGCGGTAGCGCACGCCCTGCTGGAGGTCGGCCATCTCGGCCCGGCGCTGCGCCGCCAGGGAGCCCGCCCGGGTGGCGGCGGGCCAGGAGCGCACGCGAGAACGCCGCGTGGCCGCCGCGCCGAACGGTGACTCACCGCTTCGTCGGCTGCGGGGCAACGGGGTCATCGGCCTCCTGGGGGCCCTGCTCGGCTGATCACTCACTCGCACACTCCGCGGATGTTCTGCCTATTTCGTCCCCTCAAGCAGGCGGATCATGCGTCGTCATACGAGTAAGTGCGGCGTGCCCTTTTGACAACGAGCACGATCGCCCCTACCGAAAGCGCGGCCCCGAGTGCCCCTGCCAGGGCAATCGCCCCGTAGAGGGCGATGTGCCGCCGGTCGCGCCGCACGATCTGGATCGGGTCGGCCGGGCCGGGTCCGAGCGCCTGGTCCGGATTCTGGGCGGTCGCGGCGACGTGCGTGTGCTTCGCCAGGCGTGCCGCGGTGGACAGCGAACGCGAGGCGTTGACGACGCCGAAGCCGGTGCCGGTGTCGTAGCCGCCCCTGGTCCCCCGCACGGCCCCGGCGGTCAGCGCCTGGGCCACCAGGGCGGGCGACAACTTCGGGTACTTGGACTTGACCAGTGCCGCCACGCCTGAGACGAGCGCGGAGGCCTGCGAGGTGCCGCGCCCCACCCAGTACTCGTCGCCGGGACCGGCGCCGAGGATGTCGACGCCGGGGGCGGCGACCGTCACCGACGGGTTGTCGTTGGAGAACGACGCGCGCCTGGCTCCCTGGTCGGTCGCGGCCACGGAGATCACCCCGGGGAAGGCCGCGGGGTAGGAGTAGGGCGCGAAGCCGTTGGCGCCCTTCTTGCCCGCCCCGTCGTTGCCCGCCGCGGCGACCAGCACGACGCCCTTGGAGATCGCGTAGCGGACCGCCGCCCGCTCCTCCTTGGTCGCCAGCTCCTTCGAGATCGACATGTTGATGACGTCGGCGCCGCGGTCGACCGCGTAGCGGATCCCGTTGGCGACCACGTTCTCGAACCGTTCGTCGGAGTTGAAGGCGCCGAAGCCCTTCTCCTCGTCCTCCAGGATCACCCGGACCGACAGCAGCCTGGCCTCGGGCGCCACCCCGATGACGCCCTCGCCGCCTTCAGGACCGTGACCGTGCCCGGCGATCAGCGAGGCCATGTAGGTGCCGTGGAGCTGCCGCGGCGCCACGCCGGGCGGGTTGGCGCCCTCGGTGAAGTCCTTGCCCACGATGACCGAGCCGGCCAGGTCGCGGTGGTCGGGGTCGACGCCGGAGTCGAGCACGGCGACCGTCACGCCCTTGCCCTTGGTGACCCGCCAGGCCTGCGGCAGCGCGAGGGTGTCGATCACCTTCTGCTGGCTGCCGCGCACCTCGTCGGCCTGCACCGGCAGCGCGGGCACCAGGACGAGCGCCAGGGCCACGGGCGCCGCCCTGCGCCAGCGGATCAGCACTGCCACTCCTGTTCGCCGCAGGCCGGCACGCCCGGCCTGGACAGCGCCGCCAGCACCCGCTCCCCCAGCTCTGAGGCGAAGGCGAAGATGGAGGGGCGGCTGCCGCCGATCGACTTGGCCGTCCGGCCGTCGACCTGTCCCGCGGTGGTCATCACCACGTACGGCCCGGCCTGCCGTACCGAGCCCGCCTGCCTGCCCGCGTCGGTGAAACGGTCGGCGACGGTGCTCTTGAAGGCCAGCGCCCGCAGCCCTGGCACCGGGTCGCCGCCCTGGGAGAACAGTGACGCGGCCCGCTCGGCCCTGAGCTCGTCGGGCAGCACGAGCACCCCCACGGTGACGACGACGCCGCCGAGGGCGTCGAGGTAGGTGGCCTTGAGCGCGGCGCGGCAGCCGGTCTCGCTGAGCGCCTTGCGCGCCTTCTTGTCGACGGCGGCGGTGCAGCCGGTGGCCGGTGAGATGCCGACCCTCTTGGCCTTCTCCTCGCCGCCCTGCTCCGCGGTGTAGACGAGGGTGCTGGGGAAGATCCGCCCGGAGGGCCAGGTGCGCCAGCGCTCGGCCACCTCGCCGTCGGCGGCGGACTCCAGCTCCGCCAGGGTGGGCCCGCGGGTGAGCTCGCTCGCGGCGACGTTCGCGGCGACGACGGCCGCGACGGCGCAGATCACGGCCAGCGCCGATGCGGCGATCAGCGACGGCCATGGACGGGTGGAGCTCACGCCCACTGACCCTAATAGGGACGAACGAGTGCCATCACCCGTTCGTCCCGATCGGTCGGCTAGTAACTCGGCAGGCTCGGGTCGACGGTCTTGACCCAGCTCAGCACGCCGCCGCCCACGTGGACGGCATCGGAGAAGCCGGCGTTCTTGACGATCGCCAGGGCCTCGGCCGAGCGCGCGCCCGACTTGCAGTGGAGCACGATCCGCTTGTCCTGCGGCAGCTTCTCCAGGGCCGAGCCGTTGAGGAACTCGCCCTTGGGGATCAGCGTGGCGCCGGGGATCGAGACGATCTCGTACTCGTTGGGCTCGCGCACGTCGATGAGGAAGATGTTGTCGCCGTTGTCCTGCATCGCCTTGAGCTCGGCAGCGGTGATGGTCGAGCCGCTGGCCGCCTGGGCCGCCTCGTCGGAGATCGTGCCGCAGAAGGCCTCGTAGTCGTCGAGGAGCTGGGTGACGGTCGGGTTCTTGCCGCACAGCACGCACTCGGGGTCCTTGCGGACCTTGACGTCGCGGTACTTCATCTCCAGGGCGTCGTAGATCATCAGACGCCCGACCAGCGGGTCGCCGATGCCCGTGAGCAGCTTGATGGCCTCGTTGACCTGGATGGAGCCGATGCTCGCGCACAGCACGCCCAGCACGCCGCCCTCGGCGCAGCTCGGGACCATGCCGGGAGGCGGGGGCTCGGGGTAGAGGCAGCGGTAGCAGGGGCCGTGCTCGGCCCAGAACACGCTGGCCTGGCCGTCGAAACGGTAGATCGAACCCCAGACGTACGGCTTGCCGAGCAGGACCGCCGCGTCGTTGACCATGTAGCGCGTGGCGAAGTTGTCGGTGCCGTCGACGATCAGGTCGTAGCCCGAGAAGATGTCCATCACGTTCTCGGTGGTCAGAGACGTGTTGTGGACGATCACCTCGATCAGCGGGTTGATCTCGCGGACCGTCGCGGCGGCGCTCTCGGCCTTCAGGCGGCCCACGTCGGACTGGCCGTGGATGATCTGGCGCTGGAGGTTCGACTCGTCGACCACGTCGAAGTCGATGACGCCCAGCGTGCCGACACCCGCCGCGGCGAGGTACATCAGGGCCGGCGAACCCAGGCCGCCGGCGCCCACACACAGCACCTTGGCGTTCTTGAGCCGCTTCTGGCCCTGCATGCCCACGTCGGGGATGATCAGGTGGCGCGAGTAGCGGCGCACTTCGTCAACGGTGAGCTCGGCGGCCGGCTCGACCAACGGAGGCAAGGACACGGTTCTACACTCCCGTTTCAGGGGTTCTTTCCAGAAGGAAACCTAGCTGGCCAGTGGGGCATTCCCCAACCGCGTCTCAAGGATCAGACGGCGCGCCTCTGCGGCCACGACCTGCGGAAGCTCCATCTGGGCGCAGTGGCCGCAGTTGGGAAGCAACACCAGCCTGCCGTTGGGGAAAGTACGGCCTGCCTTCCTGGCCATGATCGGGCGCACCAGCCGGTCGCGCCTGCCGTAGATGAGGAGGGTCGGCGCGGTGATCGCGGCGGCGTCGCTCCAGAGGGAGCCGCGGAAGTATTCCGCGACGATCCCGCGCGCCGAGCCGATCATGGCCTGTCCTGAGTACGGCAGGCCGTCACGGCGGCGAAGCTCGGCCACCGCCTCCTGCAGGCGCTCGGGGTGCACCAGGCCGGGGTCGGCGTAGATCATCGCCATCGTGGCGGCGACACGCTGCTCGGCGGGCAGCCTGCCCAGGACCGTCGCCGCCAGCTCGCCCAGGCGGGGCGTGGTGGCCAGGAAGACCCTGGCCGGGCCGTACCTGGGCATCAGGTCGGGCAGCGCCGGGCTGATCAGGGTCAGCGAGCGCACCAGGTCGGGCCGCAGGGCCGCGGTCCGCACCGCGACCGCGCCGCCCAGCGAGTTGCCGAACAGGTGCGCGGGCCCGGTCTCCTCCAGCAGGCCGATCACCGCTCCGGCGTGGCCGGTGATCGTGTAGTCGCCGCCGGACGGCGCGGGCGAGTGACCGTTGCCGGGCAGGTCGACGGCGTGCCCGGTGACGACGTCGCGCAGCTCGCCCATGAGGTCGGTCCAGTTGGTGGCGGAACCCGCCAGGCCATGGACGAACACCGCCTGCTCCGGCGGTCCTGACGGGGTTTCGCGCACGTGCACGGGCCCGGCCATGCGCCCGGGCCACACAGGGATCGGCTGCTCCACGCCTCCACGATAGCCGGATCCTGTTTGTATAAATTAGTGATAAATCGCGGTTTTTGGGGGCGATTGTCCGGATATGTCCTAGGGCGATGGACAGCCGACCATTCGGGGGAAGCACGATGTCCAAATTCCGAACCAGATTCGCTGCCGCGGCGCTGATCGCCGCGCTGACCGGTGGATTCATCGAACTGGGAGCCACCGGCGCCAGCGCAGCCACCAGCGCCTCGCCGAGGACCGCGGTGAGCACGGCGAGCACGGGACAGAGCTCCATGGCACCCGTGACCGCCAAGCCCTGCTGGCGGTTCAAGAAGGCCAAGAAGCGCCGGCACTGCTACAACAAGCGCTCGAGCTGGGGCTGGGGCTGGGGCTGGTGGGGCTGGAAGCACCGCGGCTGCGGCAGCAAGAAGGTCGTCATCTCGGTCAGGAACGGCAACTGGCACATCAAGCGCTACCGCAAGTGCGGATGGCGCTCGTGGTGGTGACCAAGCCGACGGTGTAGTTCCGTCGTCCTGACTCGCGGCCGGGCCCAGCCCGGCCGCGAGTCCTTTTTTATATAAATTGGGAATAAATAGACTCTTATGTCCACAATTGTCCCGATATGGTGCTTATGAGACGAGCACGACAGTCAGGGGGATGGCAATGTCCAAGCTCAGAACGACGCTCACCGGCGCAGCCCTGGCCACCGCACTCGCGGGAGGCTTGATGGGCTTCGGGGCCACGAGTGCCAGCGCCGGCACCGTCTCAGGGATCACCACCGCGTCGCCCGTGGTCTCCGGGCACAAGTGCATCTGGATCGGCAAGAAGCTCAAGGTCTACAAGGGCTACAAGGTCAGGAAGGTGACCATCGTCTGGAAGAACGGGGACTGGCGCATCAAGCGCACCTGGGGCTGCTCCCTGAAGAAGAAGTGGCACTGGTGAGCACGCTCCTGCGCAGGCCCGCCGCGACCTCGATCCCGGCTGGATGGGGCTCGCACGGCAAGTGGCGCGACGTCGAGGGCTGAGGCCCGGAGACAGAGAGATGCCCGTGGATCCAAGGGGTCCGCGGGCATCTCATTTTGGACATTTCATATCAAATGCGGACAGGTGCTTAAATCAGCCACCAATGACTGCAATGAACGTGCCCAGCGATAAGCAAAAGCCTCTTATTCGCC
This sequence comes from Nonomuraea sp. NPDC050663, assembly GCF_044456985.1. NCBI lineage: Bacteria > Bacillati > Actinomycetota > Actinomycetes > Streptosporangiales > Streptosporangiaceae > Nonomuraea > Nonomuraea sp. NPDC050663. The sequence continues at coordinate 59,529 of NZ_JBITGL010000012.1, forward strand.
GTTTATGATCATGAATGCTCGGAGATCATCCCAACCAGGAAGACTCAAGACGAGAGAGTCATCCCGGACAATAGCCAAGCAAATCCGGCTATTTTCCGAAATGCACCAACCGTCAAGGGGAAGCACATCATGTTCAACATCAAGCGTGCAGTCGCGGCGGCCGCCCTGTCCGCCGCCATGGCTGGTGGGGCCCTGACTCTGACCACTACTTCCGCCAGCGCCGCGACGCAGGGCGTCACCGCGTCGCCTATGACCATGGGCCCTTCGTGCATCTGGATCAACAAGGGCAGCAAGCTGAAGGTCCGCAAGGGCGAGCGGTACAACAGGCTCAACGTCCGCTACAACTTCGACACCGACACCTACCACTGGAAGCGCGTGCGTGGCTGCGCCAAGGTCTCGCGTCACTCGTGGTAATTCGCTGATTTGGGTCAGATATTGACCCGAATGCGAAGGGCGGGGCTCCTTTAGGGGCCCCGCCCTCCACGCTGTATTCATATATGCGCCGGTGGAATTCGCGGAATGCGAATTCCACCGGCGGTCAGGCCGACTTACGCGTCTTGCGCTTGGGCTCGGCCTTTTCCTCCTTCTCGGCCTTGTCGGCCTTGGCCGGCCGCTTCGGCTTGGCGGTGGAGGTGCCCCGCTCCTTCTTGGCCGCCTCCACGGAGGCCCGCAGAGCCGCCATGAGGTCAACCGCGGGTCCGGCCTCCTCGGTCTCGGGCGCGGCGACGACCTCCCTGCCCTCGATCTTCGCCTCGATCACCTGCTGCAACGCCTCGCGGTACGCGTCGTGGTACTCACCCGGATCGAAGTCCGACTCCATGGTCGCGATCAGCGACTCGGCCATCTTCAGCTCCTGAGCCCGCACCTCGATGTCCTCGTCGAGGAAGTCGAACTCCGGCTTGCGGATCTCGTCGGGCCAGAGCATCGTCTCCAGCACGAACACCCCGTCACGCACGCGGAGCGTCGCCAGCGACTCCCGCTGGCGCAGCGCCACCTTGACCACGGCGACCTGGCCCGAGCTCTCCAGCGCGTTGCGCAACAGCACGTAAGGCTTGGCGCCCTGGGCGTCGGGTTCCAGGAAGTACGACTTGGCGAAGTAGATCGGGTCGATCTGGTCGGCCGGGCTGAACTGCAACACGTCGATGCGACGCGAAGTGCTCAGCGGCAGGCCCTCGAAGTCCTCGTCGGTCAACACCACGATCTCGCCGGTCGCCAGCTCGTACCCCTTGGCGATGTCGGCGTAGGCGACCTCCTCACCGCACTTGGTGCACACCCGCTTGTAGCGGATGCGGCCGCCGTCCTCGCGGTGCACCTGGTGGAAGGCGACGTCCTTCTGTTCCGTCGCGGAGTACAGCTTCACCGGGATCGTGACCAGCCCGAAGGAGATCGCGCCCTTCCAAATGCTGCGCATGGCCCACCTCACTCAATATCCGGGCTCATCTCGGGGCACATACCCGGACATGGGCGATCCAATGCCGTTTCCCGTCGAACCCATGCTGGCCGTACCAGGCGCATTGCCGTCCGATCGCGAGCAGTACGGGCTCGAGGTCAAGTGGGACGGCATCCGCGCGGTCATGGATCTGACGGGCGCGTTGCGCATGACAGGAAGGCATGGGGCGGACTACACCCGCCGCTACCCTGAAATATCGGGATTTCCTGTGACTGACGTGGTCCTGGACGGCGAGATCGTCGCCCTCGACCCCAGCGGGCGGCCCAGCTTCGTGCGCCTGCAGCACCGCATGCACCTGACCGATCCCGATCCGGCCATGCTCCGGCTCTACCCCGTCACCTATCTGCCCTTCGACCTGCTCTACATCGACGGCACGTCCCTGCTCGACGTGCCGTACCGGACCAGGCGCGACCTGCTGGAGCAGCTCGACATCGGGGCTCCGCCGTACTTCCCCGGTGACTCCGACCTGCTCGCGGCCACCATGGCCCAGGGGCTCGAGGGGGTGGTCGCCAAGCGGCTCGACTCGCCGTACCGGCCGGGGACCAGGTCGAACTGGTGGATCAAGGTCAAGAACCTCGACTCCAGGGAGGTCGTGATCGGCGGCTGGAAGCCCGGCAAGGGCCGCAGGGCGGGCGGCATCGGCTCGCTGATCATGGGGGTGTTCACCGAGCGGGGCCTGACCTACGTCGGGCACGTCGGCACCGGCTTCACCGACGCGGCGCTGGAGCGGCTGCACGAGGTGCTCAGCCCTCTGGAGATCCCCCGCAGCCCCTTCCACAACCCGGTGCCCTGGCGCAACAGGTGGGTTAGGCCCGATCTCGTCGGGGAGGTGGGTTACACGATGTGGACCGACGATCACAAATTGCGTCACCCGGTGTGGCGCGGACTGCGACCCGACAAGATCCCTGCTGAGGTGGTCCTGTGAAGAAGGTGCCCGTCAAGGTCGACGGCCGGGAGCTGGTGCTGAGCAACCTCGACAAGGTGCTCTACCCCGAGGTCGGCTTCACCAAGGCCGAAGTCATCGACTACTACAGCCGGATCGCCCCGGTGCTCCTGCCGCATCTCGACGGCCGCCCCCTGACGGTCAAGCGCTACCCCAACGGCGTCGACGGGAAGTCCTTCTTCGAGAAGAACGCCCCCTCGCACACCCCGTCATGGGTGCGGCGGGCGCGGCTGCCGGTGCCCGGCAGCACCAAGGACCGCGACACCATCGACTTCGCCGTCGTCGAGGACCTGCCGACGCTGGTCTACTACGCGAACCTGGCGGCGCTGGAGCTGCACGTGCCGCAGTGGCGGGTCACCAAGGGCGGCCAGGCGCAGGAGCCCGACCAGCTCGTCTTCGACCTCGACCCGGGCGCCCCGGCGACCATCGTCGAGTGCTGCCAGGTCGCGCTGCTGCTGCGCGAGGTGCTGGAACACGACGGGCTGCGGGCCCGGCCCAAGACGAGCGGCAGCAAGGGCATGCAGCTGTACGCCGACTGGGACGGGCGCGCCGAGCCGTCGGTGTACGCCAAGGCGCTGGCGCAGCTGCTGGAGCGCGAGCACCGGGGGAAGATCATCAGCACGATGACCCGTTCGGCCCGCACCGGCAAGGTTTTAATCGACTGGAGCCAGAACAACCCCGCCAAGACCACCGTGGCGCCCTACTCCCTGCGGGCCAGGCAGCAGCCGACCGTCTCCACACCCCTGTTGTGGACCGAGGTGGAATCCTGCCGAACTCCCGATGAACTGGTATTCACCGCTGCTGACGTGCTGGAACGGGTAGAGGAACATGGCGACCTGTTCAGCCGGGCGTAGTGTGGAGAGGTCCACGACAAGAGGGGACGAATGATGTCGGAGATGGACGTACGTGGGGATGAGCGCCCCTTCGACGACGACACGGAACTGCCGCTGGAGGCCTCGGAGGCCGACGCCGCCGAGCAGCATCGCGGACTGCGCGACGACGACGAGGAGCCGCGGCGCGAGATGCCGCTCGACGTCGATCCCGCGGACGCCGCCGAGCAGGACAGGCCGGCCGCCGACGATGACGACGACGATTACCGCTGAGTATCGGAGGAGTCTCGATGAGGTCGTTACTCGCACGTAGGATGTCCGAACGAACGACGGATGTCCCCTCGCTCTAGGAGAGCTCATGACAGCAACGCCGGATGCGAAGCCCCGAGGCACTCGGCTGCCCCGGCTCGCGCGCCGCAGGCAGCTGCTGAGCGCCGCGCAGGAGGTCTTCGTCGAGAACGGCTACCACGCCGCCGCCATGGACGAGATCGCCGACCGCGCAGGGGTCAGCAAGCCGGTGCTGTACCAGCACTTTCCCGGCAAGCTTGAGCTCTACCTCGCGCTGCTCGACCTGCACGTCGACGACATGATCAACCGTCAGCGCGAGGCCCTGGCCTCCACCCGCGAGAACAAGCTCAGGGTGCAGGCCACCTTCGCGGCCTTCTTCGACTTCGTCTCGACGCAGGGCGAGGCCTTCCGCCTGGTCTTCGAGTCCGACCTGCGCAACCTCGCGCCCGTACGGCAGCGCGTGGAGCGTTCTCTGCGCGAGTGCGCCGAGATGGTCAGCGTCGTCATCCAGGAAGACACCGGGTGCTCCAGCGAGGAGGCGCACCTGCTGGCCGTCGGGCTCGTCGGCATGGCGGAGGTCAGCGCCCGATTCTGGGTCACCACCCACGGCTCCATCCCGAAGGAGGCCGCCGAGCAGCTGATGGCCCGGCTGGCCTGGCGCGGCATCAGCGGTTTTCCGCGTACGGCGTAAGCCGTTCGCTTGCCGCGATCACCTGCGTTCCCGGGGCCCGCATGCGGTCACGATGGGATGGGCAACCCGTCTCATGAGGGAGCACGATGGAAATCAAGATCGGCGTACGGTCCGTACACCGCGAGCTCATTGTGGAAGTCGACCTGACGGCTGAGCAGGTCGAGGAGGAGATCAGGCAGGCGATGGCGGCCGACCGCGGCGTCTTCGCCATCACCGACGTCAAGGGCCGTCGCGTCGTGGTCCCGGTCGCCTCGCTCGGCTTCGTCGAGATCGGCGAGGACGAGGCCCGGCCGGTCGGCTTCGGCGGCACGCTCTGACACGACCTCACGCCGGGGGCAGGGCTCGATCAGGGCCGCCCCCGGCTTCGTCGTGTCCGGCGCGCGGCTTCGTCGTGTCCGGCGCGCGGCTTCGTCGTGTCCGGCGCGCGGCTTCGTCGTGTCCGGCGTGCCCCGGGCCGTCAGTCGAGGGCTCCCGCCCAGTCGCTGACGAGCTTGGCGTAACGCGCCGGATCGGCCTCGTGCATCACGTGGGGCGCCTCGGGCAGCGACACGTAGTCGACCCGCTGACCGGCGGCCTCGATGATCTCGCGCACCCGCCGCGCCTGCAGGTCGCTGAGCGCCCCGACCAGGTGACCGCTGTCGGGATCGGCCATCCGCATGTGGTGCGTCATGAGCACCGGCACCCTGACCCGGGCCAGCATCGCCTGGTGATCGCAGCCCGCGTTGGCCAGGTCCGTCGACCACGCCCGTGCCCACTCCGGGTCGTACTCCTTCAGGTGCTGCGGCGGGGTGGCCGACGGGCTCTCCCCGTCGCCCAGCATGAACGCGATGGCCGGCACCAGCGCCGGGGGCAGCTCCCGCGGCAGCGCCTCGATCATGCCCTCCCAGTCGCCCACCGACCATTGGTCGCCCAGCCACTTGGCCCACGCGTCGAACATCGGGCCCATGGTCTGGCGCATGCCGGGGCCGTACGGCGGGGCGGCCTGGGCGGAGAACAGCGGCGGATCCTCCAGAACGGCCCCCCGGATCTGGCCCGGCTTGGCGAAGGCCGACAACCACGTGGCGACCAGCCCGCCCGATGAGTTGCCCGCCACCACGACGGGGCGCTCGATCACCAGGTCGATGAAGCGCACCAGGTCGTTGCCGAAGTTGTCGAGCGTGTAGCGGCCCGGGGTCCAGGTGGAGCGTCCCTGGCCGCGCAGGTCGACGGCGAAGACCTGGAAGTGAGGGGTCAGCAGGGGGATGGCCTGTTCGTAGCCCCACCACGACTCGCCCTGCGCGGGGACGAGCAGCAGGGCGGGGGCCGCCGGGTCTCCCTCGGCGACGTGGTTCATCCGGACCTCGCCGAGATCCACGATGTGCTCCTCGAAGGCGTGCGGCACGAAACTGTCCGCACGGTCCTCGGCCTCGGAGATGCGCATGAAGATCCGCCTGCCCGCCGTACGCTCCCGCAAACGGGGCCGGGCGAGCGCTCAGATGCCCAAGGCGGCCATGCGCTTGCCGTGCTCCTCGGTCAGCTGGGCGAACAGGCGCGAGATGTCCGCCTGGTCGGCATCGGCCAGGAGCCGCGCGAGCTGGGGCCGGGCGGCGGCCACCTGCTGGGCCTGGCTGAGCCCTTCGCCGACGAGCCGCCTGGCCCACAACGCCAGCCGTCCCGCCTGCGTCGGGTCGTCGGCGAGCGCCGCGCGCACCCGGTCGACCACGAACTCCGAGCGCCCCTGGTCGGCCAGGACCTCCTCGACGAGCGGCGCGATGGAGGGCTCCAGATGACGGGCGGCCTCGCGGTAGAAGTCGAGCGCGATGCCGAGCCCCACGTAGGCCTTGACGAGAGCCTGCAGCCAGTCGCCCGGCTTGGTCTGCTCGTGCCAGGCGTCGAAGGCCTCCGCGAAGGGCGCCATCGCGGACTCCGGGTCGGCGCCCAGCTCGGCGATCCGGTCGCGCAGCAGCACGAAGTGTCCGTACTCGGCCACGGCCAGCGATCCGAGCTCGGCGCGGTCGGTCAGGTTCGGCGCCAGCTGGGAGGCGTCCTCGGCCATCCGCAGGAAGGCCGTGAGTTCGGCATAGGCGAGAGCACCGAGCAGATCGACATCACCGGATTCCGTCATGGACGCAGCGTAGGTCATGGGAACAACCTGAGTCTCGGCCAGCGTTGTGCTATCGAGTACACTGCTGTGTGAAAGTGCGACCGCACTGTGTTAGTCCGGGGGAATCTCTCCCGCCAACCCCCAATTCTGGGTTCGCGAGGGCGCGAGTTGATGCGCCCGAGCCGCCAAGCGTAGCTCGGCGAGAGACACAACGGTCGCTGACGAATTGAGAGGACTGGCCTCTCCGCGCGGACCACATGATCCCGGAGACCCAGTCTTCACTGGTGAGACTGAGGCAGGCCAACCTGACTACGTTCCGTGAACTCGGAGTAATTCCGGAGATCGCCGATGCCCTCGAGACCGAGGGCATCTCCACCGCCTTTCCCATCCAGGAAATGGCGCTCCCGCTCGCGCTCGCGGGCCAGGACCTCATCGGTCAGGCTCGCACCGGCACGGGCAAGACCTACGCGTTCGGCATCGCCATGCTGCAGAGCATCGGCAAGCCACGCAAATCCCGCAAGAAGCCGCGCGGCCTCGTGGTCGTGCCCACCCGCGAACTGGCGATCCAGGTCTCCGAAGACCTGACGACCGCCGCGGGCAAGCTCGGCTCCCGCGTGCTGACCGTGTACGGCGGGCGCGCGTACGAGCCCCAGGTCGAGGCGCTCAAGGCCGGTGTCGACGTCATCGTCGGCACGCCCGGGCGCCTGCTCGACCTGGTCAAGCAGAAGCACCTGGACCTGAGCCAGGTGACGATGCTGGTGCTCGACGAGGCCGACCGCATGATGGACCTCGGCTTCCTGCCCGACATCGAGCGCATCTTCAAGCTCGTCCCCGACGAGCGGCAGACGATGTTGTTCTCGGCGACCATGCCCGGCGAGATCGTCGCGCTGTCGCGCAAGTACCTGAACCGTCCGACGCACGTCCGCGCCGAGAACAGCGACGTCGACGAGAGCGAGCTGACCCCGCAGGTCCGCCAGTTCGTCTGGCGGGTCCACCGCATGGACAAGATCGAGCTCCTGGCGCGCATGCTCCAGGCCGACGGCCGCGGGCTGACCATGGTCTTCTGCGAGACCAAGCGCGCCTGCGACATGGTCTCCGAGCAGCTGCAGACCCGCGGTTTCGCGGCTGCGGCCGTCCACGGCGACCTGGGTCAGGGCCAGCGTGAGCAGGCTCTGCGCGCCTTCCGCAACGGCAAGATCGACGTTCTCGTCGCCACCGACGTGGCGGCGCGCGGCATCGACATCGACGACGTCACCCACGTGGTCAACTACGACACCCCCAACGACGAGAAGACCTACGTCCACCGGATCGGCCGCACCGGACGTGCGGGCCGCACCGGCATCGCGGTCACCTTCGTCGAGTGGGAGCAGCTGACCCGCTGGAAGATGATCAACCAGATGCTCGGCCTGGAGTTCGCCGAGCCGGAAGAGACCTACTCCTCCTCGCCGCACGTCTACGCCGAGCTGGGGATCCCCGAGGGCACCAAGGGCGTTCTGCCCCGCGAGGCCCGCAAGCGGGCAGGGCTCGACGCCGAGAGGCTCGAAGACCTGGGCGAGACCGGACGGTCGCGCACCCGCGTCAAGGAGCGCGAGCGTCCCGCGCGCGCCCCACGCGAGCGTCGCCGCACCCGCGGCGGTCGCAGCGTCGAGGAAACCCAGGTTGTCGAGGCGGAGGTCGATTCCATGCCCGAGCGCAAGGTCGAGGAGACGCCGGCGCTGATCTCAGCCGATGAGCTGGAGACCAAGCCCAAGCGCACCCGCACCAGGCGCACGGTCGCCGAGCCGGTTCACGCGGAGGCCGCGGACGAGGCGCCCAGGCGCGTGCGTACGCGGCGCGAGCCCGTGGTGGCCGACACGGCGGTGGCCGACACGGCTGACGTCGCGGTGGCCGAGCCCGTCGTGGCGGAGCCGGTCGCACCCCAGCCCGTGGCGCAGCCCGCGGTCGCGGAGGCGCCGAGCTTCCTCAGCACGCCGCCGCCCCCGGTGCGCCGGGAGCCGGAGCGGATCGTGCCCGCGAGCCCGTTCCAGGTGATCTTCCAGTCACCTGACCTGGCGACCGACGACGACGAGATCGCCCCGTCGGCGGCCACGGAGCGGCAGCAGCAGCGCCGCCGCGCCCGTGGCAACGGCGCCGGAGGCGGAGGCCAGCGGCGCCGCTGATGTGGCGTTGAGCGAGACGAAGGGCGCGGCCATCCGGCCGCGCCCTTCGCCGTACCGGCAGGCGGCGGCAGGCAGCGGGAGGCAGGCGGCACGTGGCAGGCGGCAGGCGGCAGGCGGCACGCGGCGGGAGGCAGGCGGCGTGAGACGCGTGGCAGGCGCTTTCGGCGCATCAGCCGCCCGCGTCGGAGTACGGCGGGCGGCTAGAGCTCCAGGCGCATCAGCGGGCGCGTCGGCGTCCTGCGGGCCACCTCCACGAAGCCCGCCCCCTCGAACAGCCCCTTCCACCCGTGAAACAGCTCCGCCGCCGGAAGCTTCTTCTCCGAGTCCCGCGGATACCCCTCGACCGCCCGCGCCCCCTGCCCTCGTGCGAACTCCACCGCCGCCTCCAGCAGCGCCGTGGCCGCGCCCCGCCCGCGTCCGGCCCGGGTCACGTAGAAGCACGGCACCGACCACACCCCCTCCACCGGCTCCGACTCGTCGACCGGCTTGGCCACGCGCGAGCCGGCGAGCCGTACGAACGCCGTCCGCGGCGCGATGGTGCACCACCCCACGGGCGTCTCGTCGAGATAGGCCAGCAGCCCTGGCGCCGGTCCCGGCGACTCCACCAGTTCCCGCAGCCGCTCGCGCGCCCCGTCGCCGCGCAGGGTGCGGTATTCGGCGTTCGTCACGCGGAAGTACATGCACCAGCATCCGGAGTAGGCCCCCTGCGGCCCGAACACCTCGCACAGGTCGGCCCACGAGTCGGCCGGCCGGATCACAAGCTCACCCATACACCTTCATCTCCCCAGGACTCGCACCAGCGTAGTCGCGTGACCGGTGTCGCGACCGGGGCGGCTGGGTATTGTTGCCCCACGTGAGTACGCCGCGATTCCTGACCCTGCCCCCTGGCGTGACGCCCACGCGGATCGACACGCCGCGCGGCACGTTCGCGGCTCTCGAGGCTCTCCCCGGCAGCGGCATCGCCGAGCGCTGGCCCGCGCTGCTGGTTCCCGGGCTGACGGGCAGCAAGGAAGACTTCATCGCGGTGCTGCAGACGCTGGCCCAGTCGGGCAGGCGCATCGTCGCGATCGACCTCAAGGGGCAGTACGAAACCCCGGGTCCCGACGACCGCGAAGCCTACGCCTGCGGCGAGCTGGGCGCCGACATCGACGTGCTCGCGGCGGTCATCGGAGACGGCGAGCCGGTGCACCTGGTGGGACATTCCTTCGGCGGACTGGTGACGAGGGCGGCGGTGATCGACGGCGCCCACAGGTTCGCGTCGTACACGATGATGGCCACCGGCCCCGTCGGCATCACGGGACGCCGCGCCAAGGGCGGCAAGAAGATCCTCGAAGAGGCGACCGACCTGGGCCTCGAGCATCTGTGGCAGACGAGGTTCGAGCCCGAGGCTCTGGCCAACGGGGTCTCCGACGACATCATGGCCTTCCTGCGCAAGCGCATGCTGGCCAACTCCCCCACCGCCCTGGCGGCGATGGCCGAGCAGTGCCTGGAGATCGACGACCGCACGGAGGAACTCCAGGAGGTGGGCGTCCCGATGCTGGTGCTGTTCGGCGAGCACGACGACGGCTGGCCGCCGGAGCTGCAGGCCGCGACGGCCGAGCGGCTGGAGGCCGACTGCGTGGTGGTGCCCGGAGCGGTGCACTCCCCGGCGGTCGAAGCCCCGGAGACGACGGCGTCGGCGCTGGTGCGCTTCTGGAACACGGCCGAGACATTGGATCAAAAGTCCAATAAAGTCTGACCATGGAAACGGTTCAGCCCCCGCAGTCGGTCACGTGGCTGGTCCACCTCGACCGGGCGATGTGGGTGGGCGGCGTACGCGGCCTCATGCTCCAGGCGCTGCATCCGATGGCGATGCTGGGCGTCTGGCAGAACTCCAATTTCCAGGACGACCCGTTCGGTCGGCTGCGCCGTACCGCTGATTTCGTGGGACGGGTGACCTTCGGCAGCCCGGAGCAGGCCGACGAGATCGGGCGGCGGGTGCGGGGCATCCACCGGCAGCTGCGGATCCTGCACGAGGGGCGCCACCATCGGGTCGACGACCCCGAGCTGCTGCTGTGGGTGCACTGCGCCGAGGTCTCGTCGTACCTGGAGGTGGCCAGGCGCGGCGGGCTGGGGCTGAGCGAGCGCCAGGCCGACCGCTACCTGCGCGAGCAGCGCCGGTCTGCCACCTACGTCGGGTTGCACGAGGAGGACGTGCCCGGCTCGCTGGCGGAGATGGACGCCTACTTCAAGCAGATGCGGCCGAAGCTGCGGGCCGTCCCCGAGGCGGTGGAGACGGTGCGGTTCCTGCTGTGGCCGACGCTGCCCAAGGAGCTCAGGGCGCTGAATCCGGGCAAGCCGCTCTACTTCCCGTTCGGGGCGCTGTGCTACCTCTCGCTGCCCGAGTGGGCCAGGCGCATGTACGGCCTTCTGCCCGAGGTGCCGCAGGCCGGGGTGACGGCGGGGTTGCGGGCCTGGCGGCTGGCGATGAACTCGGTGCCGGAGCCGGTGCACGACCGGGCGTTCATGCCCGCCACGCGGCAGATGCTCCAGGAGGCGCGCGACCGGCTCGGGGCGGCCGGCTACGACATGGGCAAGGGGCTGCGGGGGCTGACGAACCCCCGCCGGTGGGCGACGCAGGACGCCGCCTGAGATGGGCCGCGCCTGGCCGGTCGCACGGCCGAACGCTGGACCTGGCCTCCCTGGTGCTGTCGGGCAGTGAGTATCGGGAGTTCTGTCACTCGGAGGCGGTCAGGCCGTCCCACGGGAGCCGCTCGGGCGCCGCAGCCCGCCCTTCGGGGCAGTGACGGCGGAAGTCGCACCACGAGCAGATCGGCCCAGTGCTGGGAGCGAACATGCTCTCGGTGTCGCCGCCGCGATAGCTCTCGTCGGCCGCTCCCGCCTCCTCGGCCATCTCCTCGGCGCGGCGCAGGTGCCGTCCGAGTGACTCGTCGGAGTGTTCCCACTCGACGATCTCGCCGGTGGGCAGGTGATGCAGCTCCACCTTGTGGCAGGGCGTGCGCAGCATGCGCGAGGCCGCGATCGCGTAGATCGCCAGCGCGAGCGACGAACGGGCGTCGTCCTGCGTCAGCGGCCGCCGCCCGGTCTTGTAGTCGACCACGACCAGTTCGTCGCCGCGCCGGTCGAGCCGGTCGATGCGACCGGACACGGCGATCACCTTGGTGCGGGTGCCGACCGTGCGCTCCACGCCCACCGGCTCGTCGGAGGGGTCGAGCGTGGTGACGTATCCCGCCACCATCTCGCGGGCCCGGTCGCGGAAGACCGTCGACTGGTCGGCGTCGCGGAAGCCCTCGGAGATCCACCCGTTGGTGAGCAGGATGCTCGCCATGACGGGGGTGCGTTTTTCGTACGGCTCCCGCCACCAGCCGGCCAGCGCGTTGTGCACGCTGGCCCCGACGCTGTTGTGCGCCCACGCCGGGCCCTTCTGGGGCGCGGGCCGGTCAAGGTAGGTGAACCGGTAGCGCCTGCGGCAGTCGAGCCAGGTGTTCAGCCGCGACGGCGTGCAGGAGTAGAGCCGCCGCGGCATGCCCTCCAGCGGGAGCTGGTCGTACACGACTCAGTCGTCGCTCGGGTCGAGCGAGATCCCCGACGCCTTGGTGCCGTCGAGGAGCGGGCCCTCGGGCTGCTCCGTGCGGGTCAGCGAGCCGGAGACCCAGTCGTCGAAGTGCGGCTCCAGGTCGCCGACGGTGGTCTCCTCGCCCTGCGAGGGCAGCACCCTGGTGGCCATCGGCAGGGTGAAGAGCCGGCCGCCGATCGAGGTGAGCTGGTCGGCGAGCGCGGGGTATTCACCGCCGAGCTTGCCGGGGCCGTCGGCCTGCAGCGACTTGCCGGTGAAGACGACCTCCAGGTCCTCGCTGTAGAGGGAGATGCCGCCGGGCGTGATGCCGGGGGTCTCCATCACGTCGAGGGTGGAGCCGGCCACCTCGAACCGGCCGTCGTCCTCGAGGTCGATGTCGGGCCAGGTCTCCGACCAGGTCTCCCGCCAGATGGGCTTGTCCTTGGGGTGGAGGGCGACGATGGCCTCGTCGCGGCTGGCCACCTCGATGGCCGCGCCGACGTGGTCGGCCAGTCCGTGGGTGCAGATGACGGCGAGCACCTCGCGCTCACCGACCTGCTCCATGATCTTGTCGGCGTCGCGGGCCGGGTCGATGACGATGACCTCGTCGTCGTCACCCACGATCCACGTGTTGTTCTCGACCTTGAAGTCGACGCCGTCGACGTCAACGACGCCCTCGGTCACCACTCGCTCGATACGCGCTGTCACGCTTCCGCATGGTACTGGGTTTAGCCGACAAGAGCCCGAACGGCGTTGATGATCAGCTGTACGGCAAGCGCGGCCAGCAGGAGTCCGGCGATCCTGGTGATCAGTTCGACGCCGTTCTCCTTGATCACTCTGATGATCGAGACCGAGAACCGCATGAACACCCACAACACGAGGTGCACGGCGGCGATGGCCAGACCCAGGGCGAAGATGTTGCCCACGTGTCCCTCGGCCTGCTGGGCGAAGACGATCGTGGCCACGATCGCGCCAGGACCGGCGAGCAGGGGCGTCCCGAGCGGCACCAGGGCCACGTTGACGCTCGACATGCCCTCGTCGGTCTTGGGCGCGGTCTGCCCGCGCAGCAGCTCCAGAGCAACCAGGAGCAGCAGCAGGCCGCCGGAGATCTGCATGGCCGCCACCTCGACGTGCAGGTAGCCGAGGATCGCCTGGCCGAAGACGGCGAAGACCACGATGAGGCAGAACGCGGTGACGGCCGCCTGCCAGGCGACGCGCTTGCGCTCGGCCAGGGTCCGGCCGTTGGTGTAGGCCAGGAAGAGCGGGATGACGCCGGGAGGGTCCATGATGACGAACATCGTCACGAAGGCCCCGACGAAGAACTGAAGGTCGAACATGATCCCCCTGCGGCTTCAGGGGGAGTGCGTCCGATCCTAGCCTTCGAGCCTCGGGGAGAACGCTCCGAAGGGCACGTCGAGCGGCGCGCTCTCGCGCAGGTCCAGGAGGCTGAGCTGGGCCAGGGCGATCAGGCACCCCGCCTCGGCGGGCCAGCCGATGGTCCACAGCCAGTTGCCCAGCGCCTCTCCCGCGTACACCGCGCGGTCTCCCGGCCCCGTCGTGACGCACCACAACGCGGTGGGATGGCCGAGCACGTCGATCTTGGCGTTGGGGGGACCGTCGTCGAAACCCCGGCCGGGATCGGGCCCGTCGAGGCCCGCGAACGCCGCGCCCAGGCCGATGCCCGGCTCCTCGGCGATGATGAGCAGGTCGGCCGGCCCGTGCGTCACCGAGGGCCCGCTGAGGGCCACCACGCTGGCCCTGCCGCCCGTACGTTCGTCGCCCACGTCGCCGAATCCGGTCACCAGCCATCCCGGCGGCAACGGCCACGGCAGCCAGACCGGGACGACGGTCTGGAGTCTGATCAGATCGATGGCCGCGGCGGACGGCGGTTTCGGCGGCTGAAACGGCAGAACGTCGGCATGCGCGTCGCAGCGCCAGGCGCTGTGCCAGGCACTTGGCGGCTGAAGCGGGCCAAAACACCGCGGACATGTTGGTGCCGCTCTCACAGCTACTCACGGTGCGTCGTCCGGCACCGATCCGTCAAGGCCACGCCGTTATATAACCGCAATGTGCGCGTAAATTGTGTCGGAGCCATCGTGATCCGCGACGATCTCCTCCTGCTGGTCAGACGGGGCCGTCCCCCGGGACAGGGCCTGTGGTCGTTGCCCGGCGGCCGGGTCGAGCCGGGCGAGAACGACGACGAGGCCCTGCGTCGCGAACTGCGCGAGGAGACCGGCCTGGAGGTCCAGGCGGGACCGCTCGTGGGCACCGTGGACCGCCCAGGGCCCGGCGGCGTCGTGTACGAGATCCGCGACTACCGCGCCACCGTCACCGGCGGGGTGCTGCGCGCCGGCGACGACGCCGCCGACGCGCGCTGGTGCCCGCTGGACGAGCTCGTACGGCTCCCGCTCTCGGAAGGACTGCTGGAGACGCTCATCGGCTGGGAGATCGTCAGCGCTCCGCGGACAGGGTCGAGTTCCACAGGATGAGATGGTCGGCGTTGTAGGTGGTCGAGCGGCCCAGCCCGACGACCTGGGTGCCGGCCAGGCTCACCGCGGCCAGCCACTGCCTGCCCTCCCCCGCCAGTTGGTCGGCGTCGAGCTCGCTGCGATGCCAGGTCCGGCCGTCCTCCGAGGTCCAGGCGGCGCCGTCGCCGTCGTGTGTGCCCACGGCGACCACTCCCTGCTTCTCGGCGGCCAGGTCGTGCACCGTCGCCGGGTGCTCGGCGGGCAGCCAGGTGTACTCGCCCCAGGTCTTGCCGTCGTCCTCCGAGGTGACGGCGAAGGCCCGCGTGGTGCCGTTGTGCTGGGCCGTACCCGTCACCACGACCCGCTCGCCGAGCACCGCCACCTGCCTCAGCCCCGCGCTGGTGGCCCCCGCGGGCATGACCCGCGGCCTGGCCTTCCAGTTGGCGCCGTCCTGCGACCACCAGAACACGCCGCTCTCGGAGTCGCCCTCGCCCGCCCCGCCCACGGCGAAGTACTTCTCGCCCGCGGCGGCCAGGTCGTGGATGCGCACCCCCGCGCCCGCCTGGGGAAGCGGGCGCGCCTTGGCGTAAGTCCGGCCGTCGGCGGTGAACCACAGCGCCGCCGC
Organism: Nonomuraea sp. NPDC050663; assembly: GCF_044456985.1. NCBI lineage: Bacteria > Bacillati > Actinomycetota > Actinomycetes > Streptosporangiales > Streptosporangiaceae > Nonomuraea > Nonomuraea sp. NPDC050663. The sequence continues at coordinate 74,622 of NZ_JBITGL010000012.1, forward strand.
GGCGCCGGGGGCGTTCTGCTCCTGCCCGGCCATCACGTAGCCGTTCTCGCCCGCGGCGACGGCGTGCAGCGACACCGAACTCTCGCCCCGGGAGGGCGCCGCCGCCTTCTTCCACGTGAGGGCGTCCTGCGACGAGACCACGAGAGGCTCGCTGGTGATCGTGTCGAGCGAGTTGGAGCCGACCGCCAGCCAGCCCTTGCGCCCGTGCGCGACGTCCAGCAGCGCCTGCTGGCGCGGACCGCCCAGGCTGGCAGCCCGCCACACCTCGCCGTCGGAACTGGTCCAGATGCCCGCGTCACCCGAGACCGAGCCCACGGCCACGAAGCGGCCTTCGCCCGCCCCGACCCTGCTCACCTCACGTGCCGCCCTGGTCAGGCCGTCGATGCCGCCCAGATCCACCTGGGAGATCTCGCCGCTCTGCGTCGCCGTCAGCAACACCGGCCGGTTGTCGATGTCGGAGGCCGCCTGGTCTCCGCCCGCGAACAGCACGCCGGTGTCGGTGATCGCGAACGCGCGCAGCGTGGCGTCCGTCAGCTGGTCCAGCGTCACGCGCTTGCGCCAGCTCTTGGCGTCGTCGCTGACCAGCACGGTGTAGCCGTTGAAGCCCACCTTGCTGACCGCCGCCACCCCGCCGTCGTGCGAGATCAGCAGGTCGACGCCGTTCCGCTGGCCGCCCAGGCCGCCGATCTCGCCGCACTGCGCCCACTCGGCCCCACTCGACGAGCAGTAGACCTGCACCCGCCCCTCCGGCGAGCGATACTCGATCGGCACCAGCACGAACTGCTTCGCCACGACCGCCAGCGTGCCAGGACGCGCCTCCGCGACGCCCAGCTTGAACTCCGTCGCCCGCCACGTCAGGCCGCCGTCGGGCGAACTGATGGCGCGCATGCCGTCGTCCCCTGACGGCTTGCCCAGCGCGACCACCGCGTCTCCCCTGGCCTGGACGGCCTTCAGCTCGCCGACCTCCAGGCCCCGGGTGTCGCCGCGCTCCCAGGTGTGGCCGTCCGGCGACGACCACACCGCCGCGCCGAATCCGTTGTCGGACGGCGCCCCGCCGACCGCGACGAACCCCTCACGGGTGCGGGCGATGTCGTGGATCACGTCACCGCGCCTGAAACCGGCGGGCTGCACGCTCTCCCAGGTGAAACCATCGGTGCTCGTCCACAGGCCCAGCTGGCCCGCGTCGCCGCCACTGGCCAGCCAGGCGCCGTCGGCGCCGACCACGCGCAGCACCGTGGCGGTGGGCGAGTCGGTGACCTTGCCCAGCTGCCAGCTCCTGCCGTGGTCGGCCGAGAAGAGGAACAGGGGGCGTGGGGTGGGGTTGGTGGTGTCGCTGCCCACGGCGACCACGGTCTTGCCGACGGTCGTCATGGCGTTCAGCTTCTGGTTGGAGCCGCCGACCGCCGAGGAGAGCTTGAACCACGTGTCACCCGAGTGGATCTGGCCCGTGGCCAGGCTCAGGCCCTGGCCGGGAGGGCCGGTGAGCTGGCGGTATCCGAGGATCCCGCCGGTGATGGTGAGGGCGATGGCGACCAGGATGAGGACCGGAACGATCGAGCGGCGCCTGCGCACCGGACTCGACCTGCGGGCCGCGGCGGGCGCGGTGCCCCGATGGTGCCTGCCGCCGTTGGGCCTGGGCGGGCCGGTGGCGACGAGCAAGTCGGGCCGCGTCGGCCGCCCGCCGGGCGGCCGCCCGACCCGCCGCACGGGCTCCTGCTCGTCGGGCACCCGCTCGGGCTGCGCGGGGATCTCCTGCTGCACGGGGATCGGCTCGGGCTCATGCTCGCGGCCGTGGTCACGGCCGTGGTCACGGCCGTGGTCACGGCCCGGCTCGGGCTCGTGCCCGTGCTCACGGCCGTGGTCGCGGCCCGGATCGGGCTCGCGGTCGCGGTCGCGCCCGTGGTCGTCGCCTGACTCCGGATCGCTGTCCGTCTCGCGCTCGGCGGGGGTCCAGCCGGGATCGGGGCCGGGTTCCGGCTCCTGCCTCGGAGGGGGCGGCGGCCAGCGCGGGCCGTCGGGCCGGGGGTAGGGCTGGGTGGTGCGGCTGCGGTCGATCTCCTCGGCCGTCTGCTGCGGCCGCGGCTCGCCGCTGGCCACCAGCTTGTCGGGACGCGAGACCAGCCTGCGTGCCCGCCGGCGCGGCTCGGCCTCGGGATCGGCGGTCGGCGAGCCGTACGGGTGGCGTCCTCTGCGCACGTCGGGCGGCTCGTCCTCGGGCGTGGGCGAGGAGAAGGGCGGCCGGCCCCACGGGGAGGAGCCCAGCGGTAACCCGCGCGCACGGTCGTCGGTCGGTCCCGGCGGCGTGTGCTCGATGCGCGGCTCCCGGGGCGAGGCCTGCTCACCCGCGCCCCGCCCCGTTGCAGCGTCACTTTGGCCGCGCCCCGTCGAGGACCCGCCCTGGCCGCGTCCCGGAGGCGTCTGGCCGGGCTCCGGGGGCGGCTCGGCACGGGCGCGGTCGGCGGGCATGACGTACGGCTCGCCACGGCGGCGGGGCCCGCGCGAGGCGGCCTCGCCGGGGTCTTGGCCGGCGTCGGCCGTGGGGGCTGGTGCCTCGCCCTGAGGGTCGTCGCCCGGGCGCGGTTCGTCCGGGCGTCGCTGTGGCGGATCGCTGGGGCCGGAGGCCACGCGCCGCACCTCCTCGTCGATTTCCGGACCGTTCCACTCCTATGCGGCCATCGCCGGAAATTCCGGTAATGCCACGGGACTACTTCTACCCCGTCCCGCTGAGATGATCACCCGGAATCCCCGATGTGTCGCAACATCCAGACCAGCATGCCCCAGCCGTAAGCGCGAGACCTCTCTAGCGAGATTCGCCAAACTCTCTGGTGATTTGCGGCGAAAGCTGACTGATTGCCCGTTTACGAGCCAAGAACAGCACCCCCGCCGCGAACACGCCGAGCTGCACCACGGTCCCCGCCAGCGAGGGCCACGGCACCGCCCCCTGCTGCATCGCCTTCTCCAGCTCACCCGCCGCCGCCGACAGCCCGAAGGCGAAGACGTTGTTGACCACGTGCATCGCGATGGCCGCCTCCAGCCCGCCGGTGCGCACGGCCAGCAGCCCCATCACCACCCCGAAGCTGAACACGTCGACCATGCCCGCCCCCGTGTAGCCGTGCAGCGACATGAAGGCCAGCGAGCCCAGCAGGATGCCGAACACGGGATTGCGGAAGTAGGCGCCGAAGGCCTGCAGGAGCCACCCGCGGAACAGGTACTCCTCCGTGGCCGCCTGGAAGGGCACCAGCAGCAGGATCACGACCAGCGCCGGCAGGAACCGCTCCCAGCCCGCCCAGCCGAACAGCCCGGAGACGTCCTCGCCCGCGATGGCGTAGGCCGCCACCAGGGCCGCCTGGCCCAGCGCCAGAGCCACGGCCGCGACCAGCACGCACTGCCAGAGCCACGACCAGCGCAGCCGCCCCGCCACCGACGACAGCGTGCCGGGGCGCCGCCGCTGGATCAGCGCCGTCGTGCCGTACACGACGGGCAGCACGGCCGCGATCGACAGCAGCAGGAAGACCAGGGCGTACACCGGGTCGCCGAACAGCCGGGGGTCGTTCTGGAGGACTTCGATCCCCAGCACGACGGCCAGGAACATGCCGATCAGCAGCACGGCCAGGCCCACCCCGAAGAAGGCGACGCCCAGCACGATGGTGCCCACGAGCGGGCGCCACCAGGCGTTGGCGGCGTTCCTGGCCAGGTGGTCGTAACGCGCGCCCGGCGGTGACGGCAGGAACCAGGGCTGGGGCGCCTGCGGGGTGTACGGCTGCGGCGGGCCGTACGGGGGCGGCGGGTTGTCGTGCATTACTCCATTGTGGCCATCGGGCGCGCATTTCTTCACAGACAGGCCGCGCGAACGCGTGGATTCTCTAGGGCAAGCAGTCCAACCCTGGGAGTACGTCATGTCCAAGCTGGGGCCGTTCCTCACCCTCGCGGCAGGTGCTGTCCTCGCCGCCGGGCTGGGCGTGGCCAGCGTCACCGCTCAGTCGGCGGAGTCACCCGCCACCGCGGCGAACGTCGCCGAACCCGGCGCCACCGCCGAGGCCACGTCCGTGGCCACCCCGTCCAGCAAGCCCGAGGCCTCCAAGCCGGCCAGGGCCGTCCGTGCCGACTACGCAGGGCGTGTGGAGGGCACCCGCGCCCTGATCGCGGTCTCCGTCCGTGACGCCAAGGCCATCGGATACTTCTGCGACGGCAAGACCGAGGCCTGGTTCGTCGGCAAGGTCGCCGAGGGCCAGGTCTCCTTGGAGGGCTTCGGCGGCGCCACGCTGTCGGCCACGCTCGGCGGCGGCAAGGCCGTCGGCGAGGTCGCGCTCGGCGGCAAGAAGTGGGACTTCACCGCCCCCACCGCCAAGAAGCCCTCGGGCCTGTACCGGGCCAGCGCCATCGTGCGCGGCGCCCGCATCAAGGCCGGCTGGATCTACCTGCGCAATCCCAACGGCGACGGGTTCGTCCAGGTCGGCACCGCCTTCGTGGGCGATCAGCAGGTCGAGACCCCGCAGCTCACGCCCGGTCGGCCCGTGACCATCGACGGCGAGCAGCTGGAGCCCAAGGACGTCGACGGATTCATCGAGGAGATGCAATGACCGCGGTAGCCCAGTCACGGCAGCAGCGGCACGGCGCCGCCGGCCTGCTGGTCCCGCTCCTGGTGGGCGGGCTCGTCATGGTGGCGCTCGGGGTGTACGGCAGGCTCCACACGCCCACGGGTTTCGCCGTCGGCCCGGCCGGCTTCTCCGGCCCGTTGGCGATGAAGTCGTGGCTCACCACGGGCGCCTTCGTCCTGGCGTTCGTCCAGATCGTCTCGGCGCTGTCGATGTGGGGCAAGCTCGGCATCCGCATCCCGGCGGGTGTGCACCGGTGGTCGGGACGGCTGGCGTTCGTCCTGACCATCCCGGTCGCCTTCCACTGCCTGTACGCCCTGGGCTTCCAGTACGACGTGCCCAGGGTGCTCATCCACTCGCTGCTCGGCTGCTTCTTCTACGGGATCTTCACGGCGAAGATGCTGGCCCTGCCGCGCAAGGGCCTGCCCGGCTGGAGCCTGCCGGTGCTCGGCTCGCTGGCGTTCACCGCGCTGGTGGGGCTCTGGCTGACCTCGTCGTTCTGGTTCTTCACCACGATCGGCGTCAGCTTCTGAACGAGGTGGTACGGCTGAGCCCGGCCGCCCGCCCCTTGGCCGCCACGACCAGGGCCATCTTGCGGGAGGCCTCGTCGATCATCTCGTCGCCCAGCATGACCGCGCCGCGCTGCTCCACGGTGGTGTAGTGCTCGTACGCCTCGAGGATCAGCTCGGCGTGGTCGTAGTCTTCCTGCGAGGGCGAGAAGACCTCGTTGCACGCCTCGACCTGCGAGGGGTGCAGCACCCACTTGCCGTCGTAGCCCAGCGCCGCGGCCCGCCTGGCGACCTTGGTGAAGCCCTCGACGTCCTTGATCTGCAGGTAGGGGCCGTCGATGACCTGCAGGTCGTGCATCCTGGCGGCCATGAGCAGCCGCATCAGGATGTAGTGGTAGGCGTCGCCCTCCGGGTAGCCGGGCGGCTGCTCGCCCACGACGAGCGTGCGCATGTTGATGGAGGCCATGAAGTCGGCGGGGCCGAACACGAGCGTCTCGAGCCGCCTGGAGCTCCCGGCGATGGCGTCGACGTTGACCAGGCCGCGGGCGTTCTCGATCTGCGCCTCGATGCCGATGCGGCCGACCTCGAAGCCCATCGTCTTCTCGATCTGGGTGAGCAGTGTGTCGAGCCAGACGACCTCGGTGGCGTCCTGCACCTTCGGCAGCATCACGCAGTCGAGCCGCTCGCCCGCGCCCTCGACGACTTCGATCACGTCGCGGTAGGTCCACTGCGTCTCCAGCGCGTTGACGCGCACGACGCGCGTCTTGCCGGTCCAGTCGCCTTCGAGCAGGGCCTTGACGACGTTGCCGCGTGCCTGCGCCTTGGCCAGCGGGGCGACGGAGTCCTCCAGGTCGAGGAAGACCTCGTCCACGTCGAGACTCTGGGCCTTCTCCAGGAAACGGGGGTTGCTGCCGGGGACCGCGAGCACCGAACGTCGAGAGCGCATGCGGCTCACGCTAGCGCCCTTCTATCGCACCCGTACAAACCCCTGTCCTGGTTCTTGGAGCACCCCACCTAGGAGTTCGGATGCGCGGGGCGGCAACAATAAGGTCAACCGCATACAAAAGAGGAGTTTCGATGGCTTCCGTCCCCGCGGCACACCGCCCCGCCGTCCTGTCCGACCTGATTCCCGGCGCCCGGGTCCGCGACGCCGCCCTGGTCGTCGGAGGCGCCGCGCTGACCGGCCTGGCAGCCCAGGTCTCCTTCGGCTGGCCGGTTCCCTGGTCCGGTCAGACCTTCGCCGTGCTGCTGGTCGGTGCGGCGCTCGGGATGAACCGCGCGGCCCTCAGCCTCGCGCTCTACGCGCTGGCGGGCGCGGCGGGCGTTCCGTGGTTCGCCGACGGGACCTCCGGCGTGATCAGCGCGACGACGGGCGGGCTGCTGCCGTCGTTCGGCTACATCCTCGGCTTCATCGTGGCCGCCGCGATCGTCGGCAAGCTGGCCGAGCGCGGCGGTGACCGCACGGTGCTGCGGACCGTCGGCACCATGGTCGTGGGGAACGTCGTCATCTACGCGTTCGGCATCCCGGTCCTCATGGCCACCCTCGACCTCGGCCTCGGCACCGCCCTCTGGGAGGGCGCGGGCAAGTTCCTGGTGGGCGACGGGCTCAAGATCGCCCTCGCCGCCGGGCTGCTGCCGCTGGCCTGGAAGCTCGCCGGCCCCAAGCGCTGACCCGCCGGCGCCGGGCGGTCACCCCGCCCGGCGCTGCGCGTGGGCCCGCAGCGCCCGGAGGAAGTCGATCTCGCGGAAGCCCGGCCAGTAGACGTCGCAGAAGTGCAGCTCCGAGTGGGCCGCCTGCCACAGCAGGAAGCCCGACATCCGCTGCTCACCGCTGGTCCTGATGATGAGGTCGGGGTCGTCGCGCCCGGCCGTGTACAGGTAGGGGTCGAGCGACTCGGCGCTCAGCGACTCGGCCACGTCCGCCAGGGAGTCGCCCGCGCGCGACAGCAGCAGGGAGCGCACGGCGTCGACGACCTCCTGGCGCCCGTCGTAGCCGATGGCGACGGTGAGAACGTGGTCCCGGCCGGCGGTGGCGTCCTGGGCGAGCTTCAGGGCGTGCGCCGTGGAGTCGGGCAGGGTGTCGAGCCGCCCCGCGACGTGGATGCGCCACAGGGGCGCCGACTCCACGAGCGTGCCGGCGATGATCCGCTCGATGAGCTCCATGTAGTACCTCACCTGGAACGACTCGCGCTTGCGCACGTTGTCCTCCGAGGCGACGTAGATCGTGACCTGGCGGATCCCGAGCCTGGCGCACCAGCCGAGCACGGTCTCGATGTGGGCGACCCCGTGCTCGTGGCCCAGGCTGGGGTTGTCGAAGCCCATCTGCCGCGCCCAGCGACGGTTGCCGTCCATGATGAGACCGACGTGCGCGGGCAGCGGGCCACGCCCGACCTTGTCACGCAATGTCCGGAGATAGAGGGCGCGAATCATGCCCATACTCTGGTGCACATGCTCCTGCGGACCAAACGCCTGACCCTGCGCCCGGTCACCCGGGACGACCACGCGACGCTGCTCGCGCACTGGACGAGCCCGCAGGTGCGGGCGTTCCTCTTCGACGGCGAGGTCCTGAGCCCGGAGCAGGTCGCCCGCGCGATCGAGGAGACCCCGCACCTCTGGCTGGTCCACGACGGCGAGGCCCTGGCCGGCACCGTGGCGCTGCGCCCCCTGGAGGACCTGGGCCTGGAGGTCGTCTACAGCCTGGAGCCCGCGGCCTGGGGCAGGGGCTACGCCACCGAGGCCGCGCGGGCCGTGGTCGACCACGCGCTGACCACGCTCGGCCTGCCCGAGGTGCTCGCCGAGGTCGACGAGGGCAACCACGCCTCCATCAGGGTGGTCGAGCGGCTGGGCATGCGGCCGTTCGAGACAGTGGAGGGACTCCTGGGGCCGATGGTCCGCTTCCGGACACTGCCGATCAACGAGGAGCGGGCGTAGGGTCCCACCATGACACCCTTCCACATCGACATCCCGCAACAAGCGCTCGACGACCTGCATGAGCGGCTTCGTCGTACGCGCTGGATGCCCGAACTCCCGGGCGCGGGATGGGAACGAGGCGTACCTGTCGGCCACCTCGAGGAGCTGACCGACCACTGGGTGAACGGCTACGACTGGCGCAAGGCGGAAGCCGAGCTCAACCAGTGGCCGCAGTTCACCACCGAGATCCAGGGTCAGACCGTGCACTTCAGGCACATCAGGGCTCAACGGGAGCACGCCCTGCCGCTTCTCCTGATGCACGACAACCCCGGAGGAATCATCGGGCTGCTCGACGTGCTCACCCCGCTGTCACGCGACTACCACATCGTCGCGCCGACCATGCCGGGCTTCGGCTTCTCCAGTCCGCTGGCCAGCACCGGCTGGACGGTGCCGCGCACCGCGGCGCTGTTCGCGGAGCTCATGGACAGGCTCGGCTACACCAGGTACGGCGCGCACGGCGGGGGCGGCGGCGCCAATCTCTGCATGGAGCTGGGCCGTACGGTCCCTGAGCGGCTCGAGGGCCTGCACGTCAACGCCTACGTCGCGATCCCGGGCGACGACCTCGACGGGCTGGGGGCCGACGACATGCGACGGCTGGGCACCATCCAGACGTTCATGCAGGACGGCTTCGGCTTCAACCTCATCATGTCCACCCGCCCGCAGACCGTCTCGGCGGGCATGCACGATTCGCCGGTCGGCCAGCTCGCCTGGATCGCCGAGAAGCTCAAGGCCTGGGCGGGACCGGAGAATCCGATCTCCGCCGATCGCATCCTGACCGACGTCACGGTGACCTGGTTCACCAACACGCAGGTGTCGATCGCGCAGTCCTACTTCGACAGCGCCCACGACCACGGCGCCTGGGGACCGAAGGACCGGGTCGAGGTGCCCACCGCCTTCGCGGTGTCGGCGAACGACGTCACCATCCGCCGGTTCGCCGAACGTGACGCCAACGTCGCCTCCTGGACGGAGTTCGACCGCGGCGGCGCCTTCATGGCGCTGGAGCACCCTGACCTGATCGTCGCCGACCTCAAGAAGTTCTTCGGCTAGTGCTCGGCCCGGTGGGCGGGGTACCACTCCTCGCCCACCGGCTCGCCCTCCAGGTTCCAGCTCCACGAGAGGGTGGGCGTGATGCGCACGTAGAAGCCGGGCCCCATCATGCCCACCCGCTCGACGGGCGGCTCCGCCCTGCCGTAGATCCTGATGCCGCGCGCGACGAACGGGTCGAAGGAGACCATGTCGTCGATGACGAGCGCGACCGCGTGCCGTCCCGCCCGGACGTTGCGCACCTTGCGGGTGGCCAGCACGCTCGGGCCCGAGCCGCCGACCCAGAAGTGCTCGCCGTCGAACTCGTAGGCGACGGGCACCACGTCGGGCTGCTCGCCGTCGGGAGACAGGGTCGCCAGCCTGGCCAGCGGCTGCGAACGCAGGTAGGCCAGTTCTTCCTCGGTGAACGACACGGTCAGTACCTTTCGGCGTAGGCGGTCGGCGGCTCGCCGAACATGTCCTTGAAGTCGCGGGTGAAATGCGCCTGGTCGGCATAGCCGAGCTCGGCCGCGACGCCGGCCCAGTCGAGGTCCATACCCCTGGCCAGCCGCTCGGTCACCTCGTGCAGCCGGTATCTGCGGATCACCCACTTCGGCCCGATGCCCACGTAGTCGGCGAACAGCCGCTGCACCTCGCGCACGCCCGTGTCGAGGCGCCGTGCCAGCACGTCGACCCTGGTGATCTCGGGCGTGCCCGCGATCAGCGCCACGACGGCCGCCGCGCGCTCGGCCCTGGGGTCGGGTTCCGGCAGTCGCGCCCGCAGCCACTCCTCGACGGTCGCGGCCGTCACGGGGTGCGGCAGCGCGCCGGGGAGGATCTCGGCGGCCGGGACCACACGATCCGTGATCGTCGAGACGGACGTGCCCAGGAAGGGGCGGAAGCCGCCGGGCCTGAAGGCCACGCCGAAGACCCCGCCGCGCCCTTCCAGGACCCTGACCTGGTGTCCCCTGCACACGCCCTGGATCCAGGCGCCGCCGTCGCGGAAGGTCAGGTGCACGTTCGGGTAGGGCACGATCAGCTGCTGGTACGGCTCGCGGTAGTGCCAGGTGACCGCCCAGTACCTGTCGACGAACGGTGCCAGGTCGGCGGAGGGCGCGCCCGGCTCGTCGTGCCGCTGGAACCTGCGCCACGCTCCCCCGAGTCCCCGCGCGTCAGTGGCCATGTCGTGTTTATACAAGACAGCCCCCGCGTGCCTTGCTTTCCTGTACGGCATGCACCTGATGAACCGCGCAGCACAGCCCATGATCCAGATCATCCGCGCCCTCCGCCCCGAGGACCTGGCCAAACCCACTCCCTGCGCGGAGTTCGACGTGCGCGAGCTGATCAACCACATGCTCTACTGGGGGCCCTCGCTGGTGGCCGCGGCGTACAAGCGTGCTCCCGAACTGCCTGCCGTACCCGAGGACGAGGCCGATCTGGCCGCTGGCGACTGGGCCGCGGCGCTGGAGTCCCAGACCGTCCGGCTCGCGGAGGCGTGGAGCCGTCCGGAGGCCTGGGAGGGCACGGCGTCGCTGGGCGGACCGACGGAGCTGCCCGCCTCGCTCATCGGCGGCATGGCCGCGGGCGAGCTGGTGATCCACGGCTGGGACCTGGCCCGCGCGACGGGTCAGGAGCCGGAGTGGGACGGCGAGCTGATCGAGTTCGTCCACGACGAGGTGGCCAAGACCGCGCTCCAGGGACGCGAGATGGGGGTCTACGGTCCCGAGGTGGAGGTGCCGGAGCCGGCGTCGTTGCTGGAGAAGGCGCTCGGGCTGACCGGCCGCGATCCGCGGTAGGGCTACTTCTCGAGCACCTGACGGAGGCGGGGCAGGAAGGTCTGCGGGTCGTCGGCGAAGCCGGTGTGCCCGCCGGGGAAGAACGTGGGGCCGATGCCCAGGGCCTGGGCCAGCGCCCTGGTGGTGCGGTCGCACAGCTGGTCGGTGGAGTCCTCGCCGATGCCGGCCACGACGGGCACCCGGCCGAGCTTGTCGAAGTCGGGACGCCAGCGGGTGGTGCCGCGCAGCTCGTGGTGGAAGAAGCGCTGGTCGCTGGCCTCCTGCACCGGCCCGCGTTCGCCGCCGAACATCATCTCCAGCACCTCGGCGGGCAGGTGGATGTTGGCCGTGGTCATGAACTGCGACCAGGCGCCGAGCACGTCACCGCGGGAGAAGGTGGCGATCATGTCCTCGGTCTGGGCGACCAGCTTGTCGCGGTCGTCGACGAGCAGTTGCAGGGGCGGCTCGTGGGCGATCACGAGGTTGACCTGCTCGGGGTGGGCCTGGGCCAGGGCGAGCACGGTCACCGCTCCGCCGCTGGAGCCGAACACCGCGGCGGGGCCGGCGTCGAGGTGGCTCAGCAGGCGCGACAGGTCGTCGGCGCGCAGCTCGGGGGTGGAGTCCTGGGTGGGGTCGGCCAGGGAGCTGCGGCCGTGGCCGCGGGGGTCCATGGTCAGGATCGTGTAGTCGGCGGCGAGCTGCTCGGCGACGGCCTGGAAGGCGTCGGCGCCCATCGGCGAGGCCACCAGGGCGACGACCGGGCCGCTGCCGCGCACCTCGTAGTAGAGGGTCGCGCCGGGAACGTCGAGGGCGCTCATGGAGTCCTCCGGTAGATGTGTACGATGTCCACATTACGACGATAGCAAGAAGTGGACGCTGTACACAACCTGGGAGGCCTGCGGTGAAGCGGGAGACGTATCGGCACGGCAACCTCCGGCAGGCCCTGCTGGAGGCGGGGATCGAGCTCGCCAGGGAGGGCGGGCCGGACGCCGTGGTGCTGCGCGAGGCGACCAGGCGGGCCGGGGTGGTGCCCAACGCGGCCTACCGTCACTTCGCCGACCGCAACGCCCTCGTGCACGCCGTCTCGCTGGCCGCGATGGCGGAGCTGGCCCGCACCATGGAGGCCGAGCAGGCCGGCCGCCTGGCCCGCTGCGCCGCCGATCCTCCAGAGGAGAGCCGTTCCGCCGCCGAGGAGGCACGGGCACGCTTCCGCGCCGTCGGCACCGGATACCTGCGCTTCGCCCGCACCGAGCCCGGCCTGTTCCGCGCAGCGTTCTTCGTCCCCGGCGACATGGTGGAGGCCGAGCTCCCCGTCTCGGCGGGCGAGGGCGGGCTCACGCCGTTCCAACTGCTCGGCGCCGCGCTCGACGACCTGGTGGCGTGCGGCCTGATGCCCGCAGGGCGCCGTCCAGGCGCCGAGTTCCTGGCCTGGTCGAGCGTGCACGGGCTGGCGGTCCTGCTGATCGACGGGCCGTTGCGCGGCCTGGCTCCCGAACAGGCGGAGCAGGCCACGGAACTGCTGATCGACATGATCGAGCGCGGCCTGTAAGACTCGGAGGCGTGACAGTCATCGAGGAAGGCGCGAAGAAGTCGGGCGTGTTGTGGCTGGCGCTCGACAAGCCGCGGCTGGCCTGGCACACCTGGCACGAAGGCGCGGTCTACGTGGTCACCGGCGAGGGCGAGCAGAGCCTGCCAGGACTGACGACGCGCGACACCGTCGAGGTGATCCTGCGCAGCAAGGACAACGGCGCGCGGCTGGTCGCCTTCGAGGCCGACGTCGAGGTGGTCGACCAGGCCGCCGAGGCGGAGGCGGTGGCCGCGCTGGCCAAGGACCGCCTCAACTCGCCCGACGGCGCCGGCCTCGCCGACCGCTGGGCCCGCGAGGCCACCGTCGTCAAGCTGCGCCCGCGTTCCTAGACCGCCGCGGGCTCGGTCACGCTCGGCTCCCGCTCCGGTTCCCGTACGGCGGAGCGCGCGGTCGACAGCTGCGCCAGCAACGCCCCGGCCAGGACGGCCAGCCCTCCCCCGATCTGGAAGGGCCCCAGATCTTCGCCGAGCAGCAGCCAGGCCACGATCGCCCCGAAGATGACCTCCAGCGTGGCCACGGTCGCCCCGATGGCCGCCGACAACCTGCGCACCGCGTTGACGCCCAGCACGTAGGCCACGGCGGTGGCCACGACGATCATCCACAGGTAGGCGCCGACCACGGGCAGCGTGTTGCCGCCGATCGTCGCGGAGGCGCCGAAGGCCTCCCACGGGATGTTCCACGGCTGGGCGAGCGGCACGAGCAGGACGGCCGCGCCGAGCATGCCCCACGCCACCAGGCCCAGGGGGCTGACCCCGTCACCGATGCTGTCACTGAGCAGGAAGTAGGCCGCGCAGCAGGCTCCGGCCGCCAGTCCGAGCACCACGCCCAGGGCGTCGAGCCGCATGCCCTCCCAGAACTCCACGACCACGCCGAGCCCGGCGAAGGCCAGGATCGCTCCGGCGAAGGCGATACGCGGCAGCCGTACCTTGCGCACGAAGCGCACCCAGAAGACGACCATGACCGGCGCGGTGAACTCCAGCAGCAACGCGATGCCGACGGGAAGGCGGGTGATGGCCACGAAGTAGAGAGTCTGCACGCCCGCCACCGCGACCAGGGCGTAGGCGGCGAAGAAGCCCCACTTGGAGCGGGGGATGCGCAGCACGGCGGGCTTGAAGACGGCCAGCAGGGCGAACATCAGCAGCCCCGCGCCGCTCATGCGCAGCCAGACCGACTCAAGGGGGGCCAGTCCCGCCGCGTTGAGAAATTTCGCCATGGGGCCGGAGAAGGCGAAACACCAGGACGAGACGAAAGCCAGCGCGAGTCCCGCGTAGCGCATGGGTGACACCACCATAGGGGGGTAAGGAGTATTAAGCAGGTTTGATACTGTCACACCACCCCCAATTTTGCGAGCATCTCCCTACATCTGCCCACATCGTCAGGATCAAGCAGATCAAGAAAATGGCGCCGGATGCCCTGCAGGTAGACCGGCGTGGCCTCCTCCACCCGGGCCTCGCCCGCGGCCGTCAGCACCGCGTACAGGCCACGCGCGTCGCTCTCGCAGGCCTCGCGCGAGACCAGCCCCTCGCGCTGCAGCCGGTCCACCAGCCGGGTCAGCCCGCTGCGCGACAGCAGCACCCGGTGGGCCAGATCGTTCATGCGCAGCCGGAGCCCCGGCGCCTCCGACAACCTCAGCAGGACCTCGTAGGAGGCCAGCGGCAGGTCGTGGGCCGTTATCAGGTCTTCTTCGAGCCGTCCCGCGATCTGCACCTGAGCGCGGTGGAGCATTCGCCACACGGCGAGTTCCTCGGGGGTGGGATGCACGCAGTAACCTTAGAACGTTGCGTGTGCATCTACTGCGGCGCCCACCGATATCAGCGGAGCTTCTTCATGGCACCTACCCCAGAGCAGGTCACGGCCGCACTCGCGACCGTGAACGACCCCGAGATCCGGCGTCCCATCACCGACCTCGGCATGGTCAAGAGCATCGACATCTCCCCAAGCGGCGAGGTCGTCGTAGGGATCTACCTCACGGTGTCAGGATGTCCGCTGAAGGACACCATCACCCGTGATGTCACCAACGCGGTCATGAAGATCGACGGCGCGACGAGCGTCCGCGTGGCGATGGACGTGATGAGCCAGGAGCAGCGCAAGGTCCTGCAGACCAAGCTGCGCGGCGACAAGGGGCCGGAGAAGGAGATCCCCTTCAACCAGCCCGGCTCGCTCACCCGCGTCTTCGCGGTCGCCAGCGGCAAGGGCGGCGTCGGCAAGTCCTCGGTGACGGTCAACCTGGCCGCCGCCATGACCGCCCAGGGCCTCAAGGTCGGCATCGTCGACGCCGACATCTACGGCCACAGCATCCCCCGCATGCTGGGCGCCTCCGAGCGGCCCACCAAGGTCGAAGACATGATCATGCCGCCGGTCGCGCATGACATCAAGGTCATCTCGGTCGGCATGTTCAAGCCGGAGGGAAACAGCCCCGTGGTCTGGCGCGGCCCGATGCTCGACCGCGCACTCCACCAGTTCCTCGCCGACGTCTACTGGGGCGACCTCGACGTCCTCCTCCTCGACCTGCCCCCGGGCACCGGCGACATCGCCATCTCCGTGGCGCAGCGCCTGCCGGGCGCCGAGATCCTGGTCGTCACCACGCCCCAGATGGCCGCCGCCGAGGTCGCGGAGCGCGCGGGCTCCATCGCCGCCCAGACCCACCAGCAGATCGCCGGCGTCATCGAGAACATGTCGTGGCTGCCCTGCCCCCACTGCGACGAGCGGGTCAACGTCTTCGGCGAGGGCGGCGGCCAGACCGTGGCCGACGCCCTGACCCGCATCCTCGGGGCGCGCGTGCCGCTGCTCGGCCAGGTACCGATCGACATGCGCCTGCGCGAGGGCGGCGACGAGGGCAAGCCCCTGGTCATCACCGACCCCGACTCGCCCGGAGCCGCCGAGCTGAACAAGATCGCTGCCGCGCTCTCCAAGCGTTCCAGCAGCATCAAGGGCATGCAGCTGGGCCTGGCGCCCTCCCGCCGCTGACCCCGGTGACCGGGCAGGTCCCGCCAGGGATCCACCCGGTCACCCCACCGGCGCTGTGGCCCTGCCGCAGCCCGGAGAACGTCCCAGGGCCGCAGCGGCGGCGCGTCTCAGGGGTCCCTTCGCTCCATCACCCCAGCCACGTCGCGATCTGGCTCCTGGCGTTCGAGGCCCAGCCCAGCTTGAGGTGGTTGAGCCCCAGCGTGACGCTCGCGGCCCGGTTGGCGATGCCGTCGGCCGCCGTGCAGCTGGCCACGAAGACCGCGCCATCGGAAGGTCCCGCGTGCTCGTTGTGCATCAGCGCCATGTCCGCCGCGTTGCCGCACAGCTGGTAGACCGCCACCGCCGCCGGGGTGCCCGCGTCGATGAGCGGCTGCACGAGCGAGCCGCGGTCGATGGCCCACTGGATGCCGTTGCCCTGGGTGTAGAAGCCGGTGCCGCCGTAGTAGGTGGTGTACCAGTCCTGCTCGGTGGTGGGCAGCGGGTAGACGCCGTCCCAGCGGTAGAGCATGTCGTCGGAGCCCGGATAGGCGTTGCCCTCGTAGCTCAGCTCGGGATGGTTGCGCCACAGGCCGTAGCAGATCATCGCGGAGTGCGGCGCGGGGGCGTTCAGCGAGCCGCCGCACTCGGGGAAGATCGCGAAGTCGTGCGTCCAGCCGTGGCGGTAGCCCCAGTCGAAACCCTTGTTCGGCCCTCCGATGAGGATGAGCTTGCGCACGTCGCCGGCGTAGGCCGTGCCCCATGACTGGCGCAGCGACGAGACGTACATCCTGGCGTTGAACGCCCCCTTCGACCAGCCGATCACGTCGACCTGGGCGGCGCCGGTCTTGGCCTTGACCCGCTTGACGGCGTCGCCGATCTGCTCCGACCAGTAGTGGCCGTCGCCCGTGACGTGCGGGAAGCCGATGGCGAAGACCTTGTACCCGGCGGCGTCGAGGTGCTGCATGAGGCCGGTCGTCGGACAGGAGGACTGCCCGCAGCCATAGGCCCCGCGGGCGTTGGGGTTGGCCCACGCCAGGTCGGCGGTCTGGTTCGCGCCGTGTACCAGCAACACGGGCGTCGCCTTGGCCCCACTCTGCCAGCCGGGCGCGTGGTAGAGCAGGAAGCGGGAGGAATGCGGCCGGGCCACGTCGCCGAACAGGCGCCGGCCCTGGCCGGTGTGGTCGCCCCGGCCGTCGGGAGGATAGGTCTCGGCCTGGAAGCCGGTGGAGGTGTCTCGGTATCGCTCCACCAGCGCCCAGCCGTTCTCCAGGCCCGTGGTGTAGGTGGCCTCCAGGGTGACGGAGGCGGTCGCGGAGGTGGTCGCGGAGGTGGTCGCGGAGGTGGTCGCGGAGGTGGTCGCGGACGTGGTCACGGAGGTGGTCACGGAGGCAGTCGCGGAGGCAGAAGCGGTCACGGTGGCGGAGGCCGGGAGGGGGGCGGCGGCCAGGCCGGCGGCGAGCAGCAGGGCGGCGAGGACTCGGCCCGGTAACACGTTCGTCTTCACCGCCCCAGCTCACGTCACGGGCGCGGCGCCGACAATGTGGCCGGCCGCCATGTTGTCAGCCGCCGACCAGTCGGCACACCACGGACGGCCGCATTAGACAGCTCCCGACCAGGCGCTGATCACCTACACGGCCGAGCCGGGAACACCATCGGGGGCGCCTCATCGCCGCCCGGGAGCCGCAGCCGCCGGCCGACCCGCTGGAGGCTCAGGTGGCCTCGCTGTCGTAGGGCGGGATCTCGCCATAGCCGAGCTGCGACTCGGCCGCGCCCAGCGCAGGCTCCGGGAGGGGGTCGGTCGCCGTGGCGGGGTTGCCGTTCCAGCTGTCCTCGACGTCGTCGAGCAGGTGCTTGCGGACGAAGTTCTTCGGATTCAGATCCGTCGGATCGAAGTCGGCGAACTCCGGCCCCAGCCCCGCCCGCAGGTCGTCACGGGCGTTGTTGGCCATGCGCCGCAGGTTGCGCAGCGTGCGACCCGCCTGCGCCGCGGCCTGCGGCAACTTTTCCGGGCCGAAGACCAGCAACGCGATGACTATCAGCGCTGTGATCTCCAGCCAGCCAAGTCCGAACACCGTGAACTCCTCACCACGCCGGGGACGATTCCGGCCACTCCAGACTAAGGCAGGTTAGGAGGGAGTCGGCGTGGCGACCGGTTCCGCATCGGCCTCGACCGTGAGCGTCGCGGTCTTCTCCTGCCCGTCGCGCACGTACTTGACGTTGAGCTTCGATCCGGGAGCCTTTGACCTGACCAGCGCGATGAGTTCCTCGTCGTTCTCCAGGCGCAGGCCGTCGACCTCCAGGATGACGTCGCCGCCCTTCAGCCCGGCCTTGGCGGCGGGGCCGTCCTTGGTGACCGGCTGGCGGCCCTGCGCCGGGTCGGAGGCGATGCGCACGCCCTCCCCCGTGTGGCCGGGGTCGATGACGATGCCGATGAGCGGCTTGCGCGCCTTGCCGTACTTGATGAGGTCTTCCGCCACCCGCCTGGTCTGGTTGCTGGTGATGGCGAAGCCCAGGCCGATGTTGCCCTGCTCGCTGTTGGAGACGCGGCTCAGCGTGGCGATCGCGGAGTTGACGCCGACGACCTCGCCGTTGGCGTTGACCAGCGGGCCGCCGGAGTTGCCCGGGTTGATGGCGGCATCGGTCTGGATGGCGCTGATGTAGGCGACGTCCTCCGCCGTCCGGGCGCTCTCGGAACCGGCCACCACGGGGCGGTTCTTGGAGCTGACGATGCCGGTGGTGACCGTGCCCGTCAGGCCCAGCGGGGTGCCCACCGCGAGCACCGGGTCGCCGACGACGACGTCGTCGGAGTTGCCCAGCGCGATCTCGGGGGTGCCGAAGGTGTTGTCGGGCTTGATGACCGCGAGGTCGGAGCCGGGGTCGGTGCCGACGATGCGGCCGGGCGACTCCTTGCGGTTGTTGAAGATGATGTTGATCTCGCCGCCCTTGACGGCCATCGCGACCACGTGGTGGTTGGTCACTACGTAGCCGCCCTTGATCAGGAAGCCGGAGCCGCTCGCACCCTCGGTGCGGTTGCCGTTGCCGACCTCGAGCGAGACCACGCTGGGCAGGACCCTGGCCGCCACGCCCGCCACCGAGTCGGGCGGCCGGTTGGTGCTGCCGGTCGGGACCGGGCCCAGGCTGTAGTTGGGGTTGGTGTCGGAGCCGTCGCGGGTCATCAGGTAGGTGCCGGCGCTGGCGGCCAGCGCGGAGACCATGGCGATGACGACGCCGATCGCGACGAGCACGCCCACGCCGGGGCCGCGCGAAGGGCCGGCCGTGGAGGCGGCGCCGGGCGGCGGCGCCCATCCGGCGCCCATGCCGAGCGGGCGCCCGGGGGGAGGCGGGGGAACGTTGCCCCCTCCTGAGCCGGACCCGCCCTGCGTGCCGTACGGGCCGGTGTTGCCCGCCGGGGAGCCGAACTGGCCGGTGTTGCCCGCTGGGGAGCCGAACTGCGGGTGTGTGCCGGTGTTACCGCTCACGGTGGCGTACTGGCCGGTGTCGCCGGTGCTCTGGGAGCTGTGCTGGCCGCTGCCCTGCGGGGCGTACGGGCCGGAGGTGTGCTGGCCGGAGACGGTGTGCTGGCCGGTGTTGCCGTTCTGGCCGCCGTATCCGCCGTGGGGCGGCGGGCCCGAGGGCGGGCTGAACGACGGGCCGGAGGGCGGGCTGAACGAGGGCATCGAGGAAGGCACCGAGGAGCCGGGCGCGGGCGCCGAGAAGCCAGGCGCGGGCGCCGGGGAGCCAGGCGCGGGCATCGAGGAGCCAGGCGCGGGCGTCGGGGAAGGCCCCGGGGGCGGCGCTGAGGAGGCGCCGGGCGCGGGGGCGTCGAAGGCGGGCCCTGAGGGGGGCGGCGCGTCGAAGGCGGGGCCGGAGGGAGGAGGTGCGTCGGCGCCCGATCCCGTGGGCCCGCCGAACACGATCGTGTCGCGCGGACGCCCGGAAGGGTCGCCCCAGCCGTTGCCGCCGGAAGGCGACGTGGTCTCGCCGGCGGGGCGGAACTCGGGTCGTTCGGGCACCTCGGTGGAGTCCGACGGCATGCGTCCGGAATCAGGGCGCGTCTCGTCGGTCATCTAGTTCCTCACTACTCCTTGCTCGGCCACTCGTCATCCTGGCGGGCGGGGCATACGAGATGTGTAAAGCACCGAATCACGATCGTATGCCCCTGACGCCGTTGACTAAGCCAAGGGATGCCCTACGGCACGCTCGTCTTGTGCACCTGCGCAGGAGGCGGACCCGAGGTCTGGTTCGCCGTGGTGACGAAGAGCGTGCCGAGCGCGACGGCGGCGGAGACCACGCCGACGGCCACGTAGGTGGAGCGCCGCTTACGCCCAGGGCCTGAAGAGGCCCCGGAGCCCCTGCTGGGGCGGTTGTCCAAGGGGGCGATGCTGCGCGGGCCAGGCAGCGGCACCCCACCGAAGGTCTTCGGGAAAGGGCGCTCCCTCGGCGGAAGCGGACCGCCGGGCTCGCCCATCAGCAGCAGCGACATGGTCAGGTCGGCCGGCATCGCGGGCCCCTCGAGCGAACGCAGGCGCGACTTCAGCGCCCGCATCGACTCCACCTCCTGGCGGCAATCGGCGCAGAAGGTCAGGTGGGCCAGTGCGCGCTCACGTTCCATGTGACTGAGCTCGCCGTCGACCAGTGCGGATACATTCTCTCCAAGATGCGACATATCAGACTTCCTCCCCGCGAGTGCCGAGCGGGGGAAGGTGGCGGGGGGCACGGTGATCCAGCGCCTCCCGCAGTTGTGCCCTGCCACGGTGGATCCTGCTTCGAACCGTTCCCAGCTTCACGCCGAGCGTGGCCGCGATCTCCTCGTACGACAGCCCCTCGATGTCACACAGCACGACCGCGGCCCGGAACTCCGGAGCCAGGCCGTCAAGGGCCGCCTGGATGTCGGGCTCGAGGTGCGCGTCGTCGAGCGCCTGGGCCGGTGACGGCTCACGCCCGCGAAGACGCTCCGCGGCGTCGTCGGCCAGCCCCTCGAAGCGGATGCGCTGCTTGCGCCTGGCCATGTCGAGGAACAGGTTCGTGGTGATCCTGTGCAGCCAGCCCTCGAAGGTGCCGGGCGTGTAGCTTGACAGGGATCTGAAGACACGGACGAAAACCTCCTGTGTGAGGTCCTCCGCGTCGTGGACGTTGCCGGTCAGCCGGTACGCCAATCGGTACACCCGGGACGAGTGCGTACGCACTACTTCCTCCCAGGTCGGAGGAGTCCACTCAGACACCTGGTGGTCGCTCGCGTCCACCAGTACTCCTCTCTCTGGGACCACCGTCGCTACCGCCATAGTGCCTGGTTTTGTCCCTTCGTGCGAAATGCCGCCGTTGTGGACCGGCAAAGCCCGTTTAAACCTGCAACGCGTTGGGTGGCACTTGAGTTCCCGTCATGGCGTGTCTCCCCTAGGCTGCGATCAGTGATTAATGGCACTAATAGGAGGGAGGAGGCCCATGACCAGTCCGGTAGAAGCGAGCCTGGCCTACGCGGAGCAGTTCTCTCGTGAGGATGAGATCCTGCGCGCCGCCCGGCAACGCGGTCAGGAGATGGGCGCGGTGCCCATCCTTCCCGGCGGCGGCGCGGCACTGTGTGTCCTCGCCACGGCCATCAGCGCGCGTTCCGTGGTGGAGATCGGCACCGGATGCGGGGTGTCGGGGCTGTGGCTGCTGCGCGGCATGCGCCCTGACGGCACGCTGACCAGCGTCGACCTGGAACTTGAGCATCAGCGGCTGGCCAAGCAGGCCTTCGCCGAGGCGGGCTTCTCCGGCAGCCGCATCCGGCTGATCACCGGGCGGGCGCTCGACGTGCTGCCTCGCCTGTCCGACGGCGGGTACGACCTGGTGTTCGCCGACGCGGCCAAGCAGGAGTACGCCGACTATCTGGCGGAAGCCGTACGGCTGCTGCGGGTCGGCGGGATCGTGGCCTTCGACAACGCGCTGTGGCACGACCGGGTGGCGGACCCCACGCAGCGCGACCCCGAGACGGTGGCGGTGCGGGAGCTGGGCAAGCTGGTGCAGGCCGACGATCGGCTGCGCGCGGTGATGCTGCCGGTGGGCGACGGGCTGCTCACCGCGGTCAAGATCAGCGACTGACGCGCACGGCACGGCGGGGCCCAGGAGGCCCGGGGCGCTCCGGCGGGTGAGACGAAGAAGCGGCCGCCCGGATCGGGCGACCGCTTTCGAAAGCCGTCGTCAGGCCTGGCCCGACAGCCAGTCGACCAGCACCCTGACGCCGAACCCCGTCGCCCCCTTCGACAGCGTGCCCTCGTCGACCGAGCTGCGGCCGACGCCGGCGATGTCGAGGTGCGCCCACGGCCGCCCGCCGGTGAACTCGCGCAGGAACAGCGCCGCCGTGATCGAGCCCGCACCGTAGGTGGAGCCGCTCTCGACGTTGGCCAGGTCGGCGATGGCCGACTTCAGCGCGGGCGCGTAGTCGTCGACCAGCGGCATGCGCCACAACCGGTCGCCGGTGTGCTCGCCGCTCTCGGCCAGCTCCTTGGCCAGCGGGTCGTCGGAGGCGTAGAGCCCGCCGACCCCCGCGCCGAGCGCCACGCGGACCGCACCGGTCAGGGTCGCGATGTCGATCATCACGTCGGGGTCGAGCGTCGCGTCGGCGTAGGCCAGCGCGTCGGCCATGACCAGGCGGCCCTCGGCGTCGGTGTTGAGCACCTCGACCGTCTTGCCGCCGTGGATGGTGATGACGTCGCTGGGCCGCTGGGCGCTGCCGGACGGCATGTTCTCGGCCGAGGCGATGAGGCCGGTCACCCGGACCCGCACGCCGAGCTCGGCCAGGATGCTCATCACGGCGATGACGACCGCGCCACCGGCCATGTCGGTCTTCTGGAACTTCATGTTGTCGTTCGGCTTGATGGACAAGCCGCCCGAGTCGAAGGTGATGCCCTTGCCCACCAGCACCACGTGCTTGCCGGCGCCCTCGGGCGCGTAGGACAGCTGGATGAGCCGCGGCGGGTTGGCGGACCCCATGCCCACCGCGGAGATGCCGCCGAATCCGTCGGCCGCGAGCGCCTCTTCGTCCCACACCCTGGCCTGCAGTCCCGTCTGGGCGACGGCCTGCTCGGCCAGCCACGCGGGAGTCTTGACGGAGGCCGGGGTGTTGGACAGGTCACGGGCCAGCCCGACCGCACGGGCGATGGTCTCGCCCCGGCGGATCGCGGCCTCGTCGCCGTCGTGCACGAAGGTCAGCGCGCGCACCGGGGTCTTGCCCGGCGCCCCGATGCGGAAGGAGTAGGCCGCCAGCAGTGCCGCCTCGGCGAACACGGACAGATCCCCGCCGTCCGGAAGCACCACGGTCAGCGCCTTGCGGCCCTTCACCCTCCTGACCAGTGTCGCGGCCGCCTTGCGCAACTCCCTGGGCGAGCCGTCGCCCACGCCGTACAGCAGGATGCGGCCGACGCCGGACCCGCGCGCGACGGGAACTTCGATCACCTCGCCCGCCTCGCCCTTGGCCTCGTAGTGAGCGAAGAGCTCGGCGGCCGGTAGCGGCAGGTCGGGGACGTCGAGGTCACCGGTGTACGGCACCGCGAACAGGTCGACGTCGGCGGGTGGCTCGGCGGCCACGGACAGGCTGGTCTCAATAGGCATCGTGCGACTAGCCGACCACGCTCTTCAGCGCCTCACCCAGCGCCTTGGCTTCGTCGGCCGAGATCTCCACGACGAGCCGGCCGCCACCTTCCAGCGGAACGCGCATGACAATGCCGCGCCCTTCCTTGGTGACCTCGAGCGGACCATCGCCGGTCCGCGGCTTCATCGCCGCCATGCGCGCATCCCTTCCTGCAGTGGGTTCACCGCGACCGGCCGTACCGGCTTGACTCACGGTGCCCGACGCATTCACGTCTTCTGTGATGTCCTATTCTCCCGCATCAGGAGCCGTGATGGGTAACGATCTCCTCCCAGATGCGTTGTAGAGGCTCGCGAACGCGGCCAAACTGGTCCTCGTGAACGCACGCGCCGCGCTGTTCGACCTCTACGGGGACCACCTGCGTCCGCGCGGTGGACGAGCCTCCGTGGCCGCTCTCCTCCGGCTGCTCGCGCCGCTCGACATCGCCGCTCCAGCCGTGCGCACTGCCGTTTCGCGCATGGTTCGCCAGGGGTGGCTGAGGCCGCTGAGGCTGGCTCAGGGACCGGGCTACGGGCTCACTCCCAAATGCGTTACCCGCTTGGACGAGGCCGCGCTGAGAATTTACCGAGCTGGAACGCTCGACTGGTCCGGCAGATGGCATTTGATCGTCTTCGAGCCCGTGCGCGAGCGGCCACGCCGCGAGCGCCTGCGGGCGGACCTGGTCTTCCTGGGCTACGCCCCGCTCTCGGAGACGACCTGGATCGGCCCGCGGCCTTCGCCCGAGCTGGATCCCCTGCTGGCGCCGCACCGGGCCGACTGCTTCGAGGCCGTGCTCGACGGCGACCCGCGCGAGCTCGTGGCCCGCGCGTGGGACCTGACGGCCATCGGCCAGGCGTACGAGAAGTGGCTGACGGAGGCGGTCGCCCTCATCGGCGCGCTGCCCTTCGACGCCACGCCGAACGAGGTCTTCGCCACCCGCAGCAGGCTGGTGCACGGCTGGCGTAACTTCCTGTTCCGTGACCCGGGCCTGCCCGCGCAGCTGTTACCGGCCGGCTGGCCCGGTGAGAAGGCGCGGGCCTACTTCGAGCAGGAGGCGGCCCGCCTCATGCCGGCCGCCGCAGCGTTCGTCGACCAGGAGTTGAAGTGATTTCTTACGAGGTATCCGAGCAGGTCGCCACCGTCACCCTCGACCGGCCCGACGCGATGAACTCCCTCACCGTCGAGATGAAGACCGCTCTGCTGGAGGCGCTGACCAATGCCGCCTCCGACGCCGGGGTGCGCGCCGTGCTGCTCACCGGCTCCGGCCGCGCCTTCTGCGCGGGCCAGGACCTGCAGGAGCACGCCGCCAACCTGGAGGCGGGCCGTGGCCTGGCCGGCACCGTGCGCCTGCACTACAACCCGGTCGTCGAGCTGCTCACCACGATGGACAAGCCCGTGGTCGCGGCGGTGAACGGCGTGGCGGCGGGGGCGGGCGCCTCGCTGGCCTTCGCCTGCGACCTGCGCGTCGCCTCCGACCGGGCCAAGTTCGCGATGGCCTTCGCCGGCATCGGCCTGGCTCCCGACTCCGGCGCCTCCTGGACCCTGCAGCGCCTGGTCGGGCCGGGTCGCGCGGCCGAGATGCTGCTGCTCGGCGAGGTCGTCGACGCCGCCCGCGCCCTGGAGCTCGGGCTGGTCAACCGGGTCGTGCCGGGCGACGAGCTGGGCAAGGCGGCACGTGAGCTGGCCGTACGGCTGGCGCAGGGGCCGACGGCCGCCTTCGCCGCCACCCGCAGGGCGTTGCGTCACGCGGCCACCCATTCCCTGAGCGAGTCTCTGGAACTGGAGGCGGTGCTGCAGGACGAGTGCGCCGCCACCGAGGACCACCTGGCCGCCACCCGCGCCTTCCTGGCCAAGCAGCAGCCCACCTTTCAGGGGCGATGAGCGGCCTGGCCTGACTCGAAGTACGTCACCAGCTCGGGATCCAGCTCCGGCACCTCCATCGGGGCGCCGCCGTTCCTGAGCGAGGCGGTCGCCTGGATGCCGGCCGCGACGCTCATCCTGGCCGCGACGGGCGAGGTGTCGGTCGGCCCGCCGTGCCGTACGAAACGGAAGAACTCGGCCAGGATCTGCGGGTCGGCGCCGCCGTGGCCGCCGTCGGCCGCGGGGATCTCGTGGACGGCGTCGGCGTCCTCGCGGTAGCCGGAGCGGCGGGCGTTCCAGACCTTGACCGCTCCGCCGGGGCCGTTGCCGAAGTTCTCCAGGCGTCCTGCGTCGCCGATGACCGTGTAGTTGCGCCAGTAGTCGGGCGTGAAGTGGCACTGCTGGTAGGCGCCGATGACGCCGTTGTCGAGCACCATGTTCATCACCGACACGTCCTCGACGTCGACCTCGGGGTTGAGCCCGGTCTGCGAGAGCGGCGGCCAGTTGGCGGCGGGCGCGTACCAGTCGTCGGGTTTGGGGGTGCCGGGGGCGCGGCGGGGCAGGGAGCCGTAGACCATGAGGTCGCCGAAGGCCTGCACGCGGCGGGTGTAGCCGCCGGCCAGCCAGTGCACGACGTCGAGGTCGTGGGCGGCCTTCTGCAGGAGCAGGCCGGTGACGCGGGAGCGTTGCGCGTGCCAGTCCTTGAAGTAGAAGTCGCCGCCGTGGCCGACGAAGTGGCGCACCCAGACGCTCTTGACCGCGCCGATGTCGCCGCGCTGGATGATCTCGCGCATCAGCCGCACGACCGGCATGTGGCGCATGTTGTGGCCCACGTAGAGCCGGGTGCCGCTCTCGCGTGCCGTACGCAGGATCTGGTCGCAGCGTTCGAGGGTGATGTCGAGCGGCTTCTCGACGAACGCGGGCACGCCCGCGCGCAGGGCCTCGCAGGCGAGGTCGGCGTGGGTGTCGTCGGGCGTGAGCAGCAGCACCGCGTCGACGTCGCCGAGCATCTCGCGGTGGTCGGCGTACGGCTTGGCGTCGAATCGCCGCGCGCCCTCCTGCCTGAGCACGGGGTCGAGCTCGGCGACGGCGGTCACGCGCGAGCCGTGACCGGGCCGGTGGGCGACGGCGGCGAGGCTGCCGCGCAGGCCCAGGCCGATCACGCCGATTCTGAGGTCGGTCATCGCAGGAACATCTCAATCACGGGAACGGTCACGTCGGGCCGGGTGACGGGCAGCTGGAGGGTGAGCGTGTCGTCGGGCACGCCCCTCAGGTAGTGGTGGAACGGCTCGTTCGGGTCGAGCTGGACCATCTGGACCTCCGAGGCGTCGTGGAGGAACTGCGCATATCGCACCTTCCCCGCGAGGCCGGGGAGGAAAAGGTGCTTCAGCGGCCACGACAGCAGGTGCAGGTAGAGGCGGTCGCCGCGCTGGGTGTAGCGGCAGTCCTGCGGCGGGGTGAACTCCGAGGCGCCCGCGCCGCGGATCGAGCGGGCGTGCAACCGCATCCACTCGCCGACCCCGGACAGCCGCTCCAGGGCCCGGGGCTCGAACTCGCCGCGCGCGTTGGGCCCGACGTTGAGCAGCATGTTGCCGCCCTTGGAGACGGTGTCGACCAGCATCTTCAGCAGCAGGTCGACCGGCTTCCAGTCGAGGTTGTCGCGGTGGTAGCCCCAGCTGCCGTTGAGGGTCTGGCAGGCCTCCCAGACCCCGGCTCCCGGCAGGCCGCCCGGCGGGATGACCTGCTCGGGGGTGCGGAAGTCGCCGGTGCCCAGGCCGAGCCTGTTGTTGATCAGGATGCCGGGCTGCAGGGAGCGCACCAGCTCCTCCAGCTCGGTGGAGCGCCACTCGGCCGGGCCCTTGGCGCCGAAGCCGCGGCCCTCGTAGGAGAAGTCGAACCACATGGTGTCGATGCGGCCGTAGTTCGTGAGCAGCTCGCGGACCTGGCCGTGCAGGTAGCCGGTGTACTTGGCGACATCGCGCTCGCCGAGCTCCTCGTCGCGCTGCGGGTGGTAGAGGTCGTTGGGGAAGTCGGGGTGGTGCCAGTCGAGCAGCGAGTAGTACAGCCCGACCTTCAGGCCCCTGGACCGGAAGGCGTCCAGCATCGGGCCCAGCAGGTCGGTCCTGGCCTTGTAGTCGGTCAGCGCGGAGTCCCACAGGCAGAAGCCGTCGTGGTGCTTGGTGGTGACGACCAGGTACTTCATCCCCGCCCGGACCGCCGTGTCCGCCCAGGCCTCCGGGTCGTACAGGTCGGGGTCGAAGTGGTCGAAGTAGCGCTGGTAGTGCTCGTCGCTCATGCGCTCGTAGGACTTGACCCACTCGTGGCGGGCCGCAGCGGCGTAGATGCCCCAGTGGATGAACATCCCGAATCGGGCGTCGGTGAACCAGCTCATGACGCGGCCAGCACCTCCTCGAACTCCTTGCGCGCCTGGTCGCCGCCCGCCGCGCGCCAGTCCTTGACGAGCTGGTCGTAGTCGCTCATCGGGGCGCGCCCGGCCATGATCGAGGTGAGCCTGTCGACCCGCATGGTCGACAGCGACTCCAGCTTGTTCTCGTGGGCCGGGGAGTACAGGCCGGTGGTCGGGTCCTCGACGCCGACGGCGATGAGCCTGCTGATCGCGTCGTGCTGGATCCTGACCGCGTCGGCCGAGGTGGCGTCGTAGACCGGCTGGGTCGGGGCGGCCAGGTACTTCCACGGCACCGTGGTGTCCTTGGCGCCCTGCTCGGTCAGGACCGGGTTGCCCTTGTCGTCGCGGGTGTAGTCGGTGCCCTCGACGCCGTAGTTGATGAGCGTGTACTCCTCGCTGCCGAAGGGGGAGGCGAAGAAGTCGGCCACGCGCAGGACCTCCTTGACCTTCGCCTCGTCGGCCTTCTTCACGAAGTTGGTGGCGAAGGCGATGTTGTTCATGAAGGCCACGGCCTTGCCGCCGAAGGGCACGAGCGGGCGCGGGTCGGCCTTCTGGTCGATCTTCTTCTGCGTCTGCAGGTATCCGGCCGCGCCCAGGTAGGCGGGCAGGCCGTCGTAGGTCATGGCGGCGCCGCCGGAGTTGAAGGTGTTCTTGCGCTTGAGGGTGTCGAAGCCCTCGGAGCCCGGGTAGATGATGCCGGCCTCGCGCAGCTTGATCACGTACTCGACGGCGGCGCGGTACTCCTCGGTCTCGAAGCCCGCGGTCAGCTTGCCCGTGGCCTTGTCGAGCCTCCAGCCGTTGGGGGCCCCGAACAGCTGGGAGAAGATCGACAGCCCGAACAGGCCGCCGGTGGCGGTGACGACGCCCCACCGCTTCCTGGCCGGGTCGGTGACGGCCTTGAGCGCCTCGAAGAGCCGGTCCATGTCGGTGATCTGGGCCAGGTCGGTGACCCCCGCCTCGGCGAGGATGTCGGCGCGGTAGAAGCCCAGGCCGCCGACCAGGTTGCGGGGCACGGGGATGCCGTAGAGCTTGCCGCCGACGATGCCCTGCTTCCAGAAGATCTCCGGGATGGCGGCCAGGTTCGGGTACTCCTTGACCGCGTCGCCGCCGAGCAGCGCGGTCAGGTCGGCGCACTGGCTGGCGGCGAAGGCCGGCAGGTTGTTGACGCCCTGGGTGGCGATGTAGGGGAACAGGTCGGGCAGGCTGTTGCCGGCGACCATGGTGTTGAACTTGGTGGCCCAGTCGTCGGCGGCCACGACGGTCAGCTCGACCTTGCCGCCGAGCCGCTTCTCCATCTCCTGCCAGGCCGGGTTCTGCTCGCGGCCGGGCGGCGGCGGGGAGAAGGTCTGCGAGGCCGCGGTGATCGTGCCGCCCGACATGGGCGGCTTGGCCACGGCCTTGAACAGCTCCTTCGGGTAGGTGAAGTAGCCCTCTGGCACGCCGGCCGCGTTGCCCGCGAGGTCCGGCTTGAGCGCGCCCGCCAGGGGCGTGTACGAGGGGAGCTTGATCGTCAGGCCCTGGGCCTTGGCGGCGGGAGCAGCTCCCCCACCGGAACCGCAGGCCGCCAGGGCGGCCACGGACAGCGCGGTGGAGGCACTGAGTCGGAGGAATCCACGACGGTTCATCTGAGTCCTTAACCCTTGATGGCGCCGGTGAGAACGCCCTTGGTGAAGTAGCGCTGGAGGAAGGGGTAGACGAGGAGGATCGGGACGATGGCGACGACGAGCACCGCCATCTGGATCGCCTGGACGGGAGCGGGCGCCTCCGACGACGCGATGCTTTCGAGCGTCCGTCCCTGCAGCACGAAGCTGCGCAGGATGAGCGGCAGCGGCCACTTCTCGGTGTCGTCGAGGTAGAGCAGGGCGTTGAAGAAGGCGTTCCAGTAGGCGACGGCGTAGAAGAGGGAGACGACGGCCAGCACCGCCTTCGACAGCGGCAGCACGATGCGGACCAGGATGCGCAGGTCTCCCGCTCCGTCCATGCGGGCGCTCTCCAGGAGCTCGCCCGGCAGGCCCATGAAGAAGGAGCGCAGCACGACCAGGTTGAAGGCGCTGACCAGGCTCGGCAGGACCAGGGCTCCGAAGGTGTTGAGCAGCCCGAGCTCCTTGACCAGCAGGAAGTTGGCGATGATGCCCGGGTTGAAGAGCATGGTGAACAGGGCGACCATCAGGATGATCCGGGACCCGGTGACCTCGCGGCGGCTCAGGCCGTACGCCATGCCGATGGTGGCGCAGACGCTGGCCAGGGTGCCGATGGCGGTGACCACGACACTGATCAGCAGGGCGCGGGTGACCGTGCCGCCGTCGAAGATCGCGCGGTAGGCGTCGAAGGTGGGGTTCGTGGGCAGCAGGACGAATCCCCCGCTGCGCGCGATCTGCACCTCGTCCGACAGGCTCGTGCCGAGTACGCCGACGAACGGGTAGATCACCAGGAGGGTGACGCCGAGCAGCACCGCGCCCTTGGCGACCAGGCCTGGCGTGCTGGGCTTCTCCATCCACGCGGGACGTTCACTTCGTGGCACCGCGGTACACCCCCTCGTGGCCCAGCAGGTGGGCGACCTTGTTGGCGCCAAGCACCAGGGCCGCGCCGACGACCGCCTTGAACAGGCCGACCGCCGCCGCCGCGCCCCACTGGCCGTCGCGCACGCCGTAGTGGTAGATGAAGGTGTCGAGCACCTCGCCCGCCTCGGCTCCGACCGCGTCGCGCTGCAGCAGGATCTGCTCGAAGCCGACCGACAGGATGCTGCCGAGGTTGAGGATGAGCAGCAGGATGATGATCGGCGTGATGCCGGGCAGCGTGACGTGCCACAGGCGCCGCCACCGGCCCGCGCCGTCCATCGCCGCGGCCTCGTAGAGCTCCTGGTTGATGGAGAGCAGCGCGGCCAGGAAGATGATCGTTCCCCAGCCGGCGTCCTTCCACAGCAGCTGCAGGGTGACCAGCAGCGGGAAGGTGTCGGGGTCGGTCATCATGTCCCAGCGCGGCAGCCCGACCCCGGCCAGGAGGTCGGGCAGGACGCCCGCGCCGCCGAGGATCTGCTGGAAGATCGAGACGATGATCACCCAGCCGATGAAGTGCGGCAGGTAGACCACGCTCTGCACGAATCTGCGGATCTTCTCGCTCATCACGCTGTGCAGCAGCAGCGCCAGCGCGATCGGGGCGGGGAAGAACAGCACCAGCTGGGTGACGGTGATCTGCAGGGTGTTGACGATCGAGTCCCAGAACCTGGAGTCGGAGAAGACGGTCGCGAAGTTCTGCAGGCCCACCCACGGGCTGTTCAGGTAGCCCAGGTAGGGCTGGTAGTCCTGGAAGGCCACGACGTAGCCGAACAGCGGCGCGTAGTGGAAGACCAGGAAGTACAGCAGTCCCGGCAGGGCGAGCATGAGCATGGTCCGGTCGCGCCAGATCCTGCGATGCAGCGGCGGCCTGGCCCTCTTCTTCTCCGGTACGGCAGGCGTCACCACCGGGGCGGTCCGCGGAGGGGAAATCGTCATGCGTGGTCCTTCCAGTTGGCGAGGACCGTAGTAAGCGGTTTCTGCTTTCGTCAAGACCCCGCCCACAATCTGATCTGCCGATCCGACGTTTTCCATGGACAGGAGCTTGACGTGCTGCCGGAATCCCCCTAGCGTGCCGCTTCATTCATAGAACGCGCTTACTATCGGGGAGCACGACGTGCAGGATGACAGGGCGCCCGCCGGGCCCCGGCGGCCGAGAACGGCGCTGGCCATGGGGGCGGGGGTGCGGGAGACGGTCTTCGGGGCGGAGGCGCTCGAACGCCTGGCCGGCCTGGTGAACCTGCACGAGGAGGTGGTCGTGGGCCCCGACAGCGTCCCGCTGGCCGACGCCGAGGTGCTCGTCACCGGCTGGGGCGCGCCCCCGATCGACGACAGGCTGCTGGCCAGGGCGCCGAGCCTGCGCTTCATCTCGCACGCCGCGGGCACCGTGAAGACCTTCGTCGACCCGTCCGTGTTCGGGCGCGGCGTCAGGGTCTCCAGCGCCGCCGACGCCAACGCCGTCCCGGTGGCCGAGTTCACCTTCGCCGCGATCGTCTTCGGCGCCAAGCGCGCGTTCACCATGGCCGAGCGCTACCGCGTCAGCGGAACCAAGCGGGATTTCTCCGGCATGCCGTGGCTGGGCACCCACGGGATCACCATCGGCCTGGTCGGCGCCTCGCGGATCGGCAGGCGGGTCCTCGCGCTCCTGCGCGGCCTGGACGCCGACCTGCTGGTCTACGACCCGTACGCCGACCCGGTGGAGATCGCCGGGCTCGGCGCCCGCATCGTGGAGCTCGACGAGTTGCTCACCCGCTCCCACGTGGTGAGCCTGCACGCGCCCGAGACCCCGCAGACCGTCGGCATGCTCGACAAGGAGCGGCTGGCGCTGCTGCCCGACGGCGCGGTGGTGGTCAACACCGCCCGCGGCGCGCTGATCGACCATGACGCCCTGGTCGCCGAGGTGACGGCCGGGCGTCTCGACGCCGTGCTCGACGTCACCGATCCGGAACCGCTCCCGCCCGGACACGCCCTCTTCGGCCTGCCCAACGTCTTCGTCACGCCGCACCTGGCCGGGGCGCAGGGCAACGAGCTGGCCAGGCTGGCGGACTCCGCGCTGCGCGAGGTTGCCCGCTACTGTTCCGGAGCACCGCTGCGGCACGAGATCCATGCCGACGAACTCGGCAGAATAGCGTGAGGGACGAGGAGGCAAGATGAGCGAGGCGACCATCGCCGACGTGGCCAGGCTGGCCGGGGTGTCCAGCGCGACCGTCTCGCGGGTGATCAACCGCAACTACCCGGTCGCCGAGTCGACCCGGGCCAGGGTCGAGGCGGCGATCAGCGAACTCGGCTACGTCGCCAACGCCCACGCCCGTGCCCTGGCCGGCGCGACCAACCGCACCGTCGCGATCATCATCAACGACCTGATCGACCCGTTCTACGCCTACATCGCCAGGGGCGTCGAGCGCGAGGCCACCGCCCAGGGCAGGCTCTGCCTGGTCTGCTGCACGCACGGCAGCCACGAGCAGGAGCTGGCGCTCATCGACCTGCTCCACGAGCAGCGGGCCGACGCGGTCATCCTGGTCGGCGGCGCCTACGAGGACCGCGCCTACGCCTCACAGGTGGCCAAGCGGGCCAGGGCCCTGCACGCCAGCGGCTCCACGCTGGTGTTGTGCGGGCGGCCGGGGGTGGGCGACGACGCGCCGACGAAGGTCGTGGAGTACGACAACGAGGGCGGCGCCTTCGCGATCACCGACTACCTCATCACCCAGGGGCACCGGCGGGTGTTGTTCCTCGGCGGGCCCTCGCTGTTCTCCACCACGATCGCCCGCCTGGCCGGGCACCGGCGCGCATTGGAGCTGCGCGGCCTGCCGTACGACGAGAGCCTGATCAGGCCGGGGCCGCTCAGCCGCCGGTTCGGCTACGAGCGGACCAGGGAGCTGCTGGCCGAGGGGCCGGAGTTCACCGCGATCTTCGCGGCCAACGACAACGTGGCCGCCGGGGCGATGCAGGCGATCGAGGCGGCGGGCCTGTCGGTGCCTGGCGACATCTCGGTGGCCGGATACGACGACGTGCCCCTGGCCCAGGAGTTGCGTCCGCAGCTGACCACCGTGCGCATCCCGCTGGAGGAGATGGGCCGCCAGGCGGTCCAGCTCGCGCTGGGCGTCGCCGACGGCGGCGACTACCTGTCGCCGGTGCGCACCACGACCCGCGTCGGCACCAGCATCGTGGTGCGCCAGTCGGTCGGGGCGCCCTCCGCGAAGAAGGCGCTTGCGGCGGCCTCCGGCAGAAAACGCGCAGGTCGCTGATAGAAACGTCTAGAAAGAAATAGCAAGGTCTTGACGGTCCATAGTAAGCGTTTTCATGCTCTCGCCATGAATCTCGAGCTGAACCGCCGCCGTTTCCTCACCGTCACCGGTCTGGCGGGAGCCGCCGCCCTCGCGGCGCCCGCCGTCCCCGCCCTGGCCGATCCCGCGCGGCACACGGTCGTGCTCCGGGCCAGGGCGGGCGCCGAGAGCGAGCGGCTGCGCCTGCAGCAGGCGCTGGGCACCACCGACTTCCACCCCACCGGCGTGCACCTGCCCGCCGGCACCCCGCTGACCCTGCGGGTGGAAGCGCCCGACGGGCTCCTGCCGACGCTGCACGTCGGCGCGCCCGACACCCACCAGGACGCCGCCTACAAGCAGCCGCGCGCCTAC
The DNA here is from genome assembly GCF_044456985.1 of Nonomuraea sp. NPDC050663. NCBI lineage: Bacteria > Bacillati > Actinomycetota > Actinomycetes > Streptosporangiales > Streptosporangiaceae > Nonomuraea > Nonomuraea sp. NPDC050663. The sequence continues at coordinate 108,088 of NZ_JBITGL010000012.1, forward strand.
CCGCTGGTCGCGGGCGAGAACACCGTGCAGGACCCGGGCGGCGGCCTCGTCTACCTGAAGATGATCGGCGACGGCCAGCGCGCCCGCGTCAAGTTCCTGTCCGGCGGCGTCAGGGTGCCCGTCTTCGAGCTCGGCAGGACCACCGCCGAGGACTTCCAGGCCCAGCTCGACACCCTGACCGGCGCCCCGCAGGTGGAGCTGGTCTCCCGCCACGCCATCGTGACCGTCACTCGCGAAGGCATGCTGGCTTGGCGGGGCGAGGACCGCGTGGCGCACCTGGAGCTGCTGGAGACGATCATCGCCTCGCACGCCGCGATCTCCGGCCTGTCCGCCGCAGAGCGCAGCCCGCTCCCCTTCCATCTCGTGGAGGCGCCGCGCATGCCCACGGGCGCGGGCGCCTACGCCACCCACGGCTGGACCGCCTACCCGCGCACCTACCTCGACCGGCTGCTGTCGGTGGAGGGCCTGCGCACCCGCGGCTGGGGCGTCTACCACGAGCTCGGCCACCAGCACCAGCAGATGGCCTACAAGCCGACCGACCTCACCGAGGTCACCGTCAACATCTACGCCCTGGCCGCCCAGCGCACCCTCGGCCAGCAGTCGAACCTCACCAGGCCCGACGCCAAGACCGGCCTGACCCCCTACCAGAGCGGCCTGGCCAAGCTGCCTGCCGCCGACTTCACCAAGCTCGGCGCCTTCGAGAAGCTGGTGCCCTTCCGCCAACTGGAGCTCGCCTTCGGCGACGACTTCTGGCCGCGCCTGCACCAGGTGGTGCGGGCCGAGAACCCGCCCTCGGACTGGACCGAGAGCGCCAGGCGCTGGGGTTACCTGGCCGTCTACACCTCCAGGATCGCCGGACGCGACCTGCGTGCCTTCTGGCAGCGCTGGGGCGCGCCGCTGACGGCCGAGTGGCTCGACGCCGTCGCCGCCCTGGGCCTGCCCGCGCCGGGCTCCGACCCCAGCACCCTGAGCGAGAGCGCATGAGCATGACCAGGCGCACCGCACTCGGCCTCGGCGCGGGAACGTTACTGCTGCCGCTGATCCCGGCGGGCGCGAGCGCGCGAACCGAGTTCGACGCGCTGCGCGCCAGGGCGGCGGCGCTCATCACCGGCGGCGCCTTCGACACCGCCGACCCCGCCCTCGCCGCCCCCCTCGCCCGGCTCGGCCAGTCGGCCGCGGACCTGCGGCGCACGCTCGTCACCGCCGCCGGCCGTATGCACCTGTGGGCCGACCTGCCGCTGACCGGGGTCTCCGGCGACATCGCCTCCAGCTACACCCGGCTGCGCACGCTGGCCACCGCCTGGGCCACCCCCGGCACCATCCAGTACGGCGACGCGGACCTGGCCGAGCTCGTCCTGGACGGGCTCGACTTCCTGTACGGCCACGCCTACAACGAGTCCAAGCGGGAGCTGGGCAACTGGTGGCACTGGGAGATCGGCGCGCCCAGGGCGCTGATGGACACCTGCGTGCTGCTCGACGACCTGGTCACCCCAGAGCAGCGGGCGGCCTGGATCCGCGCGGTCGACCGCTTCTGCCCGAACGCCGATCGGCGCACCAACCTGGCCGACTTCGCCGAGACCGGCGCCAACCGCGCCGACAAGGCGCTCATCGTGGCCCTGCGCGGCATCGTGGGCCGCAGCCCCGACCGGCTCGCCCTGGCCCGCGACGGGCTGTCGAGCCTGCGCGACGGCGGCAAGCACAGCCTGTTCGGCTACGTCACCAGGGGCGACGGCTACTACGAGGACGGCTCGTTCGTCCAGCACGACGACATCGCCTACACCGGCTCCTACGGCGTCGTGCTGCTCGGCTCGGTCAGCACGATCCTCGCCCTGCTGGCCGGATCGAGCTGGGCGGTCACCGACCCGAAGGTGAACGTCGTGCTCGACTCGATCGAGCGCACCTACGCGCCCTGGATCCACGACGGGCTGATGATGGACAGCGTGCGCGGCCGGGGCGTCTCCCGGCAGTTCGGCCGCGACCAGCACGTCGGTGCCGACACGATCGCCTCCATCCTGCTACTGGCCGACGGCGTGCCCGAGCCGTACGCGACCCGCTTCCGCGAGTTGTGCGCGGGCTGGATCGAGCGGGGACGCTTCCTCGAACACGTGGGGGTGGCCGCCACCGCCAGGGCCTCGGCCCTCACCGCGCGGCCCGCTCCCCGGCCCGTCATGCACCGCGTCTTCGCCGACATGGACCGCGTCGTCCACCGGCGGCCGGACTGGTCGGCGGCGCTCAGCCTGTCGTCCAGGCGCATCGCGGGCTACGAGTGCGGCAACGGCGAGAACTACCGGGGCTGGTACCAGGGCGACGGCGTGCTCTACCTCTACCTCGACCAGGACCACTACACCCTCGACTACTGGCCGACGGTCGACTCCTACCGGCTGCCCGGCACCACCGTGGACACCAGGCGGCGCCTGCCTGCGGTCTCCTCGGGCGGCACCGGCACGTTCGGCCCCGACAACGCCTGGGCGGGCGGCGTCGTGCTCGGCGACCACGGCCTGGCCGGGCTCGACCTCATGGCCATGGGCAGCACGCTGCGGGCCAGGAAGTCGTGGTTCTTCCTCGACGACGCGATCATCTGCCTGGGCGCCGGGATCCATGGCACCGACGGGCGCACGATCGAGACCGTCGTGGAGAACCGGGGCACTTCGGGCACGCTGTTGCTGGAGGAGGGCTGGGCGCACCTGGAGGGGGTGGGCGGTTACGCCTTCCTGGACCGGGCGCCGGTGAGGTCGCTGCGCGAGAGCCGTACCGACCACTGGCGGGCCATCGACGACGGCGCCTCCACGGGCGGGACCACCGATCCGGTCACCAGGGAGTACGTGACGCTCTGGTACGACCACGGGGTCTCCCCGGTGGACGCTTCGTACGCCTACGCGGTCCTGCCCGGCGCCACCCCGCACGCGACCAGGCGCTGGCGGGGCGCGCACGTGCTGTCCAACACCGCCCAGGCGCAGGCCGTGCGCGCGGGCGGCCTGCTCGGGGCGAACTTCTGGAGCCCGGGTACGGCAGGCGGCGTCACCGCCGACGCGCCCTGCGCCGTGCTCGTGAGCCGGAAGGGCGAGCACCTCCGCGTGGCCGTGTCCGACCCCGGCAGGACCACCGATACGGTGACGCTCACCCTCGACCACCCCGCGCTCGGCCTGGTCAGCGCCGACGACACGGTCACCGTGCGGACCGGGCGCCGCCCGGCGATCACCGTCGGCCTCGCCGGCTCGCGCGGGCACACGCACACCGCCCACCTCACCGTCCCACCTCATCCCTAGGAGCCCTCGCCGTGCAGTTGCCACCCACCGACCGCGTGCTCTCCTCCCGCACCGGATGGACCCGCGCGCACTGGGAGGCGGTGGCCGACCACCTGCTGGACTCGGTCGTGCCGTACGCCTCCCCCGACTTCTCGCGCTACGGCCTGCCCGGGCGGGCGAGCTGGTCGGGGGTGGCACTCGACGGGCTGGAGGGGTACGCCAGGACCTTCCTCCTGGCGGCCTTTCGCATCGCGGGCGGGGGCGCGCCCGACGCGCTGGCCGAGAGGTACGCGCAAGGACTGGCCGCCGGGGTCGAGGGGGTCTGGCCGGAGCTGACCGACTGCTCGCAGCAGATGGTGGAGGCCGCCTCCATCGCCGTCGGGCTCCACGAATCACGCGCGTGGCTCTGGGACCGGCTGCCGCCGCGCACTCAGGAGCGGGTCGTCGACTGGCTCGGCGGCTTCGTCGGCAAGCGCACCTGGGACAACAACTGGATGCTCTTCCAGACCGTCACCGAGGAGTTCCTCAAGTCGGTCGGCGGGCCGTACAAGCAGGAGGAGATCGACAGGGGGCTGGCCAGGATCGAGGACTGGTACGTCGGTGACGGCTGGTACACCGACGGCGGGACTCGCAACTTCGACTACTACTGCGGGTGGGCGCTGCACCTGTATCCGCTGTTGTGGGCGAGGATGGCCGGGGAGGAGGGGCAGGTCTACCGGGAGCGACTTTCCACCTTTCTCCAGTCTTATCAGCACTTCTTCGGCTCCGATGGCGCGCCCGTCCACCAGGGGCGCTCCCTGTGCTACCGCTTCGCCTCGCTCGCGCCGGTCTGGATGGGAGCGCTGGCCGACGCCACCCCGCTGGCCCCCGGGCAGACACGCAAGCTCGCCTCCTCGGTGCTGCGCCACTTCGTGGAACGCGGGGTGCCCGACTCACGCGGGCTGCTGTCGCTCGGGTGGTACGACACCTTCCTGCCCTCGACCCAGCCCTACTCCGGTCCCGCCTCGCCGTACTGGGCGTCGAAGGGGTTCCTGGGGTTGCTGCTGCCCGCCGACCACCCGGTGTGGACCGCGCCGGAGCAGGGGCTGCCAATCGACCACGGCGACGTCGTCGCCGAGATCCCCGCGGTCGGCTGGACGCTGCACGGCACCCGGCACGACGGCATCGTGCGCCTGCTGAACCACGGCAGCGACCACGGCGAGGTGAGCGACCCCCACTACGCCAAGCTCGCCTACTCGACGCGGACCGCGCCCGAGGCGGGCGAGCACGCCCGGGTGCAGGAGGTCGACAACCACCTCGCCCTGCTCGACGGCGCGGAAGCTGCGGCCAGGGGAACGATCGAACGGCTTTCGGCGTCGTCGTCGCGCTCCGTCACCCCGCTGGGCACCGTCACCAGCCACTCCTCGGTCAGAGGCGCCTGGGAGATCAGGGTGCACCACGTCACAGGCGCGGGCGAGGCCGTGACGGTGCGCGAAGGCGGCTACGCCGTCGCGGACGCGTCGGCGCCCGCGGTGGAGTCCGGCCCCGGCTGGGCGATGGCCACGCGGGCCGACGGGCTCACCTCCGCGATCATCGGCCTGTACGGCTGGCAGCACGCCGAGGTGATCCGCAACGTGGAAGCCAACGCCTTCGGCCCCCACTCGGCCGTGCCGTGCCTGACCGGCGACTCCCCCGGCCTGCACGTGTCGCTCGTCGTGCTGTCGGGCGACACCGTGCATCCGGCCGCGCTCCGCGAGGCCGTCACCGTCGCCCGCGATGCCGGCGCCGTCGTGGTCGCCTACCCCGACGGCGCCTCGGTCACGATCCCGTTCGGGTGACGCACTCCGCGATGTGGTCGTTGACCAGGCCGATCGCCTGCATGAGCGCGTAGGCGGTGGTGGGGCCGACGAAGGCGAAGCCGTGACGCTTCAGCTCCTTGGCCAGGGCCCTGGACGCGGGAGTGATGGCGGGGACGTCGGCCATGCTCTTGGGCACGGGCGAATCGGGGTCGTGATATTTCCAGACCAGGGCGGACAAGCCCTCTTCGAGGCGCTGGGCCGCCTTGGCGTTGGTGACGGCCGCCTCGATCTTGGCCCGGTTGCGGACGATCCCCTCGTCGGCCATCAGGCGCTCGACGTCGCGCTCGGTGTAGGCGGCGACCTTGGGGATCTCGAAGCCGTCGAAGGCACGGCGGAAGTTCTCGCGTTTGCGCAGGATGGTCAGCCAGGACAGGCCCGACTGGAAGGCCTCCAGGGAGACCCGTTCGAAGACCCGGTCGTCGCCGCGGACCGGGCGGCCCCATTCCTCGTCGTGGTAGGCGGTGTAGAGCGGGGTCATCGTGCCCCAGGTGCAGCGGACGACCTCCGTCACCGGCGGTCCTCCGCGCTCACGCGCTCGTCGTCGTGCTCGTCGATGGTGTCCGCGGCGGCCGTGCCGGGGCCGGCGTCGGCCTCCGGCTCGTCGTCCCAGCGGCTCTTGCCCGCCGTACGCGCGGCGGGCGCGCCCGACGACGCGGCGGAGACGTCCGCGCCGCTCGACGAGCCCTCGGGCTCGCTCTCGGAGCCGCGGTCGGAGCCTTGCTGGGCGTTTTGGTCGGAGCCGCGGTCGGAGCCTTGCCGGGCGTCTTGGTCGGAGTCGCCCGCGGCCTCGCTCCTGGTGTCGCCCGCGGCCTCGCTCTTGGCGTCGCTCGGCGTGGCCACGTGGCGGCCCAGCCTGATCGCCGTCGCGTCCTCCTCCAGCTCCACCGGCTCGGCGTCGGCGCCCGCCGCGGTGGCGTGCCTCCCGTACGGCTCGATGCCGAGGCCGCGCACGGCGGGCTCCGCCTCCGACAGGACCAGGGACGCGTCGGACGGGCGCGGCTCGTGCTGGGTGCGCAGGGCGTCGCCCGGCCCGGCGTGCACCTCCTGCCGCGCCTGCAGCCTGCTGGACAGCAGCTCGGAGACCCGCTGCTCCAGCACGGCGATGCGGGTGTCGCGCGCGCTGATGGCGTTGGCCGCGCGGCGCAGCGTCTCGTCCACCGACTGCGTGTGATAGCCGACGAGGTTCACCGGCAGCTGCAACGCCATGAAGTCGACGGCCGACAGCTGACCGGGCTCGGGCAGCTCAAGCGGGGGAATGTCGGGCGGGAACTCGGTCAGCTCACCGCCCTTGCCCAGGGAGACCAGCACCACGCAGACCAGGACGGCGGCGGCGGCGATGGCGAGTACGACCAGCACATTGGCATCGTACTCGTACGATCGAGACATGAGTCCCGCACTCGTGACACCCGGCGCGCCATGGGAGCCCGACTGGGTCCAGGCGCACACCCCCTCCGAGGCCGCCAGGCTGTCCGCCGAAGGCAGGACGGCGCTGGTCAGGCTGCCCGCCCAGCTCGACGCCGCCCTGGCCGCCGCCTCCGTCTTCCGCTGGCACGGCGCCACGATTTTCGTGACGGAACATACCGATCAGGTAGGTCTGGCCGTGGAGATGACCGACTGCCTGGCGGGCAGGCGGCCTCCGGCGCTCACGCGACGGGGGCTGGCATGAACGAATCCGAGATCTCCGCCTACCTCGCGCGCATCGGCGTCGACCGGTCCGGCGACCTGTCACCGCGGGCCCTGCAGTACGCCCACCTGACCACGGTCCCGTTCGAGAATCTCAGCATCCACCTGGACGAGCCGATCGTGCTCACTCCCGAAGCGCTCTTCGACAAGGTCGTCAATCAGCGGCGCGGCGGGTTCTGTTACGAGCTGAACGGCCTGTTCGCGGGGCTGCTCACCGCGCTGGGCCACCGGGTGACGCTGCTGGCGGCCCGGGTGTACGGCGGCGACCGGCTCGGCCCGCTCTTCGACCATCTGGCCCTGCGTGTCGAGCTCGACGAGCCGTGGCTGGTCGACGTGGGGTTCGGCGACTTCGCCGACGCGCCGCTCCGCCTCGGCGTGCGCGGCGAGCAGGCCGACGGGGCGGGCGTCTTCGAGATCCGCCCGGCCGATCACGGCGACCTCGACGTGCTGCACAACGGCAGGCCCGCCTACCGCCTGACGGAGCGGGCCTACGAGCTGGCCGACTTCGTGCCGACGGCGTGGTGGCAGTCGACCTCGCCCGACTCCCACTTCACCAGGTCGGCGGTCTGCTCGATGCGCACCCCCGAGGGACGCATCACGCTCAGCGGCGACAAGCTGATCACCACCTCGTACGGCGAGCGCGCGGAGAAGGTGCTCGCCGAGGCGGAACTGCTTCCCGCCTACCGCGAGCACTTCGGTGTCGAGCTGGGCCGCCTCCCGGTCGTCAGATGACCGCCTCGCCGAGCTCCTCGGGGCTCGGCGAGAGGTGCACGGTGCGCCCTTCGAGCCGGTCGAAGGCCTCGTCGACCGTGGTGGTCCAGGAGATCGCGTCGAAGACGTCCGCTCTGGTGAACCCGGCCTCGTAGAGCTGCTCGATCAGGTCGCGCAGCGGCTGGAACAGCCCCCACGGGTCCAGGATCACCAGCGGCCGGTCGTGCAGCCCGAGCACGCGGGCGGTCCAGATCTCGAAGAGCTCCTCGAGGGTGCCGATCCCGCCCGGCAACACCAGGAACGCGTCGGAGCGGGCGTCCATGAGGCCCTTGCGCTCGCGCATGTCCGTGGTGATCACCAGCTCGTCGGAGTCGTTGTCGGCGACCTCGATGTCGACGAGTGCCTGGGGGATGACGCCCACGGTCCGCCCGCCCGCGGCCCGCGCCGCCGACGTCACCGCGCCCATGCACCCGACGGTCGCTCCCCCGCTCACCAGGACGTGGCCGCGTTCGGCAATCCGCGTTCCGACTTCAGCGGCCAGATCCAGATATTTGGGGTCGATCTTCTGACTTGATGCGCAATAGACGCAGATATTCACAAAGCCAGACTATTGGGGCTCCGCCGAGTGCTGCGCGACGGCCTCCTGCTCATCCTGCCGCTGCTTGGACCTGACCCGATCGGCCTCCACGATGATCCGCACCGCCTCGTCCACGTCATCGGTCACGGTGAACAGATCGAGGTCCTGCTCGGCGATCTTGCCGGTGCCCAGGAGGGAGTTCTTGATCCAGTCGACCATGCCGCCCCAGAACGAGGTGCCCAGGAGCACCACGGGGAAGGAGGTCACCTTGCGCGTCTGGACCAGCGTCAGCGCCTCGAACAGCTCGTCGAGCGTGCCGAAGCCGCCGGGCAGCGCGATGAAGCCGCAGGAGTACTTCACGAACATCGTCTTGCGCACGAAGAAGTAGCGGAACTCGATGCCGAGGTCGACGTACTCGTTCATGCTCTGCTCGAAGGGCAGCTCGATGCCGAGCCCGACGGAGATGCCTCCCGCGTCGACCGCGCCCTTGTTGCCCGCCTCCATGACGCCGGGGCCACCGCCGGTGATCACCGCATATCCGGCCCTGGCCAGCGCCTCGCCCAGGTCACGGGCGAGTTTGTAATCCTCCGAGTCGGGCTTGGTCCTGGCGGAACCGAAGACCGACACGGCGGGGGGAAGCTCGGCGAGCTGCCCGAAACCCTCGACGAACTCCGCCTGGATGCGCAGCACCCGCCACGGATCCATGTGCACCCAGTCGGCCGGACCCTGGCGGTCGAGCAGGCGCTGATCATGAGTGGAGTCGGGTACCAGACTGCCGCGGACCACGGCTTGACCCTGCCGACGCTCGGGGCGTGACTTTTTCATGGGCCAACGTTACCCATCCGCGCGCGTCGCCACGCGAGGGCAAAGGGGACGGCGATGACCGTGCCCGCCACGCCGTACACGCCGATGGCGGCGGCGGGGCCGAAGGCGTCGGCGAGCGGCCCGCTGAACAGCACGCCCAGCCCCTGGGAGGCGACCAGGGCCGACTGCGCGACGCCGATCACCTGGCCGCGCCGTTCCGTGGGCGCGATCCGCACGTACTCCCCGTTGGCCAGCACCTGGTAGGAGGCGAGCGCGCCGACCACGAACCAGATGACGACCGACGCCACGACGCCGGGCTGCAGGGCGCAGACGATCAGCGGCACGCACGACGCCACCGCGAGCGGCGCGAGCGCGTCGACGCCCACCCGCAGCTTGTTGACCAGGTACATGCCCACGACGCTCCCGGCGGGGATCGCGCACAGCAGCAGCGCCAGTTGCGGCCCGTCGCCGCCGAGCTGGTCGTTGTACGGCACCGCGAGCCCTTCCGGCGCGATGTAGAACAGCGCCAGCATGGCCATGGCCAGCAGGGTGCGCAGCCGCGCGTCACCCAGCACGATGCGCACCCCGGCCAGCAGCTCGCCCGGCGCGACGACCTTGCCGGTGCTCGCGGCCGGGCGGTCCTTGGTGCCCACCGCCACGATCAGCGCGGCGACGAGGAACGACACCGCGTTGGCCAGCAGGGCGACGCGGGTGGGCAGCGCGGTGGCGATCAGGCCGCCGAAGCCCAGGCCGACCAGGACCGTCACCTGCTGGGTGAGCCCCAGCAGGTTCACGCCCGTCTGGTACCGCTCCTCGTCGAGCACGTCGGGGGTGGTGGCGATGCGCGCCGCGCGCTCGGGGGCGTCGATGAGCGTGGTGAAGAACAACATCACGCACAGGACGGGGAACGGGATCGCGGGCACGGCCATGAGGCCGACGAGCAGGGCGCGGGCCAGGTCGCAGGCGATCATCAGGCGGCGGCGCGGGAACCGGTCGGCCAGGTGGCCGAGCAGCGGGCCGCCGATGAGGTTGGGGATGAAGGTCAGGGCGTAGGTCAGGGTGGTGATCGTGGCCGACCGGGTGAGCTCGTAGGCCAGGACGGCCAGGGCCACCCTGGCGAGCTGGTCGCCTAATCGGGAGATCAGTCCTGACACCCACAGTGCACGAAACTCGGTCACGCGGAGCACGTCGGCGAAGGTGGTCACGGTGCCGAGCATCGGACAGAGCGCTATGGATCGACTATATTCGCAGGTGAGCGCCCTTTTGGGGCGTTCTAAAAAATCTTGAAAAATCTGCGGAACCAGATTTCGCACCCCCCGCGTCTAAGGACCGAGGGTGCTGCTCGGGACTGAAAGTGGCTTTCCCCGCCAAATGGCCGGCGAGGAAAGCCACTTTCGCATTATGCGAGCCAGTCGAGCATGGCCGCCTCGGCCTCCACGATCTTGGACAGGGTGACGTACTCGTCCTTCTGGTGGGCCAGATTCGGGTCGCCAGGACCGTAGTTGACGGCGGGGGTCCCCAGCTCGGAGAAGCGCGCCACGTCGGTCCAGCCCAGCTTGGCCCGCGGCTGCCCGCCCACGGCCGCGGCGAAGGCCGCCGCCACCGGATGCGTCAGACCGGGCCTGGCCGCCGGCGCGAGATCGGTGAAGGTGACCGCGAAGCCCTGGAAGACCTCCAGCACGTGCTGCTGCGCCTGCTCCACGCTCAGATCGGGGGCGAAGCGGTAGTTGACGGTGACCACGCACTCGTCGGGGATCACGTTGCCCGCGACCCCGCCCCTGATCGACACGGCGTTCAGGCCCTCGTGGTAGCGCAGCCCGTCGACGACCGGCGTGCGCGCCTGGTAGGCGTTGAGCCGCGCCAGCACGGCCTCCGCACCGTGGACGGCGTTGACGCCCAGCCACGACCTGGCGCTGTGCGCCCGCTTGCCCGACACCGCGATCTCGGCGCGCATGGTGCCCTGGCAGCCGCCCTCGATGACGCCGTCGGTCGGCTCCATGAGCACCGCGAAGTCGGCGGCCAGCCACTCGGGATGCCGCCCGGCGACCCGGTTGAGCCCGTTGCGCTCGGCCTCGACCTCTTCGCAGTCGTAGAAGACGTAGGTCAGGTCCTTGGCGGGCTCCCTGATCAGGTGGGCCAGGCGCAGCGCCACCGCGACCCCGGCCTTCATGTCGGAGGTGCCGCAGCCGTAGAGCAGGTCGCCCTCGACCCGGCTGGGCAGGTTGGAGTGCACAGGGACGGTGTCGAGGTGCCCGGCGATCAGCACCCGCTCGTCCCTGCCCAGATGCGTGCGCGCGATCACGGTCTCGCCGGAACGCTCCACCGCCAGGTGCGGCAGCGCCGAGAGCGCGGCCTCGACCGCGTCGGCGATGGCCTTCTCGTCGCCGCTGACCGACTCGATGTCGACGAGGGCCGCGGTGAGCAGCCGGACATCCTGCGACAGATCAAGAATCGTCATGCGTTCACCCCATGCTCCCGCAGCACGTCGTTGAGCGCCGCCTTGTCGTGCCGCTGCCCTGGTTCGAGGCGCTTGAGCACGAGAACCGCCGGCAGGCCGTACGTGCCCCCGGGGAACTCCTTCATCCGCGTGCCGCTCACCGCCACGCACCAGTCGGGGATGCGGCCCCGGCTCAGCTCCTCGCCCGTCTCCACATCGATCACCGGCATGGACGCCGACAGGATCGTTCCCGCGCCCACGACGGCTCCCCTGCCGACCCGGGCGCCCTCGACGATCATCGAGCGGCTGCCGATCAGCGCGTCGTCCTCGATGACCACCGGGACGGCGTTCGGCGGCTCCAGCACCCCGCCGAGGCCCACCCCGCCCGACAGGTGCACGTTCTTGCCCACCTGCGCGCACGACCCCACGGTCACCCACGTGTCGACCAGGGTGTTCTCGCCGACGTAGGCGCCGATGTTGGTGAACGACGGCATCAGCACCACGCCAGGGGCCAGGTGCGAGCCCCAGCGCGCGATCGCGCCCGGAACCACCCGCACGCCCTCGAACCTCGACTTCAGCGGGATCCGGTCGTGGTGCTGGAAATCGCCCACCTGCGACCTGGCCATGCCGAGCACGCGGAAGCCGAGCAGGATCGCCCGCTTGGCACGCTCGTCGACGATCACCTCACCGTCGCCGCCCACGACGGCCACCCTGGCCTTGCCGGCGTCGAGCTCGTCGACGGCGCCGACCACGACCCTGCGGGCCTCCGCATCACCCGGCGAGAGCTCCGCGCGGCGCTCCCACAGCTCGTCGATCGCCGCGGGGAGCGGGCTGGAGTAGCTGTCCTTCATGGCCAGCGAGCTTATCCGGCTCACCTCGCCACGGACGGCGGTAGGTTACTTAGAGTGCGCCTGCACTTCTCCCGCTCTGTCATCGTCATCATCGTGATCGTCGTCGTGTTCGCGGTGGCCATCAGCGTGGCCGTGCTCAAGCTGCTGGAAAAGGTCGAGCCGTTCGTGGAGCCGCAGGCCAAGTGCACTGTCACGACCCCGCAGGGCGAGCTCGAGCTCGATGTCGAGCAGGCGCAGATCTCGGCGACCATCGCCGCGGTCGCCGCGCGCCGCAAGCTGCCCGAGCGCGCCGTGATCATCGCGTACGCCACGGGCATCCAGGAGTCGAAGCTCTACAACCTCGACTACGGCGACCGCGACTCGCTCGGCGTCTTCCAGCAGCGCCCGTCGCAGGGCTGGGGCACGCCCAAGCAGATCATGGACCCGGTCTACTCCACCAACAAGTTCTTCGCCGCCCTGGTGAAGGTGAAGAACTACCGCAAGCTGCCCATCGCCGACGCCGCCCAGGCCGTCCAGCGCTCGGCCGGCGGCTACGCCTACGCCGACCACGAGGAGAACGCCCGCATCCTGGCCGCCGCCTTCACCGGCCGCGTGCCCAAGGCCGTCCACTGCACCTACCCGCCCGGCGCCAGCCCGTCGCCCACCTCGACCGCCTACGAGGCCGACCGGGCCAGGCGCGACCTGACCAAGGCCCTGGGCGGTACGGCCACCGCGGGCGTCAAGCGCGGCTGGCTCATCGCCACCTGGTCGGTCGCCCATGCCCAGAAGTACGGCCTGCGCAAGGTCGGCTTCGACGGAGTCACCTGGTCGCCGGAGTCCGAGACCTGGACCTCCGACTCCCGTGCCGGGCGCGACGAGGTCGCCCTGTCCTGAGAGGTTGAGTAGGGCGTACTCAAGCCGCCGATCATCCGGCTCCGCATGCTGATCTCATGCGGAGAACCCTCGTGTCCAAGCTGATCGTGCTGCTCGTCGCCTTACTCACCATGAGCCTGCTGGCCGCCTGCGAAGACTTCCAGATCCCCGGAGACCGGGCCGAGGCGGCCGGGCCCCAGAAGACCGCCCAGGCGCCCAAGAAGAGCTTCTGCCCGAAGGCCGGGCCGATCACCCGGTCGCAGCTCCCGTCGCCCGCCGACGCCGAGCGCATCGCCACCAACCCGTGCGTCAACGTCAACGGCCTGGTGGGACTGGCCGTGCAGAACATCCCCGACTCGGCCGTGAAGACCACCTTCCGTGCCGGGATCAAGAGCTTCGCCGGCAAGTTCCTCCTGGCGGCCGACGCGGTGAACTGCGCCTACGAGAACGACCACCTCGCGGTCGCGGTCTACCGGGATCCGGAGTACACCTGGTCGACCGGGCTGGTCGCGGTCGTGCGGGGTGACGCGGCGGCGCTGGCGGAGGATGCGATCTGCCTGCTGGAGAAGCAGCTCAACCCCTTCGACGACTTCGGCGCCGTCGTCGAGGACAAGCCCAGCCCGAGGTTCTGCGCCGACCACGAGTCACGCACGGCCGAAGGCTACGACTTCAAGATCCTCTGGATCGCCAACTCCACGACGATGTGCCGCAACCTCGCCTACTCCATCCGGTCGGCCTAGGAGGCACGCGCCAGCAAGGAGACGGAACCGGGTGGCAGAGGATGGGCGTAGGCGGCGGTCCACTGCGAGCCCTGGACGCGGTTGAAGGACAACAACCGTCCGTCGGCCGCGCGGTAGTCGGCGAAGTCGAGCAGGCCGCGCTCGGGGTGACCGGAGGCTTCACCCTCGGCCTTGAAGGCGGCGGTGCCCCGCTCGATGGGGAAGAACTCGACGCCCTCCATGATCAGCATGCTCTTGGCGGGCACCATGCCCTGCGTCGGGACCTCGGTCCAGAGCAGCACTTCCAGGTGGGGGGCGTCGCCCGAGGCCAGCCCGTGGCGCACCTCGACCGACAACCACTGGTAGCGGCGCAGGGAGTCTTCGATGAAGTATTCGGTCCACTGCTGGCCCTGCCAGGACACGTGGAGCGCCCCGAGCACCCGCCAGGGGGCGCCGTGCACCTCGATGCGGTCACCCACGCGGAAGGTGCGGGGGTCGATGAAGGTGGGCGTGGCCACGGGAGCGGGCACGGGAGCGGCGGGCTGAACCGGAGCGGGCCTGGCGGCCCGCCGGTCACGGCCCTGACGCATGGTGGCGAGGAACGCGCCGAGTAACAGGATGACGGTGGCGACACTGAGGCCGAGCACGACCAAAGCAGATGCGCTCATATCACCGCCCCGCGCGCGACGAGGCTGCGCCGATCAGTTCGTTCGACAACCTCGCCCATGCCGGGGAATCTTACTGGAGGCGGCGCACCGCCGCACTGATGCGTTCGTCCGTAGCCGTCACAGCGATACGGATATGTGAGCTACCAGCAGCTCCGTAGAAGTCACCCGGCGCGGCCAAAATCCCGATTTCGGCAAGTTCGGCCACCTGCGTCCAGCAGTCCTTGCCATTGGACGCCCAGAAGTAGAGCCCGGCCTCGGAGTGCTCGATGGTCCACCCGGCCTTCTCCAGGGCGGGACGCAGCACGGCACGGCGGGCGGAGTAACGCTCCCGCTGCTCCTCGGCGTGAGCGTCGTCGGCCAGCGCGGCGGCCATCGCGGCCTGCACCGGCGCGGGCATGATCATGCCGCCGTGCTTGCGGATCTCCAGCAGACGCTTGACCAGCGCCGGATCGCCCGTGACGAACCCGGCGCGATAGCCGGCCAGGTTGGAGCGCTTCGACAGGGAGTGCACCGCCAGCAGCCCCTCGTGGGAGCCGCCGCAGACGTCGGGGTGCAGGATCGAGATCGGCTCGGCCTCCCAGCCCAGCTCGATGTAGCACTCGTCGGAGGCGACGATCGCGCCGCGCTCGCGCGCCCACTCGACGACCTTGCGCAGGTGCTCGGCGGGCAGCACCCGGCCCGTCGGATTCGACGGGGAGTTGACCCACACCAGGTCGACAGGCTCGGGCCCGAGGGCCACCAGCCCGTCGGTGGCGCTCGCCTTGGCGCCCGCCAGCCTGGCCCCCACGTCATAGGTCGGGTAGGCCAGCTCCGGCAGGGCGACATGCTCGGCACCCAGGTAGGTGGGCAGCCAGGCGACGAACTCCTTCGAGCCGATCAGCGGCAGCACCGCCTGCTCGCCCACGCTGACGCCGTGGCGGCGCGCCAGCCAGCCCGCGGCCGCCTCGCGCAACTCCCTGGTGCCGTGGGTGAGCGGGTAGCCGGGGCTGTCGGCCGCCTTCACGAGAGCTTCCTGGACCACCTGCGGCACCGGGTCGACGGGGGTTCCCACCGACAGGTCGACGATCCCGTCGGGATGTTCCAGGGCGCGCCTCTTGTGCGGCTCCAGCTTGTCCCACGGGAAGTCAGGCAGGTTGTTCACGGCTCTCCTCGATGGCAGCACTCATCGCCGGGCGGAGCGGATGCGCCGGCCCGGCGTTGTCGCGCCGACCAGGTTAGTGCTCCTCGGCCTGCGGAGGCAGGACGGAGACGACAGGGTGATCCTTGTCGATCTTGCCGACCTTCGAGGCGCCGCCCGGTGAGCCAAGGTCGTCGAAGAACTCGACATTGGCCTTGTAGAAGTCCTTCCACTGCTCGGGCAGGTCATCTTCGTAGAAGATGGCCTCCACCGGGCACACCGGCTCGCATGCGCCGCAGTCCACACACTCGTCGGGGTGGATGTAAAGCATGCGTTCGCCCTCGTAGATGCAATCGACGGGGCATTCCTCGATGCACGCCTTGTCAAGCACGTCCACGCAAGGCTGCGCGATGACGTAGGTCACCTCGAGCTCCTTCACGACTTCGACCGCGGTTTGCTACGCCCTAGTATTGCCGTGCCCGCCAAGTGTCGGAAACGGAGGGTGGCGAAAACTCCATGGCTGCCCGGCTAGTCGTGTCCATCACGCCCGCCGACGTGGGCGCTCGGGTGACGACACGAAGAAGAGTGCCAGAGGGCTTCCGTGACGCGGTAGGCATTCTCGAATCGTGGGACGACGGACTGCTGGCCGTACGAAAACATGACGGCACCTTGGTGGAGATTCCGCAGGACACGCTGGTCGCGGCGAGGGTCGTTCCTCCTCGTCAGCGGTAAGTATTCGTAATGTGACTGAAAGTAGCAAGGCCGTCCTCATGTGCGCGGCCGCCTTCGTGCTCGCCGGATGCGGCCAGTCGGCCGTGCCCGAGCAGCCGCTCCCGCCCGTCAACGTGCAGGCCGCCTCGCTGAAAGAGGGTTTCACCACCCTCGACCGGCTGGCCGAGACCGCCCGCAAGGAGGGCGGGCTCAACCTCATCGGCCTGCCCCGCTCCTGGGTGAACTACGGCGAGATCATCGACGCGTTCTCCGAGAAGTACGGCATCAAGGTCAACGAGCTCGAGCCCGACGCCAGCAGCGCCAGGCAACTCGTCTCGAACGCCAAACCCGACTGCTACGAGCTGAGCCTCGACACGGCCGTGGCCAACGCCGCCCGGTTCGCGCCCTACAAGGTCAGCGGCTGGCACGACCTGCCCGACGAGGTCAAGCAGCCCGACGGCGCCTGGTACGCCAACTACGGCAGCTACATGTCGATCGGCTACAACCCGGCCAAGGCCAAGCCCGCCTCGTTCGCCGACCTGACCAAGCCGGGCGCCACCGTCGCGCTGGCCGGGGACCCGCGCCAGGACGCGGCGGGCTTCTACGGCGTCATGGCCGCCTCGCTGCGCTCGGGTGTACCGCAGCCGAGCCAGGCCGTCGAGCTGTTCTCCCAGCTCAAGGGGAGGATGGCCGACGCACGGACGGCCGACGTCGTGATCGACTGGGACCACGTCAACGCCGCGCGCGCCGCCAAGGCGCCGGAGAGCTGGAAGGTCACCATCCCGCGCGACGCGGCCCTGGGGACCTTCTACGTCCAGGCGATCGCCAAGAACGCGCCGCACCCGGCCTCGGCCAGGCTGTGGCAGGAGTACCTCTTCTCCGACGAGGGCCAGAACCTGCTGCAGAAGGGCTACGCCCGGCCGGTGCGCGCCGAGGCCATGCTCATGCGGGGCACGCTCGACACCGAGCAGGCGGCCAAGCTGCCCGTCGCCCCGGGTCCGCCCGTGCTGCTGACCGTCCCGCAGACCGACGCGGCCAAGTCCTACGTGCGCGCCAAATGGAGCTCGGTGGCCGGCTGACGCGTTCACGACAAAAGCCCCCGGCCTGCTTGGGCCGGGGGCTTTCCCATGATGACCATAGTCACGGAAGTGACTGATATGTCGTAGAGACATTCACGCCCTAAAGTGAGCGCACAGGGGGAATGACGTCTCAGAATGTGAGCTGATTGTCTTGCGATACGACACACCGAGCTTGATGCGGTGGAACAGTCGCGCCTACGACAGCAGTTTCGGCTATGTCTCGGCCAAGGGCGCGCCCCTGGTCGACCTGCTTGACCCGCAACCCGGCGAGAGGGTGCTCGACCTGGGATGCGGCACGGGGGTGCTGACCGCGGAGATCGCTTCAAGAGGCGCGCAGGTCCTCGGCATCGACGGCTCGCCGGTGATGATCGAGAAGGCGCTGGCACAGTTTCCCGGCATTGACTTCATCATCGGCGACGGCCACGACTTCACCGTCGCCCAGGCGTACGACGCGGTCTTCTCCAACGCGGCGCTGCACTGGATGAGCCGCGACCCCGACTCGGTCATCGAGAACGTCAGGGAGGCGCTCGTCCCCGGCGGCAGATTCGTGGCCGAGATGGGCGGATCGGGCAACTGCGCGGAACTCACCGCGGCCATGTCGACGGCCTGGCGGGATTACGGCCTTCCGGAACCCGAGCTGCCGTGGTACTTCCCCACCCCCGCGGAGTACGCGGGACGGCTGGAGAGGAACGGGTTCGTCGTACGCATTCTCGAATACTTCGACCGTCCCACGCCACTTGACGAATGCCCCGGCGGTGCCGCCGACTGGGTGCGCATGTTCGCCGGCAATGTCCTGGCAGGCCTGCCCAAGGACCTGGTGGAGCCGTTGCTGAGGCGAGTCAACGAGCTCGCGGCACCCGCCTTGCGCCGGGAGACCGGATGGATGGCTGATTATGTTCGCCTACGCTTCGCCGCCGTCCGACGCTGATACGTAGTCCATGATGCACATGGGTGTTTTGCCGGACTATGGTCTGTTCCGGAGGCCGCAAGAGTACGGCTGCGCCGCGACGGCGGCGTGAGGGGCTGGTGAACGGAACGGGATGAACTTCTGCCTGAGTGACCTCGTACCACCGCTGAGGTGGAGCGACGCGGCCGCTATCACGCTGCTCAACGCCCATCCCGGCCTGCCCGACGCCTGGTGGCGTTCGCTGCCCATGCCCAGCGTGCTGGCCGCGATCGGACCCGAGCCGCTGGGCGACCTGCTCACGGAGATCGCCCTGGAGCACTGGCCCGCCGCCGCCGTGGGCGACGTGCTGCCCGCGCTGCACGTGCTCGACCCCGACGAGGCCGACGAGCCCCACGTCGCCATCGCCCTCGACCGGGCGGGGTCGTGGCCGGGACTGCTCAACCTGACCAGCCGCGAGCTGATGGACCAGCCCTTCATCCAGGCGCGTCAGGTGTTGTCGACGTTGTTCTCGGCGACCTTCGTACGGCTGGCGCCGGCAGCGGGGCCGCTGTCGCCGCCACAGCTCATCGAGAAGCCCGAGCCACTCGCCCGGCCTGAGACGGGACGGCAGAAGACAGCGACCGGCCACGGCCGGGGGGCTTCGGTGGCGGCGGCTGCAGCTGCGGCCGCACCGGCAGCTGCGGCCGCACCGGCAGCGGTGGCCGCACCGGCAGCGGCGTCAGAGGCGGCCTCGGCGCCCGAGTCGGCGGCGTCGAAGGGCGCGGCGCCGGAGGCGGCGAACGGCGCTGCGGAGCCGACGGCAGACGCGGCCCTGGCCGCCGAGCCGGTGGCCGACGCCGAACCGGTGGCCGACGCCGAACCGGTGGCCGACGCCGAACCGGTGGCCGACGCCGAACCGGTGGCCGACGCCGAGCCGGTGAACGAAGACGGCGCGGCTGACTCTGCGGCAGACGCCAAGCCAGCGGCAGACGCTGAACCGGTGCCCGACGCTGAACCGGTGGCCGCGGCTGAACCGGTGGCCGCGGCTGAACCGGTGGCCGCGGCTGAACCGGTGGACGCGGCTGAGCCTGTGGCAGGCGCTCAGGCGGTCGCTGACGGCGGCGGGGCGGCTGAGGCAGAGGCGGAGGAGCCGGGGGCGGCGCCCGCGTCTGAGGACGCCACCCACGAGCCCGCAGGCGCCCCGGTCGGCGACGCACCCGAGCCTGTGAAGGCCGCGCACGCTGCCGAGCCCGTGGGCGCCGAGCTTGTGGACGCTGAGCACGCCGCCGAGCCCGTGGGCGACGCCGAGCACGCCGAGCACGCCGCCGAGCAGGCGGACGGTCCCGAGGCCCAGCTTGGCGAGCCTGAGGCGCAGCACGCGGACGTGCCCGAGGCCCAGCACGCCGAGGGACCGGGCGGCGAGCCCGAGCGCGACGAGCACGAGCCCGTCGTCGCCGTGGTCGCCGAGGCTCCCGACGACCCCGTCCAGGAGCCCCCCGCCCTCCCCCTCGTCGTGGAGAGCGCCCCCCACCATCTCCACGAGCTCGTGGAGGCCTCCTTCGCCGGTCTCGACGACAAGAGCTGGGCCGTCGCACAGAACCGCGTCTTCACCGACACCCCCTCCGCCCTCGACCAGCTGGCCAAGCTGTTCGCCGTCCCCGCGGCCGAGTTGCAGGCCGTGGAGGCCGACCTGCATGCCCGCCTGCGCCAGTGGCTGGACAGCCATGAGGCGGCGCCGTACAGGGAGCACCTCGAGTCCGTGCGTCGCGCGGTCGGTCAGAACCCGTCGAAGGAGCAGCTGCTCCAGGCGGCCGACTGGCACCGGCTGGAGGTGCGCCCGCTCGAGGTCCCGGCGTGGCAGTTCGTCCTGGCCACCCTGAACGTGGCACCGCCCCAGCCGCCCGCGGAGGCGCCGCAGGCGCCGCGCTTCCAGCCCCCGGCGGCCCAGCAGCAGCAGGATGCCCGCCCGTTGAAGGATGTCGCGCTGACCAAGCGGTGTTTCCGCCAGCCCGACGGCCGCTGGTGGTTGCGGGTGGACGTCACGGCCGAGCAGCTCCAGGGCGGCGAGTGCCCGCTGCCGAGCGGTTTCGCCGCCTATCTGAACCTGAACCCTGGCGAGAGCCGTACGGTGCGCAGTGCGGCGGGTGAGCTGGCGCTGAGCTGGCACGGCCGCCCGGTGCTGGAGTCGGTCGGCAAGTTGTTGCAGGATGTCGGCGCCAAGGAGGGCGGCCACCTGTTCCTCACGCTGTCGGACGAGGGCGTGTTGCGGGCCAGGCATCTGCCGGTGGCCTCCGACAGCGCGGAGCCGATCACGAGGGCGTTGCGCCTGGTCGGTTACACCGCTCCTGGCGGCACGCTGGACCAGGCGGCGAGGGTGATCGCGACGAGGATCGGGATGACGGGCCCGGTGAGCCTGTCGGACCTGAAGGCCAGGCTCCGCGAACGCGGTGACCGCGACCTGCTCGCCCTGTTGGACTGAGCCGTATGCCGCGCCTCGCGATCGGCCCCGATCTGCCCAGCGCACTGGCCGCGCCAGTGGGTGGGCTCGGGCGCGGGCCGGCGCTGGCGGCGTTGCGTCTGTTCCTGGCCAACGCGGCCGGGGCCCCGCATCCGGAGAGGGTGCGGGGGGCGCGGGACGCGCGGGTGCAGACGTTGCGCCTGGCGGAGGGCCTGCGCGGGGTTGTCGTACGGCAGCGCGACGTCTATTGGCTGGTCACCGCGCTGCCGGATGCAGAGGCGTGGGATTTCGCCAACCGGCACAGGTACAGCGTCAACTCGGTCATCGGTGTCGTGGAGGAGTGGGACGCGCAGGCGCTGGGCTCGGTGGAGCCGGCGTTGCGCCGGTCGGCGGGCGCTTCGCGGTTGTTCGACCCGGTCTGCGACGGCGATCTGCTGGCGCTCGGCATCAATGTGTGGATCCTGCCGCTGATCAGGCACATCACCACCGAGGCCGACGTGGAGGCGATCGAGCCGTTCCTGCCGCCGACGCAGCATCGTCCGCTGGCCGTACTGGCTCGTGGCGGGACGATCACGGAGGCGTGGCGGGAGCTGGACGAGTGCCGGGCGATCGACGCCGATCCCGGTCCGGTGGATCCCGACGACCTGCATCAGGCGTTGCTGCGCAGCCCTGACCGCGCGGTCTTCGTGGGTGACGTCGAGGAACTGGAGCGGCGCCTCGACGCGCCCGACTGGTGCACTTTCCTCCATCCCCCGCAGCACCGGCTGGCCCGCTCGCATTACGATCACCCGGTCCTGGTCACGGGCGCGGCGGGCACGGGCAAGACGCTGATCGCCCTGCATCGGGCCGCCCATCTGGCGGAGCACGGCGAGGGCAGGGTGTTGCTGAACACGTTCTCGCAGAGCCTGCGCGAGGAGCTGTCGAAGCGGCTGGACACGCTGGTCGAGGACGCGGCGGTGCGCAAGCGCATCGACGTCGACAACGCCGACCATCTGGCGCTGCGCCTGGTCGCCGACGCCGAGGGCAGGCAGCCCGCCCTGGTCGGGCCGGGGGCGCGCAACCTGACGGACCTGACCGAGGAGGCGGCGCGGCTGCTCAACGCCCCGCCCGGCGACCTGCTCGGCGAGGTGCGCAAGCCGTACAGGCACATCGTGGTCGACGAGGGGCAGGATCTGAGCCCGGCCCAGTGGCGGCTGCTGCGGGCGGCCGTCCCGCACGCGGATGACGACTTCTTCGTGCTGGGCGATCCGCACCAGCGCGTCACGGATCACCGGGTGACACTGGAGCAGGTCGGCATCCTCGCGACCCATCACACGCTCAAGCTCTCCTACCGGCTGCCGCAGGAGCTGCTGTCCTTCGGCGTACGGCTGCGCGGCGGCGGGCCGACCGACGGCCTGGTCACGGGGGTGTCGGAGCTGTACGGCTATCGCGCGACGCGTCATGGCGAGCGCCCGATGGTCCGCGCCTACGACTCGCCCGAGGCGGAGCTCGAAGGGCTGGCGGCCACGGTCGACGGCTGGCTGGCCGAGGGGGTGGCGCCGGATCGGATCGCGGTCGCGGCGCGCACGACGGCGCTGGCCAGACGGGCGGGCAGGCTCCTGCAGGGCCGCGACGTCCTGGTGACGACCTTCTACGGGCTCAAGGGCCGGGAGTTCGACCGGGTGGCGTTGTTCGCGGTCTCGGAGGGCATCGTGCCCGACCCGCCGCCCGACGATCCCGGGTCGCGCGCCAGGGCGCTGCAGCGCGAGCGTAGCGTGCTGTTCGTGGCGTGCACCCGGGCTAAAGCTTTGCTCTATATCTCCCACTTTGGGAGGGGCAGCCCGTTTCTGTCGTTCTAATCACATACCCTGAACTGCGGATATCTCTCCCTTGCCGGTTGGACCTCGATGAATCTCAGCCTGAGCGACCTTGCGCCACCGGTGCGCTGGACCTCCCCCGGCCAGATCGCACCGATCGCGGAAGACGCCGACCTGCCAGAAGCATGGTGGCAGGCGGTCCCCTTCGACCGTGCCTGCGCCATCGTCGGCCTTCCACGGGTGGCCGACCACCTGGCCGACCTGGCGATGGCCTGCTGGGGGCACCTCCTGCTCGGCGACATCCTGCCGCTGCTGCGCCTGTCGGACCCCGCGGAGAGCGAGCGCACGCCCGAGTCGCTCGGCCGCGACGTCGTGCAGAAGCTCTTCATGGGCGTCTTCGAGCGTCTGCTGGAGCCGCCCTCGCAGGCGGCGCAGGTGCGCGCGGCCCGTCCCGACCGGCCGCTGCCCGAGGTGATCGACGAGATCTTCACCACGCTCGACGAGCGCCAGCGCGCCATCGCCCGCGACCGGCTCTACGCCGCCAACCGGGTCACCCTCGACGACCTGGCCCAGCGCTTCAACGTCACCCGCGAGCGCATCAGGCAGATCGAGCGCGACCTGCGCGACCACGTCGACGGCTGGCTCGCCTCCCCTGACGCCCAGGCCCTGGTCGCGCACGTCACCTGGCTGCGCGGGCGGCTCGGCTCCGCCGTACCGGCCGACGACCTGGCCGCCGCGGTGCCGTGGCACCACGAGGTGCTCAAGACGCTCGACATCCCGACCTGGCGCTTCGTGCGCACGCTGCTCACCGGCTACGAGCAGGCCGACGGCTGGCTGGTCGTGGGCGGCTCCGACGAGCTCAGGGAGAAGACCCGCCAGCTGTTCGCCGACGGGCCGCGCCCGGTCGCCGAGGCCGTCGCCATGGTCGCCCAGCTCGGCGTCCGCGAAGACGTGGCCGAGCGGTGGATCGAGGCCGTGCCGCAGCTGCGGCTGTTCGAGGGGCACGTGGTGCCCTGGCCGCGCTCGATCAACGAGAAGGCCGAGGCCGTGCTGGCCGTCTCGGGCGACCCGCTGTCGCCCGAGGAGATCCAGGAACGCATCGGCGAGGACTACTCCCTGGTCGGCATCCGCAACCAGCTGACGGCCGACGACCGCTTCCTGCGGGTCGACCGCAACAAGTACGGCCTGACCCGCTGGGGCGGCGACGAGTACCTGGGCATCCGCGAGATGATCGCCCGCGAGATCGAGCGCGCCGGGGGCGAGGCCTCCATCTCCACGATCGTGACCAACCTGACCTCGCGCTACGACGTGAGCGAGAGCTCGGTGCGCGCCTACGCGGGCGGTCCCGGCTTCGAGCGCACCCAGCGCGGCTGGGTCAGGGTCGCGGGCACGGGCGGCGCCGGCTCCGAGGCCGCCGAGCCGTACCAGCCCCGCAAGGACGTCTCGGAGACGCGGCGCAGTTTCCGTTCGCGCGACGGGCGCTGGTGGCACCGGGTCGACATCAACGCCGAGCACCTGCGCGGCTCCGGCTCGCCGCTGCCGACCGGGTTCGCCGCCTACCTGGGCATGGCTCCCGGCGGCTCGCTCACCGCCTCCGCCCCCTCGGGCGACGTGGTGATCTCGTGGCACAACCAGCCGACGATGGGATCGATCCGCAACGTGCTGGCCGAGTTCAAGGCGGCCGACGGCGACCACGTCTTCCTGACCGTCTCCGACGGCGGCGAGCTGCTGACCAGGTTCCTGCCCGGCGCCCACCCGGGGATCCCGCCGCTGGCCAGGGCCCTGCACCTCATCGGCTACACCGCCCCGGTGCAGTCGGAGGCGGAGGGGATGCGGCTCATCGGGGCCAGGATCGGCCTGCCCGACACCGCCGCGCGCGAGGAGATCGTCACGAGGCTGCGTGAGCGGGGTGACCGCGACATCCTGGGCTACCTCGGAGAGTAGGCTCGGTTCATGTTGCGGCTCTACGACACGCGAACCCGTCAAGTCGAAGAGATCAGGACCGGCCGGCTGGTCCGCATGTACACCTGCGGACCCACGGTCTACCGCTACGCCCACGTCGGCAACCTGCGCTCCTACCTGCTGTCGGACCTGATCCGGCGGGTCCTGGAGCGACAGGGGGCCCGGCTGCTGGTGTGCCAGAACATCACCGACGTCGGCCACCTCGTCGACGACGCCGAGATCGGCGAGGACAAGATCGTCATGCAGGCGCGCGCCGAGGGCCGCTCCACGCTCGACGTCGCCCGCTTCTACGAGGAGGCCTTCCGCCGCGACACCTCGGCCCTGAACCTCCGCCCGCCCGAGCACACCCCGCGCGCCACCGAGACCATCGACCTGATGATCGAGCTGATCGCCAAGCTCATCGAAAAGGGCCACGCCTACGTCGTGCCCGACGGCTCGGTGTTCTTCGCCGCCGAGACCTTCCCCACCTACGGGGAGATCTCCGGCAACCGGCTCGAAGACCTCAAACCGGGTCACCGCGTCGAGGGCGTCGACCCGCGCAAACGTTTCCACGCCGACTGGGCCCTGTGGAAACACTCCGACCGCGAGTTCGTCTGGGACACCCCCTGGGGCGGCACCGGCTTCCCCGGCTGGCACATCGAGTGCTCGGCCATGTCGCTGTCGCTGCTCGGCGACCGCATCGACCTCCACACCGGCGGCATCGACCTGCGCTTCCCCCACCACGAAAACGAGCGCGCCCAGTCCGACACCGCCGCGGGCACCGAGGTCGTGCGCCACTGGGTGCACGGCGAGCACCTGCTCTTCGACGGGCGCAAGATGGCCAAGTCGACCGGCAACGTGGTGCTGCTGCCCGACGTGGCCGAGGCCGGCCTCGACCCGCTGGCCGTACGGCTGGCGTTCATGGAGCACCGCTACCGCCAGCAGCTGAACCTGACGTGGGACACCCTGCGCGCGGCCGACCGCACCCTGAGCCGCTGGCGCGCCCGCGTCGCCGAATGGGCCGAGTCGCCCTCCGCGCCCCTGGCCGCCGATCTCGTACGGCAGGCGGAGACGGCCTTCGCCGACGACCTCGACACGCCCGCCGCGCTCCGGGTGCTGCGCGAGATCGAACGATCACCGGATCTCGCGCCAGGATCGAAGTTCGAGACCTTCCTCTACCTCGACTACGTGCTCGGGCTGGAGTTGTCTGCCCAGATCGGCAAGGCGGCGGTGCTGCCGCCCGGCGCCTCCGAGCTGCTGGAGCAGCGCGAACGGGCCCGCGAGGCGCACGACTGGCACGCGTCCGACCGGCTGCGTGACGAGCTGGCCGCCCTGGGGGTGAAGGTCGCCGACACGCCCACGGGGCAGGTCTGGTCGGCCTGATCGGTCCTCCCAGCCAATGCACTCGGTAAGCGCTTCCGCATGATCCGAACCGCCCCCGGTTGTCCACAGGGCGACCAGAAGGTGGTTCGGGCATCGGCACGGAGCTGCCACACTTGTGCAAGAGCAGGTCAAGGGAGGGTTTGGCGATGTTGAGGCCGTTTGCGTGGATGCCGCGACCGCTACGCTGGCTGGCGCGCGTGCTGACGGTCGTCCTCGCACTGGCGCTGGTGCTCGCCGGCGTGGTGGCGTGGATCGTGCGCGCGTCCTTCCCGCAGCTCGAAGGCAGCCTGACGCTGCCCGGGCTGTCGGCCAAGGTCGACGTCTACCGCGATGCCTTCGGCATCCCCCACATCTACGCCGACACCACGGAAGACCTCTTCATCGCGCAGGGCTACGTGCACGCCCAGGACCGCTTCTGGGAGATGGACTTCCGCCGCCACGTGACCTCGGGACGCCTGTCGGAGCTGTTCGGCTCCGCCACCCTCGAGCAGGACAAGGCGATCCGCACCATGGGCTGGCGCAAGGTCGCCGAGCAGGAGCTGCCCGAGCTCAAGGAGGAGACCAGGCGCTACCTCGACTCCTACGCCAAGGGCGTCAACGCCTGGATGAAGGCCAACGTCAACGCCTCCGACCGCAGCCTCGAATACTCCGTGCTGAAGCTCACCAACTCCGGCTACCAGCCCGAGCCGTGGACCAGCACCGACTCGGTGGCCTGGCTCAAGGCGATGGCGTGGGACCTGCGCTCCAACCTCGAGACCGAGATCGACCGGGCGCTGGCGGCCACCAAGCTGCCGCCCGACCGCGTGGCGCAGCTCTTCCCCGCCTACCCCTTCGACCGCCACACCCCGATCGTCGAGCAGGGCACGGTCTTCCAGGGCCGCTTCGACCAGGACGGCGAGCCCGAGCTCACCGCCGCGAGGCCCACCTCCTCCGGTCCGGCCGGCGCCGCCGAGTCGCTCACCAGGGCGGCCGAGACGTTGTCGAAGGTGCCCAACCTGATGAGCGTCGAAGACCGCGACGGCATCGGCTCCAACTCGTGGGTGGTCTCCGGGCAGCACACCACCACCGGCAAGCCCATCCTGGCCAACGACCCGCACCTGTCGGCCCAGATGCCCAGCGTCTGGTACCAAACCGGGCTCCACTGCCGCACCAAGTCGCCGTCGTGCTCCTACGACGTCACCGGCTACTCCTTCTCCGGCGTCCCCGGCGTGATCATCGGCCACAACGACCGCGTCGCCTGGGGCTTCACCAACCTCGGCCCCGACGTGGCCGACCTGTTCATGGAGAAGGTCGAGGGCGACACCTACCTCTACCGCAACGAGGTGCGCAAGCTCGACAAGCGCTCCGAGACCATCAAGGTCGCGGGCGGCGAGCCGGTCGTGCTCGAGGTGCGCTCCACGGTCCACGGGCCGCTGGTCGGCGAGGTCATGGACATCGAGCCCAGCCAGGGCGCCAACGCGGTGGCGCTGCAGTGGACCGCGCTCACCCCCGGCTCCAGCGCCGATGCGATCTTCGCGATGAACCTGGCGCAGAACTGGGAGGAGTTCCGCGTCGCGGCCTCGCAGTTCGACGTGCCCGCGCAGAACCTGGTCTACGCCGACGTCGACGGCCGGATCGGCTACCAGGCGCCCGGCCGCATCCCGGTCCGGCTCAAGGGCGACGGCACGGCGCCGGTGCCCGGTTGGAGCGGCGAGTACGACTGGAAGCCCGAGCCCATCCCCTTCGAGCAGTTGCCGACGCTCGCCGACCCGGCCGCAGGCGTGATCGTCACCGCCAACAACGCCGTGGTCGACCCCCGCCGCTACGCTCCCCTGCTGACCAAGGACTGGTCGTACGGCTACCGCAGCCAGCGCATCGCCGAGCGCCTGGAGCAGGTTCTCGGCCAGGGCAAGATCAGCCCGGAGCAGATGTCGCAGATCCAGATGGACTCCGTCAACACCTTCGCCCCCGTGCTGACGCCCCACCTGATGAAGGTCAGCCTCGCCGGTCCCGCCGTCGAGGCCAGGGCAAGGCTCGAGGGCTGGGACGGCACCCAGACCCTCGACTCCAAGCCCGCCGCCTTCTTCAACGGCGTCTGGCGCCACCTGCTCAAGCTGACGTTCGACGACGACCTGCCGGAGGCGGCCCGCGCGACCGGCGGCGACCGCTGGTACGAAGTGGTCCGCGCGCTGCTGGAGCGCCCCGACGACGTGTTCTGGGACGACACCACCACCGCCCAGGTCGAGACCCGCGACGACATCCTGCGCCAGGCGATGGCCGACGCGGCCGCCGAGGTCGGCGAGCGCACCTGGGGCGAGACCCACACCCTGACGCTGACCAACCAGACCTTCGGCACCTCCGGCATCGCTCCCGTCGAGTGGCTGTTCAACCGCGGGCCCTTCGGCGTGCCCGGCGGCAAGGACGCCGTCAACGCCAACGGCTGGAACGTTCAGAAGGGCTACGAGGTGACCTCGGTCGCCTCCATGCGCATGGTCGTCGACCTGGCCGACCTCGACAACTCCCGGTGGATCAACCTGACCGGCAACTCCGGGCACGCCTTCCACGACAACTACTGGGACCAGGCGTCGTTGTGGACCGAGGGCCGCACGCTCCCGATGCTCAGCGACCCCGCCTCCATCCGCAAGGCGACGACGCACACCCTCCAGCTGCTCCCTGGGTCGTAGCCGACGACGGGACGCCGGGCCGATTCCGTGAGGCGCGGCCCGGCGGACCCTGGAGGCATGACGCGACTCTGGTACTCCATCGGAACACTGCTTCTCGTGGCCGGCCTGTTCCACCTGGGCGTGCTGGCCGTCACCGGCGGGCCGTGGGACGGGCCTGTCTCCTTCCGCAAGCCCTTCACCTTCGGCGTCTCGTTCGGGCTGAGCGTGCTGGCGCTCACCTGGGTGGCCGGGTTCGTCCGGCTGCGCGGCAAGAACCTGTGGCTGGGCGCCTTCGTGACCGCCTCGGTGGTGGAGGTCGTCTTCATCACCACGCAGACGTGGCGGGGGGTGCCGTCGCACTTCAACCAGGAGACCGCGTTCGACACGCTGGTGTCGCGGTTCCTGGCGTTCGGGGGCGGGGTGCTGATCGCCGTGGTGATCGCGCTGACCGTGGCATCCTTCCGCCGTAATCCCGAAATCTCGCCCAGCATGCGCCTTGCCGTACGAGCCGGTTTCGTCACGCTGTTGCTGGCGATGGCCTTCGGCGGCGTGATGATCGCGCGCGGCATGGTCGAGGTCGCGACCGGCAACCCGCAGCTGGCCTACACGCTGGCGGGCTCGATGAAGCCGGCACATGCCGTCCTGATGCACGGCGTGCTGCTCCTGCCCGCGCTGGCGGCCCTGCCGCTGGCCGAGGCCGTACGGATCAGGCTCGTGCGGTGGGCCACGCTCCTGTACGGCGTCGCGTCGGCGCTGGTGGCCGGGCTCGCGGCCCTGGAGATCACCGTGGTCGGCGCCTCGGCCGCCTCGGTGCTGGCCGCCGGAGCGGTCAGCGGGCTGGGGGGCGCGGCGCTGGCCTGGAGCTACCGGGAGCGCCGCCAGCGGGGCACCCTGCGCTCGTAGCCGCCGTCGTCGAGGTTGGCCAGGCGCTCGAACGGGTTGTAGGACGCCTGGTCACCGCAGATGACCACCGAGGCCGCCATCGCCACCAGGTAGAGCGGCAACATCGGCAGCCCGATGCAGCACGCCCACTGGCTGGCGTGCCGGTTCTCGTGGGTGATCAGGCGCTCGGACAGCTCCGAGTGCTTGGTCACCACGACGTTTCCCACGGTGAAGGCCCCCGCGATCGGGAAGCCGTACCGGTAGCCGAAGGCCAGGATGAGCCCGTGCGGGCCGGGCATCGGGCTGGCGCCGCCCACTTTCGCGATCAGCAGCCCGAGCGGGGTCGACAGGTTGACGACGTTGAGCACTCGCCGGATTCGGTAGCGCCTCTTCACACGACCAGTAAATAATGACCAACGTCCTGAAATCTCCCTCCCGAGCAGGATCATGCGATTCCTCATCCTGGCGGCCCTGGTAGTGACGATGGCTCTGGCCACCGCGGGCGGTCTCCTGATGACCTCCACGGTCTCCCACGAGAACGCGACACCGCCCCGCGAGTCCTACCTCCCGGTCGCCCAGCCTTCGGCCACCCCGACCCCGACGACCACCACGGCCAAGTACACCCTTGTCGCCAAGGTCGTGAAGAAGAAGGACGTCTCCTACCTGGAGGTGTCGATCAAGTACGGCGCGGCGGGCCGTTTCACCGTCAAGCAGAAGGTCTGCAAGGGCTCCTCCTGCAGGACCGTCACCAGCTCGATCCCCGTGACGACCGGCGCCGCGACCAAGACCGTCAAGCTGGGCAAGGGCTCCTACCGGCTCAGCGGCAAGCCCAAGGTGACGGTCAAGGTGCTGCCCTGGCCCACCCGCACGGTCACGGCCACGCCCAAGGTGACGGCCACCGCCACCGTGACGACCGGGCCCACCGTCACCCAGTCGGTGGCCGGACCCACCACCACGATCACCGTGTCGGCCACGGTCACGATCACCGCCACCGCGACGGCCACGGCGACCTCCACGGTCACCGCCACCATCACCGAGACGCCCAGCGGCGGCACCACCACGACCGTCACCGTGACGACCGCGCCGCCCCCGAACGCCGGCTGCGACGCCCCGTGGAACCCCTACCGCTACTACTTCTGCACGACAGAGCCCACGGCCGTGATCACCACCCTGGCGCCCGAGCTGTGCACGTACTTCCAGTGCCTGACCAGCCCGCTCCCCGCGCCGACGGCCGGCCAGCGCCTGATGGCGTGCACCGACGGCAAGATCTTCTGGTCGACGCCGACCCCCTCGCCCGACCCGTGCGCGAACAACGGCGCGCTCAAGGGCGACGTGCTCATAGCCCCGGAACCCGCGGCCGGCGCGCAGGCGCTCACGGCGGCCACCGGGACCCCGACGCCGACGCTGACCCCGGCACCGCCGGGCCAGTAGCGTCACACCGTGCGGTAGCGGCCCTCGTGATAGATCAGCGGGGCCGCCTCCGCCGGGGTGGCCATGGCGACGACTTCCCCCACCACGAGCGAGTGGTCGCCGCCGTCGTGCACCGCCCAGGTGCGGCACTCCAGCGTCGCCAGTGCCTGGTCGAACAGGGTGACGCCGATGTCGCCGTGATGATGCGGCCAGTGGTCGTGCCGCGAGGCCACCGGCCGTCCCGGCTCGGAGAAGTAACGCGAGGCGTCCTCCATCGCGGCGGGCAGAATCGACACGCCCCAGATCCCCGACTCCAGGACCAGATCGTGGAAGCGGGCCCGGCGATCGGCGCAGAACAGCACCAGTAACGGCTCCAGGGACACCGACGTGAACGAGTTGACCGTCATCGCGTGGTCGACATCGCCCAGCCGCGTGGTCACGACGACCACACCGGTCGCGAATCGGCCGACGACACGTCGGTAGGCCCGGGAGTCGACGATCGAACGCACGCAGGTTACTTTATGCCGCTTCCTCGCAAAAGCCATGATCCGCCCGAAGAAGGCGAACACAGGAAAGCGATCACCACTGCTCCCATACCTCCATAGAGGTAGATGAGACCCGCCGAACCGGAAAAGACGAAATCTCCCGCCGAGGGCTGGAGCGACAACCCCATCGACACGATCAGCCAGCCCAGACCCACCGCGGCCGCGCCCATCTTGCCGCGCATCATGCGCCCGGCCGCGAAGGTGACCGCGAACAGCACGATCACCCACAGGCACGCCGCCAGCGGCACCTCGCTCAGCGGCCCGAGCTGCACCGTCCAGGCCTGGCTGAACGCGCCCACCAGCCCCACGACGGCGCCCAGCACGAACAGCATGCCGTACGCCATCCCGGCCATCGCGGACTCCATCTGCCAGAGATTAGTGGATGCCCGCGAAAAGATCGTTCTCGCGGGTGTGCGGCTCGCCGATCCCGCCCGCCTCGACCGGCGCCCCGGGGCCGGTGGGACCCGGCACCCCGCGCTTGAGGATGAAGTGCTCCACCCCGAACGCCTCCTGCCCGATGTTGTTTGACAACGCGAACCAGGGCGCGTCGACGCTGATCTGCGTCGCGTGCGCGCGCATGGCGTCGAGCTTGTGCTTGACGTACGGCCGGGCGTCGATCTCGGTGGTGACCACGTCGTCCGGGCAGCCGAACGGCATGTCGTCGACGTCCTCGACGGCGAACTCGGTCTCGGCCTCCTTCAGCGCCTCCGACTGGCGGCGCATCACCGACCTGGGCAGGGCGGTGAAGTAGAACTTGGCGATCTGCCAGGCCTCGCCCGTGCCGAAGGCCGGGTCGGCGGCCAGCTCAGCGGCGCGCCAGGCCACCCGGTGTGCCTGGATGTGGTCGGGGTGGCCGTAGAAGCCGTTCTCGTCGTAGGTCACCAGGACCTGGGGGCGGACCTCGCGGATGACGGCGACCAGTTCGGCGGCGGCCTCGTCGAGGTCGGCCTGCCAGAAGGCCTCCGTGCGGTCGTTGGAGGCCACGCCCATCATGCCGGAGTCGCGCCAGCGCCCCGGGCCGCCCAGGAAGCGGTGGTCGCTGACGCCGAGGGCCTCGCAGGCCCGCTCCAGCTCCCCGATGCGGTACTGGCCGAGGGTGTCGTCGCGGTCGGCGGCCAGGTGGGCCAGCTCGGCCGGGATCACCTCGCCCTCCTCCCCGAGCGTGCAGGTGACGAGCGTGACATGGGCGCCCTCGTTGGCGTACTTGGCCATCGTGGCGCCGGTGCCGATCGACTCGTCGTCGGGATGCGCGTGCACGAGCAACAAGCGTCGATCACTCATGGGGTCAATCCTGCCAGGAAGGTGAATGCTGGCAGGATTGACCCCATGAGCTTTCCGCGTCTGCATGCCAGGACCCGCCGCTTCACCCTCGGGGTGCCGCGCGGCTTCACCATCGCCCCCGACGGCAGCCGTGTGCTGTTCCTGCGCACCCAGTCCGGCACCGACGCGGTGACGTGCCTGTGGGAGCTCGACACCGCCAACCACGTGGAGCGCCTGGTCGTCGACCCGCGCAAGCTCGGCGCCGACGAGGAGAACCTGCCGCCGGAGGAGCGCGCCCGGCGCGAGCGCAGCCGCGAGCAGGCCGGAGGCGTGGTGGGCTACGCGGTCGACCGCCAGGCGGTCAAGGCCGTCTTCGCGTTGTCGGGCGAGCTGTACCTCACGACTCTCGCCTCCGGCGAGACCGTCCAGCTCGAGACCCCGGGCGGCGTCATCGACCCGCGCCTGTCCCCCGACGGCCGCTACGTCTCCTATGTGTCGGGCGGCGCCTTGCGGCTGCACGACACCACCACGTTCGAGGACCGGGCGCTGGCCGAGCCCGAGAGCGAGACCGTCGCCTACGGCGTGGCCGAGTTCATCGCCGCCGAGGAGATGGACCGCATGCGCGGCTACTGGTGGTCGCCCGGCTCCGACCGGCTGCTGGTCGCCCGCGTCGACGAGGCCCCGGTGCGGCTCTGGCACATCGCCGACCCTGCCAACCCCGACCGTCCCGCCGTCGAGCAGCGTTACCCCGCCGCGGGCACCCCCAACGCGATCGTCGAGCTGTTCGTCTACGCCCTCGACGGCTCCCGCGTCGCCGTACCCTTCGAGCAGGAGTACCTGGCCAACGCCTCGTGGGACTCCCACGCCCTCTCGATCGTCACCCTCGCGCGCGACCAGAAGTCGCTGCGCCTGTTCACCGTCGACCCGTCCACCGGCTCGTCGGAGCAGCTGGTCGAGGAGACGTCACCGGCCTGGGTCGAGATCGGCCAGGGCGTGCCCGCCCACCTCGACGACGGCAGCCTGGTGTGGTTGTCGGGCACCCAGCTGATCGTCGGCGGGAAGCCGGTGACGCCGCCGTCGATGATCGTGCGCGCGGTGCTCGACGTCGACCGCGACAGCGTGCTCTTCCGCGCCTCCGGCACCGACTCCACCGAGATCCAGCTGTGGACCTGGGACGGCCACTCGCTGCTGCCCGTCTCCACCAGCTCGGGCGTCTTCTCCGGCCGCCTCGCGGGAGGCGTCGGCGTCCTGACCGAGCAGACCCTGGAGAACGAAGGCGTCTCCGTCACGGTCGTGCTGCCCAGCGGCATGACCATCCCGATCCCGTCGCTCGCCGAACGGCCGGGCCTCGACCTGCGCGTCTCGATCGGCCGCTCGGGCTCGCGCGAGCTGGCCACCGCCGTCATCCTCCCGTCGTGGTACGAGTCGGGCTCGGGGCCGCTCCCGGTCCTGCTCGACCCGTACGGCGGGCCGCACGCCCAGCGGGTGCTCGCCGCGCACTCCATGTTCCTGACCAGCCAGTGGTTCGCCGAGCAGGGTTTCGCCGTCGTCGTCACCGACGGCCGCGGCACCCCGGGACGCGGACGCGCCTTCGAGCACGAGGTGCTCGACGACCTCGCGGGGCCGGTGCTGGAGGACCAGATCGACGCCCTCCACGGCGTGGCCGAGCAGTACCCCCAGGACCTCGACCTGACCCGCGTCGGCATCCGCGGCTGGTCGTTCGGCGGCTACCTCGCCGCGCTGGCCGTGATGCGCCGCCCCGACGTCTTCCACGCGGGCATCGCGGGCGCCCCCGTGACGGACTGGCGGCTGTACGACACGTGCTACACCGAGCGGTACCTGGGTGACCCCAACACCCAACCCGAGGTGTACGACCAGTCGTCGCTGTTCGCCGACGCCGCCAAGCTGGAGCGGCCGCTGCTGCTGGTGCACGGGCTCGCCGACGACAACGTGGTCGCGGCCCACACCCTTCGCCTGTCGTCCGCCCTCCTCGCGGCGGGACGCCAGCACTCGGTGCTGCCGCTGTCGGGCGTCACCCACATGACGCCGCAGGAGGTCGTGGCGGAGAACCTGCTGCTGCTGCAGGTGGACTTCCTCAAGCAGTCGCTGGGGGTCGCCCAGAGCGGCTGATGACGCGGAGCTCGCCGGCGATCAGGGGGCGGGCGTATCTCGGTGGACCCGCCCCTCCACTCCCGGCACGATGATCGTATGACCTGGATCGTGCCGCCGTTCGACCGCGTCGACGAGCCGTTCGTCGCCGACGAGCGCGCGATGCTCGAGGGCTTCCTCGACTTCAACCGCGCCACCCTCCTACGCAAGTGCGCCGGCCTGACCGCCGACCAGCTCGCGATGCGGCCGCTCGCGGTTTCCAGCCTGTCCCTGCTCGGCCTGGTCCGGCATCTGGCCGAGGTCGAGCGCACCTGGTTCCGCCGCCGCTTCGCCGGTCAGGCGCTCGGGCCGCTCCATGCCCGTGACGACGTTCCCGAAGCGGCGTTCGAGCTCGTCGATCCCGCCACCGCCCAGGACGACGTCGCAACCCTGCTCGCCGAGCAGCAGGCGGGGCGAGAGGCGATCGCGGGGCTCGGGCTCGAGGCGACGTTCGCCAGCCCTCGCTGGGGCACGATGTCACTGCGGTGGGTTCTCAACCACATGAACAGCGAGTACGCCCGTCACAACGGCCACGCCGATCTTCTACGCGAGCACATCGACGGCGCAACCGGCGTCTGAACACGACCCGCGAGTGACCGCACCACCTCCAACCACGACCGGCGGCGGTACGGCCCGGCGCCGAATCATCGCCCGGTCGTCACCTCGGCCAGAGCCGCTCCGAATCGGCGCATGCCCTCGGCGATCTGCTCTGGCAAGTAGGTGCTGAACGACAGGCGCAGCGTCGACAGGTCCGGCTCGCCCGGGTAGAACGGCGCTCCCGGGACGAATGCCACGTCGTGCGTGAGCGCCACCTTGAGCAGCTGTGCCGTGTCGATCCCGCCGGGAAGGCGCGCCCAGATGAACATGCCTCCGTCAGGGTCGCTCCAGGTGCTGCCCGCGGGTGCGACGGCGGCGAGGGCGTCGATCATGGCGTCGCGGCGCGGGCGGTAGGCCTCGGCCAGGGCGCGGACGCGGGCGTCGAGGTCGACGGTGGCCAGGTAGCGGGCGGCCGCCGCCTGGTCGAGGGTGGAGGTGTGCAGGTCGGTCGACTGCTTGGCGATCGTGAGGGCGCGAAGAAGCGGGGCGGGGGCGCGCAGCCAGCCGATGCGTAGTCCGGGTGCGCCGATCTTCGACAGGCTGCCCAGGTAGACGGACGATTCCTCGGCGCCCGGGTAGGAGCTGAGCGGCGGGAGCGGGGTGCCGCGGTAGCGCAGCTCGCCGTACGGGTCGTCCTCGAGGATCCAGAAGCCGTGCGAGGCGGACAGGGCTGCGACGGCGCGGCGGCGTTCGTCGGTGAGGGTGCGCCCGGTGGGGTTGGCGAAGGTGGGCACGAGGTAGAGCAGGACGGGCCGCTCGCGTTCGACGGCTTCGCGCAGGGCGTCGGGGTCGAGGCCGGACTCGTCGCTGCGCACGGGGACGATCCGGGCGCCGGTCAGGCGGAAGCACTGCAGGGCGGCCAGGTAGGTGGGCTCCTCGACGAGTACGACGTCGCCGGGTTCGAGCAGGGCGGTGGCCACGAGCGAGACTCCCTGCTGGGAGCCGGTGGTCACGAGGAGGGAGCCGCCGGTGGTGGGCAGGCCGCGGCCGGTCAGCCGGGTGGCGATGAGTTCGCGCAGGTCGGGGTCGCCCTCGGTGGAGGAGTATTGCAGGGCGCGGCGCACCCGTCCGGAGGAGAACACGTCGTCGAAGGCCTGTCGCAGCCCGTCGACGTCGAAGAGGGTGGGGCAGGGCAGCCCGCCGGCGAAGGAGATGACTTCGGGCCTGTCGATGAGCGCCAGCAGATCGCGAACCGGTGAGCTGTCGATCCGGCCCATCCGGCCGTCGGCGGGGCTCTTGAGTGGCATGGTGGGAAACTCCGGGACTCGGCGGCGTTGAGGCGGGTGAGGTCGCGCTTGTGGCCGCGTGTCACTCGCGTGGGAGATGTTCGCCGGTCGGGCGTTCGAGGCATCCTATCGCCGCTCCTGGGCAGTGCTTCATGATCCCGACACGAATGTACATAGGGTGTGAGCATGGACGTCCTGCGTAGGAACCACGTCACGGTCACCGGAAACCCGGCCGGCCGTGCGGTGGTGCTCGCCCACGGGTTCGGCTGCGACCAGAACATGTGGCGCCTGACGCTGCCCGCGCTGACCGCTTCCTACCGCGTGGTCCTGTTCGACTACGTCGGTTGCGGCCGCTCGGAGTTGTCGGCCTTCGACGAGGAGCGTTACAGCACCCTCGACGGCTACGCGCGCGACGTGACGGAGGTGTGCGAGGCGCTCGACCTGCGTGACGCGGTGTTCGTCGGGCACTCGGTGAGCGCCATGGTCGGGGTCCTGGCCGCGCGGCTGGCTCCCGAGCGGATCGGCGCGCTGGTCATGGTCGCCCCCTCCCCTCGCTACATCGACGACGAGGGTTACCGCGGCGGCTTCAGCCTCGACGACATCGACGAGCTGCTCGTCTCCCTGGAGTCCAACTACCTGGGCTGGTCGGCCACGATGGCCCCGGTGATCATGGGCAATCCCGACCGCCCCGAGCTCGGCCAGGAGCTCACCAGCAGCTTCTGCTCCACCGATCCCGCGATGGCCAGGGTCTTCGCCCGGACCACGTTCCTGTCCGACTCCCGCGACGACCTCAAGTCGGTCTCGGTGCCCACGTTGGTGCTGGAGTGCACCCACGACGTGATCGCCCCGCGCGAGGTGGGCGCCTTCGTGCACGCCCACGTCCCCGGCTCGAAGCTGGTCACCCTGGAGGCGACCGGGCACTGCCCGCACCTGTCGGCGCCCGAGGCCACCAACGAGGCGATCACCGCGTTCCTGGCGGACCTGCGGTGACGGGTCCGGCGACCGATCCGGCGTTCGTCGAGCTGCTCGAGGACAGCGCGGAGGAGCTCTACGAGAACGCCCCGTGCGGCTACCTGTCGACGATGATGGACGGCACGATCGCCAAGATCAACGCGACGCTGCTCGGCTGGCTCGGGCTGGAGCGCGAGGCGGTGGTGGGCCGCATGCGCTTCTCCGAGCTGCTCACCGTCGGCGGCAGGCTCTACCACGAGACGCACTTCGCGCCGCTGCTGCGCATGCAGGGCACGATCAACGGCATCGCGCTGGAGCTGCGGGCCGCGGGCGGCGAGCGCATGCCCGTGCTGGCCTCGTCGGCTCTCAGGTACGGCGAGGCGGGCGAGCCGCTGCTCGTCCGCACGACGGTCTTCGACGCCCGCGAGCGCCGCGCCTACGAGGAGGAGCTGCTGCGCGCCCGCAGGGACGCCGAGGAGTCGGCCAGGCACGCCATCGCCGACCGGGCCAGGCTCCAGGACGCCCTCGCGGTGCTGCAGCGCAGCCTGCTGCCCGACTCGCTGCCCGAGGTGCCGGGCATGGAGGCGGCCGCGTACTACCACGCCGCCTCTCCCGACCAGCTGGGCGGCGATTTCTACGACGTGTTCGCCATCGACGGCAAACGCTGGGCGTTCTTCCTCGGCGACGTGTGCGGCAAGGGCCCGCAGGCGGCGGCCTTGACGTCGCTGACCCGCTACACGCTGCGCGCCGCGGCCCTGCACGACCCGGACCCCGTCTCGGCCCTGGCCACGCTCAACACCGCGCTGCTCGAGCGCTACAGCCACGACGACCCGCGCTACTGCACGGCCGTCTTCGGGGTGCTCGAACCGGATCCCGACGCCGGGATTGTGACCGTTCACCTGGCGGCGGGCGGCCACCCGCCGGCGCTCGTGGCGCGCGCCGACGGCTCCTGCGACTTCCTGCCCACGCCGGGCGGGATGCTGGTCGGCCTGCTGCCAGAGCCGCTTTTCACGGCGGCCACCACGATCCTGGGCCCCGGCGACAGCCTGGTGCTCTACACCGACGGCATCACCGAGGCCCGCACCGGCTCCGACCGCACCACGCTCTACGGCGACGAGGCGCTGCGCACGTTCGTGGCCAGGCGAGCGGGCTCGTCGCCGCGGCGCCTGGTGGAGGCGATGACCGGGTTGCTGAAGAGCTTCGGCGACGGTCTCGACGACGACACCGCCCTGCTGGTCCTGGGGGTTTCGGAGCCGGGCCGTCGCCCGTTCCCGGAGGCTCAGGCGGCCGAGTAGACGACGAAGCTGACCGCCAAGGTCGTACTTGCATCATGGCTGCGGCTCCCCGCGAGGGACGCCCGAGAGCTAAAGGGATTCCGCACAAACGGGACGTTCGGTGCGATTCCACGCCATGGAGATCGCGATGCAAGGCGATCCAATCCGAGTACTCGGAGCGATCAGACAGTCACGCAAGGCAAAGACCAAAGACGTCAGCGAAGCCGTCCAACGCGCAGCGATTGAGGACTGGGCCGCGCGGCACACCAAGCCAATTTAGATTGTCGGATGGGCTGTCGGTCTCAACGTCTCCGGCCACAAGAATCCATTCGACCGGGAACAAGTCGGCGAGTGGTTAGAACACCGCATGGATGCGCTCGATTCGCTGGCGGCCTACGAGCAGGACCGCTTTTCGAGAAATCAGGCAGATACGCACGTCTTCTGGAGCTATTTCAAGCGAATCAACAAGGGATGCGCTTTCTTCAGAAGGCACTGATTTTTCGGACCCTGCCGATCAGATGCAGATCAGCATCCGAGCCATGATTGCGGGACAGAAATGAATTAAGTTCCAAGAGCGGTCCATCGACAACCGCCAAACAATGCCTCGAAACGGCCACTGGGCTGGTGGCCGAATTGGATTGGGCTGAAGGACCTTGGCGGAGGACGAGTGGCATGGGACTCGGATCACGTACCCATCCTGCTGGACATGGTTCAACGAGCAATCGATGGATACGGCTACGGCGCAATCGCAAAGAAGCTGACGCAACTTGGCGCTCCCACCATTACAGGCCCCAGAACCCTGACCGCGAAGACAGCGCATGGGGCTGGACGGATCGGGCGGTCAAACTCGCGCTAACCTCTCAACAACTAATCGGCGAGATTGCCGATTAGGGGCGAGTCGTCTTGGACGACGATGGCAAACCCCTTTGCCCAAGGCCGCCGTTGATTGACAGTGACACCCGAGACTCGCTCCAAGCAGCACTCAAGCGGAGAAAGCGACATGGCACACCTTAGCCAACGAACACGTCGCTCCTGCGAAAGGTAGTCGTTTGCATCTGCGGCAGTACCGTTAGACGCGGAGGCGGAGACGAGGCAGGGGATCACCGCTACAGCTGTACAGCGCGCTTTGTACGCCAGACGGATTGTGCAAACCCAGGGATCGCCGCTTCCATCATCGAAGGTCACCTAGTCGACTCCGTCCTGAATCTGCCACTCCGTGATCTTGGATACGAGTGGGATATCTTTGCTGACGTTCCCCGATTCAAGAAGGAGTATCAGGCAATCGTGGATCATCGGCCTGAGCTCAGACGCCTGGCGGCGCTCATCAAGCGGTTAGACGATGAGTTCCTCGCTGGAGTGCACAATGACGATGAAGACTTCTTCCGTGAGCGCATTGAGGGCTACCAAGAGCGTCGCAGGAAGCTAATCCTGGAACAGAAATCGCAGGGAAACGGATACAGGGTCATCTCCATGGGCCAGACGGTCGGAGAGTACTGGCAGGCCTGCGACGTCAGACAGCAGAACGCCTTTCTCTGCGAACTGGGCATCCGCATAATTTACGACAAACGCGAGGGGCCGCCGAGGTTTCAGATCGACTTCGGAGAGGTGGAGGCGCTCGTAGGCGTTGCTCAGCACGCCCGCAACAGCGAGCGCTTGACATCCGAGATTGGCGGAACTTAGCGTCCAATCAGCCCCGCCCCAGTGGCGGGGCGAACTATGTCCGGGAGGTCCGCATGATGCCGTATCACCCCCCACGGGGCCTCAGCATGACCTTGCTATAGCAGTTGCCCGCGCGGTCGCGGATGGATGGCGGGTGGAGTCCCACATCCCCTATGCCGCTGTGCTCGTTGGAGGCCAGAACCCTAACCACGTACTTCATGTGCTGGTCTCGCTCTTCACCTGTGGTTTGTGGGTGCCCATCTGGATACTGATTGCCCTGACCAACTCCCAGAGACGAGCCATACTCACGGTGGACACTTACGGGCGGCTCTACTGGAACGGGCAGGCTAGCGGGCATGGTCCAGGAGCCGGTGCCCCACACAGAGGGCAATAGCCCTGTATAGAATCGTTACCCTGGCCGAGGGGTGGGCGATCGGAGATGTTCACACTTCTAACACCCCATGGGAAGGAGAACCTACAGGAGGGGATGGGTTCCAGCCCCTGAAGGCTGTAAACCCGAAGGCATTAAAGCCATAGGGGTTACAGAGACTATACCTGAAAGCGAGCCCTTGGAGGCTAGCTTTTGTTATGTAGAGGATCGGCGCCATGGCTGATCCGCTAAAGGGGTAGCTAGCTCAATCTCCATTCCGTGTATTCATCCGACATCGAGGTTGCACGGGGCAGCCAGATGAAGAAAGAAGTTGGCCGGGACCTCTACGTCCCGGTCACCACGAAACCCCGAACATCCGGCTACTCCCGTCAACGTGGGCTATCCAGCTAGGCGGTTCCTCCTCTCGCCGCCGCCGATCCGGGCTGGGCAATGCTGGGCGGGAGGATGTGCCAGCACATATCTCAGGAGGTTGCTTGCCACGAGCGAAGTCCATCTGCTCCGAATCCAACTGCCGCCTGACGGCAACTTCCGAGGGCAAGTGCGAGAAGCACAAGCGGGAGCCTTGGAGATACTCACCCCGCAACCAGAGCCGGCCAACTGACTGGCGCCGACGTAGAAACTCCGTACTCCTACGTGGCCGCGGAGTCTGTTACATGCTCCGGGAAAGTTCCTGGTGGGGAGACCATGAAGGTGGAGACCCGCATCACGCGGGATGGCACCTACGTTGCTTCCGCGACCAAGACTTGCTCGCTTCCCTATGACAGCCGCGTGAAATGCACCGCAACCGCTATCGCCTTGAATCCCGCTTGCAACCAGCCCTGGCGTGAGGAAGTGCTTCTCTACATCAACAACGTCTACGTCACCTAGGACGAGTCGTGCGAGAGCGGCAACTACTAATCGAAGCCTCAGCGGCCTAATGGCCGTCCTGACGCGTAGCTCAGTCGGCAGCGCAGCGGATTGTCAATCCACTGGTCCCTGGTTCGAGTCCAGGCGCGTCAGCTTGCAAGGAAGTCGAAGTGGAAGGCTAGTGCAATAAGCACGAAGGCTACAATTCTAGCAATCAAGATAAGATTGTCATGCTCGGCCAACCAGAGGTACCGACGCATGATTCCGGGCCTACCATCCAGGCGGATGCAGCCGTAGATCAGGCTGAGGACGGCAACCACGCCAAGCCACCAATTAGACT
Source organism: Nonomuraea sp. NPDC050663 (assembly GCF_044456985.1). NCBI lineage: Bacteria > Bacillati > Actinomycetota > Actinomycetes > Streptosporangiales > Streptosporangiaceae > Nonomuraea > Nonomuraea sp. NPDC050663. The sequence goes on from NZ_JBITGL010000012.1 coordinate 150,015, forward strand.
CGCTTTCCCAAATTCCGAGGTCGGCAAACAAAAAGAAGGCCTGTAGGCAAGCAATCCAAGCACTTGTCCATAGCCCAGCTGCAACTTTAGACGCTTCTTGACGCCATCTCGCCAGGAATTGCTCTAGTCGCTTTCGGCCAATTATATCGAAAACGATAATTGATGCGGCCAAGAATGCGGCTGTCTTGGACAAGCGAGCCCACCAGAAGATCTGCATTCCCCACAGCACTCGTTGACGGATGTCAACGCCGTCAGCCCACGCTCCCCAGGCCTCAAAGAGGCTGGTGCCCTCGCCCGCCATAGCTGCCAGAGTACGCCTCCAGTGGAGTCTGCGCGCAGGGTGCAACAAACCGGACTGGATCAAAGCTGAGATCCTGGTTCGAGTCCAGGCGCGTCAGCAAGCTCCTAATTAGAACCAGACGGTCTCAATTTCAACGCGCCTGATTTCGGCCTGCCCCTTTTTCAAGTACTCTGCATACCAGAGCCGGTCCTCTTTGACGATTCCGATAACAAATCCTCGATTTCTGCAAGACATGATTGTCCGCACGCCTGCAACGCCCAAGCTCGTTCCCGAATGGCGAGCGCACACGTCCACAGACTTATGGAGTCGAATCATCCACGCAGCCGCTGGCGTATAAACGTTCTTGGGCTTTCGCGAGGTGTCCCAGTCTTCGAAATGTGCAATGCGCCGATAGACCGGGTGCCGATCAGGCCAGGTGACGCAGGCAACTAAACTAGAATCGAAACTATCCCTGATCCAATCCGGCTCAGGGAAACAGTCATCGTAGACCCCGTCGTCTATGAAGCACCTACGCGTTCCTCCCCACGGACGTATGCTCCATCCCTGACATCTACTTTGCCTATCATACTTGGCCACCTTCGCCTGCTTCTCTGCGTCCGGCGCAAGCCAAGGATCATACGGAACCAGATGCGTTTTTAACGGTGGGGGTGGATCGAAGTAATTCCAGACCGCCTGCCACGCCGTGCCAATAACTCCTGACACCGTTAAACCCAAGATCGCCACAATTGCGGACACAAGAGCCAGGCGCTCTGTCCAGGTCTTTAACTTGCTGGGCTGTTGTGCCGGTTGGGCCATACCTCACGGTAAGCATCTCATTGTGTCACGTCAAGCACAATACGTAACTTCGCAGAGTGGACAGGTTGGGTCATCCTTGCGGGTTTCATAGGCCCTGAGATCGTGGGTTCAAATCCCACCCCTGCCACTACGTCACAATGACTGGCGATCCATACTGCCATTTGCTTCTGTCGATGCCGCAACCACGAACACCGTTGGCGACGTTCGCGAACTTGAAGGCGTGTACGCCCGTCACACCATGCAGGTCGTACTCGGGCATTCCACATGCCCCCTTCTACGCCGCCCTGGACGGCTCGTTGGATGGCGGGAGCTGGCAGCAGCTCGGCCAGCTGGCAAGCAACATCGGTAGTCGTCTGCTTCACTTGGAGGGCTGTCTGCGCTATGTGCGGGCACGCGTCACCAGCATGAGCGGTACCGCCGTGGCCACTGTCTACGTGGCGAGTGCGTAGCTCTACAAACCCATCTGGCGAGTGGACAGCCCAGCCACAAGGCTTCGCCAGAGGCAGAACATATGCCCCTAGCTCAATTGGTGAAGCAACCGCATCCAAAGCGGTGGGGTCCGGGTGCGACTCCTGGGGGTGTGCTGTGACCGTAGCTCAGCGGTAGAGCACCGGGTTGTGATCCCGGTACGGCGAGGGTTCAAGTCCCTTCGGTCACCCCGTGGAATTGGTGAACTGGTATCACGGCTGGTTTGGGGCCAGGCGCTGGGGGTTCGATTCCCTCATTCCGCACCTCCCACTAAGGGGCCGGAGTGCCTCGACCCCTTACGCCGGACTAGTCAATCAAAGAACTTCGAAATCCATTCAATCAATAGAAGAAAAGCTTTAGCTGCCACTAGCAGCCATTCGCCCCATCGGTCTTTCGACATGTCATCACCTCTTTCGCTATCAATATCAACCATTATATTAACTCACTTAGAAATGGTCAATGTTTAGCAATGCAGGTTTCAGATATTTCAAAAGCAGACTAATGCCGCTTTAGCCCAATGACAGAGGCGTCTGTCATTGGAACAGAAGGTTCCCGGTTCGAGTTGGGGGGTACTGGCCGCGTTCGCTGGCCTGACTATCTACTGTTCACGATCAGGCAAGAGCTGACCGTTGACCGTCTTCAGCTTGGTCACGTTGGCGCAGTCCTGCCCATCGACCTTGGTCAACTCTGAGGCGGACACACGCTCCTGCCTCACATAATGTTCGGTCTCAACGGCCGCGATGGGCGTGTGCCTGGGTCGTAAATGATCGCTTCCTGATGCCCGCCCGTGGTGATCACGACGTGCAGGAACTATGTCAGACCCCCGGTAGTCGAGGACGGGCGGCAAGAGCGGAACTCCATCCATGTGGGCCACCATACCGAACACATGTTCGGTTTGGAACGTAGGTGATGCCATGGCTGGTAGTGGACCAGCACCCAAGGACAACGCCGTCAGGCGGAACGTACAGGAATCAGTAGAGGTCTTGGGAGCCCCCTCCCCCCGATGCCCCCAAGCTCTTCAAACGAGCCAAGTACAGCGCGGCAACCCACCGCTGGTGGGACACCTGGGTTGAGAGCCCTCAGGCCGAAGCCTTCCTACCTACCGATTGGGAGCGACTCCAGATGCCCGATCCCATGGTCGAGGCCTATCGGCAGGGTGATCTCAAGCTTCTGGCCGAGATACGCCTGAACGAGGAGCGCCTGGGCGCGACCGCCAGTCCCTTCGTATGCGCATCGACGCCGAGGCGAAGAAGAAAGAAGAAACGGCACGTGTTGTCGCCGAGGCTGAGAACGTCGTGGATATGGAGCTGTTCAAGTCACTCGGCGGGGCGTGATCAGGGTTCCAGCTCGCGCAGTTCGGCTCTCGCGCGGAGAAGTTCTTCATACGCCTGCTTCGCCTTCTCCGCCTCGACACGTCCGTTGTACCAGGCGGTTTGCAGACTCGGAAACCATGAGCCAATTTTGTCCGGGTTCTTGAAGATATACGCGGCAGCAGTTGCGACGCCAGCGCTGCTAATGCCAGCGATAAGTAGATCCACCACTAAGGGCGAATTCATAGCGATCCTACGAACCCGAGAGACCCGCGATGATCGCTGCTCAAGCTGCCTGACATACCCGCTGAAGCGCGGGTCGTCGAAGGGGAGCTGGTAGAGCCGCACCCGAACGAAGTGCGCGGCGTCCAGCACACCAATGAATGTATCCACGTGGCTCAAGATGAGAAGTAAGTCTGCGAGATACGGGAAGCGTGAGTCGGGGTCCGGATCCTCATGAGAATGCGCGCTGAGCTGCCACGCTACGGGAAGAACGAGGCGTAGCCCTCTTTGGTCCGCGCTCATCTGCGGAATGTCCGTCACACCTCCCAGAGCGTAGTGCGTGACGCTCCCGTCCAGCGCTGACTTGCTCTTCAACTTCATAACGGCCGAAGGTGATGCCCTGTTGCAGGCAGGCAACCTCCCCAAGGTGTCCCCTCTCCAAATCGTTCGCTGGGATACCAGATCCTTCGTTGGCTGAGACTCACGTCCTCCAGCCAGACGGCGAGTCCGCTGGAGAGCCATGGCGGTTCACCACCGAACAGAAGCGCTTCAATCTCTGGCTCAACGCCATCGACGATCGGGGCAAGTGGCTGTACTCGGCTGCTGCTCTTAGACGCAGCAAGGGGTGGGGCAAGACGCCGCTCCTGGCGGCAATCTGCATCATCGAGTTCATCGGTCCCGCGCGGTTCTCCCGCTGGGATGAGTGTGGCCGGTCCATAGGCAAGCGCGTCCCGCTCCCGCTTGTGCAGATCGCTGCAACCTCGATCGATCAGACGCAGAACACCAGAGACATGATTCGCGGCATGCTCGCTGAGTCGCCCGCGGAGCGCGAGTATCAGATCGAGATCGGCAAGGGTCTCATCCAGTTTGCCAACGGCAAGCCCGGTCGTATCGAGCCCGTCACCTCGCCCAGTCGTGGATTGGAAACGCGCCAAGCCCACCTTCGTGGTCTGCGATGAGACGCACCAATGGATCGAGTCGCACTCAGGCATCTACGTCTTCGAGACGCTCGACCGTAACGTCCGTAAGACCTCAGGCTCCGGCAGCCGCCTTGTCGAGACAACGAACACGTACAACCCCACTGAGAACTCTGTTGCTCAGCGCACGCACGAGGCCGTTCTGGGTGGTACGGAGAGCATCCTCTACGACTGCGTTGAGTCCGTCGCCAACGTCGATCTCAAGAATTTCGATTCCCTCAGGGCTGGCCTCACGGAGGCTACGCAGATTCGTCCTGGCTGGACCTGGATGGCCTCATCACGGCCATCCTCGACCCGCGAACACCTGAGGCCGTTGCTTACCGCTTCTACCTCAACAATATCCGCCAGACGGCGGACTCATGGATCGAACGCCACGTTTGGGATGCATGCCGCTCCGATAACGACTTGGACCCGATCAATCCGGGCGACCAGATCGCCCTAGGCCGTGTCCTTTAGATCTTGGCGTTCGGCTGAGGTCGATCACCTGGTTGGGTTGTGATGATGGCATGGTCCGTCGTCATGAGCTGACCGATGCCGCGTGGGCGCGGATCGAGCCGCTGTTGCCGGCTCAGCCGGTACAGGGTAGACGGTGGCTGGATCATCGGACGGTCTTGAACGGGATCTTGTGGAAGCTGGCCACCGGCGCCCCGTGGCGGGACCTGCCCGAGCGGTACGGCAACTGGAAGAGCGTCTACGAGCGCTACCGGCGCTGGGCGGCCGACGGCACCTTCGACGACCTGCTCCAGCACGTGCAGGTGCACGACGACGCCGTCGGACGGCTGGATTGGACGATCAGCGTGGACTCCACCATCGTGCGCGCTCACCAGCACGCCGCCGGCGCGCGCAAAAGGGGGAACCCTGCGGGACGAATCAGGCGCTCGGACGGTCCCGCGGCGGGCTGACCAGCAAGCTGCACCTGGCCACCGACGGACGCGGCCTGCCCCTGGCGGTGCTCATCACCGCCGGCAACGTCAACGACTGCACCGTCTTCACCCAGGTGATGGAGAAGATCACTGTCGCCCGGGCCGGTGCCGGACGCCCTCGCACCCGGCCCGACCGGGTCATCGCCGACAAGGCCTACAGCTCCCGCGCGATCCGCGGCCACCTGAGATCCCGAAAGGTCAAGGCCACCATCCCCGAACGCGCCGACCAGCAGGCCGGACGGCAACGACGAGGCAGCCGCGGCGGTCGTCCGCCCGTCTTCGACCCGGTCGCCTACCGCCAGCGCAACGTCGTCGAACGCTGCTTCGGCAAGCTCAAGCAATGGCGCGGCATCGCCACCCGCTACGACAAACTCGCCCGTAACTACCAGGCAGCCATCACCTTGATCAGCACCTTGCTATGGATCAACACTGATCTACCGGACACGCTCTAGGGCGTGTTTGTGGATCGTGATTGAGCCAGAGGATCAGGCTGACGATCGTGACCACGCTCCGGTAGTGGGCGGCGAGCTTGTCGTAGCGGGTGGCCAAACCGCGGAAGCGTTTGAGCTGGTTGAAGCAGCGCTCGACGAGGTTGCGGCGCTTGTAGACCTCACGGTCGAAGCCGCAGCGGCGGTGACCTCGTCGGGCACGGGCCGCTAGCTGATCGCTGCGCTCGGGGATGGTGTGGCCGATGCCACGCCGACGCAGGTAGGCGCGAATGGTACCGGTGGAGTAGCCCTTGTCGGCGATCACGTGGCCGGGGCGGGTCCGAGGACGGCCCGTTCCACGCCGGGCAACGCGGACGGCGTCGATGACGTCCACAAGCCGGGTGCAGTCGTTGATGTTCCCGGCGGTGATCACGAAGGTCAGGGGCAGGCCGCGGCCGTCGCAGGCCAGATGAATCTTGGTGGTCAGTCCACCTCGGGAGCGTCCGAGAGCTTGGACGGCCGGGCCGGGGTGGCCGGTTGGTGCGGCCGGTTGGTGCGGGTTCGTCCCTACCTGGCTCCCCCTTTTCGAGCGCCCGCGGCGTGCTGGTGAGCCCGCACGATGGTGGAATCGACCACGGTCACGCTCCAGTCGAGACGGCCGATCGCGTCGTCGTGCACCTGAATCTCGGCCAGCAGCCGATCCCAGGTGCCATCGGCTGACCAGCGGCGGAAGCGCTGGTAGAGGGTTTGCCAGGGGCCGTAGCGTTCGGGCACGTCACGCCAGTCGGCGCCGGTGCGGATCTTCCACACGATGCCATTGATGACCTGGCGATGGTCTCGCCAGCGGCCGCCTCGGCCGGGATCGGCCGGGAGTAACGGCTCGATCCGGGCCCAAGCGGCATCGGTGAGTTCATGACGGCGCACCATGACACCATCAAGCCACACCCTCTAGATCAAGATCTGCAAAACACGCCCTAGGCTTCGGCGGCTCCGTCCGGTGGGACTCAACCGCCCTGGTAGGCGTGCGACTCAGAGACGGCAAGCACTTCCTGGCCGGCCTCCGGGAGAGGCCCAAAGGCGCAGAGGAGTGGGAGGTCGACGCATTAGCCGTCGATGTCCGGCTCCACGAGCTGATGAAGAAGTACAGGGTCGAGTGGCTCTGTGCCGACCCCTGCTACTGGTAGATGACGATCGGCCAGTGGGCCGTCGAGTACGGCGAGGATCGCATCTTCGAGTTCGCTACAAACCGCGACAAGCCGATGTCCGAAGCCGTTGAACTAAACGGCCCGACTCCCACCGATGCTCTCGTGGAGCAGTTCGGACCCGCTGCCACCGAAGCCATTCAGGCACTCAGGTCGGCTAGCAAGATTTACGGCGCAACCCGTGCGCGCCGTTCGCCCGAAGCGAGCCTTCGGCCCAGCAGTTCGCAACCTCAGAGCCACGGCTGATGCCGCCGAGGCCGAAAGCGACCGCCTAGAGGCGCTGTACAGGCAATACGCAGCTGTCGGCGCGCGCCGGAAGGCACACGATCGAGCTGCTCGACAATCGAGAACAAATCCGTAGCAGTTACCACGACCTCATCGGCCAGGCACAAGAGGAGGTTCTGTCCTTCATCGTTGCACCGTTCCAGGGTCTCGCCGACTATCGCGACCCCGTAGATGAAGCGGCCCTAGACAGGGGCGTAGAGTTCAAGATCATCGCGGGTGAGCCGCTTCTCGAAGCGCCCGATGTTCTGAAGCGCATTGAGTGGACCATGAGCCGGGGAAGTCAGGTCTGGTTTGCGCGGGACTCGAAAGCGACTCATCATCGTCGACCGTCGCGTGGCCATGGTCACCGAGTTCCCCAACACCCACCCGTCATACGACGAGACATGTCTGGTGGTGGAGCGTGGAACGGTCCTCAACATGCTCGTCAACGAGTGGTTTCGCGTCCGAGAAGACGCAGCTTCCTTCCTTCTGAAGGACGGGGTGCCCCTTCGGAAACAGCGCAACTCTAAGGCTCACCCCCCCTGCTCTCGTCCGCCAAGCAGGAGCTTCTCAGCCTTCTGGCGCGGGGCTACAAAGATGAGCAAATCGCTCGCTTGCTCGGAATGAGCGTACGCACGGTGCGCCGCGATGTGAGCGTCATCATGGATCTGCTGAAGGCTGATAGCCGCTTTCAGCTGGGTTGGAGCGTGCGCCATCTCGGCATCGTGTCTCCGACGCCTCAGCCACACGTGAACCGCGCGAGCTGAGTGTAAACGTCTTCAGGCTAGGCCCCAGCCGGTGATCTGGGGGCCTGTCGTTCTTTCTTCATCCCTCGATCAGAGACCGGGCGTACGCGGCCCCACGGGCGAATGTGACGCGGTCCTGGGGTGTCGCATCCCCCCATGCAGGACCGTCCAAAGGCACGCTTTCGTCGAGCCGGACAAGGCAACGAGCGATAACACGCCAAGCATCCGACCCGTGAGCAGCTCACGCTTCTGCAATTCCAACAATGCCCTCCATCGGAAGGTTCACCTGGAATTCCGCCGCTTTCAGCGCGTCTAGGAGCGCAACAGAATCGACCCCGCACCGCATCGCTTCGACCACATCCCGGGGACCATCGAGCGCAGTCGCCAGCTCTTGCATCTCAGCCTCGTCCGAGGACTCTGTGATGGCGATGAGGTCCTTGCGTACCCTCGTGGCCGCCTCCCGCAGTGCAGCCAATTCGTAGCTGAGTCTGAGGACTTGTTCGACACGAGGGTGAGGCCTAGTCAGGCCTCCCAAGCTGGGATGATGCATGCGGGGAGTCTGCCACGGACCCTCAATGTGCAAGAACGACCATTGACACCGCCACGTACTGCACGATGTAGGCCACCACGGTGAACGCGTGGAACACCTCGTGGAAGCCGAACCACTTGGGCGACGGATCGGGCCTGCGCACCCCGTAGACGATGCCGCCCGCCGTGTAGAGCACCCCGCCCACGATGACGAGCACCAGCGCCGCCACCCCCGCGCCGTCCATGAGTTGCGGCAGCACGAACGCGGCGACCCAGCCGAGCGCGATGTAGAGCGCGGTCGACAACCATCGCGGCGCGCCCTTCCAGCAGACCTTGAACAGCACGCCCGCCAGGGCGCCCGTCCAGATCACCACGAGCACCAGCACCCGCGGCGGCCCGTCGAGGGCGAGCAGCGCGAACGGGGTGTAGGTGCCCGCGATGATGAGGTAGATGTTGGCGTGGTCGAACCGCCGCAGGATCTCGGCGACGCGGGGCGACAGCCGGCCCCGGTGGTAGGTGGCCGAGACGCCGAAGAGCAGGCCGGAGGTGATCGCGTAGACGGTGGCCGCGAGCCGCGCTTCCACGGTGGGCCCGAGGGCGACCAGCACGAATCCCGCCACCAGTGCCGCGGGCAGGGCTCCGGCGTGCAACCAGCCGCGCAGTCGCGGCTTCTCCAGGACCGTCATGCAACCTACGCTACCGTAACTTACGTTCGCGTAGGTTGTTGGCCTCGTCACACCGCGATGAGCACCTTGCCGCGGGTGAGTCCCGCCTCGCTGCGCCGGTGGAGGTCGGCCAGCCCGTCCAGCGGCACGGTCTCCGTCACGTCGACCCGCAGCTCCCCCTTGGCCGCCAGCGCGTCCAGCTCGGCCACCTGACCGGGGTCGTTGCGCGCGGAGAAGGAGAAGAACCCCTGAACGGGCGCGGCGACGGAGACCCCCGTGCCGCCCGGCCTCACGAGCGTGGCAAGGACCGCGGCCTCCTCGGGACCGATGGGAGCGAGGTTGATCACCGCGTCCATGCCCGCCGGCAGTGTCGAGCGAGTGTAGTCGACGACCTCGTCCGCGCCCAGGTCGGCGACGGTGGCCGCGCTGCGGGGCGACGCCGTGGCGATCACCGTGGCCCCGGCGAGCTTGGCGAGCTGCACCGCGAACCCGCCGACCCCGCCGCCCGCACCGTTGATCAGCACGCGCTGCCCCGCCGTCACCTTGCCGTGCTCGATCACGGCCTGCCAGGCCGTGAGCCCGGCCACCGGGACGGCGGCCGCGGTGGCCAGGTCGGGGAAGCCCGTCGCCTCGACCAGCACCGTCGCGGGCACGGCGGCGAACTCGGCCGCGGCGCCGCCCGCGTCGGACCGTCCCATCACCCGGTCACCGGCCTTCCATCGCCCGGCGCCGGTCACGACGGTGCCCGCTACGTCCCAGCCCGGGATGTAGGGCAGGGACAGCGGAAGCACCTCCCGCAGCCGCCCGGCCCGCAAAGCGGTGTCGGAGGGGTTGAACGAGGTGGCCGCGATCCTGACCAGCACCTCGCCGGCCCCCGGCTCGGGCACAGGGACGGGCTCGACCCTGATCACGTCGGCGCCGCCGTACTCGTGGAAACGTGCTGCTTTCATCATGCGACCCAACCTACGAGCTGGGATCAAGACGATGAATGCGTGAAGGTATGGCATTCATACGTCATAGTCTTGGAGCATGGACATCCTCAGCGACGTGCTCGCCAGCGTGCGCTCCGGCCGCCCGAGCTCGGCGACGGTGACCTGGCACGCCCCCTGGGGGCAGCGTTTCCCCGAGGTCAGGGGGAGCGCCGGATTCCAGATCATCCTCCAGGGTTCCTGCTGGCTGATCAGGCCGGACCACGAGCCGGTGGCGCTGAACGTCGGCGACGTGCTGTTCTTCCCGCACGGCCACTCCTACGCGCTGGCCGACTCCCCCGACCGCGACCTGGCCGACCCGCGCTGCGACCCGCTCCAGGACAGCGAGCTGTTCGTGCGCGACTCCATCGGCACGACCGGCCGGGCGACCGTCACCCTGTGCGGCGGCTACGGGCTGGATCCCGGCCGCGCGCACCCGCTCCTGCGAGACCTGCCCAGCCACATCCACCTGCCCGCCAGGCTCGGCCACCATCCCCGGCTCAGGGCCGCGATCGAGTTGCTCGCCGCCGAGGCCGACAGCCCTGGGCCGGGCGCCGACACCGTCGTGCTCGCCCTGCTCGACACGATGCTGGTCTACCTGCTGCGCGCCTGGCTCACCGAGCCGAGCCGCTCCACGTGGGCCAGGGCGCTCGGCGACCCGGCGATCGGGGCCGCCCTGCAGGCCGTCCACGAGGCGCCCGAGCACCCGTGGACCGTGCGCACGCTCGCCGACCGGGCCAGGCTCTCCAGGGCCGCCTTCGCCCAGCGGTTCACCGCCCTGGTCGGCCGCCCGCCCCTCGCCTACCTGACCTGGTGGCGGATGACCACCGCCGCCCGGCTGCTGCGCGAGTCCGACGCGCCGCTGAGCGAGGTCTCCGCCCGCGTCGGCTACGGCTCGGAGTTCGCCTTCGCCAACGCCTTCAAGCGGGAGTACGGCCAGCCGCCCGGCCGCTATCGCCGCTCATCAGTTCCTCGTCCTCGGCAGGAAGCCACGAGCCAGGAGGGCGCCGCAGGTCAGGCGTAGCGACGGCGAGCAGGGCGTCGAGGCCGGGGTGCCGCAGCTCCTTCAGGTGGACGAGGCTGATCAATGCCAGCGGCACCGGCTCGACCAGCGGGCGCGTCACCGCGCCCGGCACGCCGTCGAGGTCGACGCCGGCCAGCACGGCCTCCCGATGGCGTCGGAGGTAGAGGCCCATCTCGTCGTGCCCGATGGCCGGCACGTGGGGCCGCGACAACCGCAGCCCGAACTCGGCCGCGAGCCGCCGCCCGAGGTCGGTCCACTCGGAGGTCGCGGGGTTGCCCTCCAGGACGTCGAGGTCGTGAGAGGCGAGCACCGACAGCGGGATCTCGGGCAGCGCGGCCAGCGGGTGGTCGTCGGCGAGCAGCACGGCGAGCGGGTGGAAGCGCACGGGCTGATGGGAGACCCTGGCGCGCAGCTCGTGGGTCAGGCCGGCGAAGCGCCCGAACGAGATATCGAGCCGCCCTGCCACCATCGCCGTGACGGCCGAGGCCAGGCCGTTGTGATAGCGCGCCAGGAACTCGATCCGCGGGGCCAGTTCCCTGGCCCTGGCCAGGATGGGGTGCTCGCCAGGCCCGTTGACGTCGACCAGGAGAGGTGGCGGGGCGGTCAGCGAGGAGACCAGCTCGTCGTGGGCGGCCAGCAGCCCGCGGGCGCCGTCGAGCAGCCGCGCACCGGCAGGAGTCAGCGAGACCCTGCGCGTCGAGCGTACGAGCAGCGCGACGCCGAGCTGCTCCTCCAGGCGCCTGATGTCGCGGCTGAGCGCCTGCTGCGCGATGAACAACCGCGCGGCCGCCCGGCCGAAGTGGAGTTCCTCCGCGACCGCGACGAACGCCCGGAGCACCCGTGGATGGAGATCGAGCACATTGACAACATATCTGAGTTAATCCCGAAAAATCAGGTGTTGGACCTGGTCAGGCGACTGGCGAGACCCTGGGGTAATGATCCCCCGAGTGAATCCGTCAGTCGCCCGCCTCTTCCTCGGCCTCCCCAAGCGGGGAGACTGCCCCTGCCTGCTCAGGATTCCGCACGACCGGCGGGCACACCCGCGTTAGCGGTGCCGTGCCAGCTGTCCCACAACGCGGCGTAGGAGCCGCCCGCGGCGACCAGCTCGTCGTGCGAGCCGAGCTCGCTGATGCGCCCGCCCTCGACCACGGCGACCCGGTCGGCATCGTGCGCGGTGTAGAGCCGGTGCGCGATGGCGATCACGGTGCGGCCCTCCAGCACGGCGGCCAGGGAACGCTCCAGGTTGCGCGCCGCCCGCGGGTCGATGAGCGAGGTCGCCTCGTCGAGGACCAGCGTGTGCGGGTCGGCCAGGACCAGCCTGGCCAGCGCGAGCTGCTGGGCCTGGGCGGGCGAGACGGTCGCGCCGCCCGAGCCCACCTCGGTCTCGAGCCCCTCGGGCAGGGCCATCACCCAGTCGAGGGCGTCGACCGCGCGCAGGGCGTCGAGCACCTCGTCGGCGTCGGCGCCCGGCCGGGCGATGACCAGGTTGTCGCGCAGGGTGCCCTTGAACACGTGGTGCTCCTGGGTGACCAGCGCGACGTGGCCGCGCAGGTCGTCGAGGGGCAGCTCGACCAGCGGCACCCCGCCCACGGTCACCTCGCCCGAGCGCGGGCCGTGGATGCCGGCCAGCAACCGGCCGAGCGTCGACTTGCCCGCGCCCGAGGGCCCGACCATGGCCAGGCGCTCGCCCGGCGCGACCGTGAGCGACACGTCGTGCAGGACGTCGCGGCCCTCGCGGTAGGCGTAGCGCACGTTCGCGGCGGCCAGCATCTCGTCGGACGGCTCGGCCGTACCGGGAGCACGGTCGTCGGGCACCGAGGAGACGCCGAGCAGGCGCGCCATCGCGGCGGCGCCCACCTGGAGCTCGTCGATCCACATCAGGAACCGGTCGAGCGGGTCGACGAGTTGCTGTGCCAGCAGCGTCGCGACGGTGACCTGCTCGATCGTGGCCATGCCGTTGACGTACAGCAGGCCGCCGACGAACAACGTCGAGACCACCGGGATCACGTAGCCCAGGTCGACGCACGGGAACCAGACCGTGCGCAGGCCGAGCGTGTAGCGCTCGGCCGCCCACGAGCGGCTGATGTCGTCGTCGGTGCGGCGGTGCCTGCGCTCCTGGAGCCTCAGCGCCTCGACGGCGCGGGCGCCCTCGACCGTCTCGGCCAGGCCGGCGGTCATCTGCGCGTAGGCGGCGCCCTCGCGCAGGTAGCCGTCGCGTGCCCGCTTCAGGTACCAGCGCGTGGAGACCCACAGCAGCGGCGCGGCCAGCAGCATGGGAGCCGCCAGCAGCGGCCCGACCAGGACCACGCCGCCCAGGCTGATGGCGAAGGTGACGACCGCGATCAGGGTCTCGGGCACAGCGTGACGCACGGTGCGCGACAGCGAGTCGACGTCGCGCGAGGTGCGCGTGATGAGGTCGCCCGAGCCGGCCCGCTCGACCGTCGACAGCGGCAGGGCCAGCACCCGGTCGACGAACTCCTCGCGGAGCTCGGCCAGGACCTTCTCGCCGAGCCTGGCCGAGGCCAGCGTCGCGTAGCGGATCAGGACGGCCTGCAGCGCCAGGAAGGCGCCGATGGCGATCGCGACGACGGCGACGTTGATCTCGGCGCCGTCCTGGACGGCCCCGACCAGGCGGCCGAGCTGCCACGGCACGGCCAGGCCCGCGACGGCGGCCAGGCCGTGCAGGAGGAGGGCGCCGCTGAGCTCGCGCGGATACTTCAGCGTCAGCCGCCGCGCGTAGGCGCGTACCTGGGCCCGGTCGGCGACCGGAAGGATGGTGGTGCTCATCTCAGTCCTCCCCTCTCGTGACGGTCATGGCGTACTCCCTGGAGCCGGCCAGCAGCGACCGGTGGGTGCCCTCGGCCAGCACGCTGCCGTCCTCGACGTAGATGACGTGGTCGGTGCGGTCGAGGACCAGCGGGCTGGTGGTGCAGATCAGCGTGGTCTTCCCGGCGCGCGCCTTGACCAGCCGCTCAGCGATGCGGGCCTCGCTGTGGGCGTCGACCGCGCTGGTCGGCTCGACCAGGATCAGCACCTCCGGGTCGGCGATCAGCGCCCGCGCCAGGCGAAGGCGCTGCTGCTGGCCGCCGGAGAACTCGCGGCCCGACTCGGCCACCTGCGCCTCCAGGCCGTCGGGCAGCGCCTCCACGATGTCGTCGGCGCAGGCGGCGTGCAGCGCCTCCCTGATGAGGGAGTCGTCGGCGTCGCGCACTCCGAGCTCGTCGCGCAGCCGCCCGGTGAACAGGCGGGCGCCGTTGTCGGCGACCAGGATGCGCGAGCGCACCTCGTCGATCGGCAGCGTGGCCAGGTCGGTGTCGCCGAACAGCACGCGGCCGTCGCTGTAGCGGCCGAGCCGGTCGGCGATCTCGATCGCCTGCTCGGTGGTCGAGGTGGCCAGCGCGGTCAGCTCGCCCTCACGGACGCGCACGCCGCTGGCCAGGTCGCGCAGCTCGCCGCCGAGCGAGCCGGCGGTGCCGCCGCTGACCTCGGGCTCGATCGACAGGATGCGGATCACCCGCTTGGCCGCGACGGCGCCCTTGGTGAGCTTGTCGGCGGCCTCGATGAGGGTGCGCATCGGGGCGATCAGGAAGACCGAGTAGGCGTAGTAGGCGACCAGCTGGCCGACGGTGATCTGGCCGCCGACGGCGAAGGTGGCGCCGACCATGGTGACCGCGGCGATCAGCAGGCCGGGCAGCAGGATCTGGGCGCCTTCGAGCAGCGATTCGACGCGGACCACGCGCACGCCCGCGTGCCGTACGGACTGGGACTCCTCGCGGTAGCGGTCGGCGAAGACCTTCTCGCCGCCCACGCCGCGCAGGACCCGCAGGCCCGCCACGATGTCGGCGGCCCTGGTCGACAGCTCGCCCTGCAGGTCGCGCTGGTGCTTCTGCCGCTTGTGCAGCGGCCGGAGCAGGGGTCCGACGGCCGCGGCCATGAGCGGCACGCCGATCAGCACCATCAGGCCGAGCTCCACCGAGGTGGAGAGCATGATGATGGTGATCGTGGCGATGGCGACGACCGCGCCGGTGCCGCGCAGGAGGATGTCCATCGCGTTGCCGATGTGGGCGATGTCGGAGTTGCCGACGCTGACGACCTCGCCGGTCGACAGCCGCTTGGGCAGCGTCGCGCCGAGGCGGGTGGCCTGCCGCGTGGTCACCTGGACGGTGCGGTAGGCGGCGGCCAGCCAGTTGTAGACGGCGTAGCGGTGGCGCATGATGCCCGCGAAGGCCTGCAGCAGGCCCAGCCCGAGCAGCACCGCCGACCAGGTCATCAGCGCGCCGGTGTCCTTGCCCGTCACCGCGTCGACGCCCTTGCCCAGGATGAACGGGACGAACGCCTGCGCCAGCCACCACAGCACGGCGAAGGCGATGCCCGTCAGGAGCGGGGTCGCCTGGCGGCGCGCGTTCCACCACAGGTAGCGGAGCGCGCCGCGGATGTCAGGGGTGCCGGGATCGGCTTCGGGGAGGGTTCGCATAGCCTGTCAAGGTTGGCAAACGGCCCCCTGACCAGGCAAATCATTTTCTCAGCATGCGGGTGTAGATGAACGCCGCCAGGGCGGTGGCGGCCAGCAGCAGGTAGCCGATCGTGTAGGCGCCGGTCGTCTCGTAGACCGCGCCCATGACCAGCGGCGGGAAGTAGCCGCCGAGGCCGCCGGCCGCGCCGACGAGGCCGGTGACGGTTCCGACGCGCTGCGGCTCGACCAGCTTGGCCACCAGGGCGAAGACGCCGCCGGTGCCCAGGCCCAGGAAGAAGGCCATCAGGACGAAGCTGGCGCCCGCGGCGAACTCCAGCGGCGGGTTGAAGCACAGCACCACCGCCATGACCGCGGCCCCGGCGAAGGAGGCCATGAGGATCTTGACCGGGCCGACCCGGTCGCTCAGCACGCCGCCGATCGGGCGGGCGATGACGGCCGCGATGGAGAAGCCCGCGGTGCGCAGTCCTGCCTCGGTCTGAGCGAACTCGTAGACGTTCTGGAGCAGGGTGGGCAGGTAGGTGGAGAAGGCCACGAAGCCACCGAAGGCGACGGCGTACAGGAACGCGCACTGCCAGGTCGCCTTGAGCTTGGCCGCCTCCTTCATCCTGGGCATGGCCGGCTGGGTGGAAGGCTGCCATGACGGCGCGTTGCGGCTGGCCAGCAGCATGATGACGCCCATCACGGCGAGCGCGATCGCGATCACGACGTGGGTGGCGCCCCGGCCCAGCGACTCGACCAGGCGCGGGGTGAAGAACGCCGACAGGGCCGTGCCGCCCATGCCGGCGCCGAAGACGCCGGTGGCGAAACCCCGTCGCGCGGGCTCGTACCAGGCGTTGACGAACGGGATGCCGACCGCGAACGAGGTGCCGCCGATGCCGAGCACGAAGCCCCAGAACAGCAACGACCCGTAGGAGTTCGACCAGCCGACGAACAGCACGGGGATGATCGTGATGAAGCAGATGACGGCGAACATCAGCCGCCCGCCGAACTTGTCGGCCAGGACTCCGACCGGGATGCGGCCGAGCGAACCGACCAGCACCGGGATGGCCACCAGCATCGAGGTCTGCGTCGCCGACAGCCCCAGCGCCTTGCTGTAGCTGCCCGACAGCGGCCCGATGAGGTTCCAGGCCCAGAAGGTGATCGCGAAGGCCAGCGTGGCCAGCGTCAAGTTTCGCCCCTGCATACCACCCTGTGTAACAGATCACTACTTTGGGTGACGAAGCGGGGTCATGCTTTCTCGGCCCGACTTGTGTCGTGTTCGGCCCCGTCCCTCGTCTAGCGGAGCCCGACTGCGAGAGGATGTCTCCTCATGGGACACCTGCGGCACGGCTACACCAACAGCACTACGGGTGACGGCGTGTACGTGGTGAAGTGCTATCAGGGGCCCGACGCCGAGGAGCGGCTCCACACCGAGCGCACGATGCTCAGACGCTATCGGGGGCGGCTGCCGGTGCCGGCGGTGGTCAAGGTCAGCGACACCAGCCTGACCACCCGGTGGGTGGCGGGCGAGCACGGACAGGACCTGCTCGACGACGGTCACGCGAGAGAGGTGCTGACGGCCTGCGGCACGCTGCTCCACCTGGTGCAGTCGATGCCGATCAGGAGCGGCAAGGTGCTGGTCCACGGCGACTTCGGGCCCAACAACATGCTCTTGGAGGATCTGGGGAGCGCCACGCTCGTCGACTGGGAGTGGGCCCACGCGGGCGAGCCGATCGAGGATCTCGCCTGGTGCGAGTGGATCGTGCGGATGCATCACCCCGAGCACGTGGGCGCTCTGCCGTACTTCTTCGAGGCGTACGGCGGGCCGGTGCCCTCGTGGACGGAACGCCAGGCGGCGATGCTCGCCCGGTGCCACCAGCTGCTGGAGTTCTGCAGCCGGTGGGAGCCGGGCGGCGAGGCGGAGAAGACGTGGCTGGAGCGCATCGAGGCCGTCACCGGATGGAGTGACCGACACTGAACAGGCCACGCGGGTCCCACGCGCGCTTGACCTCGGCCAGGCGCTCGTAGCCGGTGAAGGCGTCGGGCGTGCGGCCGGTGTCGGCCAGGAAGTTCAGGAACGACCCGCCGGTGGCGTGCGGGCCGAACGCCTCGGACAGGCCGGGCAGCGCCTCGCTGACGATCACGGAGTAGGAGGCGTTCGCCGCGGCCACGGGCCCGCGGTGGCCGGCCATGGCGCCGCCCCAGTGGCGGATCTCCACGGTCGCCTGCCTGCCCGCCTCGACCGCCGTCTCCATGACGTCGTCGTGCAGGCCGGTGAAGAAGTCGAGGTGCCTGGCGGGGGTGCCGCCCATGACCGCCTCGCGGAACGGGATCGCCTCGAAGCCCTCGACGGGCACGGTCGACATGACCTTCAGCTTGGTGCCCTCGGGGCTGATGATCAGGGCCGTGCTCATCGTGTCGGGCGCCTTCTCGGTGAGCGCGCGGTAGTCGCCCTGGAAGGGGATGATGCCGGCCCAGACCTGCTTGACCGGGTAGAGCCGGAACTCCAGCTCGGTGACCAGGCCGAAGCTGCCGCCGCCGCCCTTGAGCGCCCACAGCAGGTCGGGGTGCTCGTCGGTGCAGACCAGGCGGCCGTCGGCGGTCACGACCTGGGCGCGGATCACGCTGTCGGCCGCGAAGCCGTACCTCCTGGACAGCCAGCCCACGCCGCCGCCCAGCGTGAAGCCGGTGACGCCGACGTCGCGCGACGATCCGGCCAGCGGGACCAGCCCGTACGGCGCGGCGGCGTCGATGACCGCTCCCCAGCGGGCGCCGGGGCCGACCTTGGCGACGCGGCGGATGGGGTCGATCTCCACCTCGTCCATGTTCGTGGTGCGCAGCAGCAACGCCCCGTTGGCTTCGGTGTGGGTGCCGTGGCCGGTGGCCTGCACGGCGAGCGGCAGGTTCCGCTCGGTGGCGGTCAGCACCGCGGCCCTGACGTCGGCCACGCCGTACGCCTCGACGACCATCGCGGGACGCGGGTCCAGGGCGGCGTTCAGCGGCTTGCGCAGGGCCTCGTAGGCCTCGGAACCGGGCAGGTGGACGGTCTGGCGCTGGGTGGTGAGCATCTCTTCTGTCTCCTTCAGTGGGTCTGTTCGGTAGACCTTCGCCGGGTGGCGAACTCATCGCTCATAGCGTGTCTTTCTGGGTGGGTGCGGGACATCCGTGGTCACCACGGAACGACCACGGAAGTACGGTGGTCCGTGTGATTTCCGAACGTGAGGCAGAGGTGCTGTCCGCACTCGGGCAGCGGTTGACGAACGCCGAGATCGCCCGGAAGTTCCACATCTCCGTGCGTACGGTCGAGAGCCACGTCTCCTCGCTGCTGCGCAAGTACGGCGTGGCCGACCGCCGCGCGCTTGCCGCGCTGGCCGGCACGGTGGCGCCGGGCACCGAGCAGGTGGTGGGACTGCCCGCGGCCCGCAGCACCTTCGTCGGCCGCCTCGACGAGCAGGCCGCGGTCGCCGGGGCCTGCAAGGAGTCGCGCCTGGTCACCCTGCTGGGCCCCGGCGGGGTGGGCAAGACCAGGCTGGCCACCGTCGTCGCCGGCTCCCTGGGGTACGGCGGGGCGTTCGTCGACCTGGTGCCGGTGCGCTCCGAGTTCGTGGTGCAGGCGGTCGCCGCCGCCCTGGGCGTCATCGAGCGCTCCGAGCAGCCGCTCGCCGACGCCGTGGCCGAGCGGCTCGGCTCGCGTGACTCGGTGCTGGTGCTCGACAACTGCGAGCACGTGCTCGACTCGGTGGCCGCCTTCGCCGACCGGATCCTGTCGTCGTGCCCTGGCACCCGCGTGCTGGCCACCAGCCGGGAGCGGCTCGGGGTGCCGGGCGAGCGGGTCGTCCCCGTCGCCCCGCTCCCCCTGGGCGGCGCGGCCTCCGACGCCGAGCTGCTCTTCCTCGACAGGGCCCGCGCCGCCGATCCCGCCTTCGCCGCCGACCCCTCCGTGATCGCCGAGATCTGCGCCCGCCTCGACGGCGTGCCGCTGGCCATCGAACTGGCCGCCGCCCGCAGCGCCGCGCTCGGCCCCGACGGGCTGCTGGCCGCGCTCGACGACTCCCTGCGCCTGCTGTCCGGCGGGCGCGGCGGCGACGAGCGGCACCGCTCGCTGCGTGCCGTGCTCGCCTGGAGCCACGAGCTGCTCGACGACGAGGAACGGGCGCTGTTCCACCGGCTGTCGGTCTTCGCCGGCGCCTTCGACCTCGACGCCGTCACCGCCCTGACGGGCGACCGGCTGGGCGCGGTCGACGGGCTGGCCAGGCTGGCGGACAAGAGCCTGGTGGTGCGCGACGGCCAGCGCTGGAGGCTGCTGGAGACCGTGCGCGCCTTCGCCTGGGAGCAGCTCGGCGACGAACGCTCCGCCGTACGACATCGGCACCTCGAGTGGGCCGCCGGCCGGGCCGCCGCGCTGGAGGCCTGGCCCGAGGGGTGGCGGGCGGGCTTCGACGACGTCGCCGCCGACCTGCGGGCGGCGCTGGAGGTCGAGGGGCACGAGCCGGACAGGCACCGGCTGGCCCGCTCGCTCGGGCACCTCGCCTACGCGCGGCGCTTCCTGCGCGAAGCGCGTGACCGCTACCGGCAGGCGTCCGAGCTGGCGCCCTCACCGGAGGAGGCCGCGCACGATCTGTGGAGCGCCGCCGACATCGCGCTCGCCACGGCCGCCGCCGGGGACGCCTTCGCGCTCTACCTCGCCGCCGCCGACCTGACCGGCGGCCGGGATCGCACGATCTCCCAGAGCCGCGCCGTCACCACCGCGCTGCGGCACGGGGGCTTCGGCTTCGCCACCGGCACGTCCGGCGACGACCTGCCCGCCATCGACCCGGCCCCGCAGGACGACCCGGCCGTCGAGGCGCACGTGGCCGCCGCGCTGGCCTGGAGGTCGGGCCCCGAGAACGCCACGGCCAAGCTGGAGCACGCCGAGCGCGCGATCACCGCCGCCCTGGTCGCCGACGACCCGGTGCTGCTGAGCGGCGCGCTCGACGCCCTCCTCTCGGCCCGCGCCAGGCTCGGCGAGGTACGGCAGGCGTACACGATCTCCGAGGAGCGCGTCGAGCTGATCGACCGGCTGGACCGCCACGACCCGCGCGCCGGCATCGAGATCGTCGACGCCTACCACTCGGCCTCCTCCTACGCCCTGGCCACCGGCGACCTGCCGGGAGCGCTCTCGATCGCCCACCGCAGCAGCGACGACGACCTCGTCGGCAGCCACCAGGCGATCCTGCTGACCAAGCTGGTGCCGCCGCTGGTGCTGATGGGCGAGTTCGAGCAGGCGCTCAGGCACGGCACGGTGATGTGGGACAGCCGGGCGTCGGCGGGCAGCACGCCGGGGCACTGGCTGTCGATGGCCGTCTACGCGGTCGCTCTCGGGTGCAGCCTCAACGACGACCACGAGCGGGCGCGCACGTGGTTCGACCGCGCCCGGTCGCTGACGCCCTCGCGCGATCTGGTGGCCTTCTCGGCCTTCGCCGACGCCCTCATCGCCGTGCACACCCGGCGGTTCGACGACGCGCAGGAGCTCGTGGAGCGCGGCCTGGCCGAGATGGTGCCCGGCCGCTTCGAACGGTACGCCACGGCCGCGGCGGCCGAGCTGGCGGTGGCCGCGGGCCTTCCCGGCGCTGCCGGGATGCTCGACCAGGCGGCCGGCGCGGGCGAGGGCAACGACTGGGCCGCGGCCTGCCTGCTGCGCGCCCGGGGCCGCCTCACCGGCGACCGCGACATGCTGGAGGCCTCCGCGGCCGCCTGGGAGCGCATCGCGGCCCACTTCGAGCGCGAGTGCACGCTGGAGCTGCTCAGAACATGAAGATGACGCGGTCGATGGCGCCGTCGGCCACATGGTAGGCGACCAGCAGCTTGACCTCGCCGCGCGCGGTGCCGAAGGCGTGCTCGTGGTCGACCACCCATTCGCCCTGCTCGACCCGGTTCAGCAGGTCGGCGCGGCAGGACCTGGCGGTGAACTGCGGCGTGTAGCGCTCGCGCAGGTAGTCGTGCCCCTTGCCCTGGACCTGGTCGCCCGCGAGCACGAGGACGTCCTCGGCGTAGCAGGCGACGAACGCCTCCAGGTCGTGGGCGTTGTAGGCGTCGAGCTGGCGCTGGGCGAGATCACTGGCTGTCATGGCGCCATGGTGGCAGAACGGCTCACGACGAGCTGAGGTTGACCATCCACTGGACACCGAAGCGGTCGGTGCAGGCGCCGTACTCGTCGCCCCACATCTGCTTCTCCAGCTCCATCTCGACGTGGCCGCCCTCCTTGAGCTTGGCGAAGTACTCGCGCAGCACGTCGTCGTCGCCGTTCAGGCAGATCACGATGGAGTGGCCGGGGGTGTGCTCCATGCCCGGGGGAAGGTCGGCTCCCATGATCGTGTAGCCGGACGGGGTTTCGAGCTGGCCGTGCATGATCTTGTCGGCCTCCGGGCTGTCGGGCATGCCGTACTGGCCGAAGGTGTTCAGGATCAGCTCGCCGCCGAAGACGCCCTGGTAGAACTCCATGGCCTGGCGGGCGTCACCGTTGGTGAAGGAGATGTACGGGTTGAGGCGAGAAGTCATGCCTTCACCATTCACCTGGACATCTCGCTCTACCACCCGTTTGACGTCAAAGGTCGTTAGATCTCCTCAGCAGGGCCTCGCGTTCGGCCTCCGACGAGCTCAGCTCCGCGGCCCGGCGGAAGAGCGCCGCCGCCCGCGCCCGGTCGCCGGACCTGGCGACCATGTCAGCCTCGGCGGCCACGGCCAGCGAATAGTCGCCGAGATCCACCTTCTCCAGCAGCGCCAGCCCCTCCTGCGGGCCGAACGCGTAGCTGTGCGCCACCGCGCGGTTGAGCTCCACCACGGGCGAGGGCTGCAGCTCCGCCAGCCGGTCGTAGCAGGCGGCGACGAACGTCCAGTCGGTGGCGGTGGCGTGCGAAGCGGCGATGCGGGCCTGCAACGTGTAGGGACCCTCGCCGTCGATCGCGGCCAGCAGGTCGAGACCCTCGGCGATCATCTCCTGGTCCCAGCGGCCACGGTCCTGGCGGTCGAAGGTGAGCAGGTTGCCCTCGTCGTCGACGCGGGCGTCGCGGCGCGAATGCTGGAACAGGAAGAGGGCCAGCAGCCCGCCCGCCTCCGGCTCGCCCGGCATCAGCTCGCGCAGCAGGCGCGCCAGCCGAATCGCCTCCTCCGCGAAGGCCGGGTAACCGTTGTAGCCGTGGGTGAACAGCAGGTACAGCACCGCCAGCACCCCCGGCAGCCGCTCGGTCAGCGACCGGCCCGTCGGCACCCTGTACGGGATGCGGGCATCGGCGATCTTCGTCTTGGCCCTGGTCAGCCGCCTCGTCATGGTCGAATCGGTGACCAGGAACGCGCGGGCGATGTCAGGGGTCGGCACCGCGCAGATCGTGCGCAACGTCAGCGCCACCCTCGCCTCCAGCGACAGCGCCGGATGGCAGCAGGTGAAGATCAACCTCAGCCGGTCGTCGACCACCGGTTCCTCCACGGGCGCGGACTCCTGCGGGATCAGCTCGGCCAGCTTCCTGCGCTCCACCGCCGCCCGCCTGAGCTGGTCGATCGCCCGGTTCCTGGCCACCGTCATCAGCCAGCCGCCCGGGTTTGCGGGCACGCCGCCGGACGGCCAGCGCTGCAACGCCAGCGCCAGCGCCTCCTGGGCGCAGTCCTCGGCCAGGCTCCACTCGCCCGTGACGCGGATCAGGGTGGCCACGATCCTGGGATAGGCGTCACGGGCGGCGGCCTCGACCGTGTCGTACACGGTCATGCGATTACAGGTCCACCAGGGGGCGCAGCTCCAGCCTGCCGCCACGCGCCATCGGGTGCGCCCTGGCGACCTCGATCGCCTCGTCCAGGTCGGCGCACTCCAGCAGGTCGTAGCCGACGATGAACTCCTTGGTCTCGGCGAAGGGCCCGTCGGAGACGAGCAACTGCCCGTTGCGCACCCGCACCGTCGTCGCCGACGACCTCGCCCCGAGCACGCTGCCGTCGAGGCGGCGGCCCCTGGTGTCGTTCTCCTCGACCCAGACCTCGATGTCGGGCTCGGGCGACGGATCCGTGTCGGGCTCGGTGTCGGTGCAGACGAACATCATGTATTTCATGGTCGCTCCTTTCACCTGGATGACGAACGGGGCGCGGCCTTCCGGACAAAGGTGGCCGATGTTGTGGGACCTGATGCGGCTAGGCCGGCCCCCACAGCATGTCACCGCCCCGCCCGCTTCACCGCCTCGACCACGGCCGCGGCACCGTCCTCGTCCGCGAGCGCGGCGGCGAGTTCCCGGGCCCTGCTGCGGTAAGAGCCCTCCGACACCGCGGACGCGAGCGCCGCGCCCAGTCGCTCGGCCGTCAGCGACCGGAACGGGATCACGTCGGGCGTCACACCGAGCGCCGCCAGCCGCGCTCCCCACAACCGCTGATCGCGAACCGCCGGCAACGCCACGGACGGGACACCCGCCGCCAGCCCCGCCCCCGTGGTGCCGCTCCCGCAGTGGTGTGCGACCGCGGCCATGCGGGGGAAGAGCCAGTCGTGCGGCACCTCCCCGACCCCGAGCACGTCGTCCGCCAGCACCCCAGGCACGCCGGTCTGCAGCACCCCGCGCAGCCCGGCCAGCCGCAGGGCCCGCACGGCCACCTCGGTCAGCCGCTCGGCCATCCCGGCCGCCTGGCTGCCGAAGCCGACGAAGACCGGCGGCGGCCCCGATTCCAGGAAGTCGGTCAGGACCTCGCCGCCCGCCCAGCCGGGCGGACGCTGCGGCCACCAGTAACCGACGACCTCCAGCCCTTCGCGCCAGTCCGATGGGCGGGGCAGCACCCGCGGGCTGAACCCGTGCAGCACTGGCCATCGTTCCGACTCCCGGCGCCGGTAGACGGCACGCGAGCTCATCGGCGCGAGCCCGAGCCGGGCGCGCAGCGCCTTGGCCGACCCGGCGTGGGCTGGTGAGGGTACGGCGAAGCCGAGCCGGGCCACCGTGCGGTTCCCCCGTCGTCCGAGGGAGGCGCCCCAGGCGCTCACGACCGGAGGAAAGTCGCCGGTCGGCTCGACCGGCTGCAGGTGCACGCCCATGCTGGGCACGCCCATGGCCTCGGCCACGTGGTATCCGGCGGAGGCGGGCACGTTGAGGAGCAGGATGTCAGCGCCCTTCCCTGCCGCCTCGACGATGCCGTCGGCGACCTGCCTGCCGTACTGCGCGAACATCGCGGCCTTGGCGGCGAGCGAGACCCGCGCCCCGCCCTTCCCTGCGGACAGGAGCGCGAGCGGGTCTCCCGCGATGACCCGGTGCTCCAGCCCGGCCCCCGTGACCAGCGGGCCGTAGGCCTGGTGGCAGGCGATCGCCACCTCGTGCCCCGCGTCGCGCAGCCTGGCTCCCAGCCCGGTATAGGGGGCCACGTCGCCCCGGGTGCCGACGCCGACGATCAGAACCCGCATGCGAGCCTCCCCGGTTATTACAATGCACTCGCATCATAAACCGTTTTTCATACACTCGCATTGGAAAACTTCCGCATGCCCAAGATCGTCGACCACGAGTCGCGCAGGCGTCACATCGCCGACGCCGTCCACCGCCTGATCGACGCCCGCGGCCTCGACAGCGTCAGCCTCCGGGAGGTCGCGGGCGAGGCCGGCATGTCCATGGGCGCGGTGCAACACTACGTCGGCACCAAGGAGGAGATGCTCCGGCTGGCCTTCCAGCACCTGAACACGCGGATCGGGCTCAGGATCGCCGCTCTGTCACCGGACGACCCGCTGGCACTGCTGCGATCGGCGATCCTCGAACTCCTGCCGCTCGACGAGGAGCGCCGCTTCGAGGCCAGGATCGGGCTGGCGTTCCTGGCCAGGTCGGTCGTGTCGGAGGACCTGGCGGCCATGGTGCGGCAGGGCATGCCGTACGTCCTGGAGTTCTACGCCGGGCAGTTCAGGGCGGCGCAGGAGGCGGGGCAGCTGGGGACGGAACACGACGCGGAGGCCGAGGCGGTGTTGTTGTTCGCCTTCGCCCAGGGAATGGTCCATCCGATCCTGGTGGGCCACTACTCGCCGCAGGAGGCGGAGCGGGCGCTCGACCATCACGTGGCGCGCCTGCGCGCGTAGGTCCGGGAACGCGAAAGCCGCACCCCTCGGACGACGGGGTGCGGCTTTCGCGGCGAAGGGCCTAGTTGGCCCTGAGGAAGTCCGCGTTCATCTGGGCGATCGTGTCCAGCGGGATCCCCTTCGGGCACACCGCCGTGCACTCGCCGGTGTTCGTGCAGCCGCCGAAGCCCTCGGCGTCCATCTGCTCCACCATCGCCTTGGCGCGCGACAGGCGCTCCGGCTGGCCCTGCGGCAGCAGCGACAGGTGGGTGATCTTGGCGGCGGTGAACAGCGAGGCCGAGCCGTTCGGGCAGGCCGCGACGCAGGCGCCGCAGCCGATGCAGGTGGCCGCGTCGAACGCCGCGTCGGCGTCGTCCTTGCGCACCGGCACCGAGTGGGCGTCGGGGGCCGAGCCGGCGGGCACGGAGACGAAGCCGCCCGCCTGGATGATGCGGTCGAAGGCCGAGCGGTCCACGACCAGGTCCTTGACGACCGGGAAGGGGGCCGCGCGCCACGGCTCGATGGTGATCGTGGCGCCGTCCTCGAAGTGACGCATGTGCAGCTGGCAGGTGGTGGTGGCCACCTGCTCGCCGTGGGCGACGCCGTTGATGACCATGCCGCACATGCCGCAGATGCCCTCGCGGCAGTCGTGGTCGAAGGCGATCGGGTCGTCGCCGTCGAGGATGAGACGCTCGTTGAGGACGTCGAGCATCTCCAGGAAGGACATGTCAGGGGAGACGTCCTTGACCTTGTACTTCACCATCCGGCCGGCGTCCTCGGGGCCCTTCTGGCGCCAGACGTTGAGGGTCAGGTTCACTTGTAGCTCCGCTGGCTCATCTTGACGTAGTCGTACTCAAGCGCTTCCTTGTGCAGCACCGGCCCGTCGGGCGTGCGCTCCCAGGCGGCGACGTAGGCGAAGTTCTCGTCGTCGCGCAGCGCCTCGCCGTCGGCGTCCTGCGACTCGGCGCGGAAGTGGCCGCCGCACGACTCGGTGCGCACCAGGGCGTCCAGGCACATCAGCTCGGCCAGGTCGAAGAAGTCGGCGACGCGGCCGGCCTTCTCCAGCACCTGGTTGAGCTCCTCGGCGGTGCCGGAGACCTTGACGTTGCGCCAGAACTCCTCACGCAGGGAGGGGATGAGCTCCAGGGCCTTGCGCAGCGACTCGTCGGTGCGCTCCATGCCGCAGTAGTCCCACATGATCTTGCCGAGCTCCCGATGGAAGGAGTCGGGCGTGCGCTCGCCGTTGACCGACAGCAGCCTGTCGATCTTCTTGCGGACGGCGATCTCGGCCTCGGCCACGACCTGGTCGTCGACCTCGTCGAAGGGGCCGTCGGCCAGGTAGTCGCCCAGCGTGGTCGGCAGCACGAAGTAGCCGTCGGCCAGGCCCTGCATCAGCGCGGAGGCGCCCAGGCGGTTGGCGCCGTGGTCGGAGAAGTTGGCCTCACCGATCACGAACAGGCCGGGGATCGACGACTGCAGGTCGTAGTCGACCCACAGGCCGCCCATCGTGTAGTGCACGGCCGGGTAGATGCGCATCGGCACGTCGTAGGGGTTCTCGCCGGTGATGCGCTCGTACATCTCGAAGAGGTTGCCGTACTTCTTCTCGACGGCGTCGCGCCCGAGGCGCTTGATCGCGTCGGCGAAGTCCAGGTAGACGCCGAGCCCTCCGGGGCCGACGCCGCGGCCCTCGTCGCAGACGTTCTTGGCGGCGCGGGAGGCGATGTCACGCGGGACCAGGTTGCCGAAGGAGGGGTAGATGCGCTCCAGGTAGTAGTCGCGCTCCTCCTCCGGGATGTCTCCTGGGGCGCGGGTGTCGCCCTTGGCGAGGGGCACCCACACGCGGCCGTCGTTGCGCAGTGACTCCGACATCAGGGTCAGCTTCGACTGGTACTCGCCGGAGACCGGGATGCAGGTCGGGTGGATCTGCGTGTAGCAGGGGTTGGCGAAGTAGGCGCCCTTCTCGTGCGCCCGCCAGATCGCCGTGGTGTTGCAGCCCTTGGCGTTGGTCGACAGGAAGAAGACGTTGCCGTAGCCGCCGGTCGCCAGCACGACGGCGTCGGCCAGGTGCCGCTCGATCTCGCCGGTGACCATGTCGCGCACGATGATGCCGCGCGCCCGGCCGTCGAACATGATCAGCTCCAGCATCTCGTGCCGGGTGAACATCTCCACGGTCCCGGCCGCGATCTGCCGCTCCAGCGCCTGGTAGGCGCCCAGCAGCAGCTGCTGGCCCGTCTGGCCGCGCGCGTAGAAGGTCCGCGAGACCTGGGCGCCGCCGAAGGAGCGGGTGTCGAGCAGGCCGCCGTACTCACGCGCGAACGGCACGCCCTGCGCCACGGCCTGGTCGATGATGTTCACCGAGACCTGGGCCAGGCGGTAGACGTTCGACTCGCGGGCGCGGAAGTCGCCGCCCTTGACGGTGTCGTAGAACAGCCGGTAGATCGAGTCGCCGTCGCCGCGGTAGTTCTTGGCGGCGTTGATGCCGCCCTGCGCGGCGATGGAGTGCGCGCGCCTGGGCGAGTCCTGGTAGCAGAACGACTTGACGTTGTAGCCGAGCTCGCCCAGGGTCGCGGCGGCCGAGCCGCCGGCCAGGCCGGTGCCGACCACGATGACGTTGAGCTTGCGCTTGTTGGCCGGGTTGACCAGGCGGGCCTTGAACTTGCGCGTGTCCCACCGCTCCTCGATCGGCCCCTCGGGAGCCTTCGTGTCGCGGATGGGCGAGCCTTCGGTGAAGTCGATCACTTGACGATTCCGATCATGATGGCGAGCGGCGGCGCGAGGAAGCCCACGACGAGCACCGCGGACAGCAGCGCGGCGGCGGCCTTCAGCACCTGGTAGCGCTTGGCGGCCAAGCCGAGGGTCTGGAACATGCTCCAGACGCCGTGCCGCAGGTGGAGGCCGACCATGACGACCGCCACGACATAGAAGAGGGTTACCCACCAGCGCGAGGGGTCGAACCCGGCGATCATGCGGTCGGCGGGCAGCGAGTCGAAGCCCTTCGGGTTGACCACACCGAAGGTCAGGTCGAGCAGGTGCCAGACCAGGAAGATCACGATGGTGACGCCGCCCCAGCGCATGATGTGCGTCGCGTAGCCGGTGGCCTTCGACTTCTTGGCAACGTACTTGACCGGGCGGGCCTTGTGCGCGCGGCGAGCCAGCGAGATGGCGGCCCACATGTGCAGCACGACCGCGGCCACCAGGCCGATCTCCAGCAGGGTCAGCACCGTGCGGTAGGGCACGAACGGCTCAAGCAGCGTGCGCAGCCAGTGCGCGTATTCGTTGAAGGACTCGCGGCCGGCGAAGATCTTCAGGTTCCCGAGCATGTGCAGCACCAGGAAGCTGATCATGATCGCGCCCGTGACGGCCATGACGACCTTCTTGCCGTTCGAGGACCCCAGGAACGACGTGGGCTTCTTGCCCGGCTTGCGCACGGGAGTGGGCGGCGGGGTGGCGGGGGTCACCGGTGCGGTGGCGGAACCGCGCTCTATCGTGGCTGTCACGTTTTCGAAGGCTAGATATCCAGCAATGATCCGTCCAAGTCATCACATCTCTCGTTTCGATAGCCATAGGCTATGATCCGTTGTTTGTACGGCGGGCATAAGGAATCCGCCCCGGTGAATGCGACTAATCTCACATGCAGCTACAGCAGCTCGCTTACTTCGTAGCAGTGGCAGAAACCCGACATTTCACCCAGGCCGCGGAACGGATGCGCGTCGCCCAGCCGTCCCTCAGCAAGCAGATCAAAGCCCTCGAAGACGACCTCGGCGCCCCCCTGTTCTCCCGCGCCCGCGGCAACGTCACCCTCACCCCCGCCGGCGAGGCCCTGCTCCCCCTGGCCAGGCGCATGCTCGCCGACGCCGACACCGCCCGTCGCGAGGTAGCGGAACTCGCCGGACTGCGCAGAGGCAGGGTACGGCTCGGCGCCACACCCAGTCTGTGCGCCGGACTCCTGGCCGACGCGCTGGCGCGCTTCCACCTGACCTACCCCGGCATCGAGCTCCTGGTCGAGGAGGGCGGCTCCCGCGACCTGGTCCGCACCCTCGCCCGCGGCCAGCTCGACCTGGCGCTGATCATCATGCCCCTGCAGAGCGACGACCCAGCCCTGGTCACCGAGGAGATCCTGCGCGAGAACCT
This sequence comes from Nonomuraea sp. NPDC050663, assembly GCF_044456985.1. Taxonomy (NCBI): domain Bacteria; kingdom Bacillati; phylum Actinomycetota; class Actinomycetes; order Streptosporangiales; family Streptosporangiaceae; genus Nonomuraea; species Nonomuraea sp. NPDC050663. The sequence continues at coordinate 179,453 of NZ_JBITGL010000012.1, forward strand.
GGTCGTCGCCACGCCCTCCTCCCAGGCGCCGCGCAAGCCGTACCTGCGGATCGAGGACCTGCGCGGCACCCCGCTCGTCATGTTCCGGCGCGGGTACGACCTGCGCGAGGCGACCCTCACCGCCTGCCGCCAGGCCGGGTTCGAACCCCGCTACGCTGTCGAGGGCGGCGAGATGGACGCCGTGCTGCGTTTCGTCGAGTCCGGATTGGGGGTCGCCGTGGTTCCGTCCATGGTGCTCGACGGCCGTCCAGGACTGGCCGGCACCCCGCTGGCGCCGCCCGGGCTCCGCCGTACGATCGCCCTGGCCCACCGCAAGGACGTCGAGCCCACCAGGGCCGCGCGGGCCTTCCGTGACACCCTCCTGTTCTTCCTCGCGGAAGCCTCACACGAGAGCACTCTTCCGCAGGGGCTCGAGCTCATCGCAAAATAAGTGGCGATGACACAGACCCTGGATGTCCCGCTGACTCTCCTGCTCATCGAGGATGACGCCGGAGACGCCTTCCTCGTGGAAGAGCTGCTGCAGCAGGCCGAGGTGCCGCCCAAGCTGATCTGGGTGCGCAGCCTCGAGGAGAGCCGTGCGCGGCTGACCTCCGACATCCAATGCGTGCTCGTCGACCTGTCGCTGCCCGACGCCCACGGCCTGGAAGCCCTCGAAGAGGTGCTGAGAATGGCGCCGCACGCCGCCGTGCTGGTGCTGACCGGCACCCGCGACGTGCACATGGGCGTGGCCGCCGTGCAGGCCGGCGCCCAGGACTACCTGGTCAAACAGGACGTCGACGCCCGGCTGCTGGCCCGCGCCGTGCGCTACTCCATGGAACGCAAGCGCGCCGACATCGCCCAGATCAACCTGGTCCAGGCGCAGCTGACCGCCAAGGAGAACGCCCGGCTCGAACGCGGCCTGCTGCCCAACCCGATCCTGCGCACGACCACGCTCGAACACACCTCCCGCTACCGGCCGGGCCGCGAGCGCGCCCTGCTCGCGGGCGACTTCTTCGACACGGTCGAGACCGCCGACGGCGCGGTCCACATGGTCGTGGGCGACGTGTGCGGGCACGGGCCCGACGAGGCCGCGCTCGGCGTCGCCCTGCGCATCGCCTGGCGCACCCTCGTGCTCGCCGGTCAGAGCGACAACGCCCTGCTCACGGTCATGGACACGCTCCTGAAGACCGAGCGCAAGTCCCCAGAGATCTTCACGACGCTCTGCACCGTGACGATCTCCCCCGACCAGTGCCAGGCGCGCATGTACGTCGTGGGCCACCCCTCCCCGCTGCTGCTGCGCGGCGACGGCGACCCTATCTCGGTCTCCGCCTCCCCGTCGGGGCCGCCGCTGGGCATCTTCTCCGGCATCGAATGGACCCCGGTCGACGTACGGCTCGGCGAAGACTGGTCCCTGCTCGTCTACACCGACGGGCTCATCGAGGCCACCGTCGGCGACGGCAGCGACCTGCTGGGCACCGAAGGACTCATCAAGATCATCAAGGAGCACGGCCAGATCGACCTCGACCGGATCATCCAGGGGGTCACCGAGATCAACGACGACGTGGCCGCCGTCCTGGTCTCCCGGAAGGGATGATCATGAGCGATCGGCTGCGCACCCTGCCCGTGGGCCGCTGGTTCCTCTTCGCCAGCATCGTCGGCGCCCTCGTCCTCGTCGCCGGCACCGCCGCGACACTGAACAGCCTGCACCAGCTCGACAACGCGCGAGACGACATCATCAACGTCATCGACCCGGCCACCATGCGCACCCTCGACCTCACCCTCGCCCTGTCGATGCAGGAAGGCTCGGCCCGCACCTTCGCCCTCACCCAGGACCCGCAGTTCGCCGACAACTACCGGCGCGCGGTGGCCGCCGAGGAAGTGGCCCTGCGCGAACTGAACCGGCTGGTCCCGGACGACCGCACCGGCCTGCAGGAGATCGCCCGCACGGCTCTGACCTGGCGCACCGAATACGCCGAGAAGCTCATCGCCGGCGCCCCGCCCAACACCGTCCTGGCACGACACGGCGCCGAACGCATGAGCCCCGCTCGCGAAGCCCTCAGCCGCGAACGCACCACCCTCGAACGACGCCACGCCGCCGCCAAGATCGCCATCGAGGACCGGGCCCGCGAGGTCTACCTCGCCATCGGCGTCGTCCTCGCCGTCATCATCGCCCTGCTCGTCATCCTCGGCCTCATCGTGCGCAACTTCGTCATCCGCCCCATCTCCGAGCTGGCCCGCCAGGTCGACGGCGTCGCCAAGGGCGACTTCGACCGCACCATCCACGTCGACCGGCCCGCCGAACTCGAAACCCTCTCCGGCCACATCGACGGCATGCGCCGCGAGATCGTCCAGCAACTGCAGCTGTCGGAAGGCCAGGCCACCGAACTCCGCCGCTCCAACAGCGACCTCGAGCAGTTCGCCTACGTGGCCAGCCACGACCTCCAGGAACCCCTGCGCAAGGTCGCCAGCTTCACCCAGCTGCTCGAACAGAGGTACGGCGAGCAGCTCGACGAACGGGCCAAGCAATACATCACGTTCACGGTCGACGGCGCCAAACGCATGCAACTGCTCATCAACGACCTGCTCGACTTCTCCCGCGTCGGCCGCATGGGCGGCGAGATCACCACCCTCGACAGCGCCGTCCCCCTCCGCGCCGCCCTGCACAACCTCGAAGCCCAGATCGACCACACCGACGCCGTCATCACCCACGACCCGATGCCCAAGGTGCGCGGCAACCGCACCCACCTCACGCAGCTCTTCCAGAACCTCATCGGCAACGCGCTCAAATTCCGCACCGACGCCACCCCGGCCGTCCACATCGGCGCCCGCCAGACCGACGACGGGACATGGGAATTCTCCTGCGCCGACAACGGCATCGGCATCGACGCCAAATACGCCGAGCGCATCTTCATCATCTTCCAGCGGCTGCACCCGCGAGAGGCCTACCCCGGCACGGGCATCGGCCTCGCGCTCTGCCGTAAAATCGTCGAAAATCACGGCGGCACCATCTGGGTGGACACCTCGGCCTCCCCCGGCACCACGGTGCGCTGGACGCTACGAGGAGCGGACGATGCCTGACATGCACCCCATCGAGGTGCTACTCGTCGAAGACGACGCCGGAGACGTGCTGCTCACGCAAGAGGCGTTCGAGCTCAACAAAGTGCAGAACCGGCTCCACGTGGTGAGCGACGGCGAGCAGGCCATGTCATTCCTGCGCCAGAACGAGCCCTACACCGGAGTACCCCGGCCCGACCTCATCCTGCTGGACCTCAACCTTCCGCGTAAGGACGGGCACGAGGTGCTCAGCGAGATCAAGGCCGACGCAACACTGCGGACGATCCCGGTGGTGGTGCTCACGACCTCGGAGGCGGAGGAGGACATCCTGCGGAGCTACCAGCTGCATGCGAATGCGTATGTGACCAAGCCGGTGGATTTCTCGCAGTTCATTCGGGTGGTGCGGCAGATCGACGACTTCTTCGTCACCGTGGTGAAACTACCGGGCAACCCTTAACTGCATGGTCCTCGCCGGTCGCGCGCCTTCGGCGCTGGCCTTGCTCGGGCTCCCTTCATTGGGGGGCCGAGCCCCCCAAGTCCCCTGCCGGGAGCCTTCCGGCCCCCGGACCCCCGGTCGTCGCCATTGTCGAAGGCTTTCTGATTCAGCCCGGTCTCGTGGAGCAGCCACCGCGTCGGTCAGCAGCACGGACTAAGCCGCCCCCGCCAGGGGCGGAACATTTGGCTTTGACGACGAGGCGGTTGTTGACCTGGTTCCGCGAGGCTCATCCGGGAATGGTCGAAGCCACGCATCAATTGGCGATTTCCTGCGACCTTAGCTGCGCGGAGACCCGCCCCGGCGGGCCAAGGACGTCCGCCCAGACCGGCCACAGTAATTCAGCAGCCTGCTTGCCGACAGGTGCGCGACAGCCTACCCGTGTCCGCCAAGATCTCCGGCCCCAGGGATCGAGGAGAACGCGTCTGCCTTGGTCCGACTTCCACAGCCATGGCGCATCACCTCGCCAAGGTTGCCGTAGCCTCCCCCATCCCAGCTGTTACATGCCGCGTACCGCGATCGAGGCGCACGATGGCGATACGCAGACGGAGCGAATCCTTGATCGAAATCGATACCTCAGCAGGCGACCCAAAGGCTGCCGTTACCCGCTTTGCCGATTTGCCATCGACAAGAATCTCGAAGCTGACCTCGCCGTCCGTGTCGGACGAATCGTCAAGCACAGCCTGGAACGAGAGCACCGAGTAGTCCCTGGAGAGGTTGTACTCCACAAACGCTTCATCTCCTGCGGAGAAGCGCGGCTTGTAGATCGAGTGAGAGAGGGCGTTGCCGCCAGCCTCTATCACGCCGGTTTGAAATCCTACGAATCCGGCATCGTTCTCCGAGGAGAAGGACGCTCCAAGGCGGGGGTGAAATCTGGCGGCGACGACCGGCAATTCTTCGAGAAACACCGCGGGCGCGGCCGATTCAGTCTCAGCTTCCGCAGAGGTCGTCTGCTGGCTTGCCGCAGTACCGACGGGTGAACCGGACGAGGTTGGCGAAGAAGCCGGTGATGGTGGAGCAGGTGTGGAGGAGGCCACGATCGGCACCGGTTCCGCAGATTTGGCATTTCCGAGGGGCTCATTGAAGTAGCCAGTCACTATCAGGCCTACGATCGTGACGATGAGCGCAAGAGCGCCGATAATGCCAGCAATACCTTGCCACTCCGGTCGCGCAAGGTAACGACGCCATCGAGGGCGCCGCGAGGACGCAGGTGAAGATGACTGCGCGCGGCTCACGAGCCTCCATCCCACAGCGGTTGGAACACAAACGCTGCCAGCCACCGGCTAGGCCTTCATGGTAGCTCCAGGAAGTTCGATATACCCCCGCTTTAGTGCTCGCGGAGCATAACGCCGGGAGCTCCTGGCTTGAATATCCTCGACATGGCCCAATATTTGATGAAAGAGACATTTCGCCCTCACGAGGCAAAAAGGATATTCGGATAAAGAAGCTCTCCCACTAATGCCCAGGGTGCAGTCCGCACCACCGGGGCGGGAACGTCCATGTCGCTGCAGACGCGGGGCCCGAATCGCAGGTGGGCCAGAACGAATGGCGTCTGACCAGCTGAGTGCGGGTGCCACAGCCGGAGCCCTGACCCCCGGTCAGGCGTCGAGCCTTGACCCACCGCTGCCTGACCGAGAGTCTTCCCCATCAGGTCGAGAGCCTGAAGTCCCCTGAGGGCCGCAGCGCCACGACAAACGACCTCGCTGCGTGCGCTCGGCCACCAAGCCGCGAGGCTGCCCACCCTGACACCTCAACCTCAGCCCCGATGATGCTCCACCAGCCGCGCGAGCAGCCCCACGAGCACGCGCCGTTCCTCCTCCGACAGCGGCGCCAGCACCTCCTCCTGGAGCCCTTCCAAGACCCGCTCCAGCCTCTCCAGCCATCCCCGCCCGGTCGCCGTCACCGTGACTACGTTTCGGCGCCGGTCGTCCGGGTCCGGCGTCCGCTCCACGAATCCCCGCTCCTCCAGCTCGTTGATGACCGCCACGAGGTCGCTGCGATAGATGCCCGTGCGGTCGCTGAGCGCCGCCTGACTGGCGGGGCCACCGTCGGACAGTGCGACGAGGACGGCGTAGTGCCACTTCCGGGCGTCCTCGGCTCCCAGGCCTGCCGTGACGAGGCGGTCGGCGTGGGCGGCGGCGATGTTGAGCAGCCGGCTGGGCAACTGGCGCAGGCGGGCGGGTGTGGCGGGGCTGTCGCCGAGGTGGTTCACGGGAAGCGAGTCTAGCGGTTGCGTTAGTCGGACTAACGACGTATGTTCGTTAGTGTCATAAACGTTAGTGAGACTAACAGTGGAAGAAGGCTGGGACGTGCCTACGATCAGCGTGCTCGATTCGACGATTTACTACGAGGACCACGGTGCGGGCGGCATTCCCGTGGTGTTCCTGCACGGCAATCCATCCTCCTCACACACCTGGCGGAAGGTGCTTCCCCGCATCCCGGGGCGGAGGTTGCTGGCACCCGATCTGATCGGGATGGGGCGATCGGGCAAGCCGGAGATCGCCTACAGCTTCGATGATCACAGCCGGTACCTCGACGCCTGGTTCGATGCCCTGGGGCTGGACGAGGTGATCCTCGTGGGGCACGACTGGGGTGGGGCGCTGGCGTTCGACTGGGCCGCGCGGCATCCGGGGCGGGTGCGCGGGGTGGCGTTCTTCGAGGCCATCGTGCGAGGGATGTCGTGGAGCCAGTTGGGGGAGGCGCCTCGCAAGCGCGGGGAGTTGATTCGCTCCGAGCAGGGCGAGGAGTTGGTGCTCGGCGGGAACTTCCTGGTGGATACCGCCTATACCGGTGGGGTGCTGACGCCGGTCAGCGATGAGGAGAAGGCGGCTTATCTGGAGCCGTACCCGACGCGGGAGAGTCGGCGGCCGTTGTTGCGGTGGGCTCGGTCGATTCCGCTCGATGGGGAGCCGGCGGATGTGGCGGCGCGGGTGGACGCCTATGGGGAGTGGCTGGCGGGGTCGGAGACGGTTCGGAAGCTGTTGCTGACCTTCGAGGGGTCACCGACGTTGATGATCACGCCTGAGCTCGCGGAGTGGTGCGGGGCCAACATCGCGGCGTTGGAGACGGTGCATGTGGGGGCGGCTGGGCATCATGCCACCGAGGATCGGCCCGAGGAGATCGCTTCGGAGATCGGGAAATGGATCGAGAGGCTTTGAGGCCGACCACGAGGACGCCGACTACAACACGTGGCAGGCGTGGCGCAGGCGGGTGGCGAGGTCTGCCGCCTGCGCCTCCGACCAGCGGATGAGCCCGTTCTCCGTCATCAGCGCGTGATACTGCTGCTCCTCGTACGGTGTCCCGGGAGGCAGCGGGGCGATGTGCCAGTGCACGTGGCTGTTGCCCTGCTGGCTGCCCAGCGACAGCAGATACATGCGCTCGCTGGGCACCACCGACTCGACCGCCAGCGCGACCCGGCGCACGAAGGCCATCAGCCGGAGGTAGGCGTCGGCGTCGAGGTCACGCACGACGTGCTTGACATGCCTCTTCGGGGCGGCGAGAACCTTGCCGGGCAGCGTGGGGTAACGGTCGAGGAAGGCCACGTGCTCGTCGTCCTCGAAGACGATCTGCTCCAGGTCGAAGCCGGGCGCTCCGGTGAGCAGGGAGCAGATGAAGCACGCCTCGCGACGCACCCGCTCCACGTATGACTGGAGGTCCATCGCCTCGCTGCGTTCCACGGGGCCACGCTAGCTAGGGCGGGGACTAGGTGCGTAGGTCCCGGTTCGCCCAGCCGAGGGCCGTCAGTGCCGCTAGCAGCGCCACTGTCCATCCCACGTGCACGATCTCCCAGTTGGCCTCCTGCGGGTAGAGCCAGGGCCAGTACGGCCCGCGCAATGCCAGGGTGATCGAGACGATCGCCAGCAACCCGCCCAGTCCTGCCATCCCGGACACGCGCCCATGGTGGAAGCGTCCGGCGATCGCGGCTGCCAGGAGCCCCAGCGCGATGCAGGTGGCCGCCTCAGCGGCCATGCCGGGCACCCGCAGAGTCGGCACCCGGCTCGCCGCGATGAGGCAGGCCGTCGACCACAACGCCATCGCGGTCAGGCCGCCGAGCCCGGCACGCAGCCATTGCCGCAGCCAGCGCGGGACGGGCGTCGCCCCGAGCGTGGCGCCCATCTCGTCGGCCACCGCGAAGCCGGCGGCGGCGCCGAGCAGCACGCCGAGCATGCGCAGCAGAGTGAAGAGCTCGCCGGTGCCGGCCTGCCATGCCAGGAGGACGGCGAGGGCCCCAGCGACCGCGAGCGGCGCCCAGTCCATGGCCCGGATGAGGCACCTCAGCAGGGCGAGGAGGGTGATGGCGGAGCGGGTCACGGGCACCGCTGCCACGCGAACGGCGCGCATCATGCGCACCGCTCCCCACGCACAACACTCTCACCAGGCGCAGGCAGGCCGAGTAGTTCGGCGGCCCGGCTGAGCGAGGTGCGAGGGTCGGTGAGCACGTCCCAGTGCGCCCACACCCGCTCCCTCCCGTCGCCAACAGCCAGGAGCCGCCGCGCGAGCTCCAGCTCCGCCGGACCGTACACCACGTTGCCGAGCGGCGACCGGACCGTCAGGAAGACGCTCGACCCCACCTGCACCTCGGCGTACGAAGCCAGCCGCGGGGCGACGCTCTGGCCGAGCAGCCAGAGGGCCACCAGGGCCCGGCCTTGTCCTGACAGGTCGCAGCCGTCCCTGCCTGCTGGGCGGATCGCCAGCGCGCGCCGTACGGCGTCCGCTGCCAGGGCCGCGCGCTGTTCGTTTCCGCGGCTCCACACCATCGTGGCGCCCCGGGACGCATGATCGTCCTGGTAGAGGAACCACGAGTCGGTGCCCTGCAGGACGGGCGGCAGGTCGGCTCGTGCCGCCGGGGGCAGCGCCCGGACGACCGGGTCGAGGGCCGACACCCAGACGGGGATCCACGCCGCGTAGGCGGGATAGGCGCAGTAGTCGAGCCCGCTGTGCGTCTCGCAGCTGCGCCGTACGTCTGGTCCGATGTAGCGCTCGCGGATCTGCGGGGTGAGGGAGCGTCCTGTGTATCGGTTGGCCATCTCGTCACCCGGCCCGGCGGCGGTCGCGGCGGCCCCCGCGGGCACCATGACCGCCAGTGCGGCGACGGCGGCCACCAGCCATCGGGACGAGTGGCGGGCGAGCGCGGCGCAGGAGCACGCCACGATCGCGGCCATGAGGTAGAGGGTGTGCAGGCCCGAGGGCCGGGCGGGCCAGTCGGGGCCGTGGAAGAGGACGATCGGCAGGAACCAGCCCCCGTAGCCGCCCTGGTTGCCGTTGAAGTAGATCAGCGCGCCCAGGGTGAAGGCCGCGGTCGGGACGGCGACCAGCCATGGGGTCCAGCGGCCGAGCAGGGCGCCGAGGGCGGCGGCTGCGCCGACGGCGATGATCGCGTCCACGGCGTCCCAGAGTGCGAAGACGCCTGCCACAGGGCCCGTGTACCAGCGGATGGCCAGGTAGGCCGCCATCACGGCGGTGGCGTAGGCGATCCCGGTGAGTGCGGCGGCCCCGGTGGCGGCGGCGGTGCGTGCGGTGGCGTCGCCGGTGGTCGCGAGCAGGGACTCGGCCATCCTCCGGTCGCGCGAGACGGCGAGGTAGGCGGCCATCATGGCCGCGGCCGCCAGGATCAGGAGTGCGCCCCCGGTGCTCGCGGGCTCGACCGACATGTCGGGTAACCAGCCCCATGTCGCGTGAAGCCGCAGGCCGAAGCAGAGCAGCGCCGCTCCCCACAGCAGGGGGTTGCGGAGCGACCTGCGCACCTCGAAGCGGAACAGCGCCGGCGACACTGGAGAACCCCTCACGCCGGCGCCCCGAGCAGCAGAAGGTACCCGTCCTCGACCCCCGGCTCGACCGGCGCACCGCCCGGCGGCGCCGTCCCGACCGAGCGGAAGCGCCCGTCGGCGGTCCGCCACGACAGGTCGGCCCGCGACGGCTCGGCCGTCGAGATCCACACCTGCCCGGACGCCACGGCGGCCAGCTCGCCCGGCGTGCCCTCGAAGACCACCCGGCCTTCCCGCATGACGGCCACCCGCTCGCACAGGGCGGCGACGTCCTCGGTCTGGTGCGTCGACAACAACACGGTACGGCCGGCGCCCAGCCTGGAGACCAGCGAGCGGAAGCGCACCCGCTGCGACGGGTCGAGCCCCACGGTCGGTTCGTCGAGGATCAGCAGCTCGGGTTCGCCCAGCAGCGCCTGCGCCAGGGCCAGCCGCTGCCGCATGCCGCCCGACAGCTTGCGCACCCGCTGCCGCGACACGTCGGCCAGTTCCACCTCCGCGAGCACCCGGCGGATCTCCCTGTGGCGTTCGCGCCGGTCGTTGAGCTCCTTCAGGATCGCCATGTACTCCACCAGCTCCCACACGGTGAAGTGCGGGTAGAAGCCGGGGTTCTGCGGCAGGTAGCCCAGGCGGCGGCGCAGCGCGAGCTGGTCGGAGCGGTCGGCGGGGTCCAGGCCGAGTGCCCGTATCCGGCCTTCGTCGTGGGCGAGGGTGGTGGCCAGGCAGCGCAGGAGGGTGGTCTTGCCCGCGCCGTTCGGGCCGAGCAGTCCGGTCACGCCGCGGCCGAAGCTCAGGTCGAGGCCGTCGAGCACGAGCTTGCGTCCGTAGCGTTTGGTCAGGGCGGTCGCGCTCACGTTCATCTGGGCTCTCCGGAGAATCGCAGGTGGACGAGGGGGATGAGGATCACGGCCGCGGTGCCGTACAGGATCTGGGCGAAGGTGGAGAAGCCGGCCAGCTTGTCGCCGGTCAGTTCGGACCACAGGGCGGCTGCGCCGAACCAGCCGGCGGCGAGCAGCCCGGCCGACATCAGGGGCGCGAGCCGCGCGGACAGGGCGAGTGAGGCCAGCGCGAGCACGAGGGCGGGCAGCAGCCAGGCCGCGGCCATCGAGGGCAGGAACGGCGTGGCGGCGCCGGTCAGGACGAGCGCGGCGATCAGAACGGCGACGGCCCGCAGCAGCAGCGCCCGCGAGCCGGCCATGGGGGTGGCGGCCTGGGTCTCGTACACGGGGTCGACGCGCGGGCCGTAGGCGAGCGCGATGCCGGAGAGCGGCAGGACCGGCGCGAGCACGAGGAAGAACAGCAGGGCGTCGGGCGATTCCGTCAGGCGTGCGGCCAGCACGGCGAAGGTGCTCACCAGCCCGACGGCGACCAGCCAGCCCCTGGCCAGCGCGGGCGTGGCGGCCAGGAAGACGGCCACGTGCTCGGGCACGCCGGCGGCGCGCAGCAGCCGCGTGACCGGCCGCAGCCGTGGCCGGTCGACGAGTTCCTCGATGCCGGCCCAGCTTCTGGCCAGCCAGTCCTCGGCGTACGGCACGGCGTTCCTGCACTTCTCGCACGCGGCGAGGTGGGCGTCGACGGCCATCGCCTGGACCGGCGAGAGCTCTCCGCGCAGGTAGGGCTCGATGGGCGGATGCCATGTCATGCCAGGAACCCCCTCAGTTGAGCCTTGGCCCGCATCACGCGTGTCTTGACGGTGCCCTCGGGGATGCCGAGGAGCCCGGCGGCCTCCCGCGCGGTGAGGCCGTCGAGCACGGTCGCCTGCAGCGCGGCCCGCAGCTCGGGGGTGAGCCTGGCCAGTGCCGTGCCGAGGTCGCCGTGCTCGATGCCGAGCAGGACCGCGTCCTCGGCCGATGCGGTGATCGGTTCTTCGTGGGTCAGGCCGGGCAGGCGGCGGCGCCGTAGCGCGGAGACGAGCCGGCGGATCGCGATCGTCCAGATCCAGGCCTGGGCGGCGCCGCGTCCCGCGCGGAAGCGGCGGGCGTCGCGCCACACCGCCAGGAAGGTGTCCTGGATGGCGTCGTCGACCAGGTCCTCGTCCGCGCACCTGCGGGACAGGCGGGCCCGCAGCCATGGCGCGTAGCGTTCGTGGAGGAGTCTCAGCGCCTCCACGCGTTCCGCCGCGACCGCTTCGATCAGCTCCGCGTCGGTGCTGCGGGCGTCGACGGGCGGGGCGTCACGGTGTTTTCGGAAGAATGGCCGCACATCTGGATATTCGCGGAATCTCCCGCCGGGAGTTCTATCCCTTCACCGATCCCCGCAGCAACCCGGAGACGATGTACCTCTGCAGGAACCTGAACAGCAGCACGCTGGGAATCGCCCCGAGCAGCGCCCCCGCCGAGAAGGCCCCCCAGTTGGCCGAGAGCTGCTCGGACACCAGCCCGTACAACCCCACCGCCAGCGTCTTACGCTCCGGATCCTGCAACATGATGCTGGCGATCATGAACTCGTTGACCGTCGCGATGAACGACAACAACGCGATGACCGCCAGCACCGGCGCCCCGAGCCGCAGGATGATCGTGAAGAACACCCGCGCGTGGGAGGCCCCGTCGACCTTGGCCGCGTCGTCCAGCTCGCGCGGGATGGAGTCGAAGAAGCCCTTGATGAGGAAGATGTTCACCCCCATCGCCCCGCCCAGGTAGACCATGACGAGGCCCCACTGCGTGCCCAGCCCGATGCCGGGGAGCGCCCCCTTGATCTGCGCCATCAGCAGGAAGATCGCCACGGCGGCCAGGATCTGCGGGAACATCTGCACCAGCAGCAGCCCGAGCATGCCCAGCCTGCGCCCGTGGAAGCGGAAGCGCGAGAACGCGTAGGCGCCGCTCGCCGCCAGCAGCACGGTGGCGACGGCGGTGGCGCCCGCGATCCACAGGGTGTTGACGAACCAGAACGTGTAGGGGATGTCGCCCAGCGCCCGGTAGTTGTCGAGCGAGGCGTCGGCGAACAGCCGGACGGAGGCGGTCAGGGTGCCGCGCGGGTTGAGCGAGGCGCTGATCACGAAGACGAGCGGGAAGAGGGCGAACGCCAGCGCGGCGAACCCGACCACATGCCGCCATCCGAAGTCCCTGAACCACCTGGTCATGAGTAGGTCTCCTCCAGCGCTCTGGTCCGCCGGAACGACGCCGCCGAGATCGCGGCGACGATGAGGAAGATGATCGTCGACATGGCGCACGCGAAGCCCCACTCGCGCCCCGCGCCGCCGAAGGCGACCTTGTAGACCATGGAGATCAGCAGGTCGGTGCTGCCCAGCGTGATCGGCGCCTCCGGAACGTTCGGCCCGCCGCCGGTGACGAAGTAGATGACCGTGAAGTTGTTGAAGTTGAACGCGAACGAGGCCACCAGCAGCGGCCCGGTCGAGACGAGCAGCAGCGGCAGCATCACCCGGCGGAACAGCTGCCAGGTGCCCGCCCCGTCGATGCGGGCCGCCTCGACCACCTCGCCCGGGATGGCCTGCAGCGCCCCGGTGCAGATCAGGAACATGTACGGGAAGCCGAGCCACAGGTTGACCAGCAGCACGCTGACCTTGGCGAGCGTGGGGTCGTTGAGCCACGGGATCTCGGCGCCGCCGAGCAGCCCCTGGTTGATGAAGCCGAAGCTCTGGTTGAGCATGCCCGTCCAGACCAGCGCCGACAGGAACGACGGCACGGCGTAGGGAAGCACCAGCAGCGACCGGTAGACCCCTCGCCCTCTCAGCCCCTCCTTGTTCAGCGCCAGCGCGAGCACCAGCCCCAGGAGGCAGGTCGTCAGCACCGACAGCAGGGCGAAGGCGAAGGTCCAGGCGAAGACCGACAACAGCGGAGCCCTCAGCCGCTCGTCGCTGAAGGCCCTGACGTAGTTGTCGAACCCGACGAACTCCCGCCAGCCGGGCGTCAGCGCCCTGCCGTCGTCCGATTCGAAGAACCCGCGTTCCGTGGCCCGGTAGACGGTGCCGGTGGTGGTGTCGGTCAGCTGCCCGCCGGCGTAGCGCAGGGTCGGCCGGGCGATGTATCCGGTCGAGCCGTCCTCGGTGCGGATGGACCCGCCCTCCACGGGCACGCGCAGGGCCAGCACCTCCTGCTGCCGGCTGACCAGGTCGCGCAGCTGCAGCACGCGGTGGCCGGCGGGCGCCCCGGAGACCGGCTCGCCGTCGAGGGTCGTCGTCCCTTGCGGGTCGGTGGCCAGCAGGTGCAGCCGGCCGTCCGGCCCGGCCAGGACCTGGACCCTGTACGGCGGGCTGCCAGGCACCCGTTTCTCCGACACCGCGAGGATGTGGCTCAGCGCCTGCTCGCGGGTCAGGTTGTGGCCGTCTCCCACGTTGGTGAGCCCGGCGTAGGCCGTGTAGACCACGACGTAGATCTGGAAGACCAGCAGGAAGAGCATCCCGGGCAGCAGGTAGCGCGTGGCCAGGGTGCGGCGGCTGAAGTAGACGTAGTCGACCGCCGCGGTGGCGACCAGGAGGACCACGAAGATCCCCCAGTCGCGCACCGCGTAGGTGGCCACCAGGCCGTAGACGGCCAGCGCGTTGACCACCCCCACCAGGAGCAGCTTCGCCCCCAGCGTTCGCAAATCACCCACCGATTTTGTCGCGGATCTTGGCGGCCGCCTGCTGCATCAGCTTGGCCGGGTCGCCCTTGCCCAGCAGGATGTCGCGCTCGGCGTGGCCGTACTCCGTCCACACCGCGTCCATCGCCGGGATGCTGGGCAGCGGCTGGCCGATGTCGCCCACGGCGGCGAAGCCGGCGATGATCGGGTCGCCCTTGACCTGGTCGTAGACCGCGGTCATGGCGGGGGGCCGCTTGCCGGTGTCGTAGAGCTCCTTGCTGACCTCGGGCGTGCCCAGGTAGTTCAGGACGAAGTCGTTGGCGACCAGCTTGTTCTTGGCGTTGGCCGAGATCATGAAGCCCTGCACGCCGACGAACGGAGCGGCGGCCTGGCCGCCCGCCGACGGGATCGGGTCGACGGCCAGCTTGATGCCCGCCTTCACCGCGTCGTCGGTGTTCCACGGCCCGGTGATCTGGAAGGGCGCCTTGCCGGTGTTGAACGCCTCCTTGGCGATGTCGTAGGTGATGTCGGCCGACAGCGCCTTGGCCTTGCGCCAGCGGTCGAGCGCCTTGGCGAAGGCCAGCCCGCCCTCGTTGTCGATCAGCAGCCGGGCCGGGTCGTAGCTGCCGTCGGGCTTGACGCCGAAGACGCCGCTGCCGAAGGAGGTGGCGAGCGGGTAGAAGTGGTATGGGTCGCCCTCGGGGCCGACCTGCAGCGCGATCGGCAGTTCGGCCTTCTTGGCCTTCACCAGGTCCTGGCCGGCCTTGAGCAGTTCGTCGAAGGTCTTGGGCGCCTCGGGGGCCAGGTCGGTGTTGCGGAAGAGCGCGATGTTCTCGATGGCGTACGGCAGGCCGTACACCTGCCCGTCGTAGCTGAAGGCCTTGACGGCCACGTCCTTGAACTGCCCGAGCTTGTCGCCGAGCTCCAGGGGTGCCACCGCGCCGTTGGTGACGAGCTTGCCGAGCCAGTCGTGGGCTCCGATGATCACGTCGGGGCCCTCCCCCGCCGGTCCCTGGGTGACGAGGTTGTCGCGGATGTCGCCGAACTCCAGCTGCTGGACGGCGACCTTGACGCCCTTCTCCGCGGCGAAGCGCTCGGCGATCTTCAGGATGATCGGGCTTCTGGTGTCGTCGGCCCAGATGACGAGGTCGGCGGCGGCTCGTTTGATCGGGCCTTCCGTGGGCTCGACGATCGTGGTGGCCTGGCCGGAGGCGGTGGGAGCGGCGGCGGAGGGGCTGGGTGCGGGGTCCGCCTGCTGAGCGGGCGAGCCGCCACAGGCGGCTAAGAGCAACGTGAGACCAAGGACCAGTGCGTTTCGGCGCATGGTGGCTCCAGTGGGATGAGTCGCACTTTCAGCAAGAAAACCACGGATTTCGGCAAGTTTCTAGATCGTTACAAAGTTGTGCCGCGGGGCTCTGCAGAGTGACGACAATCACACAGGGTCTTGGGAATTGTGGCGTGACTGTTCTCACACTGACCGGGGTAGTCAGGCGTAACGTATCCCCACCGATAGACGCGCCAACACTTGGTGGAGAGGTCTGTGATGACCCAAACGACGCCAGAGAGTCCGGTCCGTAGACAGCGTGCCCAGGTCACGGTGCGCACTCTCCGCACGGATCGCTGGTGGCTTCAGCCGCTTTTGACCTTCCTGGGACTTGCCTCGTTCCTGGTTTACAGCTTCTGGGCGATTTTCAACAACGACTACTTCGTCGATCCCTACATCGCGCCCTTCAGCTCGCCCTGCCTTGCGGAGTCGTGCCCTGAGGGAGCGAGGTTCCTGGGACTCGCCCCGTTCGGCGAGTGGTACGCCCTGCCGCCCGCCCTGTTGATCCTGGCCTTCCCCGCCGGGTTCCGTTTCACCTGCTACTACTACCGCAAGAGCTACTACCGCTCCTTCTGGCTGTCCCCGGCGGCCTGCGCGGTGCAGGAGCCGCACGGGAAGTACACGGGCGAGACCCGCTTCCCGCTGCTCCTGCAGAACCTCCACCGCTACTTCTTCTACGCGGCCATCGCGGTCGGCGCGATCCTCACCTACGACGCGATCCTGGCGCTGATCCACAAGCCCGCCGGCCTCGGCACCTACATCCTGCTCGCCAACGCGGTGCTCATCTGGTGCTACACGCTGGGCTGCCACTCCTGCCGCAGCATCACCGGCGGCCGCCTCAACCACTTCTCCCGGCACCCGGTGCGCTACAAGATGTGGCAGCTGGTCTCCAAGCTCAACGCCAAGCACCAGCCGTTCGCCTGGGCCTCCATGTTCTCCGTGATGATCGCCGACTTCTACGTCCGGCTGGTCGCCATGGGGGTCATCTCCTTCTCGTTCGCCTAAGGACTGTCTGCAGTGGAAATCGAACGTCACGACTACGACGTCGTCGTCATCGGCGCCGGCGGAGCAGGACTCCGGGCCGCCATCGAGGCCCGGCAGCAGGGCAAGCGCACCGCGATCGTCTGCAAGTCGCTCTTCGGCAAGGCGCACACGGTCATGGCCGAGGGCGGCGCCGCCGCGGCCATGGGCAACGTCAACTCCGACGACAACTGGATGGTGCACTTCCGCGACACGATGCGCGGAGGCAAGTTCCTCAACAACTGGCGCATGGCCGAGCTCCACGCCAAGGAGGCGCCCGACCGGGTCTGGGAGCTGGAGGCCTGGGGCGCGCTGTTCGACCGCACCAAGGACGGCAAGATCTCCCAGCGCAACTTCGGCGGCCACGAGTACCCCCGCCTGGCGCACGTCGGCGACCGCACCGGCCTGGAGCTGATCCGCACGCTGCAGCAGCGTGTCGTCGCGCTCCAGCAGGAAGACCACGAGACGCACGGCGACTACGAGGCCTACATCAAGGTCTTCGCCGAGTGCACGGTCACCCGGCTGCTGAAGGACGGCGACGCCATCTCCGGAGCCTTCGGCTACTGGCGCGAGACCGGCAACCTGATCGTCTTCGACGCCCCCACGGTCGTGCTGGCCACCGGCGGCATCGGCAAGTCCTACGTCGTCACCTCCAACTCGTGGGAGTACACCGGTGACGGCCACGCCCTGGCCCTGCTGGCCGGCGCGAAGCTGATCAACATGGAGTTCATCCAGTTCCACCCCACGGGCA
This sequence comes from Nonomuraea sp. NPDC050663, assembly GCF_044456985.1. Taxonomy (NCBI): domain Bacteria; kingdom Bacillati; phylum Actinomycetota; class Actinomycetes; order Streptosporangiales; family Streptosporangiaceae; genus Nonomuraea; species Nonomuraea sp. NPDC050663. The sequence goes on from NZ_JBITGL010000012.1 coordinate 196,354, forward strand.
TGGTCTGGCCCCCGTCGGTGCGCGGCATCCTGGTCACCGAGTCCGTCCGGGGCGACGGCGGCGTGCTGCGCAACTCCGACGGCAAGCGCTTCATGTTCGACTACATCCCCGAGGTCTTCAAGGACAAGTACGCCACCTCCGAGGAGGAGGCCGATCGCTGGTACACCGACCAGGCCAACAACCGCCGCCCTCCGGAGCTGCTGCCGCGTGACGAGGTCGCCCGCGCCATCAACTCCGAGGTGAAGGCGGGACGCGGATCACCCCAGGGCGGCGTCTTCCTCGACGTGTCCACGCGTCTTCCCGCCGAGGAGATCAAGCGGCGCCTGCCGTCGATGCACCACCAGTTCAAGGAGCTGGCCGACGTCGACATCACGACCGAGCCCATGCAGGTCGGCCCGACGTGCCACTACATCATGGGCGGCGTGGAGGTCGACGCCGACACCGGCGCGGCGGCCGTCCCCGGCCTGTTCGCCGCCGGCGAGGTGTCGGGCGGCATGCACGGCTCCAACAGGCTCGGCGGCAACTCGCTCTCCGACCTGCTGGTCTTCGGCCGCAGGGCGGGCCTGGGCGCCTCCGAATACATCAACGGGCTGAAGGCGCGCCCGAAGGTGAGCGAGGCGTCCGTCGAGAGCGCCCGCAAGGAGGCGCTCGCCCCGCTGGAGCGCACCGGCGAGAACCCGTACGAAGTGCACCAGGAGCTCCAGCGTTCGATGAACGATCTGGTGGGCATCATCCGCAAGGCCGGCGAGATCTCGGAGGCCCTCGAGGTCATCGAGAAGCTCAAGGAGCGGGTGCAGCTGGTCGGCGCGGCAGGCAACCGGATCTACAACCCCGGCTGGCACCTGGCGCTCGACCTGCGCAACATGCTGCTGGTCTCCGAGTGCGTGGCCAAGGCGGCCCTGCTGCGCGAGGAGTCGCGCGGCGGCCACACCCGCGACGACTTCCCGGTCATGTCCTCCGACTGGCGGCGCAAGCTGCTGGTCTGCGCCACGGCCGACGGCTCCGGCGTCACCGTCGTCGAGCAGGCGCAGCCCGAGATGCGCCAGGACCTGTTCGACCTGTTCGACCGGGGAGAGCTGAAGAAGTACCTCACCGAGGAAGAGATGGACCGATGAGCTACAAGGGGAAGTTCCGCGTCTGGCGCGGTGAGGGCGGCGAAGGCAAGCTCGAAGACTTCACCGTCGAGGTCAACGAGGGCGAGGTCGTCCTCGACATCATCCACCGCCTCCAGGCGACGCAGGCGCCCGACCTGGCCGTTCGCTGGAACTGCAAGGCCGGCAAGTGCGGGTCCTGCTCGATGGAGATCAACGGCAAGCCGCGGCTGGGCTGCATGACCCGCATGTCCACCTTCACCGAGGAAGAGGTCATCACGGTCACGCCGATGCGGACCTTCCCGGTGATCAAGGACCTGGTCTGCGACGTCTCGTTCAACTACCAGAAGGCACGCGAGGTGCCGTCCTTCACCCCGCCGAAGGACGTGCGGCCCGGCGAGTACCGCATGAAGCAGGTCGACGTCGAGCGCTCGCAGGAGTTCCGCAAGTGCATCGAGTGCTTCATGTGCAACAACGTGTGCCACGTCATCCGTGACCATGAGGAGAACAAGGCCGCCTTCTCCGGGCCGCGCTTCCTCATGCGGATCGCCGAGCTCGACATGCACCCGTACGACGTGGCCGACCGCCAGGTCTCCGCCCAGGAGGACCACGGCCTGGGCTACTGCAACATCACCAAGTGCTGCACCGAGGTGTGCCCCGAGCACATCAAGATCACCGACAACGCGCTCATCCCGATGAAGGAGCGTGTGGTCGACCGCAAGTACGACCCGCTGGTCTGGCTGGGCAACAAGATCTTCAAGCGGAGCAGCAGCTAGAAACCCGTTGCGCCTGCCGTACCCAGGGATCGATCATGGGGCGGCAGGCGCACGCATGTCGAGAGGAGACGCCAGTGAGGGCAACACCCGCCGCCGTTCACTCCTCCGGCGTCGTGGTGTCCATGTCCTAAAGGCGCCGGAGGGTCCCTTCCCGACCCCTGGAGCCTTTCCTTGCATGCTCGTCCGCTCTATCTCCTCATCTGCGGCGCCGCCACCTTCGCGGGAAGCACCGCCTTCACCCTCAACCTCGTCTACCAGGCGACCGTGGCTGGGCTCAGCCCGCTGCAGATGATCCTGGTCGGCACCGTCCTCGAGACGGTGTGCTTCCTCGCCCAGATCCCCACCGGAGTCCTCGCCGACCTGCGCTCCCGGCGGCTGTCGGTGATCATCGGGTATCTGCTCTTCGGCGCCGGCATCATGATCGAGGGCCTGGTGCCCGCCTTCGCCGCCATCATCGTCGCCAACATCGTCTGGGGCATCGGCTTCACCTTCGTCGACGGCGCTCAGGAAGCCTGGCTCGCCGACGAGGTCGGCCCCGAGGCCGCCGGCGAGGTGATGCTCAGGGGCGGCCAGGTCGCGCAGGCGGCCTCCGTCGCCGGCATCGGCGCCGCGGTGAGCCTGGCCGCCTTCGGCCTGAACGTGCCGATCGTGGCCGCCGCCTGCGTCTGGATCGCCCTCGGACTCCTGCTGATCTTCGTCATGAAGGAGGACGGCTTCACTCCCCCGGTACGGCAGGCGGGCGCGGCCATGCGCGACGCGTGGCGCTCCATGGCCGGCCACACCCGCACCGCCGCCTCGTCCGTGCGCCGCGACCGCGCCCTGCTGCTGGTGCTGGGCGCCACGCTCTGCACCGCCTTCGCCAGCGAGGGCCTCGACCGGCTGACGCAGCCCTTCCTCATCGAGCTGGGCCTGCCCGGACCGGTGTGGTTCGGCGGCATCGCCGTGTGCGGCTCGCTCGGGGCCATCGCCGTCACCGAGGTGATCAGGCGCCGGATGCGCGGCGCCCCACCTCACCGGGTGCTGCGCGCGGTCGCCCTGCTGCGGGCGGGCTACGCGGTCGCGACCGTCGTCCTGGCGATGACGGGGGCGTTCTGGCAGGCGGCGGGCGTGGCGGTGGTCATCACGCTGCTGCGGGCCGCCACCGGGCCGCTGATGGGCGGCTGGCTGGCCGTCCAGACCGAGTCGGCCACCAGGGCCACGGTCTACTCACTGTTCAGCCAGATCGACTCGGGCGGCCAGGTCGTCGGCGGCCCGCCGCTGGGGCTGATCGCCGAGAGGTTCGGCATCCGTGCCGTACTGGTCAGCGCGGCCGGGGTCGTGGTGCCCGCGGTCGCGCTGCTGGCCGCCGCTAGCGGTCGTGTCCGGGACGAGGTTCCTCGATAGTCCGATCCGGGACCTGGTAGGTGATGGTGCTGTCGTCGGAGTCGTCCCACGGCAGCCCGTCACCGTGCTCGGCCGCGGAGGCGGCGGCGTGCCGGTCGTCGTAGGGGGCGTCGCCGCCCGGCGGGATGTCGCTCACCGGAACCGCCGGCTCGAACGGGTCGCGGAAGTCGGCCACCGGCTCGGGCTCGTAGTGAGGCTCCGGCTCGTAATGCGGCTCGGGCACGGGCTCGTAGTACGCGGGAGCCGGCTGCGGCTGGTGCGGGCCCGGGTCCGGGTAACCCTGGTGGCCGTAGGCGGCGGGGTCGGGGTAGCCCTGGTGACCGTAGGCCGCCGGGTCGTGGTAGGCCGGGCCGTACGGCATGTGCACCGTCGGATAGGTCTGCACCGGCACGAGGCTGATGATCGGCGCGTAGGCCATGCCCGGGCTGCCCTGGTAAGGACCGGTGAAGCCGGAACCCGCCGGGTAGCCGTCGCCCTGCGGCGGCTGCGGGCCCGCCTTACGTACGGCCGCGGCGTGCGCCATCTTGCGCAGCCGCCCCTCGAAGATGAGCACCGCGAACAGAGCCAGCAACACCAGCACGAGCGCCGGGATGGCCAGCTTCTGCGTCAGCCCGGTCTGGTCGAACTCCGGCTGCGCGTTGCGCGCCTCGAGCTGGACCTGGTCGCTGACCTCCGAAGGCGTCGTATTGGTGCTCGGCACCGCCGTCTCGGGTTCCGCGGAGGGCAGCTGGAGCACCGGCTCGGGCGCCTCGGAGGTGGTCGGCACGATCGGCGGCTGCGTCGGCTGCTGCACCGGCGCCTGGGTCGGCTGCTGGACCTGCGGCTCGGGCGTGGGGGTCTTGCTGGCCTTGGGCGACTTGCTCTTGCTCGGGCTCGCGGTGACCGTCTGGGTCACCGTCACCTCGGTGGGAGTGATCGTCGGCGTGGGGAGCGTGGTGGTGACCGTGACGGTCACCTCGGGGTTCTCGCACACCCCCGACTCGTCACACGGCGGCTCCATGCCGGGATCCAGCCGGAACACGGCCGCGTTCGCTCCCTGCGCGATGAACGGAGTCGCTGCGGCCGCACTCAACCCCATGGCCAGGAGCAGCGCGGATGCGGCCGTCAGTCGCCTGGACGCCACCTGTATCCCTCCGCACACCCGAATCCAAGGTCAAGGGAATCCTAGCCGGGTAAAAGTAACAGTAAAGTGCGAATTACGATACAGCTTGCGCCCTTCGGCGAATCCGCATGACTTCGCGGCGCGAGACCGCCGCGCAGCCCGCCCACAGGGCGGCGACGCCGCCCAGCACGAGGGGCCAGCCCGTCCAGCCGTCGGCGAAGCTGATCGGCGCCGCCTGCGCGGTCTTCTTGCCCGCCACGTCCACCTCGCGCGGCAGCGGGGCGGCCAGGATCTGCGGCGCAGGACTCGGCGCGCTCGCCGGCGGGGCGGCGGACGGCAGCCTCAGGCCGGGGTCGTTCCACAGGCCCTCGGCCCGGCCCGCGGTGTCCGGGTTCGTGACCACGCCGGGATCGGCGGCCGCGTAACCGGCGCCTTGGAGCGGCTCGGTCTGGTCGGGAACCGTCACGGGGCCGCCTGCGCCCCTGACGGCCTCCCCGGCTTCCTTGCCGGGCCGACCGTGGCCCCCCGACCGGCCGCCGAGGTCGCCCGCCTGGCCCCCGAGAGCGCCCGCCTGCCCGAGGTCGCCCGCGTGGCCACCGCCTGCCTGACCACCGCCCGCTTGGCCACCGCCTGGCTGGCCACCGCCTGCCTGGCCGCCATCTTCCTGGCCGCCATCTTCCTGCGTGCCGGAGTCCTGCACCGCGGGCGGCTCGGGCACCTGCCCGGCGACCACGGTGGGCGGCTCCTCCACGACCCTCCGCCCCACGGTCATCGTCGTCGTCTTGGTGACCATCTCCGGCCGCTCGGCCTCACCGCCCTGCCGCTGCGCCACCGCCGCGAGGGTGACCACGTCCGCCCCCTCCGGCACGGTGAGCTGCACGTCCATCGCCCGCTCCCCCGCCGCCTCGCGCAGGGTGCACACCCCGGCCGCGCCCGCCTGCCGTACCGAGGCGTCTGGCACCGGCACCTGGCTCCAGCTCCCCAGGACGGTGTCGGAGGACGCAGCCGGCACGTCCTGCGTCGCGGTGGCGCTCTCCGGCGCGCACGTCACCCCCGACAACGCCCCGGCGGGATTGGTCGCCACCGCGAGCTTCGTGTCGTGGGCCGTGCCCTCCAGCCGGATACGGAAGCGCAGCACGTCGCCGGTGCGCACCCATTGCGCGCCCTCCGGCGGAGGATCGTCGATCCGGTCGACCGCGAGCCGCATCGCGGCATCGTCGTCGGCCATGGCAGCGCCGGTGGTGAAGACGGCCCCGAGCATCAGCGCTCCGGCCACGGCCCACCCCTGCGGTCCCCACTGGTGCATGTCGTTTTACCCCCGAAACATCACACCCAGTAGTGGTTATGTCACTTAGGGGAGGATCCTAATCCTCTCTTCGAGAGCTTTCATGACGGGCAGGTCGGCGGCCAGCCACGGCACCGAGTAGTAGTCCTGCGGCCCCAGCCAGCGCAGGGCCATGTGCTCCTTGGGCACGGGCGTGCCTGCCAGCAGCGTGGACAGGTAGACCCGCATCACGTAGTCGCTGGTCAGCGGCCAGTCGCCGCCCACCTGCTCCCCCACCGCGATCTCGACGCCGAGCTCTTCGCGGCACTCGCGCACCAGTGCCTCAGCCTCGCTCTCGCCGGGATCGACCTTGCCACCGGGGAACTCCCAGCCGCCGGCCAGCTCGGGCGGCTCGGCACGCTGGGCGGCCAGCACCCGGCCATCAGAGATGATCGCCGCGGCGACCACGACCACAGTCATGGGACTAGAGCGTATTCTGCAACTTCTTGAGCTGCTCCAGGACGTCGGGATTCATCAGCGGCCGGGTGAAGCCCATGAGGCTGGTGCGGTCGTCGTAGGTGGTCACCTTGATCGGCCCGCACAGGCGGCAGCGGGCCTCGACCATCTTGCCCTTGGAGACCACCAGCCCGACGTGCCCCGGATTGTCGGGGCCGGTGCCGGGACCGGCGTTGAAGAAGACCAGATCGCCCGGCTGTTCCTGGCCCGGGTTGATCCGTACGCCGAAGGGCCACTGGGTGAAGGTCGTGCGCGGGATCGACAGGCCGACGCTCTGGTAGGCCATGTAGATGATGCCCGAGCAGTCGAAGGCGTCGGGGCCGGTGCCGCCCCAGAGGTACGGCTTGCCCCGCTGCGCCAGTGCGTAGGCCAGGATGCGCTTGACCAGCTCGTTGGGGGCGCCGGCGACGATCGGCTCGTCGCACAGCGGATCGGCCTCCGGCGGCACCTTGACCTCGCCGCTCTTGGCGTACTTCCCGGCGATCTCCATGACCTGGTCGACGTACCACCAGGCGCGGTTGTAGACGAACAGCGCCCGCCGCACGTTCTCCGGCGCGCCGTTGCGCTTGAGCATCTTGGCCGCGCCCAGGATCGCGTCGGCCGGGTTGTAGACGTCGCCGATGCCGTCGCCGTCGCCGTCGGAGGCGTAGCCGTTGAACTCCTCGCTCACCGACAGCTGCGCCTTGCCGCCCCACGTGCTGATCAGGAACTGCATCGGCCCCGCGGCGCCCGCGTAGTTCGTGCCGCTCTTGACGCCGGGCAGGTCGGAGCGGCCGTGGTCGGTCTCGCGCTTGCCGACCGCGGCCAGCACGTTCCACTGCACGCCGATCTTCTCGCCGTGCTTCTTGTACAGCTCCAGCATGCGCGGAGGGATGTCGGAGACGCCGGTGTCGGAGACCTCCTCACCCTGCACCGCACCCGGCTTGCAGTCGGCGGGATCACCGCCCCCGCTGCCGATGAAGGAGGGGATCGAGGTCATCAGCATCGGCGACATGATGATGACGAGGAGGAGCACCGCGGCGACGCCGATCGCCACGGCGATGCGAGAAGGCGACGCTTTCACCCTTGGGCGTCCCCGTCCTGTCCCTCGGTGGCCGGCTGCAGATCGAAGACCCGCCAGTCGGAGCCGACCCTGGTCACCGTCACCGCGTAGTCGTCGGCGTGCGCGGAGGCGCCGTTCTTGGTGGTGCGCTGCTGGGTGCCGTTGATGACGAACACGACCGAGTTGCGCTCGACCGTGCGGATGCCCTTCAGCTTGCCGGTGCCCTGGGAGACGACCTGGTCGTCGCGGTTGCGCTCCACGGTACCCGGCGAGGTGAGGGTGCGGGTCAGCACGTCACCCAGGCCGCCGGTGGTGAACGTCTTGACCCGCGCCGCGTACGCCGCCGGGTCCTCGTCGTAGCGGAAGGTGCCGTAGGCGGCGGTGAACCGCTCGGCCAGGTCGGCCGCGGCGGCCAGCTGGTCCTTGGCGACCGGCAGGTAGTCGTAGATCTCGAAGGGCTTGTCGGTGGCCGTCGCCAGCGGACGGCTCGGCCCACCGGCCACCACCGCCGTCGGTTCCCCGGTACGGCCGGCCGCCGGCTCCTCCGGTCCGGAGGTTCCCTGGACGGTCAGATAGACACCCACGGCGACCATGACGGCCACGACCCCCGAGAACAGCAGGACCCTTCTGTCGGCCATTTACTCCTTCTCCGGCTTGTTGGGCTTCAGCCAGAACGGCACCGGCGGTTCCTCACCGCCCCGGCCGCCGCCTTCCCTGCCGTGCAGCCAGAGAGGTGGCGGCTCGGACGAGCGTGCCCTGGGCACGTCGGCGTTGCGCGAGCCTCCGAAGATGCTGCCGCCTGACGAGGCGCGCTCGGGCGGCCGGGTGTTCCCCGACGACCTGGAGCCGCCTCCGAACAGGCCGCCGCCCGAGGAACGGCCGCCCGACGAGCGCGATCCGCCGCCGCTGGAGCGCGAACCGCCGCCGAACAGGCCACCGGAGCCGCGGCTGCCAGAGGAGCGGCTGCTGCCGCCGCTGCGGGACGCCCAGCCTCCGGCCCGGCCGCTGAACCAGCCGCCGCCGGAACCGCTCGACGAGCCCGAGGAGCCGCCTGAGCCGCTGGACACCCGGGAGCCGCCCGACGGCCGGGAGCCGCCTGCCGTACCCGGGCCCGCCGCGCCAGGTCCTGACGAACCAGGTCCTGACGAGCCTGGGGCGCCCAGCCGGGGTCCGCCCGTCGTGGAGCGGGTCGGCGCGCCGCTCAGGTTCAGCGGCGGCGCGGAACCCGAGCGGGTGGCGGCGGCGGGACGCGTGCCCGCCTTGCCCGCCTGCTCGGGGTTGAGCGGGGCCGCGGCGGCGGGGATGCGCGTGCCGGACGGCGTCGCGCCCTCCTCGCCGCGGGCACGGCCCTGGGCGGTGGAGGCCGCCGCGGCGGCCGCGACACCGGCGGCGCCGCCCGTGGCGGTGGCCGCGATGATCGGCTCGGCCTTGCGCAGGCCCCACTTGCCGACGCGGGAGGCGGCGACCGGCGGAAGCGCGACGGCCGAGCGCTCCAGCACCGACGAGCTGGCCGCCTCGCCGAGCATGCGGGTCGTGATCGTGTGCCCGCTCATCGACGAGAACAGGTGCTGGAACGGCCTGCGGTAGAAGAAGACGGCGATCGTCAGCAGCGCCATGAACAGGATCTGCAGGCCCCACGACATGGTCGTCGACATGATCAGCGCGTAGCCGTACACCAGGACCGACAACACCAGCGCGAGCACGGCCTGGCGGAGCAGGGTGCCGACCAGCATCTCGACCCAGCGCATGGCGATGATGCGCCCGCTGCCCGGGTGCACGCCGATGAGCAGGAAGACCGGCCCGAGGATGAGCAGCAGCAGGAAGCCGACCTTGAGCACGAGCAGCGAGACCGCGACCAGGAAGATCAGCAGACCCGCGACGAGCGCCGCCAGGAGCGCCCCGATGGCGACGCCGAGCCGGTTGGTCCAGTCCTTGCCCTGCACGATCTGGAAGCGCGGGTCGCTCTTGAGCGGATCGACGATCCCCACGTAGGCGGCCTGGTGGGCGCTGCTGTTGGAGGGCTGGCCGAGCTCGGCCGGCTCGATGGTCTGGATCTCCAGCATCTTCAGGCCGAAGTCGCGCACGACCGGCTGCTGCGGGTCGGAGGTGCCGAACTGGCCCATCAGCCACGGCTTGCAGACCAGGGTGGACCACAGCGCGTTGGCGTTCTGGTCGACGCCGGTCGCGCCGGTGTTGCCGAACGTGGTGCCGCCGCCCGGCGCGGGCAGGCAGTCGGTGCCCTGGGCGCCAGGCAACCCGGAGAAGGCGGAGTTGATCACTTCGCCGGTCTTGTCGGTGACGAGCTTGCCCAGGCCGGTGAAGTCCTGTGGGCGCGCGAAGAACCAGGTCGCGACCGTCACCGCCAGGACCATCCAGACCACGCCCTCGACGCTCACCGAGGCCCGTTTGCGCAGCAGGCCGTACCAGGCCAGCCAGATCGCCGCGAGCAGGATGATCGGGGTCAGGTAGGGCCAGTAGAGCGCGTCGGAGAGGTTCTTGACGATGTCGTCGACGACGTCCTTGATCGACTGCAGCGGGCCCTCGCTCGCGGCCGCCTGGTAGGTGCTGATCGTCAGCTTGTCGATCGACTTGGCCCACAGGAAGATCGTGTTGGCCCACGAGTTGCCGAAGACCGCCGCGATGTCGGAACAGCCCAGCTCGTGGGTGTGCCAGAACTGCCCGGCCATGCCGAAGCGGTTGTAGTTCGTGGTGGCCGGAGTGCCCTCGGTGGCCGGTGGCTGCAGCAGGCCGTCGACGCTCGAGCCGACCACCTCGGGCGTGAGGTCGGGCGACAGGTCGCACGGGCCGTCGGCCACCGCCGATCCGGGCATGACGAAAAAGCCGACAAGCAGGAGCAGAACCACAGTCCACAACCTGCGTCGTCTCATGAGCGCACCTCCCGCATAACTCCCCCTTGAAGATCATGCCCGTTGTCTTCGGGTTTGTCGTGCGTAGGATTCGTGTCGAGCCAACGGAGCAGCTCATCGGAGATCAGGTCTACTCCGATCCGCCCCGCTCTGCCATCCAGATCACGGAAAATGCATTCCCCGTTGCCCAGTGATCGCAGGACGGCCTTGTGCTCCTCCGAGGAGTCGACACCCAGGAGCGACATCACATGGTCGACCTCGGTGCGCTCGGTGGAACGGAAGGCGAAGACGCTCGACAGGCAGTTGGTCACCTGCTCGTTGAGCAGGTCACCGGCGTTCTGCGAGACCAGCACCAGCGCCGTGTTGCGGGAACGGCCCATCCGGCTGACCTCGGGCACCAGCTTGGCGCCCTCCGGCGTCGACGTGATCGCCCACGCCTCGTCCAGGAAGATCGCCTTGGGCGCCCTGCGGTCGAGGCCGTTCATCAGCCTGCGCGCGAACTGCGAGACCAGATAGAGCAGGGCGACGCTCAACCGCTGCTCGTAGGAGTAGTCGTCGCGGCCCGTCGCCACATCGGGCAGGGTCAGGCCCTGCAGCGTGAAGACCGTGGTCCAGCCCTCGGTGTCGATCTGCTCGCCGCCCGACGGGTCGAAGCACAGCCTGGCCAGGTGCATCTCCGACATCGAGCGCAACACCGCGCCCAGGTTCTTCGACGCGGCGTCCTCGGCCTGCTCCAGGAAGTCGACCACCTTGCCCAGACTCGGCGCCTCGGCGTTCGACACCGCCGAGACCGCCTGGACCATCGCCGACTCGCGTTCCTCCGACATGCGAGGCAGCAGCAACCGCAACGTCTCGGTGGCCATCATCTTCTTGGTGGCGATGTCGTCGCCGAACGAGAACGGGTCGAGCAGACCCGGCGCGGCGCTTCCGAGCGGGATGATGCGCGCCTTACGATCGCGCTTCTGCAGCAGCCTGACCAGCGACGCCGCGTCGCCCTTCGGGTCGATCACCGCCACCGTGACCCCGCGCAGCGCCATCTGGTAGATCATCAGCAGCGCCAGCGTCGTCTTGCCGCCACCCGGCTCGCCGGTGATCGCGATCGCCGTCGGGCGGTTACGGCTCGCCGCCACCAGCGGGTCGAAATGCACGATGCTGCGCGCCCTGCCGATGGTCTCGCCGATGTACGGCCCCAGCCACGCGCCGTCGTCCATCCGGTCGCCCAGATCGACGGTCGCCGTGGCCATACCGCCCGCGATCGTGCGGAGCGGCTGGCGCTGGGCGTAGGCGTTGACCGTCACCCTCTCGCCCGGCAGCGACTCGCGGAACAGCGAGAACTGGTCACCCGTGGAGTTGACCACGTCGATGCCCATGTCACGGTAGTGCTCCACCACCGCCTCGACCCGCTGCAGGCACATCGCCTCCGTCGGGCCCGACACGATCAGCCGGTGCCAGCCGTACACGAACGGCAGCCGCTCCTTGGTGATGCCGTGCTCCAGCATGCGCGCCGCGTCGATCTGCTCCGCCAGCGCGATCGGCGCCTCCGCGCCCGCCTCGCGGATGTGGATGTCCATGTCGCGGGCGTGCGCCAGCTTGCGCGCCACATCCCGGCTCGCCTTGACCGGCGGGATCAGCCGCATCCGGGAGGAGACCTCCACCGGGAACGGCAGCTGGTCGGCGAAATGCATCCACGGCTCGCCGTCGGGGAACGGCATCAGATCGGGGAAACGCGCGAACGACAGGTGGGCCACATACGCCTCACCCTGCGGCTGCACGAACCTCAGCAACGACCTGCCGTTGTGGATCTGCCCCTCGACCAGCGCCTCGATCTCGCCCTTGCCCCAGCGCCGCTTCGGGCTCGCGCTCGCGGGCGGGTCACCGACGCTGCCCGCCGCCGCGTGCTGGAACAGCCACGCCACCTCCGTCGACGCGGCGTGCCTGGCATACAGCGAGCTGGAGGCCAGGGCCCGGCCCAGCCGCTCCGCCTGCTCGGTCCACTTGGCGATCTCACCGTCGGGCACATGATCGTCTTCCAGCCCGAGCGCCTTCTCCGAACGCTGGTAGAAGCCGAACAACTGGCTCAGCACACCCTGCCCGAGCTGCCTGCCACGCGGGCCCAGCCGTACGCCGAGGTAGACCTCCTTCGTCCAGAAATCCTTCGCCCAGACGTGGGAGTACATCTCCTCCAGATACTCACGCCAGCCCGCGCCCTGGTCGGACGTGGAGTTCAGGGCCAGCGCCCACTCCGCCGCCGGATAGGTGCGGTGCGCCACCCGCAGGTGCACCTCGGCGTCCGGCATCCGGATCGCCGCCAGCGCGATCGTGACATTCGTCGCCAGCGCCTCGCGCTCCTCCGGCGTCACGAACTCGTAGCTCACGGTCGGCAGCCGGAAATACGCCCACGCGCAGGTGTCGGTCAGCAGAATGCGGTCGTCGAAAAACCGGACCGCAAGACGGTTATGCGCCTTGGAAGCCCTGCTCACCGGCCCTCCTTCGTCGGGCCGATGAGCAACTCACCCGTGTTCATTGGTTCACTCGCAAGCTCACTCACAGCTCACCGATTCTCGCGCCCGGAGGGTCACCCGCCAGCTCCCTGTCCTTCACCGGTTGTGCCTGCGCCTTCGCGAAAGCGGCCACCACCACGCCCGCCAGGGCCAGATACGCCCTGCGACCGGCGTTGCGGAGCTGGTCCAGCTCCACCGGCTCGCCGGTGACCGCCAGTTCGTCCTCCCACGGGACCCGCACGATCGCCCGCACCCTGCCCCTGGCGACCGACTCGGCCTGCTCCACATCGCTCATCGTGCGCCTGCTGACCCCGTTGACCACCAGGACCGCACGCCTGCGCAGGTCGGAGCAGCCATGCCCGTCGAGCCAGTCGAACGTCATCGCCACCGCGTCCGCGCCGTCCTCACTCGCCGGCACCACCAGCACCAGCTGATCCGCGTACGGCAGCAGCCTGGCCGCCAGCGCCGGAGCCGGATCCAGCACCGACAGCTTGTAGTGGCGGTCGAGGACCTCCATGGCCTGGCCGAGACGATGCTCCGAGAACAGCGTGCGATCCGCCAGCCGCTGCTCGGCACCCGTACTCGTGTCGGCCGCCACCACCTCCAGGCCCGACGGGGTCCTCGTGGTGAAGGCCCGCATCGTCAGGTAGCCGCTCACGCTGCCCAGGCCGCTCAGCAGGCTCGTCAGGGTCTCGGGGGACTCCTCGATGATCCGGCTCGTCAGCGTGCTGTCACCCGTGCTCGCATCGACGGCCAGCACCCGGTCGTCGCGGTGACCCGCCAGCGTGTGACCGAGCATCAGCGCCGTCGTGCTCTGACCGGCGCCGCCCGTGCAGCCCAGGACGACGATCCGGCGGCTGCCGCTGAACACGGCGCGCGTCCTGGCCTCGTCGATCTCGGAGCCGTCGGCGTGGACGCTGTTGTTACCGACCACCACCTGCGCGATCCGCCGCCAGCCACCGGAGGTGTCACGACCGACCACGGACTCCACGCGGCGCACCTTCTCACCGGGGCGGGGCCCGGGGACCTTGCGGTCGGGGGGGACGACCTTGGGCGGGGTCAGGGGGGTCGCGGGAGTGGCGGGAGCGCCTGGGCTCGCGCCGGTGCCCGGGGTCGCCCGGCCGGCGCTCGCGGCCTCGGCGGCGGGCCTAGGCTGCACTGCGGGACGAGCGGGCTTGTCGGAGGCGGGCTTGTCGGAGGCGGGCCTGTCTGAGGCGGGCCTGTCTGAGGCGGGCATGTCGGCGGCGGGCTTGACTGCAGCGGGCCGCCCAGCGGCAGGCCTGTCAGCCGCCGTCTTGTCAGCAGCGGGCTTCCCCACCGCGGGCTTGTCGACGGCGGGCTTCCCCAGCGCGGGCTTGTCGGCCGGCCATACCCGGTCGGCACCGAGCAGCGGCGTCACCGACGGCGCCGGAGGCACCTGGCGGGGCGGCTGGCCCTTGCGGTGCTGGCTCCTGGCCCTGTCGTCGTCAGCCACCGGCTCCACCGCCGGCGACCCCGCGCCCGGCAGCTGCTGCCCAAGCTCGGGCGCCCTCGCCGCCGGGGCCTCCGCACTAGCGGCCAGCTTCCGCAGCCGCCGCAGCGCCTCGTTGTCGATCGGCTTGCTCGCCCCAGGCGCGTGAACAACGGGCGTCTCCAGCGCGGGACGTACCTCTCGCTCAGGGGCCGCTTCCTGCGCGGCGGGCGCTTCCCGCACCACCGGCGTCTCACGCACGGCAGGCACGTCGCGTACGGCGGGCGTTTCCTCCGACCCGGGCACATCCCTCGCCGCGGAGGCTTCCCGCTCCCCGGGCACCTCCTGCGCGACAGGCACGTCCCGCTCGGGAGCCGTCTTCGGCACCGCTCCCCTGGCCGCCTCGGCCGCCGCCTCGCGCTCCTCCGCCTCGCGAGCAGCCTTCTCGCGCTTCTCCGCCTCGCGAACAGCCACCTCGCGGGCAGCCGCCTCGCGAGCAGCCGTGTCCTCGTCCCGCGCCCGCTCCACCGGCCGCGTGCCCTCCGCGGACCGGGCGGGCATGTCCTCCACGCGTCCCCGTGCCATCGCCTCGACGCCGCGGACGGCCTTGGCGATCGCCTCAGCCCCCCGCTTCTGCCCGGCCGTACCAGCACCTGGCGCCGGCATCCCCAGCGCGGGGGCGGCGGCGCGGCGCTGGGCGGTGCCGCGGTCCGCGGCGACGCCGCGCACGGTCGGGGGTGGAGCGGAGGCGGGTGCCTGTCCCGTGGATGCCTGGGCAGCCGCCTGGGCGACCGCCGGCCGTACGGCACGCGCCGTCGATGCGGCACCCGTGGACCCGGCTTCGGCCGCCCGAGAACCGCTCATGTGCGCCTCTGCCGTACGCAGGTCGGCGGCGCGGGCCTTCGCCTTGGCGGTGGCCTTCGCGCGGGCCTTGGACGGCGCGGCGGCGCGGGCCTTGCGGGTGGCGCGGTCGGGCAGGGCGCGCCACACGCGCCCGGTGAAGTAGACGGTCTCCGGCTCGCCCTCCGGCGCCATGCGGCACCACACGCGCGGCTCGCCCATGTAGCGTGCCTGCGACTGCATCAGCTCGGTGAGGCGCTTGTTCTCGATGACCGGCCGGGTCGAGAGCCAGGTGACGATGCCGGGCGGCACGAGGTAGAGCACGTGCCAGGGCGCGTCGAACGGCACGCCGACGATGGCGAGCAGGAACGACCACGGGGCGAGCACTCCGACGAACACGCCGATCCAGACGATCGGCAGCGGCATCGGCAGCCGTAGGTCGTACAGCTTGTAGAGCCGCTTCTCGATTCGCCAGATATTGGTATAGGTGGGCAGGTCCACGCGGTCCTCCTCTCAACCCGTCGTCACGTGCTCGGGCCACCGCTCACTTGATGCCCAGCGCACCCGCGATCGCCCGCGCCGTCACCTCGATGATGTTGGGAACGTAGAAGATCACGCCGATCGCCACAGCCAGAATGAGGAACTGCACGAATCTTGTGATCTCCCGCGTGAAGAGGAAGAACAGCGCGACCACCGAGACGATGACCAGGAACAGGGGCGCGAAGAACGAGCGGAGGAAGTTCGCCAGCCCTCCGGTGTCGATGCCGGTGGGGGCCGGGGTGGGCGTGGCGGCCAGCCCGGCCATCTCGGCCAGGTTCAGCAATATGGTTTTCAAGATCACTTCTCGTCCTCCCGGGGGGTACCAATCAGCAGCACGGCCGTGCTTCTATCCAACGGCTCGGCCGGCACCGCGAATGGCCTTGACGTACCACTTGTCGCCCTGCTTCACGACGGTGAGACGGTAGGCCTGCTCCAGGCGACCCGCCATCGCGCTCGGGTCGGCGGGCGTGGGCTCCACGGACTGGCCGCTCGCGCCCGGAACGCCCCAGACCACTACGGCCTGGATGTCTCGGCTGGTGGCATCCCCCACAGGTACCACGAGGTTCTTCAGCTCGACGAAGGTGAACGCTCCGCCGAGGTTGGGCAGGTTCGCGTCGGTGGCCAGGTAGCGCTGCAGCTGCACGCCCGAGGCGTAGGCTCCGAAGAACTCGGCCAGCTGGGGCCGCAGCTCGGCCTCGACCACCTCGTCGGCGTCGGGCTGGGCCACGACCGGCAGCTCCGCGGGAGCGGGAGCGGGCAGGATGCCCGGCTGGCCGGAGACCGCGAAGCTGGGAAGATCGGCGTTGCCGTCCCACACCAGCGGGATCGCCGCGTGGTAGCGCTTGTCGCCCGACTGGAAGCTCACCGTGACCACGACGTTGTGCGTGTCGATGGTCTCCACGCCGGCGGGCTGGAGGTAGGCCGCCTGCAGCCGCCCGTATCCGTCCCAGCCGAACTGCTCGGTGGCCTGCGGTGAGAGGTACGGCTTGAGCCTGGCTGCCCTGATCGACAGCTCGGCGGGATTCAGGTCGAGGTAGAGATGTGCGAATTGCACCGCGAACGCCTTGGCGGCCTCCGTCGGGAACGGAGACTTCTCATTTCCGGCATTTCCTGACGAAACGCTCTGCGGTTGCGTGAACCTGGTGACAATGGCGACTACCCCATTGGCCAGAACGACCAGGATCAACGCCCACACAATGACCCGGCCCGTCGCCACCAGCCAGCGCCCGCCGCCACCCGACCACCCTCGCCTGGCGGACCTGCGGGACTCGAAGTTGGACGTTTCCGGGCGCGCCGAAAGCTCGGGGTCGCCAGCGATCCGGGGATCGTGCTGGACAGTGGACCTTCGAGCCATCACGCCCTCCGCTCGCACCGTCCCCATCCGGAGCGCGGCGCGGTCTGAAGATGTCACATTACCGGTCGCGGCAATTCTTCCAGGAAAGCCACGCCCATGCTGCAGGCATCGCCGTGCCGGAGCAAACCGAGTGTGCATGACATCTCGGAGTGCCCATCCCTGTCCGATTACCGTGGAAAATGCGCTCGACCTGGAGTGATGCTGTCAAGCCCGTATCGCGACGGTCAGAGAATGCTGTCCATAGGGCTCAGATACCATCCCAATCCAGGGCATGATGGGTGTGCCCGGGGTCACACCATCCCCAGCGCACCATGACCTGGGACGCCGGTCAACCGTGGTGTTGGATGACGCCGTGAACGACGATCCCCTCGTACGGCTCCGCGACGCCGTCACCCGCACCCGCGAACTCGTCCGAAATCGCGCGGCCACCGGCCTCCACCACGAGGACGCCGACCCCGCCATCGGCACCATCGGCACCGACAGCGCCCGCGACTTCGACCCGTTCCCCCTCCTGGAGGCTCTGCACGCGCACGGAGTAAGAGCCGTGATCATCGGGCAGGTGGCGGGCATCCTGCACGGGTCGGTGGAACTGACGGGCGACCTCGACCTGCTGTGGGACGGCGACCCCGCCCAGGCCCCCGCCCTCGCGGCGGCCTTCGCGTCGGTGGGGGCGGCGCTCAACGACGACGACGGCGCGCCGGTGGCATGCGAGCCGGAGGCGTTCCTGCGGCCCAAGGTGCAGTTCACGTCGGCGGGAGCCAGCGGGGACTGCTGCACACCGGCGCTGCCCTGGGGCGAACTGAGGGTGGCGGAGTTCCTGGAGCGGGCGGTGGTCGCGGTGGGGAGTGGGGTGGAGGTTCGTTACGTCGCGCGGGAGGATCTGATCGCGATGAGGCGAGCCGTGGGGCGGCCCAAGGACCTACGCCGGGCCGACGAGCTGGAGGCCTTGCCTCGCTCACTCGGTTAGCTCTCTGCGTCTTCGGACCTGATCGTGACTGCGATACCTACCTGCTCCGTCAAGCCTCGGCCGCGTGAGTGAGAGGTTCGATGCCAGGGCGAGCGGTGGACAGAGCCTCTACACGACCTCCGCAGCGGCTCCTCTCCGGAGCGACGCGGACGGCGGCCTGCCCTCCCCACCACGAACGGCCACTGCCAGACGCCCTCAGCCGGAGCAGGACCTGGGGCGGGCGGGTGGGCGGGCGGGGGGCGGGCAGGCGGGTGCACCGGCTACAGCAAACGGCTCAGGCGGGCTCGGGGTCTCCTGCCTGCGAGGTCCGCCTCCGGGCGTGGAGGTCGACGACCTTCCCCGACCCCACCGCCTTCCGGGGTGCGACCCGCTCCAGGCAGCCCCGCAACTCGGCGAGCAACTCCGCGGGGTCCTGCCCGTTCAACCGCCGCGTGAGCTCCTCGCGCTCGTCCATCTTCCGGCGCAGGTAAGCCTCCCGGCTGACGCGCAGGCCGTACATGAGCTCGACCCTGAGGAGCGCGAGCTCCTCCTCCAGGCTGATGCCCACGAGCGTGGGTCGGCGCCTGCTGAGTATGCGGCGGATCATGGGGGCCCTCCGATTCGTCTGTGACGATTGGACGCCGGGGAGCCCCGAGTGGTTGACGTGGAATCGTCAAACGTTAAAGCGAAATTCGACGACGTCCCCGTCGCGCATGACGTAGTCCTTGCCCTCGATGCGCGCCTTGCCCGCCGATCGGGCGGCGGCCAGCGAGCCCGCCTCGACGAGGTCGTCGAAGGAGGTGATCTCGGCCTTGATGAACCCTCGCTGGAAGTCGGTGTGGATGACCCCGGCGGCCTCGGGCGCGGTGGCGCCCTTCTTGATGGTCCAGGCGCGGGCCTCCTTGGGCCCGGCGGTGAGGTAGGTCTGCAGCCCGAGCGTCTCGAAGCCGACCCTGGCCAGCTGGGAGAGCCCCGACTCCTCCTGCCCGACGGACTGCAGCAGCTCCAGCGCCTCCTCGTCGGACAGTTCGTACAGCTCCGACTCGATCTTGGCGTCGAGGAAGACGGCCTCGGCGGGGGCGACGAGGGCGCGCAGCTGGTCCTTCAGCGCGGCGTCGGTCAGCTCGTCGGCGTCGAGGTTGAAGACGTACAGGAACGGCTTGGCCGTCAGCAGGTGCAGCTCGCGCAGGCCTTCGAGGTCGAGGCCGCTCTCGAAGACGGTCTTGCCGGTCTCGAGCACGGCGATGGCGGCCTCGACGGCTTCCAGGGAGGCCTTCTTGTCCTTCTGGACGCGGGCTTCCTTCTGGAGCCGGGGCAGCGCCTTTTCGCAGGTCTGCAGGTCGGCGTAGATCAGCTCGGTGTTGATCGTCTCGATGTCGCGCTTGGGCGAGACGTCGCCGTCGACGTGGGTGACGTCGGGGTCGGTGAAGACACGGATGACCTGGCAGATCGCGTCGGTGTTGCGGATGTTGGCGAGGAACTGGTTGCCGCGTCCCTGGCCTTCGGAGGCGCCGCGCACGAGGCCGGCGATGTCGACGAACTCGACCTTGGCGGGCAGGATCTTGGCCGAGCCGAAGATCTCCGCGAGCGTGCCGAGGCGCCCGTCGGGGACGCCGACGATGCCCACGTTGGGCTCGATGGTGGCGAACGGGTAGTTGGCCGCCAGGGCGTTGGCGCTCTTGGTGAGTGCGTTGAACAGGGTGGACTTGCCGACGTTGGGCAGCCCGACGATCCCGATGCTGAGGCTCACGAGCCCTCCTTTGGTCGGCCTCATGAGCCGATGACTGCGATGCGCCTAGAAGTTTACCCGTAGACAGGTGAGCGGCCGGTGCGTGCTCGTCAGGTAACGATTCGAGCCGTCGGGGCAGGCGGACGCCCGTTCCGCGAAGGCCGTCACGCGCGCCCAGGCCTGCCTGGATTCGCAGGCGACCCTCGTCACCCTGTCGTCGCGCGGCCTGCCGACGCAGTCGCCGACCGTCGGCACCGCGCCTCCCTCGCCGAGGCACACGACGGCCCCCGAGAGTTCGAGCGCGTCACGGGTGCCGGTCGGGCACCGCTCCGGCACGACCGCGACGGCTCTGCCGTACCAGCCCTTGGTGGTGCAGGGCCGTTCCCGCCCGTCGGACGTCACGCAGTCGCCCGCGCGCACGACGCCGCCGCCCATGCCGGGGTCGCCGGGGTGCGGGGCGCGGTGGTTGCGCAGGCAGGCCGTACGGCCCTGCCCGATGCCGACGACGAGGTCGGTCGGGGCGGGGCAGAGGTCGGCGATCGCGATCACGGTGGCCACGCCCGCGTCGCACGACACGAGGTCGAAACGGGATCCCGTACGGCTGGCGCACGATCCCTCGGCCCATCGGAGCGTGAGCTGCGGCCGGGCGGGAGGCGGTTGCTCCTCGGCGCGCCCTGCGAGGGAGGTTCCGACGATGGCCACGGCCGCTGCGGCGACGGCGACGGTGGTCGCGATTGAGACGATCATGCGCGAGCCGGTAACCATATGTGTACTGTGAGTGACAGAAGTGTCGGCGCACAAGCGGAACGAGCAAGGCGTGTCGAAAAGACCCACGCGGGGACGGGTGTCATCATCGATCAGGTGGATGTCGTCTCGATTCTGCTCGGCCTGGCTGTCGGTCTCGCCATCGGTTTCCTGATCGCGCGAACCCGCTCGGCCGTGCGGATCGCCGAGGCAGACGCCAGGGCCAAGGGCGCCGCCGACAAGCTCGTCTACGTCGAGGAGCAGCTGACCGAGAGGTTCCAGGCGCTGTCCACGCGCGCGCTCGACGTCAACAACATCCGCTTCCTGGAGCTGGCCGAGACCCGCCTGGCCGCCAGCCGCGTCGAGGCCTCCGGTGAGCTGGAGCAGCGCAAGCAGGCGGTGGAGCACCTGGTGCAGCCGCTGCGCGAGGCGCTGGCCCGGGTGGAGGTCCAGCTGCGCGAGGCGGAGGCGGGCCAGCGGGCCGCCAAGACGGAGCTCCAGCTGGTACGGCAGAGCAACGAGCAGCTGCGTTCGCAGACGAGCGCCCTGGTGCGTGCCCTGCAGCGTCCCGAGGCGCGCGGGCGCTGGGGCGAGCTGCAGCTGCGCCGCGTCGCCGAGATCGCCGGCATGCAGCGCTACTGCGACTTCGACGAGCAGGTGACCGAGGGCGCCCAGCGCCCCGACATGATCGTACGGCTGGCAGGCGGCAAGAACATCATCATCGACTCGAAGGTCTCGCTGGCCGCCTATCTGGAGGCCGCCTCGTGCGACGAGGACCTCCAGGCGGGCGCCCGCCTCGACGCGCACGCCAAGCACCTGCGCCAGCACGTCGACCAGCTGGCCTCCAAGGCCTACTGGCAGGCGTTCAGCCCGACGCCCGAGTTCGTGGTGCTGTTCATCCCCGGAGAGGCCTTCCTCGCCCCCGCCCTGGAGCGCGACCCGGCGCTGCTGGAGTACGCGATGAACCGCCGCGTGCACATCGCCACCCCCACCACTCTCATCACGATGCTCCGCACCGCTCACTACGCCTGGCAGCAGGCGGCGCTGAGCGAGAACGCCCGGGCGGTCTTCGACCTCGGCAAGGAGCTGTACGAGCGGCTGTCGTCCATGGGACGCAACGTCGACGCACTCGGCAAGGCGCTCACCCGCGCGGTCGAGGCCTACAACAAGACGGTCGGATCGCTCGAATCCCGCGTCCTGGTCACGGCACGCAAACTCAACGATCTGGGTGTGGTCGAGGGCGAGCTGGACGAGCCCGAGATGCTCGACGACCTGCCCCGGCCCCTCGCCTCCCCCGAACTGCTGGAAACAACGTCTCTCGTCTCGCACACGAACGGTAAGTTGGGCAGGTAAGGGGGTGGCGCCGGTGAGTGAGTACGGCAGGCGGTCGGCGATCAGGCTGACTGCCCGCGGCGCCATCGCGCTCGCCCTGCTGTCGACTTTGCTGGGGTATGCCCTGGCTTCAGCGCTCGACCTGCCCATCCTGGTCGGCGCGGTGTTCGTCCTGGGCGCCCTGCTCGCGACCCTGCTCGTCAACCCGCGCGAACTGCTGACGCTCGTGGTCACCCCGCCGCTGATCTTCTTCTGCGCCACCCTGGCCGTCGAGATCGCGCGAGCCCTGGGCGCCCCGTCGTTCGTGCAGTCGCTGGGATTCGGCCTCTACACCTCGCTGTCGGCCGGGGCGCCGTGGCTGTTCGCCGGATCCGCGCTGGTGCTGGCCGTCGCGTGGAAGCGGGGGCTGCCCGCCAACGTGCGCGAACTACGCGAAGACCTGCGCACCACCGCCGACGTCCCCAAGCCTCGCAGGGGCACGGAGCCGGCCTTCGCCCCCGAACCCGAGGGCTACTTCGAGCCCCGCGTCTACGGGTCCCCTCGCCGCGAGGAATGACCTGATCTATCGTCTGCATCGGGGGCCATGGCAGACGGGGTGATGCGTCATGGAAGTGACGCCATTCAAGGGGGCAGACGGCGCGGCGGCACCACCGAGCCCGGTGATGTCGTGGGACGACGGCTCATTTGTGATCAACGTGCCGGGCGAGGACTTACGGCTGCGCCCGGACACTCTCGCGTACTACCACTACGAGCACGCCGACGGAGATCTGTACGGCCTGGCGCTCCTCGACCGAGACGGCCTGATCCTCCTCGACCTGCCAGGTGAATGGCTCCACGGAGAGCTCAGAGACTTCGCCGCCGAGGCTGGGCTCTGGTTCACCGTGATGCGCGAGGCGGACGTGCCCGTACGGCTCGCGCGGCGCGCACCCGGCTGGAAGCGGCTGCCAGGTGTGGTGCCGTCACCGCCCAGCCGCTGGCGGAAACGATTAGTCATGGCCGCCTCGGCCGCCATGACAGGCGCCATGTCCTACGCCATCTCGGCCGGCGCCTGGGAGACCTGGCGGGCGGTCCAGTGGATCGGCAGGATGGCGCTCGAACTCCTGGACGCCAAGTGGGCGGCCCTGATCTTCAGCCCGCTGCTGTTCGTCCTCGGGCCGCTGAAACCGCTGCTCGTGCGGCTCCACCGGCGCAGAGTCGCCTCAGGAAAGGTGTTCGGCCTGCCGTACGGGATCAACATCGTCGCCCGGGTGGGATCCGTCCAGGTCAAGCGGGGCACCCACACCCTGCCTGCCGTCCACGACCAGGGGCTGCGCCTGGTGCGCTACACCTTCGCCGACCTCACCGGGCTGTTCATCGTCGACGACCACGAAGGCGTGCGGCAGCACCTGCCGGGCAACTGGCCGGTGGCGGCGCTCGACCACTTCGCCACGATGAACGGCTTCACGCTGGAGACGACGCAGCTGACCCGCGAGGAGTACATCGAGCTGGTGCGCTCGGCCACGGACGCGACCTTCTAGCCGGCCGGCGTCCGTGGCGGCGAACGACGGGGCGGCTAGCCCGCGCGCAGGTCCTTGCGGAGCTCGTGCGGCAGGGCGAAACGCATGCTCTCCTTGACCGACTCGATCTCCTGCACGTCGCCGAAACCACGCGCGGCCAGGTGGGCCAGGACGTCGGAGACGAGCTCGTCGGGCACCGAGGCGCCGCTGGTGACGCCGACCGTGGTCACGCCCTCCAGCCACGCGTCCTGGATGTCGGCGGCGTAGTCGACCAGGTACGACGCGTCGGCGCCGTAGTCCTTGGCCACCTCGACGAGGCGCTTGGAGTTGGAGGAGTTCTGCGAGCCGACCACGATGACCAGCTGGCACTCGGCGGCCAGCTCCTTCACCGCGACCTGACGGTTCTGCGTGGCGTAGCAGATGTCGTCGCTCGGCGGGTCCATGAGCGTGGGGAAGCGCTCCTTGAGCCGGTTGACGGTCTCGATGGTCTCGTCGACCGACAGGGTCGTCTGCGAGAGCCACACCAGCTTGGAGGGATCCTTCACCGTGACGCGGTCGACCGAGTCGAGGCCGTCGACGAGCTGGATGTGGTCGGGCGCCTCACCCGCGGTGCCCTCGACCTCCTCGTGGCCCTCATGGCCGATGAGCAGGATGTCGTAGTCCTGGTTCGCGAAACGCTTGGCCTCGTTGTGGACCTTGGTCACCAGCGGGCAGGTGGCGTCGATGGTGCGCAGCTGCCGCTGGGCGGCCTCGTTGTGGACGGCGGGCGAGACGCCGTGGGCCGAGAACACCACGATCTCGCCCTCGGGGACCTCCTCGGTCTCCTCGACGAAGATGGCGCCCTTGGCTTCGAGGGTCTTGACCACGTGGACGTTGTGAACGATCTGCTTGCGAACATAGATCGGCGCGCCGTACTGCTCCAGCGCCCGCTCCACCGCTTCGACGGCTCTGTCGACGCCCGCGCAGTAACCGCGAGGCTTGGCCACTAGGACGCGTCGGGTGGCAGTGGGGGTCTGAGGCTCCATGTTCCTATGCTACGTGGAGCGACCAAACCGCCAGTTCGCGATTGGCACACAGCGTTTGCGAGACTGACGGTCCGATAGCGCGTCACCGCCCCGAAGCATCCCAGGGAGACGGCACATGTCCCTCAGCGAATTCATAAAGAACATCGGGAAAACGATCACCGACAAGGAGAAGATCAAGGAGATCCCGCTCGCCATCGTCCAAGGCACGCTCAGCGCCGCCGGCCAGGCGCTGCTGCTCGTCGACCGGGTCAAGAACTCCATCACCGGGGCCTCCCGGCGCGAGGAGGAGACCGAGGAGGTCGAGCTCACCGCGCGCACCGACGACAAGCCCGCGCGCCGCGAGCCGGTCATCTTCGCACCGCGCCCCTCGGTCACGGAAGAGGCCAACGGGGCGGGCAAGCCCGAACCGGTCATCTTCGCTCCGGCGAAGAAGCAGGACACGCCGACCGCGGCACCCGAGGCGGAGAGCAAGGCCACCGAGGCTTCGGCCTCTGTCGCTGAGGCGCCGGCTTCTGTCGCTGAGGCGCCGGCTTCTGCCGCCGAGTCCAAGGACGCCGCTGTGTCGGCTGCCGAGGTCAAGGACGCGGCGACCTCCGAGGCCTCGGCCGTCGCCGCCGCCCTCGCCGCCGAGATCGCCGTCGTCGAGGCGGTCGCCGAGGCCTCCGCCGAGAGGACCAAGGCCGCCGAGGCCGAGGTTGCGGCTGCTGAGGCCGACAAGCCCGCCGCCGAGACGGCGAGCGCAGCGGAGCCGGCTGCTGAGGCTGCCCCCGCGAAGCCGAAGGCTAAGGCCCCGGCCAAGCCGCGAGCCGCCGCCAAGCCGAGGGCCGCCGCCAAGCCCAAGGCGTCCGCCACCGCAGACGCCGCCACCGCCGACGCCACGAGCACCGACGCCACGAGCACCGACGTCAGCGCTGCGTCCGACGTCGCCGCTGCCCCCGAGGCCACGGAAGCCAAGCCCGCCAAGGCTCGGGCCCCCCGACGCGCCACCAAGGCCACCGCCGCGCCCACCACCGAAGCGGCCACCGAAGCCGCGGCTGAGACCGGCGCCCCCGCCGCCAAGCCCGCCGCCAAGCCGCGCACGCGCAAGGCCCCCGCCAAGGCGACAACCCTCGCAGAGGCACCCGCAGAGGCACCCGCCGAAGCGCCCACCGAAGCGCCCGCCGCCAAGCTGGCCGATGCCGTCGCCGCCACTCCGGGCGAGCCGATGCCCGGCTACTCCGAGCTGACGGTCGCCTCCCTGCGCGCCAGGATGCGCGGCAAGTCCGCCATCCAGGTCCAGGAGCTCATCGCCTACGAGCAGGCCACCACCGCCCGCCCCGACGTGATCCGGATGTACGAGAACCGCCTGGCGAAGCTGGAGACCGGAGAATAGTCGGTCGCACACCGTAGTCTTCCGCCATGGCGAACAAGGACCGCGCGTGAGCGGGAAGACCTCTCCGGAGTCCCCGCTCCCCATCCGGACCGTCCTGCAGATGGTCGCCGGGTGGATCGGCAAGCTGGGCACGATCTGGGTCGAAGGCCAGATCACCGAGCTCACCGCGCGCGGCGGCACGGTGTTCCTGACCCTGCGCGACCCGGTGGCCAACGTCTCGGCCCGGGTGACGGCGCCGCGCGGGGTCTACGAGGCGTCGGTGCCGCGCCCGGCCGACGGCGCCCGGGTCGTGGTTCACGTCAAGCCCGACTTCTGGGTCAACCGTGGCTCTTTCGCCTTCACCGCCCTGGAGATCCGCCCGGTCGGCGTGGGCGAGCTGCTGGCGCGGCTGGAGCGGTTGCGGCAGTTGCTGGCCGCCGAGGGCCTGTTCGGCGCGGAGCGCAAGCGGCGGCTGCCGTTCCTGCCGGGCACGGTGGGCCTGATCTGCGGCCGCGACTCGGCGGCGGAGCGCGACGTCCTGGAGAACTCCAGGCGCCGCTGGCCCGCCGTGCGTTTCAAGGTGGAGCAGGTCGCGGTCCAGGGTCCGTACGCCGTGCCGGAGGTCACCGAGGCGCTGCAGCGGCTCGACGCCGACAAGGAGGTCGACGTCATCATCGTCGCCCGCGGCGGAGGCTCCCTCGAGGATCTGCTGCCCTTCTCCGACGAGTCGCTGGTGCGGGCGGTGTCCGCGTGCCGTACCCCCGTGGTCAGCGCGATCGGCCACGAGCAGGACACTCCCCTGCTCGACCTGGTCGCCGACCTGCGGGCCTCGACGCCGACCGACGCCGCCAAGAAGGTGGTGCCCGACGTCGGCGAGCAGCTGACGCTGGTCAGACAGCTGCGTGACCGCGGACGTCGCGTGGTGGGCGGCTGGCTCGACCGCGAGCATTCGTGGCTGGCGTCCGTGCGTTCGCGCCCGGCGCTCGCCGACCCGGTACGCGAGATCGAGCGTCGTGCCGAGCAGGTGGAGGCGCTGCGCGACCGCACGCGCCGGGCCCTGGGCGGTTCGCTCGACCGGGCGGAAGACTCGCTCACCCACCTGCGTGCCCGCCTGGTCGCCCTGTCACCGGCGGCCACCCTGGAGCGGGGCTACGCGATCGTGCAGCTCCCTTCGGGCGAGGTCGTACGGCAGGCCAAGGGCATCGGCGCGGGCGAGGTGCTGACGATCAGGCTCACCGACGACCGGTTGACGGTCCGCACGGAGCCGGAGGAGGGCACCGGCCCGGCACCCGCCGCGAAGCCGGCGCGTGCTCGCAAGCCGCGCAAGAAGCCCGAGGAAGCCACGCCCGACGCCCTGCCGATGGAGTGAGGCCGGGGGCAAACGGGGCATCCCGGCCCGGCTCGGCGGGCCAGGGCCCGGTTGTCGGTCGCTGACCCTAAGGTGGTGCGCGTGGCAGACGAGAAGACACCCTCATACGAGCAGGCCCGCGAGGAGCTGACCGACGTGGTGCGCCGGTTGGAGGCGGGCGGGCTCACCCTGGAGCAGTCGATCGAGCTGTGGGAGCGCGGCGAGAAGCTCGCCGCGGTGTGCGAGGAATGGCTGCAGGGGGCGCGGGTCAAGCTGGCGGCGGCCATGGCCCGCAAGGCCGAGCCGAGCAACGAGCCGGGCGCCCCGTTCTAAACCTCAAGCCCTGAATCGCCCCAGCCCACGGACCGATCACCCAGCCCACGAACCGATCACCTGGCCGAGCCGCCGTCGCATCGACCCGCCGCACCAGCCAGCGGGCCCGCCCACCGAGCCAGCCAAACGGGCCCGCCCGCCGCGCCAGCTAGCGGGCCCGCGCGCCGCGCCAGCCAGCGGCCCGCCGCCGCGCCCGCTCGCCAGCCCACCACCGAGGCGCGGGGCGACATGCCCCCACCGCACGGCTACGACCGGTGAAGCGCCAGAACCGGGATGCGCCGGCTGGTCCGCGCCTCGTACTCCGCGAAGCCCGGCGCGACCGCCACCATCCGGGCGTACAGCTCGTCCCGCTCCGAGCCGGAGATCTCCTCCGACTTGGCCGCGAACGTCTCCGTCCCCAGCTCGACCGTGGCCTCCGGGTGCGCGCTCAGGTTGTGGTACCACGCCGGGTGGTGGTCGGCCCCGGCGTTCGAGGCGATGATCACGATCCGCTCCCCGTCCGGCAGGTACATCACCGGCGAGGTCACCTGCCTGCCGCTCTTGGCCCCCGTGGTGGTGAGCAGCACGAGGTTCGACCCCTCGAACATGCCCCCCACCTTCCCCTCGTTGGCGCGGAACTCCTCGATGACCTTGGCGTTGAAGTCGCTCATCACACGCTCCCATAAGCGGAAAAGTCTCCGGATCGAGCACCACGATAACCGGAGAGGTCTCCGTTTACAAAGCGCTATGCTCCAGGTCGTGAGCGCGCGTCGCGAGTTGCCGATCCTCGGGCAGGCCCAGCCCGAGCGATCCGACGCGGCACGCAACCGGCAGAAGATCATCGAAGCGACCACCCGGCTGATCGCCGAACACGGCACGGAACAGCTCTCACTCGACGAGGTCGCCCGGGCCGCCGGCGTCGGCGTCGGCACCGTCTACCGCCGCTTCGGAGACCGCTCAGGGCTGCTGCTCGCCCTCATCGACGACCACGAGCGCCGCTTCCAGCAGGCCTTCCTCACCGGCCCCCCACCCCTCGGCCCGGGCGCCGCCGACCGCGACCGCCTCAGGGCGTTCCTGCACGCCCTGGTGGACCGCATCCGGGGGCAGGAGGGGTTGTTCCTGATGCTCGAGAAGGGCGTGCGATACAGCGGGCCGTACCAGGTCCATCACACCCACGTGGCGACGCTCGTGGCGGGGGTGCGGCCGGGCTGCGACGCGCACTTCCTGGCCGACGGGCTGCTGGCCCCGCTGAACGCCAACCTCATCTGCCGCCGCGGGTATTCGATCGAACGCATCAAGAGCGGCATCGACCAGCTCGTCGATCTCCTCTAGCCCCGCCAGCGCCCGTCGACGGCTCCACGGCCCACCGCTGCGCGATGACCTCGCGGAGCCCGGGTTCGAGGCGGCAAGGACGGCGACCGAACCCCAAGAAACCACCGACGGCGGGTCACTGCCAGAGGCCCGCGGCCCCAGCAGAACCAGGGGCGGGGCGGGCGGGGAAGGTGGTTAAGCAGTCGGCTTGGGGCGAGGTTGTAGCAGCGCGGCCAGTTGGCCCAGTTCGGCCCAGTCCGCCGTCCCCGTCACCACCAGCGTCACGTCCGGCAGCACGCGCACGAGCGTGCGCTGCTTCTTGTCCTCCCGGTAGCGCTGCTCCCACGTCACGCCGCCCACCTGCTGGGTGCCGACGGCCTTGTCGGAGTTGGCCATGCGGTTGGCGAACCCGGCCGGGGGCCGCTCGTCGCTCTGGATGAACACCGCGTGTTCGCGCGCCTTGGTGGCGTAGCCGAGGTGCAGGACCTTGGCCCCACCCTCGCCGTTGGCGATCTTGTTGCTGTTGGGGATCCAGCCGGCCGGGTCGGAGGTGGGGGCCCAGATCTGGTACGGCACGGCGCGGTTGAAGTTGGCGACGGTGATCGTGTAGTCGCGCCTGGGGATGCGCTCGTCGCGGCTCTGCGGGGCGAAGAAGATCAGGAAAACGCCCACACACGCGAGCACCACGAACACGGCCACCACGTAGCCGTAGAAACCCTCAGTGAACCGTCGCACGTCATGCGAGGCTACCCGCTCTGGGCACCGCCCGTCGCAGCGACCGGGCGGATCTGCCCGATGATGGCGAGGGCGTCCTCGGCGAGTTGCCTGTCGCCGGTGCGTACGACCTCGTTGACGGCAGCCGCGAGGGCGCCGGTGATGACGACGACGAGCGCGCCCTCGTCGCCTTCGAAGAGGGCGGCGTTGCGCTTGGCCCAGGTGCGCAGCCGGTCGCGCATGACGACTTCGAAGCCGGGTGGCCCGTCGCCGCTCAGGAACAGCGCGGCCAGTTCGCGTTCTTCGAGGCAGCCGTCGAGGTAGGCGCGGGCGGAGCCGATGAAGACCCGCATGGGGTCGCTCTCGCCGCGTTCGCGGGTGGCGCGGGCGGCCTGCTTGGTGCGGTGCGCCTGCCGCGACTGGAATTCCTCGAACAGCGTCAGGAACAGGTCGGCCTTGCCGGAGAAGTGGTGGTAGAGGCTGCCGACGCTGGCTTCGGCCCTGGCCACCACGTCGGTGACGCCCGCCTCGGCGAACCCCTTGGAGACGAAGACCTCGCGCGCCGCTACGAGCAGGGCTGTGCGGGTGGCCGCGCCCCGGGGTGTCGCCTGAATCGTCTCGCTGCTCATGGCATGCACATTATCCGCCGCTGACCGGGGAAAGGGGGACAACTACGATCGAGGCGGAGAGGAAGCCATTAATGGTGTCCTCTTCGCCGAGGACACCGAGACACCGAGGTCCGCGTCCAGAGGAAGGGCTCACCAACATGTCCGATCAGTCGTCTGTTCCCGCGCCGCTCGCCACTGGTGAGCACGCGCCTGATCGCAACCTCGCCATGGAGTTGGTCCGCGTCACCGAGGCGGCGGCGATGTCCGCGGCCCGCTGGGTGGGGCGTGGCGACAAGAACGGCGCGGACGGCGCCGCGGTGAACGCCATGCGGCAGCTGATCAACACCGTGTCGATGAACGGTGTGGTGGTGATCGGCGAGGGCGAGAAGGATAAGGCCCCGATGCTCTTCAACGGCGAGCAGGTCGGTGACGGCACCGGCGCCGAGTGCGACGTGGCCGTGGACCCGATTGACGGCACGAGGCTGACCGCTCTGGGCATGCCCGACGCGATCTCGGTGATCGCCGTCAGCGAGCGCGGGTCGATGTACGACCCGTCGGCCGTGTTCTACATGGAGAAGCTGGTCACCGGCCCGGATGCGGCCGATTCGGTCGACATCGACGCGCCCGTGGCCGACAACATCAAGGCGGTGGCACGTGCCAAGGGCTGTTCGTCGGCGGACGTGACCGTGGTCGTGCTGGACCGCCCGCGTCACGAGCAGATCGTGAAGGAGGTCCGCGAGACGGGGGCGAGGATCAAGTTCATCACCGACGGCGACGTCGCCGGCGCGATCATGGCGGCCCGCCAGGGCACCGGCATCGACCTGATGCTCGGCATCGGCGGCACGCCCGAGGGCATCATCGCCGCGTGCGCGCTCAAGTGCCTGGGCGGCGTGATCCAGGGCAAGTTGTGGCCGCGCGACGACGCGGAGCGCCGGCGGGCGCTCGACGCCGGGCACGACCTCACCCGGGTGCTGACCACCAACGATCTGGTCACGTCCGACGACGTGTTCTTCGCCGCGACGGGCATCACCCAGGGCGAGCTCATGCAGGGTGTGCGTTTCCGCAGCGGCGTGGCGGTCACGCACTCGCTGGTGATGCGCGGGCGCTCGGGAACGATCCGCAAGGTCGAGTCGGAGCACCAGCTCTGGAAGCTGCGCGCCTACAGCGCGATCAACTTCGACACCGCCGGATAACCCCAGCACCGCCGTACGGCAGGCGCCGCGAGTGTCTACTTGCGGCGCTTGCGCTTGGGCGGTTCCTTGACCTTCACCTCGCCCACGAAGTTGCTGGTGCGCACCTCGATGACGGGCGCTCCGGCCTCCGTGGGCTGTTTGGTGAGCTTGGCCGTACGGTCCTTGGCCACCCGGATGACCTCGACGTCCTCCGGCACGTGGATCTCCAGCCCGCCGAAGACGAGCGTGGCGTTGATCACGACGCGCCGGTTCTGCAGGATGGCGTCGCGGAAGTCGAGGGTGGTCGTGCCGAACATGGCGGTGACGCCGAGTTCGGCGGGCACCACCCACCGCCCGCCCCGCTGCTCCTTCTTGAAAATCGCGGAGACGGGCCGGTCGTCGAGGGTGAGCGGCTGCTGGTCGGCGGGCAGCAGGTCGCCGGTGAGCGTGGCCAGCTCTCCCAGGGTGCGTGCCGAGTAGAGCACCCCGAGCCGTTCCTCGAGTTCGTCGAGGGTGATCCTGCCGTCGGCGTGCGCGTCCTGGAGCACCTGGGCTATGCGTTCGCGGTCGGCGTCGGATGCCCGCAGCTCGTGTGAGGAGGGCAGGTCGCCCTTGCGCGGGTTGCGGGCCGAGGTCCATTCCTCGGCCAGCCGTTCGCCGACTTCGGTCAGCCGTGGGAGCCAGTCGTTCACATCTCGACGATAACCGCTCGGAGCCGGATTCTTCGCTATACGACCACCACGAAAGGTATGAACAGGTTAAGGAGCAACCTGTCCCCGGGGGTCGAGCACGAGCGTCGCCTGGCGGTCGGCGGCGACGAGCAGGGTGCGCAGGTGAAGCAGCGCGGGGTGCGACTCCAGGAGCTTGGCCGTGTTGGCCAGCGACCGCAGCGCCGCGGCCTCGGCCCGCGCCTCCTCCAGCGCCGCCTTGCCGCGCTCGCGTGCCACGACGGCGTCCATGGCCGCGCGGCGCAGCTCGCCGGGAAGCATGAGGTCACGCACCCGGAGTTCCTCGACCGTGATGCCGAGCGTGTCGACCTCGGCCTGGACGAGCGTGCGGTCGAGCTCCAGCTGCGAGCGGTCGGCCAGCGCGGCGTCGAGGGTGACGGCGGCGAGCCGGGCGCGCACGCAGTCCTGCACGGCCGAGTAGAGCAGCTGGGCGGGGGTCTCGGAACCCGCGGTGAAGGCGACGGGGTCGGTGATCTTCCAGCGGGCGCTGACGCTGACCCGCACGCTGACGCCGTCGGCGGTCAGCACCTCCTGGCCGGGCACGAGCAGCTGGCGTGGCCGCAGGTCGACGGTGACCAGGTGGGTGCGGCTCTCGCGGTAGCGGTGCCGTCCGGGCTCCATGACCCGCTGCAGCGTGCCGTCGACGTAGGCCAGCACGCGCTGCCATTCCATGACCGTGATCTTTGCCATTTTCCCACCTCTCGAATGCCTGAAGGAAGGAGCGCCCCCGGGCATCGCCGGCGCCCGGCGGCGGGGGCCGCCCCGAAGGGGGCCCGCAGGGCCGCGAGTGCCCGATGGCGATGTCCGGGGGCCTCCAGGAAAGGGAATCGAACCCTTGGGTCTGGAAACCCACCATTGGTGGATGAGCCGCCGATGCGGGGAACGCGGCGCGGCGATGCCGGTGCGCCCCTGTTTGTTCGGTCTCTCCCGCCTTCGACGGTAGCGATCAGGTGGCGGCCGGGTCGATCGGTTTTCCGGAATCCCGGACCGCTTCCGGCCGTTGCACCGGATGTGCATCAAGCAGGACGTGCGGGACTGGTGGCGGTGGGGCTGGGCATCACGGTCGTGATCGGCCTGGATGTGGCGCGGCTGGATGAGTTGAATCCGCTCCGCCGTACGATCAGCGAGCACGGCCTGGGCCCGACGGGCTGGATCTTCGCGGTGGCGGTGGGCCTGCTGGCGGCGGGTTCCGTGGCGATCGGGGTGGGCCTGCTGAGGCGGAGGCTGGCGGGCGTGGCGGGAACCGTGGCGCTGATGGCCTGGAGCGTGGGCCTGTTCGTGGCGGCGACGTTC
Organism: Nonomuraea sp. NPDC050663; assembly: GCF_044456985.1. Taxonomy (NCBI): domain Bacteria; kingdom Bacillati; phylum Actinomycetota; class Actinomycetes; order Streptosporangiales; family Streptosporangiaceae; genus Nonomuraea; species Nonomuraea sp. NPDC050663. The sequence goes on from NZ_JBITGL010000012.1 coordinate 229,189, forward strand.
CCCAAGCACAACTGGGCGGTCGGGCCGAGCCTGAGCGGCACGATCCACAGGTGGGGCAGCATCGTGGCCTTCCTGGCCCTGCCCATCGCCGCCCTGATCATCGCCAGGCCGTGGCGTCATCCGGAGTGGCGGCGTTCTGCGGTGATCGCCTACGTGCTGGGCATCGGGTCGGTGCTGGTGATCGCGGGCATGGGCACGATGATGGTGATCGGCTGGCAGAACGGCCTGGCCTGGTGGCAGGTCATGCCGCTGGGCCTGGTGGAGCGCACGCTGGCGGCGGTCGAGGTGGCCACGCTGATCGCGCTCGGGGTATGGGCGTCGGCCAGGCAGCCCGCCTACGGGCGCAAGACGGCGATCAGGTCGTCGACGTAACCGCGGAAGACGGCCGCCATGTCGACCCGCTCGGGGTCGATGAGCCACTGGGTCTGCAGGCCGTCCATCATGGCGATCAGCCGGTCGGCGTGGGCCTCGGTGTCGAGGTCGGCGCGGAACTCGCCGGTGGCGATGCCCTTGCGCAGGGCGTCGCCGACCCAGCTGCGCAGGCGGCGGTAACGTTCGCGGGCCCATTCGTGGCCGGGGTGGTCGCCGGTGACGGCCTCGCCGCTGATCACCGAGAAGAGCTGGACCAGGCCGGGGACCCTGGAGTTGTACTCCACGACCTCGACCATGCGCTTGAGCATCTCGGCGCCGCTGGCGACCTCGATGTCGAAACGTCGGGTGTCGACCTCGTCGCGGTAGTCGAGCACCGCCACGAGCAGGAGTTCCTTGCTCTTGAAGTGGTGGAGCAACCCCGCCTGCGACAGCTCGACCCGTTCGGCGATGCGCGCCAGGGAGGCCCCGCGATAGCCGTTCTCGGCGAACTCCTGCAGCGCGACGGCGAGGATGCGGTCGCGTCGCGCGTACCCCCTGCGACTCACGCAGGTCACCCTAACAGAATGGACACATACCTATCATTTGGTTGGTTATACGTATAAATTCCGGCTCATGAGACCGCGATGGACCCTCGCCTACGGCCTCGGCCTGGCCGCCGCCGGAGCCGCCCTCACCGCCCTGATGCTCGCCGGCCCGCCCCTCCAGGGATTCGACGAGACCTGGAACCAGGCCATGCTCGGCACCCGCAACGACGCCTTCACCGCCCTGTCGCACGTGCTCAACCTGGCGGGCGGGCCCGGCAGCCTGGTCATCATGCTGGCCCTGCTGGCGTGGTGGATCCCGACGGGCCGGCGCTGGGGCGCGTTGCTGCTGTTCGTCGCCACGCTGGCCACCACGGTCGTCGCCCAGGGCGTCAAGCACCTGGTGCTGCGCGAGCGTCCCGCCGACCCGATGGTCACCGTCGACACCGGCTCCTTCCCCTCGGGCCACGTGGTCACCACGGTCGCGTTCTGCCTGGTCATCGTGGCGGTGCTGGTCTCGACGCGGCTCAGGGCGGGCCTGGTCGCCACGGCGATCGTCACCGTGCTCATGATCTGGGACAGGACCTACGTCAGCGCGCACTGGTTCACCGACACCATCGGCAGCGTGCTCCTTGGCGGCGGCACCACGCTGCTCCTGTGGTGGGCGTTCGCCCCGCTTCTGGAAAAAGACAACCTCCGGCGTCTGGCGAAGAAGCAGACAAAAGCTCTAACCTGACGCATGCTCACGTTCAGGGATCGGCAAGCCCGTCGCGCCACCTTCGTGGTCTTCGCCGTCCAGGGTCTGTCGTTCGCCACCCTGCTGGTCCAGGTCGAGAACCTGCGTTCCAGACACGGCCTGAGCGAGGGCGAGCTGACCCTCCTGCTCCTCGTCGTCCCCCTGCTGGCCGGCGCCGGCAGCGAACTGGCGGGCAAGCTCGCCTCGCGGCTGAGCAGCAAGACGGTGCTGAGGTTCGCCCAGCCGGCGGTCGCGCTCGGCGTGGTGGCCGCCGGCCTCGCGCCCAGCGTGCCGCTCCTGCTGCCCGCCCTGGTCCTGTTCGGCCTGGCGGTCGGCGCGGTCGACGCGGGCATGAACATGCAGGGCGTCGCGGTCGAGCGAAGGTACGGCAGGCCCGTGCTGAACGGCTTCCACTGCCTGTGGAGCGCGGCCAGCGTCGCCGGAGCCCTCTGGGCGTCGGGGGCGGCCGGACTGCCCATGGGCGTGACGATGGCGATCCCCATGATCCTGGCCCTGGCGGGCTCGCTCTACGCGGGCCCGCACCTGTGCACCGCCGACGAGGAGCGCGTGATCGCCGCCGCCCCCGCCGGCCGCTTCCCCTGGAAGCCGATCATCCCGCTCTGCATGGCCATGGCCTTCCTGTACGTCGGCGACGCGGCCATCTCCAACTTCAGCACCGTCTACATGGGCGACGTGCTGTCCGCCAACGCCACGGTGATCCCCCTGGCCTACGCCGCCTACCAGGCCACCACCCTGCTCGTACGGCTCGGCGGCGACGTCGCGGTGCGCCGCTACGGCCCGGCGGCGATCGTGCGCATCGGCGGCGCGGTGGCGACCGTGGGCTTCGCGGGGATCGTGTTCGCCCCCACCCAGCCCCTGGCTATCGCCGCCTTCGCCCTGACCGGCGTGGGCCTGGCGGTCGTGGCGCCGCAGTCGTTCTCGGCGGCAGGCCGCCTGGACCCGGGTGGCACCGGAGTGGCGATCGCCCGGGTCAACCTCTTCAACTACGTGGGCTTCATCGTCGGCGCGGCGCTCGTGGGTGGGCTGGCGGACGCGGCGGGCATGCGGGCGGCGTTCGCCGCTCCCCTCGTGCTGGCCGCCGCGATCATCGTCCTCGCTCCCGGCTTTCAGCCCACCACTTCGCGATCTGGCCCCGGGTCTCCAAAGCCAGTTTGATCATGATGTTGCGCACGTGCGTCTCGATCGTGCGCTCCGACAGGAACAGCCGTTCGCCGATCTGCCGGTTGCGCATGCCCTCGGCGACCAGCTCGGCCACCTGTTCCTCGCGGGCCGACAGCACCGGGCCGTGGGGCCTTGCCACCGTGGCCAGCTTGGCCAGCACCGGCTTCAGGCCCAGCCGTCCGGCCAGCTCCGCCGCCTTGGCGAACTGCTCGTCGGAGGCACGCAGGTAGCCGTGGTCGCGTCCGGCCAGCAGGGCCTTGCCGAGCTCCAGCCTGGCCATGGCCTCCCACACCGGTGAGCGCATGCCCAGGCTGCGCTCCACGGCGAAGAGCAGGTGGCCGCGGGCCGTGGCGTGCTCGCCGAGGAGGTTCGCGAGCAGCCCGAGGTAGTACGAGATCGGCCCCTCGGAGCCGGTGACCGCGCCGGAGACGATCTCGCGATCGGCGTAGGGCAGCAGGTCGTCGTAGAGCCGCCGCGCGGGCGCCGCCTCGTCGAAGGCGGCGCACAGCGACACGATCCCGGCCAGCGCCGGCATCCACTCGGGAGCGTGCGACGGGAAGAACCCGACGGCGGGCAGTCCCTCGCGGAAGGCCGCCTCGGCCTCCTCCGCCCGCCCGGCCGCGAGCAGTTGCAGCGCCAGCCACGTACCGGCGCCGGGTGGTGCTCGCAGGGTGAACTCGCGCACGGCCCGCTCCATCTCGGCGGCGTGCCTGCCGGTGAGCCTGGCGATGCGCGAGGTGACCACCATGTGCACGAAGTCCGCGCCCTCGTGCCCGCCACGCCGCCCGATGACCAGGGCCTGGTCCATCAGGGCTTCGGCGTCGTCGAAGCGTCCCTCGATCTCGGCCAGGCAGGCCCTGATCATGGTCACCCGCCAGGTCTCCAGCGGTTCCCGCAAGGTCACCGCGACCTCGGTGAAGCGGTCGAGCTCCAGGTCCAGTTCGTGGCGCCGGCCCAGCTCCCAGAAGGCGTCCAGCCGCCAGGCGTGTCCCCACAGGAGGTACTCGTCGCGGCCCGCGCTCCTGCCCAGGGCGAGCGCGCGGGTGCCGTTGTCCAGCCGCTCCAGGACGTGGCGGGGGTGGGTCAGCTCGACCTGCCGTGCCTGCATCGCCAGGAAGCGGGCGTCGGCGTCGCCGCAGGCCTCGGCCAGCTCGATGGCCTGGCCGCTCAGCTCCGTGCTGCCGTCGTGGGTGAAGGCGTTGGCGGTGATCGCCTGCTGCGCGAGCACCTTGGCCCGCCGTACCGTCTCGTGGGAAGGGAGCACGGCGAGGACCTGGCGGCACAGGGCGTTGATCTCCGGGCAGACCGGCTCGGCCGAGCTGTTGGACAGGCCGCGGACCACGATCGCCGCATCGGCCATGGCGGCGGCATCGCCGAGTGATCTGGCCAGGTCGGCGGCCTCGCGGCAGGAGCGCCAGGCGGCCGACACCGCGCCGGAGCGGAACTCGCAGCGGGCCAGCTCCAGCAGCGCCTCCAGCCGTTGCGGGCTCTCGGGCATCAGCCGCAGCGCCTGCCCGAGCTGGAAGGCGGCGTGTTCGTAGGCCAGGCGGGCCCTGGACTGCTCGGCGGCCTTGAGGGTGACCTGGATCGCGTCAGGGGAGCCGGCCTGGCGCAGGTGGTGGGCGAGCGTGTCGACGCCCTCGGCGCCGTCGGCGGCCCTGCCGTGCAGCCTCCTGCGCTCGGCCAGGCCGAGCTCGGCGTAGGCGGCCTCGCAGGTGAGCGCGTGCGCGAAGCGGAAGCGGTGGATGCCCGCCTCGCGGATCAGCTCGCGTCCCGCGGCCTCGTCGAGCCGGTCGAGCAGGGCCTCCTCGTGCTCCCCGACCAGCTCGGCCAGGCGGGCGAGGGTGAACTCCCTGCCGAGCACCGACGCGGCCCGTAGCAGCCGCCTGGCGGGTTCCGAGGCGGCGTCGAGCCTGCGCCCGATGACCTGCCGCAGCTCGCCGGGGAGCTCTCCGGAGTCGCGTGACAACCGCAGCAGTTCCAGGGCGAAGAACGGGTTGCCCTCGCAACGTTCCACGACCGAGCGCACCAGGCCTCGGTCGGGGGTGCGGCCGAAGGCCAGCCGTTCGACCTCCGCCTGGCTCAGCCCGCCCAGCGTGAGCCGGTGGACCGAGCGTTCGCGCCCGATCGAGGTCAGGATCTCGCCGCCCGCTCCCCTGCGGTGCAGGCCGAGCACGAGCATGCGGTGCCCGTCGAGCCCGGCCGACAGCACCTGGAGCAGCCGCAGCGAGGCCGGATCTGCCCAGTGCAGGTCGTCGAGGACCACCAGCACCGGCTCGGCCCGCCGCAGCTCGCCGATGACCCGGTCGAACATGGCGAAGCGGTTGTCGTCGGGCCCGGCCTCGGCCAGGACGCCCTCGCGGCCCCCGAGCGCCCGCAGGATCTGGATCCAGGGCCAGTACGGCGGAGCGCCCTCGCTCTCCGGGCACCCGCCCCACAGCGTGGTCCAGCCCTCGGCCTGTGCCCGGCCGACCGCCTCGTCGGCCAGGGCGGTCTTGCCCATGCCCGGCTCGGCGTCGACCAGGAGCAACGATCCCCGATCAGCGGCCATCAGGCCTGCGATCCGCGCCAGCTCGCTTCCGCGTCCGACGAAGAGGTCCCTCGCCACTCATGCAGTGTAGAGCTCAGAGCCAGGCCCAGCAGGACATACAGGACGCTCCACAGCGCGATCGGGAGCGGGAACAGCGCGGGCAGCAGCATGATCGACGGCATCAGCGCGACGAACACGAAGACCCCGCAGGCCAGTGGCAGGAACCGGGCCGCGCCCTGCCAACGGCCGGTGCGCAGGACCGCGACGCCCATGAGGATGTAGCCGAGCCCGGTGGCCATCGCGGCGACGCCGATGGCCGTGTCGAGGAAGGCGGGGCCCGGGTCGGTGTGCTTCGCGGTCGGGTAGAGGGCGTAGCCCGCCTCGCACAACGCCATGAGCACCAGCCCGGCCTGGGCGATCACGACGCCTGCCCGCGACCGGCCCAGCACGCCCGCGCGGACCAGGCCGACGGCGCCGAACAGCAGGAGGAGGTGGGTGATTGCCCAGAGTCCCTCGGTGAGCTGGAACGCCAGCGGTGTGTACGGGCTGCTGACCTGGTCCTCGGGCACCGCCGAGGGGACGAAGTAGGTGATGGTCGCTCCGGCGACGGCGATGGCGGCGCCCAGCGCGCACCACCGCCCCGCCACCTGCACTGACGTGGTCTCCATGTCTGGGACGGTAGGTTCGCGGGCCGTCCCTGACATCGGCGTGAACCCTTAGCCCGGTACTGAGAGCATCGACACCGCGGTGTCGACGGCCCCCGCCACGTCGTCGTCGGCCGGGTAGAGCAGCGCGCGGCCCACCACCAGTCCGCGCACCCCCGGCAGCTTGAGCGCCCGCCGCCAGGCGGCGTAGGCCAGGTCGGGGGTGTCGCCGGGGTCGCCCCCGAGCAGGAGGGTGGGCAGGGTGGTGGCCTGCATGACCCGCTCCATGTCCTCGACCACCGGGATCTTCAGCCAGGTGCGCGCCGAGGTGCTGCCCAGCGCCTGGCTCACGTTGATCGCCTTGATGACGCCCTCGGGCGACAGGTCGTGGCCGGAGCGCGCCGACCAGAAGGGCTCGACCATCGCGACCCGGTCGTGGGCGGCCAGGTCGCTGACCGCCCGCGCGCAGGCCTGGAGGGTGGCGACGGTGCCCGGCTCGTCGACCGCGATGCGGCAGAGCATCTTGCCGCCGTCGAGCCGCATGCCGACGATCGTGTCGGTGTCGTAGGCGGTGAAACGGTCGTCGAACTCGAAGATCGCGCCCTGCAGGCCGCCGCGGTTCATGGAGCCGATGACGAGCTTGTCGTGCAGGGCGCCGAGCAGCAGCAGGTCCTCGACGATGTCGGGGGTCGCGAGCAGCCCGTCGACGCCGGGCCTGGCCAGAGCCGTGGTGAGCCGGTCGAGCAGTTCGACCCTGCTGCCCATGGCCAGCGGCCGGCCGCCCACGCCCAGGGCGCCCCTGGCCGGATGGTCGGCCGCGACGATCATCAGCTGGCGCCCGCCGTACAGCGGCCTTCTGCGCCGCGTGGCCGCGGCCTGGGCGATGCGCTCGGGATGCCTGGCCCTGATCTCCCGCAGCTCGGCGTAGTCAGCCAACGCGCAGCTTCCCTTCGATCTGCTCCAGGGTCGGCATGGCGGGCGCGCAGGCCAGCTCGCCGGCGACGATCGCTCCCGCGGCGTTGGCATAACGCAGCACGCGCTCCAGCGGCCAGCCGGCCAGCAGCCCGTGGGCCAGCGCGCCGCCGAAGGCGTCGCCGGCTCCCAGCCCGTTGACCACCTCGACCGGGACCGGCGGCACGACCACGCTCTCGTGCGCGGTCATGCCGAGCACCCCGTCGCCTCCCTGCTTGACGACCGCGATCTCCACGCCCGCGTCGAGCAGGGCCCGCCCCGCCGCGTACGGCTCGCGCAGGCCGGTGGCGACCTCCACCTCGTCGATGTTCCCGATGGCCACGCTGACGTGGGGCAGGGCCTTGGCCACCTGCTCGCGCGCCTGCTCGGGCGAGTCCCAGAACATCGGCCGGTAGTCGAGGTCGAGCACGGTGTGCCGCCTGCGGTCGCGGGCCTGCCAGGCGTGGAAGTGGGCGCTGCGCGACGGCTCCTGCGACAGGCCCGTCAGCGTGGCCCAGAACAGGTCGGCCTCGCGGATCACGGCGACGTCGAGCTCCTCGGGATGGATCACCAGGTCGGGGGCCTTGGGGAGGCGGTAGAAGTAGAGCGGGAAGTCGTCGGGCGGCCGGATCTCGCAGAAGGTGACCGGCGTGGGCAGCCCCTCGACCGCGGTGACGAAGCGGTCGTCGACCCCGTACTCCCGCAGCGCGTCGTGCACGAACTCGCCGAACGGGTCGGCGCCGGTCCTGGTGATCACCGCCGAGCGCCGCCCCAGCCTGGCCGCGGCCACGGCGACGTTGGTGGGGCTGCCGCCGAGGTACTTGCCGAAGCTCGTCACCTCGCGCAGCGACACCCCGATCTGGAGCGGGTAGATGTCGACCCCGACCCGCCCCATCGTCAGGACCTCAGTCACGCCCGATCCCCTTCAGGTAGGCCAGGCTCTGCTTCACGTCGTCCATCGGGTCGTCGTCGGGACCCGCCAGCACCACGTCCTGCTCCATCACATACCACCCCGAGTAACCGTCCTTGTCGAGCGCCGCGACGATGCCCGCCACGTCGACGTCGCCCCGGCCCAGGGGCCGGTAGACGCCCTCCCGCACCGCGCGGGCGTAGCCGATCTCCGGCACCTTGGCGGCCAGGTCCGCGTCGACGTCCTTCAGATGCACGTGGGCGATCCGCCCCGGGTCGCGGCGCACCACGGCCAGCGGGTCGGTGCCGCCGATGAGCAGGTGACCGGTGTCGAGGCAGAGCGGGATCACGCTGTCGTCGAGGACCCGCTCCACCTCGTACCGGTTCTCGATCATGGTGCCGACATGCGGGTGCAGGGTGACCAGGCGGTCGAGCGCGGCGGCGCGGTCGAGGTTGGCGAGCAGGGTGCGCCAGCCGGTCTCGTCCAGGGTCGGGCGGGTGTCGTAGCCGTCGCGGCCGGTCGAGGCCGCCAGCACCACCACCTCGACGTCGGCGGCCAGGATCTCGGGGATCGGGTCGTGCCCGGGATCGTGCAGGACCACGGGGACGAACTGCGCGATGCCGCTCATGTCGTACTGGGTCAGGAACTCCTGGGTCAGGTAACCCGACGGCCCCAGCTCGGTGGCGGCCAGTCCCAGCTCGCGCATCTCGGCCAGGACCCTCCTCGGCGGCAGCTGGTGGCCCCAGTCCGGCACCTCGCACACACCCCACGAGATGGGGGCACCGGCGATCTTCATAGCGAAATCTCCCGTCCTTCACGGCGTGACTTCTCGGCGGCCTCGGCGATGCGCAGGGCGGCCAGCGCGTCCTCGATCGAGCACGGGCTGGGCAGGCCCTCGCGCGCGGCGCGCAGGAAGGCCGCCAGCTCGGCGCGGTAGGCGTCGGCGAACCTGGTCACGAAGTCGGGCGCCAGCGGCAGTCCCGCGCCGACAACTCGCGTGTCCTTCGTACCCGCCAGCTCCATCCGCACGTCGTAGCCCGCGCCGTTGTAGCGCGAGCCCTGGAGGGTGACGAGCGTGCCGTCGTCGAGGGTGAGCAGCGCGGCGCTGTTGTCGACGTCGCCCGCGGCGGCGAAGAAGTCGGCGCCGCGGTTGGCTCCCGTCGCGTAGACCGTGGTCACCTCGCGCCCGGTGACCCAGCGCAGGATGTCGAAGTCGTGGATGTGGCAGTCGCGGTAGATGCCGCCCGACATCGGGATGTAGTCGGCGGGCGGCGGGGCGGGGTCGCCGGTCACCTGGTGCACGCGGTGCAGCTCGCCGAGCTCGCCGCCCTGGAGCGCCTGGCGCGCGGCCTGGTACTCGGCGTCGAAGCGGCGCTGGAAGCCGATGTGCACCAGGGTGTCGCCGCGCGACTCGAGCACGCTGCGCGTCTCCTCCAGCGTGGGCGCCACCGGCTTCTCGCAGAAGGTCGGGATGCCGATCGCGCACGCCTTGAGCAGCAGCTCCGCGTGGGTCGCCGTGGGTGTGGCGATGACCAGGGCGTCGGCCTCGAAGGGGTCGCCCTGCCTGCCGTACGGCGTGGTGCGGACCGGGTCGGAGACGATGAGCTCGTCGACCAGCCCGGCCAGCGTTTCCGCATGAAATGCCCCGATACGTCCCAAGCCCAGCAGACCCACGCGCATGGCTACTTTCTAGGCGAGACCGTTCAGCTCAGTCAAGACTTTGTCCTGACATTCTGACTTTTAGAGCCCGGACGGCTTCCGCCGCGTGGTGTTCCGCCAGCCTGGCGAAGCCGACCACGGCGCCCGGCGGTCCGGGGGCGAAACGCATCGGGGCCAGCGGCTCCGCGGCGATGCCCACGGCCAGGGCCTCGGCGGCGAACCGTTCCTCGTCCCAGTGCTCGGGCAGGGCCAGATGGACGTGCAGGCCCGCCTCGATGCCCTGCACGCTGATCTCCGGCAGCTGGCGTGCCAGCTCGGTGACGAGGGCGTCTCGCCTGCGCCGGTAGAGCCTGCGCATCTTGCGCAGATGGCGGTCGTAGCCGCCGGTGCGCAGGAAGTGCGCCAGGGCGTACTGCTCGATCACCGGCGAGCCCAGGTCGAGCTCGCCGCGCGCCTGCCGTACCCCCTCGGCCAGGTTCGCGGGGGCGACCACCCAGCCCAGGCGCAGGCCCGGCGCCATGGCCTTGCTGATGCTCCCGCACAGCACCACGCGGTCGGGCGCCAGCCCCTGCAGGCAGCCCACCGGGTCGCGGTCGAAGCGGAACTCCGCGTCGTAGTCGTCCTCCAGGATCAGCCCACCCCACTCGATGAGGCGGGTCCTGCGCTCGGGCGACAACACCACGCCGGTCGGGTACTGGTGCGCCGGGGTGAGCAGCACCGCGTCGGCGCCCCTGACCCCTTCGACGTCGATCCCCGACCCGTCGACCGGCACCGGGACCAGCCGGGCGCCCGACCTGCGCAGCAGCGGGATCTGGCGGTTGCTCGTCGGGTCCTCCACGGCCAGGCGCATGCCGCCCAGCACGTGCAGGGTCAGGCTCAGCCCCTGGGCCACGCCGCCGACGACCACCACGTTCTCCGGGCGCACCGCCGCGGCCCTGACCCTGCTGAGGTAGCTCGCCAGCTCCTCGCGCAGCTCGGGCACGCCCGCGGGGTCGCCGTAGTCGAGGGCGCCGGTGGGCACGGTGGCCATGACGTGCTTGAGCGCGGCCAGCCAGCGCTCGCGGGGGAACTGGCTCAGGTCGGGCGAGGTGGGCCGGTGACCGTGGCCCGGCACGCAGACGGGCGCCCGCTCCCGCTCCGGTGCGGGCTCCCTGCCGCCCGCGTTGGGGCACACGACGGTCCCGAGCCCCACCTTCGACATGAGGAAGCCCTCGGCCACCAGTTGCTCGTAGGCCTCCACCACGACGCCGCGCGAGACCTGGAGGTCTCGCGCCAGATCGCGCGACGACGGCAACCGCACGCCGGCCAGCAGGCGGCCGTCGCGGATGGAACGGCGCAGCTCGGCGGCGATCTGGGCGGCGATTCCGCCGCCGTCACGCCTGATCGCGATGTGCAGATCGGCCAATGGTCCACTCTTTCCGACGACGATTGGACTCTGTGAGAGAGCCAATACCTTCCTAGCATCGCTGGCATGAGAAACGGAATCGTGGGTGCGGCCTCGGCCATGTTCCTGGTCGGCACGCTGGCCGGAGTCTCCGGCCTCATCAAGGACTATCCCCTGTACGGCGGGCAGGCCGTGCGCTACCTGATCGCCGCCCTGATCTGGATCGCCGTGATCAAGGTCATGCGGCTGAAGTTCGTGCGCCTGACCCTGCGCGAGACGTTGACGCTGCTCGCCCTGACCGCGCTCGGGCTGGTCGTGTTCAATGTGGCGATCATCGAGTCGACGCGCGCCGCCGGGCCCGCCCTGGTCGGCGTGGTTCTCGGCACGGTGCCACTCGCCCTCGCCCTGGTGAGCGGCAAGCCCGCGCCGCGATTGCTGGCCGGAGCGGTGATCGTGGTCGGCGGCGCCACGCTGGCGACCGGGCTGGGCAGCGGCAACCTGCCCGGACTGCTGTGGGCACTGGTGGCCCTGGTGGGCGAGGTGAGCTTCTCGGTGCTGGCCATCCCGTTGCTGCCCAAGCTGGGAGCGATCCGGGTGTCGGCCTACTCGACGGGACTGGCGGTGCCGATCTTCTTCACCATCGGGCTGTTCGCGGAGGGCGTGCGCGTGCCGACCCTCGCGGAGGGCGCCGGGTACCTCTACCTCGGCGTGATCGTGACGGTGGTGGCGTTCTTCCTGTGGTACACCTCCCTGCCCAAGCTGGGCCCCGGCCTGGCAGGGTTGTTCGCGGGGATGATTCCCGTGGGCGCGATCGTCACCGGGCTGGCGCTCGGCGTCGCCGTACCCACCGTGCCCGACCTGGTCGGGGCGGGTCTGGTCATCGCCGGCATCGTGGTGGGGCTCAGCGCACGACGAAGCCCTTCCAGATCACGCGCCGACGCTGCAGAACCGGCCACTCTTCCTGCCTGATGCCGTGCAGCGCCATCGTCACCAGCGCGCCGGCCATGCCGCCGACGACCAGGATGCCCATCACGAGCATGAAGACGTGTTCCATGACGCCCTCCTCCATCTAGTTGAATTTTGAACTACTAACCGGGCCTGGCCCCACTCCATTCCCGGCTAATCTGTGGAGGGACCGAAAGGATCGAGGGACATGCCCGAGTTCGACTACACCGACCTGCTTCCGCTTGGCGCCGACGAGACCGAGTATCGGCTGATCACCACGGAGGGGGTGCGGAAGGTCGAAGCAGCGGGCCGCACCTTCCTGGAGGTCGACCCCGAGGCCCTGCGGCTGCTCACCGAGACCGCGATCCACGACATCTCCCACTTCCTGCGCTCCTCGCACCTGGCGCAGCTCCGGAAGATCATCGACGACCCCGAGTCGAGCGGCAACGACCGCTTCGTCGCGCTCGACCTGCTCAAGAACGCCTCGATCTCGGCCGGCGGCGTGCTGCCGATGTGCCAGGACACCGGCACCGCGATCGTCATGGGCAAGCGCGGACGCCACGTGCTGACCGACGGGCGCGACGCCGAGCACATCTCACGCGGCGTCTACGACGCCTACACGCGGCTCAACCTGCGCTACTCCCAGATGGCGCCGCTGACCATGTGGGAGGAGAAGAACACCGGCAGCAACCTGCCCGCGCAGATCGAGCTCTACGCCGAGGGCGACGACGCCTACAAGCTGCTGTTCATGGCCAAGGGCGGCGGCTCGGCCAACAAGTCGTTCCTGTACCAGGAGACCAAGGCGGTGCTCAACGAGAAGCGCATGCTGGCCTTCCTGGAGGAGAAGATCCGCTCGCTCGGCACCGCCGCCTGCCCGCCCTACCACCTGGCCGTCGTCGTGGGCGGCACCAGCGCCGAGTTCGCGCTGAAGACCGCCAAGTACGCCTCCGCGCGCTACCTCGACTCGATCCCCACCGAGGGCTCGGCGTCCGGCCACGGCTTCCGCGACCTGGAGCTGGAGAAGAAGGTCTTCGAGCTCACCCAGAAGCTCGGCATCGGCGCGCAGTTCGGCGGCAAGTACTTCTGCCACGACGTGCGGGTCATCCGCCTGCCGCGCCACGGCGCCTCCTGCCCGGTGGCCATCGCCGTCTCGTGCAGCGCCGACCGTCAGGCGCTGGCGAAGATCACCGCCGAGGGCGTCTTCCTCGAGAAGCTGGAGACCGACCCCGCGCGCTTCCTGCCGGAGACGACCGACGAGCACCTGTCCGACGACGTGGTGAAGGTCGACCTCAACCGGCCGATGCAGGAGATCCTCGCCGAACTCACCAGATACCCCGTCAAGACCCGGCTGTCGCTCACCGGGCCGCTCGTCGTGGCCCGCGACATCGCCCACGCGAAGATCGCCGAGCTGCTCGACGACGGCGGCGAGATGCCTGCCTACCTGAAGGACCACGCGGTCTACTACGCCGGACCGGCCAAGACGCCCGAAGGCTACGCGTCCGGCTCGTTCGGGCCCACCACGGCCGGGCGCATGGACTCCTACGTGGAGCGATTCCAGGCGGCGGGCGGCTCGATGGTGATGCTGGCCAAGGGCAACCGCTCCAAGCAGGTCACCGACGCCTGCCAGCAATATGGCGGCTTCTACCTGGGTTCCATCGGCGGCCCCGCGGCGCGCCTGGCCCAGGACTGCATCAAGAAGGTGGAGGTTCTGGAATACCCCGAGCTGGGGATGGAAGCGGTCTGGAAGATCGAGGTGGAGGACTTCCCCGCGTTCATCGTCGTCGACGACAAGGGTCAGGACTTCTTCACCGACACCACGGGCCCGGTCCTCACGATCGGGCGTCGATAGGGGCCGGAATCGTCAGGCGGCGTAGGCGAGCACCCGATGCGGTGCCACCACGCTGCCGTCGGGCAGCAGCAGACCGGTGTCCTCGAACATGATCACGCCGTTGCACAGCAGACTCCAGCCCTGGTCGGGGTGAGAGTTGACCACGTGGGCGGCTTCACGGTCGAGAGAGTCGGCGGCGGGGCAGAGGGGCTGGTGCTGGCACATTTCGAAACCTCTTCTGGTGTGTGGTGCTCCTGTACGGGTTGTTCAGTAGGGCAGCTTCCGCCCCGACGGGGTGCGCAGGTCGAGCGAGGACTTGACCGGCTTGCTCGGCCGCTTCCTGATCTGTGTCTGCCGCATCCTCATCACGTCCTTCAACGACATCGTGGTGATCGTGAGTTCCGAGGGCGTATGCCTTCATTCTGACGATCCCGACTGACAGTTTTTCGTGCTAAGGAGACGATGCACCCGGGCGCTTACCGCGCACCTACAGCCCGCTGACGCGGCTTGACAGCGGCTTGATAGCCGCAGGTGAACGTGAGCAACCGGCACCGTGGAGACCAACGCGCACGACCTGAGGGAGCGGCTGGCCCGCTAAGCGGCGGCCGACAGGTAGAGGCGAAGCCCTTCGACGTCGGCGGTGTGCACCCAGCCCAGCCTGGTGTAGAGCTTGACGGCCGGGACGGCGTCGGATCTGGTGAGCAGCCACGCGGGGCCCGCTGCCGTGAGCAGGTCGGTCATGAGCGCCGCGCCGACGCCCCGGCCGCCGAAGCGGGGGTCCACCGCGAGCTCGCGCAGCTCGAAGCGGTCGCTCAGGTCGCGGCCGAGCTTGGGGTAGATCCTGGAGTCCGTCAAAGTGTCGAAACCGTAGGTGAAGCCGGCGAGTTCGCCGTCCACCCAGGCCATGCGGCACAGGAAGCCGGGCAGGGCACGGTGCTCCTCGAAGCGTGCGGTGAAGGCCGCGATCTCCTCGGGCGACTCGTTCCAGGGCGGCTGGACGAAGGCCTGGGCGTACACGACCTGCATGGCAGCCGGATCCGGGATGGAGGTGATCATGAGGACAGACTATGCCTTGCCGGATATTTCGCTTATTTGCTGACGCGCGAAGTCAGGCCACTTGACGGAAGATCGCAATATTTTATCGGCCCCGCCTCTACAGGTACGTTTGCGCAAATCGGTAAGCTGCCTGCCATGCGTGCGCCGTCCGGTTACCTCCTTGCCGCGCGCTACCGGCTGGTCGAGCCGGTCGGCCGCGGCGGCATGGGCACCGTGTGGCGGGCTCACGACGAGCTCCTCGACCGCGAGGTCGCCGTCAAGGAGGTCAGGCTCCCCGTCGTCCTCGACGAGGATCTGCGGGCCGAACTGTGCGCGCGCACGGCTCGCGAGGGCCGGGCGACCGCCATGGTCGCGCACCCCTCGGTCATCACCGTCTACGACGTCATCACCGAGGACGAGCGTCCCTGGATCGTCATGGAGCTCCTGCACGCCAGGTCGCTGGAGCAGCTCATCCAGGAGCACGGCCCCCTCCCGCCCCGCAGGGCCGCGGAGCTCGGGCGGCAGATCCTCGGCGCCCTGCGCGCCGTACACGGCAAGGGCATCCTGCACCGCGACGTGAAGCCGTCGAACGTCCTGGTGACCGACGAGCGCGCCATCCTCACCGACTTCGGCCTGGCCGCCTTCGAGGGCGAGATCTCCATCACCCAGGCGGGCATGGTCCTGGGGTCGGCGGGCTACATCGCGCCCGAGCGGGTGCTGGGCGCCAAGGCCAGCCCCGCCGCCGACCTGTGGTCGCTCGGCGCGACGCTCTACACCGCCGTGGAGGGCCACGGCCTGCACGGCCGCCGTACGGCAGCAGCCGCGCTGGCCGCGCTCACCAGCGGCGAACCGATCCCGATGGTCAAGGCCGGCCCACTGGCTCCGGTGCTTGAGGCGCTGCTCAGGATCGACCCCGAAACCCGCATCGACTCGGTGCGCGCCTCGCTCATGCTCTCGCGGGTGGCTGCGGGCGGCTCGGCGGAGAAGCCCCTGCCGGCCAACGGGCGCAAGCCGGCCATAGTGCTGAGCGCTCCGGCCTTCGCCCGGCGCCCCACGCACCGGGGTCTGCACCGGGCCGACAGCACGCCCGTGGTGCCGTTGCCCCGGCGATCTGCGGTGCCGATGTCGCCTTATGCCCGGTTCAAGACCCGGATGATAAAGATGTTCCTTCCGAGGCGTTTCTGGCCGCGCGAACTTCGCAAGCGAGGGTAAAGCGCATCCCAAGCCGGAGTGGATATCTTCTAGTCATGCCGGAACAGCACAGGGGACGACTGCTCGCCGACCGATACGAGCTGCTCGTGCCACTCGGCCGGGGGACCATGGGGACCGTCTGGCGCGCACGCGACCGTGCGCTCGGGCGGGAAGTCGCCGTCAAGGAGATTCGCCAGGACCCGGGCCTGACCGAGGAACAGCGCGCCGAGCTGCGCGAGCGCATGGTCCGCGAAGGGCGCACCGCCTCACGCATCAACCACCGCTCCGTGGCGGCGATCTACGACGTGCTCGTCCACGAGGGCTGCCCGTGGATCATCATGGAGCTCGTCGAGGCACGTTCCCTTGAACAGGTGATCGACGAGGAGGGCCCGCTCCCGCCCCGCCTGGTCGCCGAACTGGGCGTCGACCTGCTCGGAGCGCTGCGCGCCGCGCACACCCAGGGCATCACCCACCGCGACGTGAAACCCGGCAACGTGCTGATCACCGAGCACGGCCGCGTCGTGCTGACCGACTTCGGCATCGCCAAGTCCGAGGGCGACACCAAGCTGACCAAGACCGGCATGGTCATCGGGTCGCCCGGCTACACCGCCCCCGAGCGGGCACGCGGCGAGTACACCGGGCCCGAGTCCGACATCTGGTCGCTGGGGGCGACGCTGTACTTCGCCGTGGAGGGGCGTCCCGCCTACGAGCGGGCCTCCATCTCCGAGACGCTCGCGGCACTCATGACCGAGAGCGTCGACCCGCCCACGCAGGCGGGGCCGCTGCGTGCCGTACTGGACGGCATGTTGCAGAAGGACCACCAGCGGCGGGTCACGGCGGCCAAGGCCGAGACGATGTTGCGGATGGTCGCCGACACGCCGACGCACGAGTTCCCGGCGATAGAGGACCAGGTCGCCGGTACGGCATGGCCGTCGGAGGGCGGTGGCGCGCCGTCGGAGCCGCAGCAGACGGGCGGTGCCTTCGGCCGGCCCGCCGCCGAGAGCGGCCACCGGCTCGGCGCCTTCGGCCCCCCACAACCGGCCCAGCCCGGCCCCACGACACCGAGCACCCACCAGGGCCACCCCGGCCACCCCGGTTCCGCTCCTGCCGCCGCGCAGCCACAGCCAGGGCAGGCGGGGCCCGCACCCGCCGCCGCACAGGCCGGACAGGGCGCACAAGCTGGACAGGGCGCACAGGCCGGATATGCCGGACAGGGCCCACAGGGCGGACACCTCGGCCACCCCGGCCACGGCGGGCACTCCGGCCAGCCCGGCCACGGCGGCCCCGTTCCTGGTGGCTCAGGGCACCCTGGGAGCGTCCAGCAGCCCCCCGCCGCAGGTCGCCCCGAGCAGGAGGAGTGGCCCTCCCCCTTCGACCCCGGCCAGGACCCCGACCGCACCGTCACCGTGATGCGCCCCCGCGCCCCGCTCCCCCAGCAACCCCCGCCCGCCCGCGCAGCCGAAACGGACGAAGGGGACGACGCGGGCGAGGTCACCAGGGTCGTCAAGCCGCACCCCATGGGCCAGCAGGTCTACCCCACCCCCCAACAACAGCAGCCGCAGCACTACCCGCAGCCGCAACCCCAGCAGCCCGCCGAGTCGAGGGGTCTGGGCACCGACCTGTTCGCGATCGCCGGTGAGCAGCCGCCGCCCAAGAAGGCCAGCCGCACCGGCATGTTCGTGCTCATGGCGATCGCGGCCGCCGCGGCGGTCATCATCGCGATCCTGGTTCTCACCGCTCTGCGGGGTTGATGGAGACTGGAGTCATGAGCGAGTTCCGCACCGAACATGACTCCATGGGCGAAGTGCTCGTCCCCGCCGAGGCTCTCTGGCGCGCTCAGACCCAGCGCGCCGTGGAGAACTTCCCCATCTCGGGGCGCCGCCTGGAGCCCGCGCACATCGCCGCGCTCGGGCTCATCAAGGCGGTCGCGGCCGAGGTCAACGGCGAGCTCGGCGTGATCGACAAGGAGCTGGCCGAGGCGATCGCCCAGGCCGCCGCCGACGTCGCGGAGAACGAGCACGACGCGCAGTTCCCCATCGACGTCTTCCAGACCGGCTCGGGCACCTCGTCCAACATGAACGCCAACGAGGTCATCGCCTCCCTCGCCGAGCAGCGCCTGGGCCGCCCGGTCCACCCCAACGACCACGTCAACGCCTCCCAGTCCTCCAACGACGTCTTCCCCACCTCCATCCATGTGGCGGCCGCCACCGAGGTCGTCTACCACCTGGTGCCCTCCCTGCGGCATCTGGCGACGGTGCTGCGGGTGAAGTCGGCCGAGTTCGCCACGGTGGTCAAGTCGGGCCGCACCCACCTGATGGACGCCACCCCCGTCACCCTGGGCCAGGAGTTCTCCGGCTACGCGGCCCAGATCGAGCACGGCATCAACCGCGTCAACGCCGCGCTCCCCCGCCTGGTCGAGCTGCCTCTGGGCGGCACCGCCGTCGGCACCGGCATCAACACCCCGCCCGGCTTCGCCGCCCGCGCGGTCGACAAGCTCAGCGAGGCGACGGGCATCCGCTTCGCCGAGGCCGAGGACCATTTCGAGGCGCAGAGTGCCCAGGACTCCATCGTGGAGCTCTCGGGGGCGCTGAAGGTCGTCGCCGTCTCGATGACGAAGATCGCCAACGACCTGCGGTGGATGGGCTCGGGTCCCCGCGCGGGGCTCGGCGAGATCAACCTGCCCGACCTGCAGCCCGGCTCGTCGATCATGCCGGGGAAGGTCAACCCGGTCATCCCCGAGGCGGTGCTGATGGTGGCCTCGCAGGTCGTGGGCAACGACGCCGCCATCACCTTCGCGGGCGCCTCGGGCGCGTTCGAGCTCAACGTGCAGCTGCCGCTGCTGGCCCGCAACATCCTGGAGTCGGTCCGCCTGCTGGCCAACGTCTCCCGCCTGCTGGCCGACCGCTGCGTCTCGGGCATCACCGCCAACCACGAGCGCCTGCGCGAGTACGCCGAGGGCTCGCCGTCCATCGTCACCCCGCTCAACCGCTACGTCGGCTACGAGGAGGCCGCCAGGATCGCCAAGCAGGCCCTGGCCGAGCGCAAGACCATCAGGCAGGTCGTCGTCGAACGAGGTCACGTCGCCAACGGCACGCTCACCGAGGAACAGCTCGACTCCGCGCTCGACGTGTTGTCGATGACCCGCCCCTCGGAATGATCGATTGCGGGCATCGACTTCTCCTGAGAATGCCCGCACAGTAGATCCATGCTCAAGAAGGAAGGCTGGCCGCGGGAGGGCTGGCGCGAGCCGGCGCTGACCTTCCTTCGCGGCCGGATAGCGCGGGCCTTGGCGGCGGCGCTGATCGGCGCCTTAGTCGGCCTCATCGCCTACCGGATCACCCAGGCGGGCGGCGCCTGGGTGTTCCTGGTGACCGGGGCTCTGGCGGGTGTCGCCTCGGTGCTGGCCGTGCAGCTGTACGGCAGGGCGGCCACGCTCACCGAGGTCAAGATCACCGTCCCCCAGTTCAGCGAGCTCACCTTCGCGGTCAACGACGAGAGCAGGAAGGTCGCCTGGGGCCTGTTCGTCGAGACCGTCACCCGCGTCTCGACGCAGCGGCTCGACGAGGACGAAGGGCTCCTGCGCGAGGCCATGAACTCCCTCTACAGCCTGTTCGCCATCACCCGCGAGGCGCTGAAGGCGGCCAGGCCCTCGCCGAAGGTGCCGGGCTCCCAGACGGTGGAGTACTTCGCCATCATGATGCTCAACCAGCAGCTGCGGCCGTTCCTGTCGGTCTGGCACCCGCAACTGCGCGACTTCGAGCGCGACCATCCCGACCTGCCGGAGTCCGCATGGGAGCACAACGCCGAGTGCCGGGCGGAGCTGACGAGGGTGCAGGAGGGGATCCGCCGGTACGCCGAGGGATTCGCCAGGCTGGCGGGCGTGGCGGAGCCGGAGAAGCTCATCGCCTAGTCCGGTACGACGCCTTCATCTCCTACTCCCAGATCGACCGGAGCATCGCCCTGGCGCTGAAGACCGGGATGCAGCGGCTCGCCCGGCGCGGCAGGTCGGGCGCGATCAGGATCTTCCGTGACGAGGAACGGCTGCACGCCGGCGCCCACCTGGCCGACGAGATCACGAGCGCGCTCGACGCGAGCCGCTTCCTCATCGTCATCGTCTCGCCCGACTCCGACCGCTCCCCGTGGGTGCGGATGGAGACGGAACACTGGCTCAGGCGCCACCCGGCGTCCTCGGTGCTCAAGGTCCTGGCGCCGGGGACCGCGCCGGTGGCGGACGAGCGGCTGGCCGTCAGCCTGAACGGCATGCGCGTGCTGCGGCTCCGCGACGAGGCGTTCCTCCAGGCCGTCGCCAAGCTCGCAGGAGCCGTCAAGGGGGAGGCGCCTGAGGCGCTCATCAGGGCGGAGGAGCGACGCCGGCGCAGGGTCCGGCTGCTGTCGGCCGGGGCCGCCGTCCTGCTGTGCGCCAGTTCCACGCTGGCCGTACACCAGTGGCGGGAGGCCGGCGAGCGGCAGCGCCTGCGGGCGGCGGCGGAGATGGTCGCGTTGTACGAGGCGGCGCGTGACATGGCCCCGGGCGACGCGGCGTCGCTGGCCGTCGCGGCCTTCCAGGGTGCCGACCTGCCGCAGACTCGGCAGGCGTTGTTCCAGGAGTACCTGCGGACGATCGGCTTCAGCGTCGTGCTGGACGGCGAGGGCGACATGCTCAACGGCATGGCGATGAGCGAGGACGGCTCGCGCGTGCTCGGGTGGTGGGACAGCCGGGAGGTGCGGTTGTGGACGCCCGAGGGCGGGCGGGAGGTGGAGGTGCCCGCGGGGGTGAACGTGACGGCGGTGGACCTCAGCCTGGACGGCAGGGTGCTGGCGGTGGGCACCTCGGCCGGGGAGGTGATCGTCAGGGCGGTGGAGGGCGGGCAGGAGAGCCGCATGCGGGTGGGCGGGCCCCCGCAGGCGGTGGACCTCTCGACCGACGGCCGGACGGTGGCGGCCGTGACCATCCCCGACGGCACCGGCTACCGGCTTCACCACCGGGACCGGGTCATGGAGGCGGACACGGGAACCA
This sequence comes from Nonomuraea sp. NPDC050663, assembly GCF_044456985.1. Taxonomy (NCBI): domain Bacteria; kingdom Bacillati; phylum Actinomycetota; class Actinomycetes; order Streptosporangiales; family Streptosporangiaceae; genus Nonomuraea; species Nonomuraea sp. NPDC050663. The sequence continues at coordinate 250,094 of NZ_JBITGL010000012.1, forward strand.
CCTCCGTGGATTCGCTGCGGGTGTCCGACGACGGGTACGCGGTCGTCGTCCCGAGCGGCGGGCGCGCAGACATCTGGAACCTGGCCGACGGCGAGCTCACGACGCTTCGCGGGGACACGGTGGCGTACCTGCCCAGCTCCAAGGCGAAGGCGATCGCCGTCTGCCGTGAGGTGGAGCCCAAGAAGGTCGGCGTCCGGCTCGTGCAGGTGTCGAACGCCCGGCCGGTCGCCGGCGAGACCACGATGCCCGGCGAATGCGACAAGGTGGCCCTGTATCAAGAGGGCTTCGGGATCATCGCCCTCAACGGCCGCTTCGCCCGCCTGTCCCTGGCCGAACACCCCATCCTGGCCTCCCAGTTCACCGTCCCGCACGAGGAGGACCCTCGGGGCGTCGGCCTGGTCCACCAAGTGCCGCCGTTCGCCTACTTCATGGACGGCGAGTACGGCCAGCTCGCCTACCCCGTCACCGGCGGCGTCTACCTCCAGGACATCAGGGCCCGCACGCAGAGCACCTCCACCGGAGACCCGGCCCGCGGCGTGTTCGACCCCGCGGGCGATGAGGTCGTCACCACCGGCGACTACCTGTCCAGGTGGCGGATCGCGACCGGCGAGCTCGTGCCCGGAGAGACGGTGCCCGCCGCTCAGGGCGTCTCCTTCAGCCCGGACGGGGCCTGGATGGTCCTGCCGGGCGAGAGCAGGATCGAGGTACGGCGCGGCCGGACCCTCGAAGAGGTCGCCCGCCTGGACCATCCCTACACGCCCGCCCCGGTGGCGGTCGTCGACGGCCAGGTGGTTCACCACTGCCGGTCCGGCAGTCTCTCCAGACTGCGGCTGCCCGACCTGGCCGAGACGGGCCGCGAGATCGAGCTGGACCCGGGCGGCTCGTGCAGGATCGCGGTCGAGGGCGGGCGCGTCGTGGTCCAGCCGGAGGGGAGCACCGACGTCGAGCTGGTCGACATGGAGTCGGGCCTGCGCCGCCGGTTCGCCGTGGGACTGGACGCCCAGGCGCTCCTGCTCTCGGGCGATCGCCTGCTCGTGACCGGCATCCAGGGCGCGAATCTCGCCATCGCCTTGGTCGAGACCGACACCGGGAAGGTGCGCGACCTGGGCAGGTGGGCCGGATCCGACGCCAACACCGGCGTGTCGGCGGCCGCGAGCGGAACGACCGCCCTGGTGGCGTCGTCCGGCCAGCTTGTCACCGTCGACCTGCGGCTGGGCCGCGTGACGCAGACGCTCGACGCGGGCAAGGCCGTCCCGGTGCTCGGCACCCTCGCGCCGCGAGGGATGGGCTCCGTGCTGGCCGTGCGGAAGGACCTGAAGGCCGTCCTGGTCCGCGACTCCTTCCACTACACGGTTCCCGAACACTTCAGCTCCGGCACGACCAAGGTGGTCTCCCTGGACCCCGCCGAATGGATGCGCCACCTGTGCGCCATCAGCGGCGGCTGGCTCTCGCGAGCCCGGACCGGGGCGCTCCCCGACGGCGCGGCGCCGCCCCGGTGCCCGCCCACATAACCGCCCACCGATATGTGGCGATCAACCCCATGTGCCTGCCCGGCGCCCGCGGTCTAGGGTCCGAGACATGGCGGAGGACTTGGCCGGGCGGACGGCCCTGGTGACCGGCGCCGGCAGCGGGATCGGCCGGGCGGTGGCGGTGAAGCTGGCCGACCTGGGCGCGAGAGTGCTGGTCGTCGACAGGAACGGCGAGGCGGCCGAGAAGGTCTCGAGCGAGGTCGGCGGCGTCGCCGTGGCGGTCGACCTGAGCGAGCCCGGCTTCGTGGAGCGCCTGCCCGACGAGCGGGTCGACATCGTCGTGAACAACGCGGGCTTCCAGCACGTGGCGCCGATCGAGGAGTTCCCGCCCGAGGTGTTCGCCGCGATCCTCAAGGTCATGGTCGAGGCCCCGTTCCTGATCACCCGCCGCTACCTGCCCGGGATGTACGGGAACGGGTGGGGCAGGATCGTCAACGTCTCGTCCGTGCACGGACTGCGGGCCTCGCCGTACAAGTCGGCCTATGTGGCCGCCAAGCACGCGCTGGAGGGCTTTTCGAAGGTGGCCGCGCTGGAGGGCGCCCCCCACGGGGTGACCTCGGTGTGCGTGGCGCCCGGCTACGTGCGGACGGAGCTGGTCGAGAACCAGATCCAGGATCAGGCCAGGGCCCATGGCATCCCGCCGGAGCAGGTCGTCGAGGACATCATGCTCAGGCCCGCGGCGATCAAGCGGCTGATCGAGCCGGAGGAGGTGGCCGAGCTGGTCGCCTACCTGTGCGGGCCGAGGGGTGGGTTCATCACCGGAGTCTCGCTTCCCGTGGACGGCGGCTGGACCGCTCGATAGCCGTGGGCAGGGGCGTTGCCAGAGTTACTCCGGATAAATGAGATAAAATCGCATTCTTGGAAGATTGGCGCTAATTTCGAGATAATGACCATGTGGCGCTTCAAGAACCTCCCAAAACGCTAGCCCCCAGGACAAAGCGTGCCCGCCGTACGCTCTGGATCGGCGGCATCACCATCTCGCTGGCTTTGGCGATCATTCCTCCTTGGGTCGACTCGACGAAGATCTTCATCCAGGTCGGCATCATCGTCGGCCTCGTGGGATTCTGCATCGCACTGCTGGTTGAGCAGTCGACCAAACTCGACCAGGCAATCGTCGAGATGCGCACACAAATGGAGCGCCAAGCCGCCGAACTCACCACCGCGCTCAGAGAGGTGAGCCCGGTCATCGCCGCTCCACCGCTGTGCAAGGATTTCGTCGACGGTTACGTGGCGGCCTATCAGAGCATCGACCGCCGCGGCGACATCGACGTCTTCTCGGATATCCGGCAGAGCAAGAGCAGTGAATTGCTCGACTGCCTGCACGATCTTTCCAACGGCGCCATCATCGTGAGCATCGACGGCCCGTACAGCGTCCGCGCCAGGCCATTCGACGATGTCCTGCATTATCGCGCTGTCAGCATGGGCCCGTTCGAATTCTGGACCGGGCCGTTCGGGCAGCGCTATCTGAAGACCCAGCAGTCGGCCATCGAACGTTTCGGCCTGGTGGTCGAGCGCATATTCGTCTCCGACGACCCGGCCACTCCATACCTGGAGGACGTCGTGCGCGCTCAGGCGGCCGCGGGCATCGACACCTGGCTGGTGCTGCGCGAGTGGGTCCCCGAACACCATCGCGAGCACGTGGTCGACCAGGGAGTGCTGAGTTTCCGCAACGGCACCAAGCTCCTCATGCAGCCACGGGCGACCCAGTATCGGCAGAAGGCCGACCGCGAACGGCTCTCAGTGCTGCCCAACGAGATCAGGGCAGCCGAGTTCAGCCTGGACCTGATCCGTTCGCACGCCTTCAAGGTGACCGCCACCAGCTCCTGGCCGCCCGTGCCTCGCTGAGATCCGGACCCCGCTCAGCTCCACAGGCGCAGCGGCTCGTCCGTGCCTGAGCACCCGATGAACCCGGACAGTGTGATCCGTTCCCCGTCACACGTGGGCTGGACGGCGTGCAACCGGGTCGTCCGCAAGATGATCAGATCTCCGACCGCCGGCCGGATCCTGATCGTCGGGGTCGGCAGCGTCTCGCGACGATACCCGTAGGTGCCCCACGAGCTTCGGCCGATCACCGCCTCGTCCATCAGCCCGAAGTCCCACAGCTCCAGCACACCTTCACTGTCGTGCTCCTGGGCGGGCATCCGCAGGTAGATGTTGACGCCGAGCTGCTCGGTGAACCCCGCCGCGTCGCGGACGTCGGGGGCCGACTCCCGCAGCACGTCGAGATGCGGGTGTGCCTGCGCCCCGCCGCGCCACACCCGGACCATGCCGAAGACGAGTGCGTTCTCCTCCAGCCTGAGCAGGCACGCCCCGCCCGGCCACAACTCGTCGAGTTCGCACCTGAGCCGGTCCATGGGAGAGGCCAAGGGGTGGCACGACCGCCTGATCTCGGCCATGACCTCGATGGCCGTCGCCAGATAGGCCCGTCTGGCCTCGGCATCACCACGAGTCTCGGTAAAGGCCCTGACATTACTCTCGTAAATCCGCCGATAACCTTTCCCCATGCCGTCGAGTATTCGCTCGACAATCTCCGTGCACAGATCAGGGGCGTGATATTCGGGCACGTGCAGCGCCAGCACCTTACCCGTCGCCAGTTCGCGGAGCGCATCTGATGACAGCCGGTCATGACGCAACAGCATGCAGGAAGCCTTCCGCTGTAGGGTGGGACCACCAGCAGCACAAGCGGACCGCTCGATGTGCATAGTTTCCAGCCACTGGACGGTGATCGCAAGGCTTTGCCATCATGAGTGACCGGCTATTGGCCACATAAAGGTGGACTCTGCATGGCGATCGACAAGAGCACCTGGAGCCTCGGCCCGCCGATGAATCATCTAGGCGTATCCGACGGTGACCACCTCACCGATCTGGACACGGCGGAAAGCCTGATCTATCGCAGCGCATTCGATTTCTCCCCGCCGAAACGGGTGGGCGTCGAACTCGAATGGCTCGTCCATGACGGCGGCGATCCGATGGCGCCCGTGCATCCCGATCGCACCACCGCCGCACTCAACGATCTCGACGTGGACGGCATTCTCTCCATCGAGCCGGGCGGCCAGCTCGAACTGAGTTCCGCTCCCGCCGATCTCGGAGACTGCCTCCGTCAGTCGATGGCCGACATGACGGCCATCCGCCGTATCCTCGCGGCCGCCGGCCTGACCCTGACCGGCGTGGGAATCGACCCCGGCCGGCCACCGCGGCGCTATCTGCGCATCCCCCGCTACGACGCCATGGAGGAGGCCTTCAACCGGACCAACGAGTCGGGCCGGCTGATGTTGTGCAGCACGGCGTCGGTCCAGGTCTCCCTCGACGCCGGGACGGAACACGACTTCCGCGCGCGGTGGGAGGGCGCCCACGCCATCGGCCCGGTCCTGGTCGCCGCGTTCGCCAACTCCCCCATCCATCGTTCACGCTCCACCGGGTGGCGATCCACCCGGCAGGCCGCCTGGCTGTCGATCGATCGCAGCCGCTCCGCCCCGCCCACCGGATCGGCCGACCCGCGCACTGCCTGGGCCAGGTACGCCCTCGATGCCCGGGTCATCTGCGTGCGCCGCCGCGACGGCCTTCCCTGGACCGCTCCCGACGGGCTGAGCTTCAAGGACTGGGTGGTGGAAAGGCAACCTCGGGTCCCGACCGTTGGTGACCTGCGCTACCACCTGTCGACGCTCTTCCCGCCGATCCGGCCCAGGGGATACCTGGAGCTGCGGATGATCGACGCGCAGCGCGGCGACGACTGGGTCGTGCCCGTGGCGGTCGTCAAGGCCCTCCTCGATGACGAGAAGGCCCTCGACGCGGCGATGGAGGCCACAGAGCCGCTACACCGCGGCGGCGCCTCGCGACCCGACCCGTGGGTGGGGGCGGCCAGGACCGGCCTGGCGGACCCGTCTCTGGCCGCGGCGGCGTACCGGTGTTTCGAGGCGGCTCATGCCGCCCTGATCAAGGCCGATCTCCAGGAGCCGTTCCTGGGCATCGTCGAGCGCTTCATCGAATGCTATGTCTCGCGCGGCCGCAGCCCCGCCGACGACGTGAAGTAGGCCGGCCACGCATTTTGCCACCTGGTTATGGCGGCCGGCCCCATATTCTCGCCCGTTGTCCACGGTCTACGGTCCGAGGCATGACGGAGGAGTAGCACAATGGGCGATATGCGCGTCTACCTCGAACTTCTCGCCCGCGAGGCCTCCGCGGTGGAGTTCGAGGGGCCGATCATCGAGGCGCGGGCGCGCGGCGCCGCGCCCGAGGAGGTCGCCGAGCTCGAGCAGGCCAAGGTCGAGGCGCTGAAGGTGCGCGAGCTGCTCAGGCGCAGGGCGCGCAGGGAGGCGGAGCTGTCGGCGTTGTACGACACCGCCAGCGACCTGGCCGGACTGCGTGACCTCGACGCGGTGCTGGAGGCGATCGTGCACCGGGCCAGGCAGTTGCTCGGCACCGACACGACGTACCTGACGCTGCACGATCCCGACAAGGGCGACACGTTCATGCGGGTCACCGACGGGTCGATCTCGGCGGCGTTCCAGAACCTGCGGCTGGCGCCCGGAGCGGGCCTGGGCGGGCTGGTCGCGCAGACCGCCCGGCCGTACGCCACGGCCGACTACTTCGCCGATCCCCGCTTCCAGCACAAGAACCACATCGACACGGCCGTGCACGAGGAGGGCCTGGTCGCCATCCTGGGCGTGCCGCTGAAGCTGGGTCAGCGGGTCATCGGGGTGTTGTTCGCGGCCAACCGCAGCGCCAGGCCGTTCCTGCAGGAGGAGGTCGCGCTGCTGACGAGCCTGGCGGCCCATGCGGCGGTGGCGATCGACAACGCGCGGCTGCTGCAGGAGACCAGGAACGCCCTGGAGGAGCTGTCGAGCACGCACCGGAGCCTGCGCGAGCACGGCGACGCCGTGGAGCGCGCGGCACGGGCCCACGACCGCATGATGGAGCTGGTGCTGCAGGGCAGGGGCATCGAGGACATCGCGGCGGTGGTGGCCGAGTCGGGCGAGCTGACCGTCCTCGACGGGCTGGGCAGGGTGATCGTCGGGCAGGCCACCGACGATCCGGGCATCTTCGAGGCCGCGCAGGCCTCGCGGGCGCTGGGCCGGACGGTCAGGCGGCACGACCTGCTGATCGCCTCGGTCGACGTGGGCGGCGAGCCGCTGTGCACGCTGATCGTCAGGAGCGCCGACGCTGACGAGCGCATCGTGGAACGCGCGGCTCTGGTCTGCGCGTTGCTGCTGCTGTTCAGGCGGAGCGTGGCCGAGGCCGAGGGCCGGGTCAGGGGCGAGCTGCTCGACGACCTGATCAGCCGCCCCGACGACGACGGCCTGATCGACCGGGCCAACCGGCTGGGCGTGAACCTGGCCCGCCCGCACGTGGTGATCGTCGCCAAGCACCAGGGCCAGCGCGAGCGCGCGGCCTTCTGGGCCTCCTCGCAGGCCGCGCTCTCCCACGGCCTGGCCGCCGCCAGGGCGGAGGAGGTCGTGTTGCTGCTGCCGGGACCGCAGGACGCCAAGCGCATCGCCAAGGACCTCAGCGCCGCGCTGCAGTCTCCGGCGACGGCGGGCGCGGCCGGGCCCGTGACGGGCATCAAGGACGTCCACAGCGCCTACCGTGAGGCCCAGCGCTGCGCCGACGCGCTCATCGCGCTGGGCCGCGGGGGCGATGGGGCCAGCGCCTCCGAGCTGGGCTTCGTCGGGCTGCTGATCGGCGAGGCGGGCAGCATCCCCGGCTTCGTGCACGCCACGATCGGCCCGGTCGTCGACTACGACGCCAAGCGCGGCACCAGCCTGGTCGGCACCCTGGCCGCCTACTTCGGCGCCGGCGGTTCGCCGAGCCGTACGGCGGAGGCCATGCACATCCACGTCAACACCGTCTCGCAGCGGCTGGAGCGCATCGGGCGCCTGCTGGGCGAGGGCTGGCAGGACCCGGAGCGCGCCCTGGAACTCCAGCTTGCGCTGCGCCTGCACCGGCTCAGTGGATGAGACCGACATACCCGTCGGCACGACTGTGGGAGATGCACCCATATGAGTGACCGGCATCACTTCATACCGTGAAGCCACTCCCCCCGGTGTCAAGAAACGGTGTGATATGTCGATCAAGAAGGTTGTAGGCGCGAGCCTCATCGGTACCACGATCGAGTGGTACGACTTCTTCCTGTACGGCTCTGCGGCCGCGCTCATCTTCCCCACGCTCTTCTTCCCCGAGAGCGACCCGACCGTCGCGACCATGCTCGCCTTCCTGACGTTCGCGCTGGGCTTCGTCGCCCGCCCGCTGGGCGGCATCATCTTCGGCCACTTCGGCGACCGGATCGGCCGCAAGACCCTGCTGGTCATCAGCCTGCTCATGATGGGCGGCGCCACGTTCGCGATCGGCCTGCTGCCGACCTACGCCAGCGTGGGCATCCTGGCCCCGATCCTGCTCGTGGCCCTGCGGCTCATCCAGGGCATCGCGATCGGCGGCGAGTGGGGCGGCGCGGTCCTGATCGTCTCCGAGCACGGCGACGCCGAGCGGCGCGGCTTCTGGGCCTCCTGGCCGCAGGCCGGCGTGGCCTGCGGCAACCTGCTGGCCACCGCGGTGCTCGCCGTCCTCGCGGCGGTCCAGAGCGAGGAGGCCTTCAACTCCTGGGGCTGGCGCGTGCCGTTCCTGCTCAGCGCGATCCTGGTGCTGGTGGGCATGTGGATCCGCCTGGCCATCGAGGAGCCGGCCGTCTTCAAGGAGGCCGTGGCCGACGCGCCCGCCAAGATGCCGCTGTTCGACGTCTTCCGCTACCACTGGCGTGACGTGCTCACCGCGCTCGGCGCCCGCTTCGTCGAGAACGTCTCCTACTACGTCATCACCGCGTTCGTCCTCGTCTACGCGGTGAAGAACGCGGGACTGACCAAGCCGATGGTGCTCAACTGCCTCATCATCGCCTCGGCCGCGCACCTGATCGTGATCCCGCTGTGGGGCGCACTGTCGGACCGCATCGGCCGCAAGCCCGTCTACCTGCTCGGCGCGGTCGGCGTGGGCCTGTGGTCGTTCGCCTTCTTCCCGCTGATCGACAGCAAGAACTTCGCCGCTGTGACGCTCGCGGTGACCGTCGGCCTGATCCTGCACGGCGCCATGTACGGCCCGCAGGCGGCCTACTTCTCCGAGCTGTTCGGTACCAAGGTGCGCTACTCGGGCGTCTCGGTCGGCTACCAGCTCGCCTCCATCGTCGCGGGCGGCCTGGCCCCCACGATCGCGCTGACACTGCTCGAAGGCTTCGGCTCGCCGCTGGCCGTCTCCGTCTACGTGGCGGCGGGTGCGGTGCTCACCGCGGTCACCGTCGCCGTCAGCCGGGAGACCAGGGGTCGCGACCTGCGCTCGCTTGACGAGAAGGTGAAGGTATGACCGTTCTCTTCGTCCACGGCAACATCTCCTCCAAGGCCTTCTGGGACGGCGTCCTGCCGCACATCCCGGGGGCGAAGGCGATCGACCTGCGCGGGTTCGGCGAGGCCGAGGCCCGCCCGGTCGACGCCACCCGCGGGGTGCGCGACTTCGTCGACGACGTGCTGGAGCACCTCCAGGAGCCCGCGCACCTGGTCGGCTGGTCGATGGGCGGCGGCGTGGTCATGCAGCTGCTGCGCGACCACCCGCACCTGGTCAAGAGCCTGATCCTGGTCAACCCGGTCTCGCCGTACGGGTTCGGCGGCACGACGGGCGCCGACGGCAAGCTCACCCACGCCGACGGCGCGGGGAGCGGCACCGCCAATCCCGACTTCGTGCGCTCGCTGGCCGACGGCGACCTGGAGGCGATGCGCCAGGTCTTCAACCTCGGCTACGTGAAGAACCCGGTCGAGGACGAGGACCGCTGGCTGCGCGAGATGCTCACCACCCGCGTCGGCGACGACCACTACCCCGGCGACGCGGTGCCCTCGGAGAACTGGCCAGGGGTCGCCCCCGGCCGCAGGGGCGTGCTCAACACGATGGCGCCGATCCACTTCAGGATCGACGACCTGCACGAGATCGACCCCAAGCCGCCGATCCTGTGGATCAGGGGCTCCGAGGACCAGATCGTCTCCGACGCCTCCCTGTTCGACATCGTCCACCTGGGCGCGATCGGCGCGGTGCCCGGCTGGGACGGCACGCCGGCCCAGCCGATGGTCACCCAGACCAGGGCGGTCCTGGAGCGCTACGGCGTCTACCGCGAGGTGGTCTTCGAGGACTGCGGCCACAGTCCCCACCTGGAGCAGCCCGAGCGCTTCGTCCAGGAGGTGCTTCAGTCCCTCAGGTAGCGGTGCTTGCCCGCCCGTGCCAGCCGTACGAGATGACGTGCGCCGGGCACCCGGCGGGCCAGCCGCCGCAGCGAGGTGTCGTGGTCGAGCTCGCCGCGGCGCTGGGGGTCGACCTGGGCGGCGGGGAGCACCTGCACGGTGCCCCCTCGCATCTGCAGGCCGAACCGTAGCCCGACCTCGCTGTCGCCGGTGCGCAGCGAGGTGAGCCAGGCCCCTGGGCCCAGGCTGTCGCGGCCCGGCAGCAGCCGCTTGACCGGCACCTTGGCCACGAGCTGTCCCGCGACCCTGCCGGGCACGCCCGGCTCGACCATCGCGGGCGCGCAGATCTCGCGCAGCCTGCCGGAGGCGGTGCGCAGGACCAGCTCCATCGCGGGGCCGCCGCTCGGCGGCACGTACGGCACGGGCAGCACGACGTACAGGTGGCCGCTCTGCCGGGTGACGCTTGCGCCAGGCGAGACGAGGGCGATCGACTCGGAGAACGAGCGCGGCTCGACGGCCAGGCCCAGCTCCCCCGCGTCACTCCAGCAGGGCACGATCAGGCGCTGGCGTGGCGCCAGGGCCAGCACGCCCAGGCAGGTGAGGGGGCCCTCCGGCCGCCTGACGCGGGTGCGGTCCTGGTGGGCTCCGCCGTACATGCGCACGTGGACCTCCCAGTGGCCGGTCTGCAGCGGCCCGCCCATGGCCGCGGTGGCCACGTCGACCCGTGCCTCGCCGACGATGCGCAGCCGGGTGCCCTCCTCCTCGGCCACCCGCTCGACCTCGAAGCCGACCGGCACGAAGTAGACCGCTCCGGTGACCTCGTTGCGCAGGTAGACCTCCATGCGGGCGCGGCTGACCGCCCCGGTCACGTCGGTGACCTCGGGCGTCATGCTCTTGGTCACCTGCGCGGGCGGGCACCAGTGCAGCCTGCCGTCCCGCTCGCGGAAGTAGACGGGCTGGTCGCGGTCGGCGAACAGTTCGACGGCCAGGCAGAGCACGAGGGTCTCGGCGTCCCAGCGCACCTCGCGCAGGTCGGCGTGGACCTTGGTGTGGCGCGCGGAGTTGGCCAGCGCCACCAGCTTGTCCACACGGCCCTCACGCAGCAGCGTGGCGGCCGCGCGCAGGTGGGCGGGCAGGTAACGGTCCAGGTGCTCGGGGAAACGTTCCAGCAGCAGCTCACGGTGCAGGGCGACCACCTTGCCGCGCTCCGACGACGATCCGGCGAAGCGGGCGCTCATGAAGGGCCGCAGCAGGGTGCTGCGCATCCAGTGGGCGTACATGCGCTCGCGCTGCCTGCCCTCGGTGTGCGCGTCGAGCACGTCCAGGAGCGTGCGCAGCTCGGCCAGGACGTTCTTGGGGTCCTCCGGCTGCTCGGCGCGCTCGCCCAGGTGGCAGCAGACCGGCTCCGCCATGACGGCGACGATCTTGGCCGTGAGGTAGGTCTGCAGCGCGAACGTCTGCTCGGCCAGCCTGCCTCCGGGTACGGCGAAGCCCAGCCGGTGCTCCTCCAGGAAGGCGCGCCGGTAGAGCTTGTGCGGAGTGAGCAGCGACAGCAGCTTGTCGCTGAGGATGTCGGCACGGTTGCGGTCGGCCTCGAAAGCCGTCAGCGGCGGCCCGCCGTCGCGCACCAGGCGGCCGACCAGCACGTCCGCCTCGCACTCCTGCGCCCGCCGGTACATCGCCGCCAGCGCGCCGCGTTCGAGCCGGTCGAGTTGGTCGAGCAGGTAGACGTAGCGGCCGTTGGCAGCCGCCATGCCCACGTTGAACCCGCGCACCCGCGAGCCGGTGTGCGGCAGGTGCAGCACCCGCACGTTGTTGCGCACCCCCGCGACGGTGTCGAGCCGCTCGGAGATGCCGTCCGTGGAGCCGTCGTCCACGAAGATCACTTCGTAGTGGTCGAGCGTCTGCTCGAGCACCGAGCGGATGCAGGGGTCCGCCCGATCTCCGGGGTTACAGATGTTGACGACCACGCTGACCTTGACGACCATGCCGCCAAGGGTGCGTCGTCAACCTCCGGGCACGCGCGCAGGCTTGCCGAGGCTGGGGGGTGTCAGTACCAGCCCTTGGCCTGGGAGTGGCCCCAAGCGCCGCACGGCGAGCCGTACCTGCCCTTGATGTAGCCCAGGCCCCACTTGATCTGGGTGGCCGGGTTGGTCTGCCAGTCGGAGCCGGCGCTGGCCATCTTGGTGCCGGGCAGCGACTGCGGGATGCCGTAGGCGCCGCTGTAGCGGTTCATCGCCCGCTCGTTCCAGCCGCTCTCCTTGTGCCACAACTTCTCCAGGCAGCCCCACTGCTCCTCGCCGAAGCCGAAGGAGGCCAGCATCTCCTTGGCGATCGCCTTGTTGCTGCCGGGGTCGGGGTCGCTGCCCGGGGGGAAGTTGACCGGCGGGAAGCCGTTGCCGCCGGGGGCCTGGTCCTTGACGTCGACGGGGTCGAGTTGCCGCTTGGCGCCGGCGTGGGCCTTGTCGAGCTGGTCCTTCTTGTAGGCCTGGACCGCCGCGGACTTCAGCTCGTCGTTCTCGGCGTCGGGGATGTAGCCCTGGGCGAGGGCGCCGATCTGCAGCGGGTCGACCGGGGTCACGGGTGCGTTGGCGTTCTGCACCGCCCGGTAGGCCACGAATCCCCCGCCGCCCAGCACGAACAGAACCGATGCGCCGGCGATGATCGCCCTCTTGGGGGCCTTGGACTTCGGGCGCTGTCTCAACACGCACCAGAGCTTGCCCTGTGGAGGGGGGTGGTCCGCAACCGAAACCCGACATTTAGTTGGCGCTCTCTGAAGAAACCACCTGGCTGCCGAGCGATTTATGTCCATTTGTGATGTTGGTCACATCACGGTTTCGTGACAGAACACGCATATAGACAAGAAGGATTAATAATGTGCGCGTGGCTGGCATCCTTTTGGTCGAAGACGACCCGTCCGTCCGGACTGCGCTCGAACTGGCGCTGACCCGGCAGGGACACTCCGTGACGTCCTACGCCACAGGGGAAGAGGCCCTCGACCACATCCGCTCGCGGCGCCCCGAGATCGCGATCCTCGACGTGATGCTGCCCGGCATCGACGGCGTCGAGGTGTGCCGCCGCATCAGGAGACTCGACCAGCTGCCGGTGATCCTGCTCACGGCCAGGGGCGACGACCTCGACGTGGTCGTCGGCCTGGAGGCGGGCGCCGACGACTACGTGGTCAAGCCGGTCGAGCCGCGCGTGCTGGACGCCCGCATCCGGGCCATCCTGCGCCGCGCCGAGTCGGCCGCCTCCGACCGCATCGCCTTCGGCGACCTCATGATCGACCGGGGAGCGCTGAAGGTCACCCTCGCCAACAAGGAGATCCACCTCACCCCGACGGAACTGCGGCTGCTGCTGGAACTGGTCCGCCACCCCGGCCAGGTACTCAACCGCCGCTACCTGCTGCGCGTCGTGTGGGACCACACCCACGTGGCCGACTCCCGGCTCGTCGACGCCTGCGTGCAGCGGGTGCGCGCCAAGATCGAGCCACGCCCCGCGGAACCCGTCTACATCCACACCGTGCGCGGCTTCGGCTACCGGTTCAGCCCCCCGTGATCCGCATGCCCGCCGGCCTTCGCGCGCGACTGGTGATCACGTTCACGGGGGTGGCCGTGATCTCGTCGGTCCTCGTCGCGAGCATCGGATTCGAGCTGGCCAAGAACGCGCTGATCAAGCGGACCGAGGACTCGTCCATCGAGCTGATGACCCGCCAGCTGCAGAAGATCGAGTTCCCCATCGGCAAGCTGCACGAGGGCGAGAGCGACGCCACCGACCTGGATCTGCAGCACCTGGCCGACCAGCTCGACACCCCCGGCAGTCACGTGATCCTGACCTACGGCCGCAACCTCTACAGCGACTCAGAGCACGTGATGACCGAGCACGACCTGCCCAGCGAGCTGCGCGGCAGGGCGGGCGGCGGCTTCGTGACCCAGCGCCGGGTGATCAGGAACGAGCTGTGGCTGATCGTCGGCACCGAGGTCAACCGGACCAACGAGATGGACAGCCTCGTCGAGGGCACCGGCCTTCGCGCGTTCATGTTCGTGCCGCTGAAGCACGACGAGCTGCAACTGGCCTTCCTGCGCCAGGCGCTCCTGCAGGCCGGCGGCATCACACTGCTCATCGCGCTCGCCGTGGCGCTGGCCTCGGCCCGGCGGGTGCTGCTGCCCGTGCGCCGGCTCAGCGCCGCCGCCCAGGCGCTCGGCGGCGGCCGGCTCGACACCCGCCTGCCCGTGCACGGCCAGGACGAGCTGGCCGAGCTCACCGTGCGGTTCAACGACGCCGCGGCGGCGCTGGAAACGAGCGTGGCGGAGCTGCGCGCGCTGGAGGCGATGTCGCGGCGCTTCGTCGCCGACGTCTCGCACGAGCTGCGCACCCCGCTGACCGCCATGACGGCGGTCGCCGACATGCTCTCCGAGGAGGCCGACCGGCTGCCCGACGAGCCCGCGGAAGCCGTACGGCTGGTGCTGCACGAAGTCGCCAGGCTGCGCGAGCTCGTCGAGCACCTCATCGAGGTCAGCAGGTTCGACGCGGGCACCGCCACACTCTCGCTGGAACCCGTCAACGTCGCCGACGCGATCGCCGACGCCCTCGACATGCGCGGCTGGAGCGAAAAGGTGCGGGTCAACACCCCGCAGAGCCTGACATTCAACCTGGACCCGCGCCGCTTCGACGTCATCGTCTCCAACCTCGTCGGCAACGCACTCAAGCACGGCGCTCCCCCGGTGCTGATCACCGCGCGCAGCACGGACAACGGCCTGGAGGTCAAGGTGCGCGACCACGGCAAGGGCATCCCGCTCAGCGCCATGCCCCACGTCTTCGACCGCTTCTACAAGGTCGGGGCGGGCCGGGCGCGCAGCCAGGGCAGCGGGCTGGGGCTGGCCATCGCCAGGGCCAACGCCAACCTGCACGGCGGCACCATCTCGGTGCGCGCCCAGCAGCCCGGCACCCTGTTCACGGTCTGGTTCCCGCCGGCATGAGACGCGTCCTCACCCTCGCCGCCACCGCCGCCCTGCTCGCGGGCTGCGGCATCGCGCCCAGCGACGTCACGGAGACCGGGATCCCCGCGCCGGTCGCGGCGATCCCCTCGCCCAAGAACTTCCTCGTGCTCTACAAGGGGAGCAAGCCGTACCGCGCGCCCATCAGGCTGCGCGACCCCGACTACGACTCGCTGCTGACGCAGCTGTTCGCCGACCGGCGCAAGGGCACCAACACGGCGCTGCAGGACCTGACGTTCGAGGGCTCGCGCACGACCCCGCGCAACGACGGCGGCGTCTCGCCGCGCGTCGAGGAGGAACGGCCCACCACGCTCGAGGTCTACATCAGTGGTGGGCGCCCCCCCCCCGCCGCCCCCCCCCCCCACCCCGCCCCCCCCCCCCCCCCAAAAAACAAAAACAAACAGGGCGGGGGGTTAAAAACGGGGGGCCCTGAACGGGCCAACCCCAAGAACCAGGGGGCCCA
>NZ_JBITGL010000013.1:0-67340 GCF_044456985.1 Nonomuraea sp. NPDC050663
AGGGCTTTCTGGTTCAGGGGTAGATGTCGCAATCCACACCGAACCCGGAAGCCCTTCCTCATGCCAAAACGATCATCCCCTGTACTCAACCTCTGGGTCAGTACACCTAGCCACTGGAGCGAGGGGACCTGGCAGCCGGAGCTACGCCATGAACTCCCCCACCAGCTCGGCGAACTCCTCCGGGCTCACCACCCGCACCTGAAGCTCCTCGGCCTTGGCCCGCTTCGACCCTGCCTTCTCCCCCGCCACCAGCAGCGAGGTCTTGGCCGAGACGCTGGACGACGCCTTGCCCCCGGCCCGCTCGATCAGCTCGTTGACCTGGTTGCGCGACAGCTCCTCCAGTGGCCCCGACATCGCGCCGGTGACCACCACGGACATGCCCGTCAGCGGCAACTCCGGCGCCGACGTCGCGGACCCGGACGGGTCGACGCCGGGCTCGGTCATGTTGACCCCTGCCGCGACCAGCTTGTCGATGAGCGGCGCCAGCTCGGCGAGCTCGGCGACGACGACCGGCGCCTTCTCGGGGCCGATGCCCTCGACCTGCTGGATGGCCAGGGCGTCGGCGGCGCGGATGGCCTGCATGGTGCCGAAGTGGCGGGCGATGCGGCGGCTCATGGAGCGTCCGGTGCCGCGCACGCCGAGGGCGCAGAAGACGCGGCTGAGCGGCTGGGCCTTGGCGCGCTCGAAGGCGGCCAGCAGGTTGTCGGTGCTGACCGCGCCCATGCGCTCCAGGCCGAGAAGCTGGTCGCGGGTGAGGTAGAAGAGGTCGGCGAAGTCGGCGATCATCCCGGCGTCGAGCAGTTGCTTGATGCGGTTGTCGGCCAGGCCCTCGATGTCGAGCTGGTCGCGTCCGGCGGCGTAGCTGATGGAGGCGATGGCGCGGCAGGCGCGCCCGCGCACGCAGCGCCAGCGCTCCTGCGACATGTCGATGGCGTCACCGCAGGAAGGACAGACGGAAGGGATCGGGATGGGCTGCTCGTCGCCGGTGCGCAGGTGAACCACCGGCGCCTCGACACGCGGGATCACGTCGCCCGCCTTGTAGACGGTGACGGAGTCGCCGAGCATCAGGCCGCGCCGGGTGATGTCGGCGACGTTGTGGAGGGTGGCGTAGGTGACGACGCTGCCGTCGAGCTCGACCGGCTCCAGCACGGCGCGCGGCGCGATGATGCCAGTGCGGCCGGTGTTCCACTCGACGCCGACCAGCTTGGTGATCTTCTCGGTGGCAGGCAGCTTGTAGGCGACCGCCCAGCGCGGGGCGCGTGAGCTGAAGCCCGCCACGGCCTGGTCGGCGGCGAGGTCGCACTTGACGACGATGCCGTCGATGCCGAACTCCAGCTCCGGCCGGGCCGCGGCGATCTCGTCGACGCGCTTCTGGACCTGCTCCAGGGTCTCGGCGACGATGCCGGCGACCGGGGTCACCTCGGTGGTCTGCACGCCCTGGCCGGACACCCAGGCCATGACCTCGCTGTGCGGCAGCTCGCGCAGCCGCGTGGCCAGCTCGGAGGAGTCGTCGGGCGCGGGCAGCGCGCCGTAGCCGAAGAAGGTCAGCTCGCAGACGTAGGGCCGCTCGCGGGTGCGCAGCGTGCCCGCGGCGGCGCTGCGCGGGTTGGCGAAGGTGGTGCCGTCGTGGGCCTGGCGCTTGGCGCACGCCTCGTCGAACTGGGCGGCCGTCATCATGACCTCGCCCCGCAGCTCGACGGTGACCGCGTCGGCCAGCCGGTCGGGCAAACCGACGATGGTGCCCATCGCGTGGCTGACGTCTTCGCCCGCGACGCCGTCGCCGCGGGTGACGAGCTGGACCAGCCGCCCGCGCCGGTAGCGGGCCGAGATGGCCAGGCCGTCGAGCTTGGGCTCCACGCTCCACGCGGTGACCGGACGGCCGATGCGCCGCTCCAGCGAGGCCGCCCAGTCGGCCAGTTGGTCAGCCCCGAAGACGTTGTCGAGGCTGAGCATCGGCACGGTGTGGGGCACATCGCCGACGACCGCGCCGCCCGCGACCTTGCCCGTCGGAGACTGCGGCAGGACCTGGTCGGGGTGCTCGCCCTCGTAGGCCTCGATGCCGCGCACCAGGCGGTCGTAGGAGTCGTCGTCGAGCGTCGAGGTGCCGTCGGCGTAGTAGGCCGCCGCGGAGTCGAGGGCGAGCTGAACCGCCTCGGCGTAGGCGGTCTCGTCGGCGATCACAGTGCTGGGAGGCGCGTCCGTCATAAGGCCATCATGCCTGGTGGCACCGACAATTCCGGATCACCGTACGGCTAGCGGCACAGGCAGAACGGGTGACCCACCGGGTCGAGGTAGACGCGCCATTCGTCGTCCTCGCTCGGCTGGACCTCGTGCTTGCGCGCACCGAGCTCCAGCGCCCGCTTCTCCGCCTCCTCCATGTCGTCGACCGCGAGGTCGAGGTGGAACTGCTGCGGGCGTTCGTCGTCCGGCCAGTCGGGCGGCCGGTACCCGGACACCTGCTGGAAGGCCAGGCGCATCGAGCCGTCGGACACCACGGCCCACTCGGCGTCGCCCTTCAGCTCCCAGCCGAGCAGTTCGGCGTAGAACCGGCCCAGGGCCAGGGTGTCCGGACAGTCGAGCACCGTGCTACGGAAACGGACGATTCCCGGCATGATTGACTCCTCTCATGGCTGTCAATTCCTTCATGGTCCCCCTCGGCACGCCCGCCCCCGACTTCCATCTGACGGCGATCGACGGCGGCAGTGTGAGCCTGTCCGATCTCAAGGGCTCACCGGCCACTTTGATCATCTTCCTGTCGAACCACTGCCCCTACGTCAAGCGCATCGAGAACGGCCTGGGACAGCTGGCGGCCGACTACGGCTCGCGTGTCTCAGTTGTCGCCATCTGCAGCAACGATCACGTCCGCTACCCCGACGACGACGCCACACACCTGGCGGAGCAGGCTCGGCGGGCCGGGTTCGGCTTCTCGTACCTCCTGGACGACACCCAGGAGGTGGCCAAGGCCTACCGGGCGGCGTGCACGCCCGACTTCTTCCTCTACGACGCCGACCTCAGGCTCGCCTACCGCGGCGAGTTCGACGACGCGCGGCCGTCCAACGACGTGCCGGTGACCGGAGCGTCCCTGCGCGCGGCGATCGACGCGCTACTGGAGGGCCGTCCCGTCGAGGGGCCGCAGAACCCGTCACTCGGTTGCGGCATCAAGTGGAAGCCGGGCAACGAGCCCGCCTGACAACGCCAGGACCAGTTCCGACGGCTCGGCGCCCTGCCACTCGGCGACCAGGCGCCTGCCCCGCTCGTCCGGTTCGAAGGGGTCGCGGCCCAGCGGCCCGAACCTGCCGGCGTCCTCCAGCTGCTGGACGAGCGGGTCGTCCTCGGGCAGGCTCTCGGCGTAGCAGGCCGCGTCCAGCAGGGCCAGTGCGCGGCGCGCGTTGCGGCCCTCGTCGTTCGGCTCGACCCGGTCGAGGCTGCGCCGTGCCTGTCCGCGCAGGTAGTCGGCCAGCAGTTGGGTCCTACTGATACTCACGGCAACATATCTTCACTCAAAGTGACGCGGGATGGCGGGCGGATGGGAAAGATGGAACCCGGAAACCAGCAGGAAACCGGCATGCTGGATGATTTAGCCATGACCGCTTTCGACGACCTGCTGGCCGCCAACGCGGACTACGCGCGCGACTTCCTCGACTCGGGCCTTCCTGGCAAGGCCGCACGGGGCCTGGCCGTGGTCACCTGCATGGACTCCCGCATCGACCCCCTCGGCCTCCTCGGGCTCAAGCCCGGCGACGCCAAGATCCTGCGCAACGCCGGCGCCAGGGTCACCGACGACGTGCTGCGCACGCTCGTGCTGGCCGTCTACCTGCTCGGCGTCGAGCGGGTGCTGGTGATGCCGCACACCGACTGCGGCATGGCCAAGGTCTCCGACTCCGACGTGTACGAGCTGACCCAGAGCCACGGGGTCGACACGCGGAGCCTGGAGTTCCACACCGTGCCCGACCAGAACGCCGCGCTGCTGCACGACCTCACCCGCATCCGCACCAGCCCCTTCCTGCCGAAGGACATGCCGGTCGGCGGCGCTATCTACGACGTGCGCTCCGGGAAGCTGCTTCCGGTCGACGTCTGATCGGCCGGATCGGCCGGGAGCCTCAGCACGAAGCAGGCTCCCGGCCCCTGCTCGGCGACCTCCAGGGTGCCGCCGTGGGCGTGGGCGATGCGGCGGGCGATCGGCAGGCCGAGTCCGGTGCCGCTCCTGTCGCGGCTGCGGGAGGCCGCCAGCCTGACGAAGCGCTGGAAGATCCGTTCCCTGTCCTCGGGCGCGATCCCGATGCCGTCGTCGGAGACGGTCAGGACGGCCTGGCCGTCCTGTTGCCCCACCATGACGGTGATCACGCTCCGGGCGTGACGCTCGGCGTTGTCGAGCAGGTTGTTCAGCAGCCGGGCCAGTTGCACGTCGTCCCCGTCGACCACGGCCTCGGACAGGACGCGCCGCACCTCCACCCGCCGCTGCCGGGACGCCAGCTCCCGGCGGACCAGGGCTGACAGCTCGACCGCCTCCCGGGCCCCGCCGTCCTCCGCGTCGAGCCGGGCCAGGTGCAGCAGGTCGGCGACGATCGCGTGCAGGCGGGTGAGGCCGGCCCGCATCGCCTCGCCCGAGGTCACCCAGTCGACGTCCTCGGGGTGGTCCAGGGCGTCCTCCAGCTCCAGTTGCATGGCGGCGATCGGGGTGCGCAGGTCGTGGGAGACGTCGGCGGTGAACCGGCGCTGCTGCTCGACCGCCTCCTCCAGCCGGTCGAGGGTCTCGTTGACCGTCGTGGCCAGCCGTCCGACCTCGTCGCGGCCGCCCTCGGGCACCCGGCGGGACAGATCGGTCACGGTGATCTCGGCCAGGTCGCGGCGGATCGCCTCGACACCGCGCAGCCGCCGTCCCATCCACCACCAGACGATCGCGCCGCTGACCGCGGCGACCAGGGCCGTCCACACGGCCAGCGCCGCGACGAGCGGGCCGCTGATGTACGGCGGGGGCACGGGCGAGAAGGTGTAGAGGCTCACCGTACGGCCCGCGAAGGGGATGCGCTGCGCGTCGACCTCCAGGGCGGACGCGGGGTGGAACGCCGAGGGCGCCAGCTCGAAGGTACGGGTCTGGGCCGTGGGCCGCCCTCTGCCGGGGACACCGGAGAAGGGGGCCTTGCCACGCAGTTCGGGACTGGCGGCGAGCACCCGCCCCGAGTCGTCGACGATCTGGGCGAACGACCGGTATTCGCGCAGCCGCAGGTCGAGTGAGCGGCCGTGGTTGATCCTTTCGAGCACGGACGTCGAGGCGCGCACGCCGTCGCGTACGGCCTCCGCCACCATCTCGTGACGCGCGCCCTGGACGAAGACCGCGCACAGGACCACGCCGGCGACGGCCATGACCGCCGCCGCCAGGATGGCCGCCTGAGCTCTGATACTTCGTTTCACAGACGCAGGATGCCCGAGGGGAGAGCCGATTCCAGTCATCCGAATATCTACTTACTGCTACGACTAAAGTCGGATCCCGCTGGAAAAATGATCACTATGGCGACGGGGAGACGGTGGTGGCCACGGCCGCTCGACGTACTGCTGTCCGCCGGATGCGTCATGTTCAGCCTGGTCGAGACCCTCAATCCGAGCGCTGACGCTCTCATCGGGGGGGGCTGGGGCCTCTTCCTCGTCGCGGCGGCTGCTGTCGTGCTGCTCTTCCGGCGGCGTTGGCCGCTCACCGTCGCCGTGATCGCCAGTGCCGTCTACGCCGTGGCCTACGGGCCGCCGATCCTCATCCTCGGCCTGTTCTCCGCCGGGCGTTACACCGGCTCCGTGCCCAAGGTGTCGGCGATCGCGGCGTTCGCGATCATCCTCGACCTGGCGGTGTGGAGCACCTACCCCTCGATCGTGCCGCTGTCAGCGGAGGTGCTGTACACGGTCACCTTCGTGGTCGCGGCCGCCGCCGGGGGAATCGTCTCGTGGCGCTACGTGGCCGCCACCCACGAGCGGGAGCAGGCGCTGCGGGCCGAGCGGGAACGCATGGTCGCCCTCGCCAGGGGAGAGGAGCGCGAGCGCATGGCCGAGGAGGTGCGCGACGTGGTCGCCCACAAGGTGAGCCTCATGGTCGTGGACGCCGGAGCGCTCGAGGTGTCGGCTGCCAGGGGCGCCGGCTGGGTCACCCAGATGGCCGTCCGGATCAGGCACACCGGCCAGGACGCGCTGGCGGAGCTGCGCCAGTTCGCGGGCACGCTCGACGCGGGACCCGCGCCGCTCTCGCCCCAGCTGGGCATCGGCGACATCGAGGCGACCGTGGAGCGGCTGCGCGAGTCGGGCCTGAGCGTCGGCCTCCGCACGGCCGGCGAGCCGCGGACCGTGCCGGCCATGGTCGAGCGCGCCGCCTACCGCGTCGCCGCGGAGGGGTGCTCCGTCATCCTGATCAATCAGCCCCAGGCCCACGTCGAGGTCGTCCTCTCGTACGAGCAGGACCACCTCGTCGTCGCGGTCACCCACACCAATCCCAGGCCGCGGCC
Organism: Nonomuraea sp. NPDC050663; assembly: GCF_044456985.1. NCBI lineage: Bacteria > Bacillati > Actinomycetota > Actinomycetes > Streptosporangiales > Streptosporangiaceae > Nonomuraea > Nonomuraea sp. NPDC050663. Next base: position 6,486 of record NZ_JBITGL010000013.1, read on the forward strand.
CCGGCGCGACGGGGCCTGGCTGGCCGCACTCGCCGAACGGGTGTCTCTCGTCGGCGGCACGTTCCGGACCGTCCGCCGGCCGGACAACGGCCTCGGCATCGAGGCGACCTTTCCGTACAGGAGGACTCCGTCATGATCCGCTTGCTGCTCGTGGACGACGAGGCGCTGGTCCGTCACGGGTTGCGCACCATCCTGGAGTCCGATCCCGACATCGTGGTCGTGGACGAGGCGACCAACGGGGTGGAAGCCGTCGAGATGACCGCCCGCCACCGGCCCGACGTCGTGCTCACCGACATCCGCATGCCCAAGGCGGACGGCCTGGCCACGACCCGCGAACTGACCGGGCTGCCGAATCCACCCAAGGTGATCGTGCTGACCACTTTCGACCTCGACGAGTACATCTACGACGCGCTCAAGGCGGGAGCGGTCGGTTTCCTCCTGAAAGACACGCCGCCCGCCGATCTCATTCAGGGGGTCAAAACCGTCGCGGCGGGCAATGCGATGCTCTCGCCCTGCGTGACGATGCGCGTCATCAACGAATTCGCCGACCAGTCGGTCACCGACGTCCCGGAGGACATCCGCCGGCGTTTCGACACCCTCACCGAACGGGAGCGCGAGGTGCTGCGGCTCGTCACCCGAGGCCTGGCCAACGGCGACATCGCCCAGGAGCTCTACATGAGCGAGGCGACCGTGAAAACGCACGTCAGCCACGTCCTGTACAAACTCGGCGTGGGAAACCGGGTGCAGGCCGCCATTTGGTCCTACCGCCTCGGCGTGTGACTACGACTTTCGAATGAGGCGGGAATACCCGGTCGGCCGAGCGATTCGGCGGCGACCGGGTGATTGGCTTTTCCCATGCTCTTCAGAAAAGCCACCCCATCGACGGGAATCACGGTGACGTACGGCTCGGTCGTCGCGCTCAACGACGTCACCGCCGATGTCCGCGACCGCGAGCTGACCGCGGTCATCGGCAACGGATCGGCGGGGAAGAGCACGTTCCTGCGGTGCCTGGCCGGGCTCGAGTCCCCTGGCAGCAGGCCCGACAGGAACACGATCCTGGTGACGGGAACGCAGAGCCTTCCTCCCGGGCGCACCGTCGCCGAGTGCCTGCCCGGCACCGACGATCCGGCGTGGCGCGAGCGCGTCCTCGCGATCGCGGGCCTGGACGGTGAGCAGGACAGGACGGCTGGCTCGCTCGACGAGACCGACCGCCGCTCTCTCGAGATCGCCCGTGCCCTGTGCACGCGCCCCGGCCTGCTGGCCGTGGACCTGCCCGGATCCCCCGAGCTCTTCGCCCTGCTGGCGCGCTACGTGCGGGAGCTGGGCTGCACGATCGTCTTCGCCGCCCGCGAGGCGGCAGCCGCTCGCCCCGCCGACCGCGCGATCCTCCTGGATCTGGGTGACCAGGTGGGCGATCTCGCCCGCCCCACTCCCCGCGCGGTCGCCCGGCGCCTGGAGCGCGCCTCCCGCACCCCGAGCGTCTCCTGGATGAAGGCGCCCGTGATGATGCCCACCTGAGATCGGGACATGCCGGTCGGGAGTACCCGATAACCACTGGCTGTACATATATGATCACTTAGTGCTCGCAGCCCTCTTGATCACGCTCGACCTGCTCGTCGTCGCCCACCGCGGCGCCTCCGCCGTGGCCCCCGAGAACACGATGGCCGCCTTCCGGGCGGCTGGTACGGCAGGCGCCGACATGTACGAGCTGGACGTGCGCCAGACCAAGGACGGCCAGCTCGTCGTGGTGCACGACTCCACCCTGGCCCGCACCACCAACGTCGAGCGCCTCTACCCCGATCGGGCGCCGTGGCGGGTCAGCGACTTCACGCTCGCGGAGATCAAGCAGCTCGACGCGGGCAGCTGGTTCGGCGCCGGCTTCACCGGCCAGCGGGTGCCCACGGTGCGCGAGGCGATCGCGGCCTCGTCCGACGGTCCCGGGCTGGTGCTGGAGGTCAAGAACCCGACGACGGCCATGGACACGCCGCTGACCCAACTGCTGAACGAGCTGCCCTCCGACACCATCGTGCTCAGCTACGACTGGGCGTTCCTGCGGCGACTGCAGACCCATGCCCAGCGCGCGACGCTCGGCCCGGTGAGCCTGGCCCGGCTGCCCGCCGTGGCGGCCTTCGCCGACCTCGTCGTGGTGCGGCACGACTCGATCACCCCGGCGTTCGTCAAGCGGGCTCACAAGCTGGGGCTCAAGGTGATCAGCACGACGGTCGACCGGCCCGCCATCATGCGCCGCATGCTCGCCTCGGGCGTGGACGGCATGCTCACCAACCGGCCGCGGGTCGCCCGCAACGTGGCGGATATGAAACCCGAGTTCGAGGAGCTGCGCAACGTCATCGGCGACATGCTCGGCCGCTGACCCGCGCTCACGGGGTCAGCAGCCTCCACGCTCCCGGCACCACGGTCCAGGTGCGGCGGTTGATCTTCGCTCCGAGCTCGCCGTCCGCGTTGACCGGCACCGCCTGGCCCGAGATCGACACCTTCCTGCCGCGCAGCGCCCGGACCTCCCCCAGCCGGGTGTGCTCGCCCCTGCGCAGCCGTACGCCGAACGCCAGCCGCTGCAGAGGGCCGACCGCGAACGACACGACCACGTCCACCAGCCCGTCGCCCGGTTCGGCGCGCGGGGCCAGCGGCGTGCCGCCGCCGATGGTCCGGCCGTTGCCCAGGCCCACCATCAGCACCCTGCGCGTGCCGTCGGCGACGCACTCGCCGTCGACCGTCACCCGCAGCCGCCACCCGCGCGCCCGCACCCCCGCCACCAACGCGCCCACCCGGTAGGCGAGCCGGGACAGCACCGGCTTGAGCGCCTGGGCGCGCAGCGACGCCTCGGCGCCCACGCCCACGTGGACGGCGTTGACGACCACGCCGTCCCGGTCGTCGACCAGCAGGTCCATCGGACGCTCCTGCCCTTCGAGCACGGCCTTGACGGCGTTGTCCGGCGTGATGCCCGCCGTACGCGCCAGGTCGTTGCCGGTGCCCATGGGGATCAGCCCGATCGGCCGCGCGCCCAGCTCGCCCCGCTCGTGCAGGGTGCGCACCACGTGATGGAGGCTGCCGTCACCGCCCATGACGACAGGGATGTGATCGGGGTAACCGCCGACCTCCCCGGCGACCACCACCTCGGCGTGCGCGCGCAGCTCGCGCAGGATCTCCTCCTGCGCCTCGTCGTCCACGCCTCCGGCGGCCCGATTGCAGATGACCAGCAGCTTCATGCCCTCTGTGCTGCCCGCGCCGGACGGTTTCAGCCGTCGAGGTAGCGCAGGATCGCCAGCACGCGGCGGCTGTAGCCCGGCTCGCGCGGCAGGTCGAGCTTGTCGGTGATGGCGTTGACGTGCTTCTCCACCGTGCTCAGCGAGATGTGCAGGCGCTCGGCGACGGCCGCGTTGACGAACCCCTGGGCCAGCAGGTCGAGCACCTGGCTCTCGCGGGGACTCAGCGTGGCCAGCGGGTCGGTGTTGGTGGTCCTGGCCAGGAGCTGGCGCACCACCTCCGGGTCGACCACCGTGCCGCCCGCCCGCACCCGCTCCAGCGCGCGCAGGAACTCGGCCACCTCAGAGACCCGGTCCTTCAGCAGGTAGCCGACGCCGCCCGGACTGCCCCCGAGCAGGGCGGCGGCGTAGGTCTTCTCCACGTACTGCGACAGCAGCAGCACGCCCACCCCGGGATGGCTCTCCCGGATCTCCAGCGCCGCCCGCACACCCTCGTCGCGGTGGGAGGGCGGCATGCGCACGTCGACCACCGCCACGTCGGGCCGCTGCCGCCCGACCTCGGCCAGCAGCGCGGGCGCGTCGCCGACGGCCGCCACGACCTCGTGACCGGCGTCGTGCAGCAGCCTGACCAGGCCCTCGCGGAGCAGGACGGAGTCGTCGGCGAGGATCAGGCGCACGGGAGCCTCGCGGTGATCTCGGTCGGCCCGCCGTCCGGGCTGCGCACCGCGAACGTGCCGTCGAGCGCCAGCACCCTCCTGGCCAGCCCGGCCAGCCCGCCGCCCGCTGGGTCGGCCCCGCCGCGGCCGTTGTCGGAGACGCTCACGCTCACGGTCCGTCCCTCCTGTTCCAGGACCACCAGGATGTCATCGGCGCCGGAGTGCTTGACCGCGTTGGTGATCGCCTCGCGCACGACGAAGTAGATCGCGGTCTCGGCTTCCGAGGGAAGCCTGCCGGTGAGGCCGTGGTGGATCGTCACCGGGACCTGGGAACGTTCCGCGGCTCCCGCGAGCGCCGCTTCGAGTCCGAGCTCGTCGAGGGCGGTCGGGTAGATGCGCCACGCGACGCTGCGCAGCTCGTCCAGGAGGCGCCGGGACTCGCCGTAGGCCTCCTCGACGAGCTCTGCCGTACGGCGGAGCGTACGGTCACCGTCCAGGGCGTTCTCGGCGCCGAGTTCGTGCCTGGCGCGTCCCAGCAACATCGCCAGCGCCACGCCGCGCTGCTGCACGCCGTCGTGCAGGTCCCGCTCGATGCGGCGGCGCTCGTCGTCGACCGCCCGCACGATGCCCGCCCGGGTGCTGGTCAGCTCGGCGATCCTGAGCCGCATGAGCTCCACCTCGCCGGGCCCGAGGAAACGCCCGGCCAGCCATCGCTCGGCCGCGCCCACCACGGTCGCGCCGAGCACGACGAGCGCGATCAGCAGGCCCGCCGTCGTGAAGCCGACGGCCGCACCGCTGGTGACCACGCGGACGCCGGGCAGCATCACCCGGACGGGTTCCGACGTTCCCCTGACGAGGTCCCACACCCCTCCGGCCAGCAGCAACCCGGTGAGGAACACCGCCGCCGCGAAGCCGTACCCGGCGACCACTCCCAGCAGCCCGCGCACGGCCAGGTAGCCGTAGCCGGCGCGCCCCTGCCCCGCCTCGTGGTCGAACCACCGCCGCAGCCTCCGGCGCTCGGCGGCCAGCAGCCGGGCCAGCCCCCGCCCGGCCAGCCGCTCCACGGCGCCGCCGCCTCCCGGCAGGCGCGAGGTCAGCAGCGTCACCGGCCAGGCCACGCAGACGAAGGCGAGCTCGACAAGGCCGAGGAGCAGGCCCGAGACGACCCCGCCCACCCGGCGCATGACGATATTTCCTGACACGGGCGAGCAGTCTAGGCGTCGCGCCGGCGTAGCACGGCCAGCCCGGCGACCAGCGCCACCCCCGCCCACCCGACCAGCCACGCCAGCCCCTCACCCGCGGAGTACGGGATCGGCCCGCCGGTCAGGTTGTCGGCGCTGCCCATGAAGGCCAGCCCGGCGAACATCGGCAGCCGCATCGAGATCTCCAGCGCCACCGGCACCCCGGTCATGGCCAGCAGCAACGGCAGGCCCATGAGCATCATGAACACCACGGTCAGCGTGCCCGCCGACCCGCGCAGCGCCGCCCCCGCCCCGACGGTCATCACGCCGACCAGGGCGAAGAACACCCCGGTGGTGACCAGGTCGTGCACCAGCGCCCCCGGCTCCAGCCGGACCAGCCCTCCGAACACCTCGGTCGACAACACCACGTAGTTGACGGCGGTCGCGACCGCGCCGCTCACCACCCCCACCACGAACAGCACCGGCGCCACCACCAGCGCCTTGGCCGCCAGCACCCGCCCGCGCAGCGGCGTCGCCTGCAGCGTGGAGCGGATCGAGCCGGAAGAGTACTCCGAGGTGATCACCAGCATGGCCAGCGCGACCAGCGCGAACTGCACGAACGAGGTCGCCGACACCACCGGGCCGCTGGCCTCCACCACCTCGCGCTGCTCGGTGACCGCCGAGCCGCCCAGCGTCAGGGCCGTGAGCACCATCGACACCATCGTGGCCGCCAGGCACCACCAGGTGGAGCGCACCGACCACACCTTCACCCACTCGGACGCCACCGTGTTCCTCATGACCGCACCCCGTACTCCACGCTCGACTCCGTCAGCTCCCGGTAGGCCTGCTCCAGCGACGCCTCCCTGGTGCGCAACTCGTGCAGCCGCACCCCCGCCTCGTGCGCCAGGTCCCCCACCCGCTCGACGGCGATGCCGGTCACCTGCAGCTCGTTCTCGCCCGTCCTGGTGACCTCGCCTCCCGCCGCCGCCAGCCGTACGGCCAGCTCACCGGCGTGCGGCGTGCGCACCACGACGGCGGTCAGCGAGCTGCGCGCGATGACGTCGGGCAGCGGCGCGTCCATGATCAGCCGGCCCTTGCCGATCACCACCAGGTGGTCGGCGGTCAGCTGCATCTCGCTCATCAGGTGGCTGGAGACGAAGACGGTCCGCCCCTCGTCGGCGAGCGAGCGCATCAGCTGCCGCACCCACCGCACCCCGTCGGGGTCGAGCCCGTTGACCGGCTCGTCGAACATCAGCACCTCGGGATCGCCCAGGAGCGCCGCCGCGATGCCCAGCCGCTGGCTCATGCCCAGCGACAACGCGCCGGCCCGCTTGCCCGCCGCCGACTCCATCCCGACCATCTCCAGCACCTGCGCCACCCGCCCCGCCGCGATGCCGTTGCTGCGCGCCAGCGCGCGCAGGTGCGCCCGCCCGCTGCGTCCCGGATGCATCGCCCGCGCGTCCAGCAACGCGCCGACCGTGCGCAGCGGCTCCTTCAACCGGTGGTACGGCACGCCGCCGACCAGCGCGACGCCGCTCGTGGGCCGGTCGAGGCCGAGAATCAGCCGCATCGTCGTGGACTTGCCCGCCCCGTTCGGCCCGAGGAACCCGGTGACCGTGCCCGGCTTGATCTCCAGCGTCAGGTCGTCGACGGCGGCGCGGTCGCCGTACCTCTTGGTGAGAGCTTTGAGACTGATCACGAATGGCCACGCTAGAAGGCGGCCGGAGCGTCCACCATGGGGTGAAACCGCCGACTCTGATGGCGGAAAACCGTAATCGGAGGAGCCATGCCGACTCGGAGCTCATGGTTCGTCGGACCCCTCATCCTGCTGATCCGCCTGACCGGCGGGCTCTGGGCGATCTTCGGCGTGGCCTACGTGATCAACGGGTTCACGCAGGTCGGCGGCCACGTCACGGTGACCGTCAAACCGCTCGGCAACCAGGTCGTGATGCCCGAGCTCGCCCTTCCGGCCGGGGTGTCGCTCGAACCGCCCTCGGATCGGGTCGACCTCGTGGCGTGGGGGTCGACGCCGGCCGAGCAGTTCCTGACCCGGGCCGACACGCTCGTGATCGGACTGTGCGCCGTGGCCGGCGCCCTGCTGCTGCGATGGCTGCTCGACTCGATCCGCGAAGGGACCCCGTTCCGCGACGGCAACGCGCGGATCGTGCGGCAGCTCGCCGGGCTGCTCGCCCTGTCCGCCCTGGCGGGCGCCGCCTTCCCGATGGCGGCGGCCATGCTGGTGCTCAGCCGGATCGGGGCGACGGACAGCTTTCACGCCGACACGCCCTTCCCATACGCGGCCGTGGCGCTCGCCCTCATCATGCTCGTGCTGGCGCGGGTCTTCGAGGCCGGGGCGACATTCGTCCAAGACGGAGCTCCAGCCCCGGGTGCATGATCGTTTGTATGAGGGAGTACGACGTACGGCAAGCGCACGACCTGCACGTGACCCACGACGGCCCGGGGCAGGGGCCACCCCTGCTGCTCATCCACGGTTCCGGCGCCTCGGGCGCCTTCTGGCAGCCGATGATCCAGGCCCTGTCCGCCCGGCACCACGTCATCCGCGTCGACCTGCCCGGCTGCGGCCACTCCCCTCCCGCCCGTTCGTACGACGTGCCCCACCAGGCGGCGCGCGTGGCGGCAGTGCTCGACGACCTCGGCCTGAGCGACGTCACCGTAACCGGCCACTCCAGCGGCGGCTACGTCGCCACCTCGCTGGCCGAACAACGCCAGGACCTGGTGCGCTCGCTCGCGCTCATCAGCACGGGACCGAGCCCCGCCGCCCTGCTCCCCCAGCCGTTGCTGCTCAGGCTCCTCCTGACGCCGCCGTTCGGGCGCCTCGTCTGGTCACGGCGCTCCGACACGATGATCCGCAAGGGCGTCGAAGTGACCGCCGCGCGGCCCGTCCACCTGCCCGACGACCTCGTCGCCGACGTGCGCGGCATCACCTACCGGGCCTTCCGCGGGGTGATGGACGGCAACACCGCCTACATCACCGAGCGCGACGTCCCCGGACGGCTGGCCGCCCTCGGCATCCCCACACTCGTGATCTTCGGCGCCGCCGACCCGCGATGGGAACCCTCCTCTGCCAGGCAGTACGAGGCCGTACCCGGCGCCCGCATCGACCTGCTGCCCGGCGTCGGCCACCTGCCGATGATGGAGGCGCCCGGCCTGACCGGCGAGCTGCTCCTCGACTTCGTGACATAGAGTAGTCATGTGCTGGTAGCCGGCTCGCCGCCCGACTGGGCGCTGGTGGACATCACCGTCCCGCGCTCCTCGATCAGGCTGCCAGGGGTCGCCATGGCGGGCTTCCACCACCGCGCCCCAGCCCGCGTCGACCTGGCCATGGTCGCCCACCCATCGATCACGGTGCTCATCGACCTCAGCGAGGGCGCGGGCACCGTGTACGACACGCGGGACCGGCATGAGCGCGGCAGCGTCGTCGTCGGCCTCCTGCCCGGCGACCTGCGCGCCGGCGGGCAGGGGGCGGGCGAGTGCTTGCAGATCCGCCTGGAGCCGGTCGCCGCCGCGGCGGTGCTCGGCGGCGGCTCGGCCGAGCTCAGCGGCGAGCTCGTGCCGCTGGCGGAGCTGTGGGGGCCGGAAGCGGCCCACACGGAGGAGCGGCTGCGAGCCGCCTCCTCATGGGACGAGCGGTTCACCATCGCCGCGGCACTCCTGGCGCGCCGCCTGGCCGACCGTGACGCCGTCGACGCGCCCGTCGCCCACGTGTGGCGCCGGCTGGCGGGCAGCCGGGGGCGTGCGCGCGTCGAAGGGCTGGCGGACGAGATCGGGTGGAGCCGCAAACGGCTCTGGGCACGGTTCCGAGCGCAGCTCGGGATCGGGCCCAAGCGGGCGGCACGGCTCGTACGGTTCGACCACGCGGCCCACCTCCTCGCATCGGGGCGCCCGGCGGCGGAGGTGGCGGCCGAGAGCGGGTACGCGGACCAGTCGCACCTCAGCCGTGAGGCGCGGGTCTTCGCGGGACTGACACCCGCGGGGGTGGCGGCGGCGCCATGGCTGGCGATCGACGACGTCGCCTGGCCTCGGGTGGCGGGCGTGCCTGCCCCTGGGGGCGTGTGATCGCGCCCTCGCGCGACATACCCGACGCACTACGACCCCGCGCCTCCGGCATGCAACGACCGATCCACGCACTCCCGGCATGCAACGACCCGCCGCGAGCCCCGCGCAAGCTGAAGGCCACGCGCCGCCACAAGCGAAGTCGACGGTCAGGCGTCGATGTGGTCCCGGTCGACCTCGGCCGCGCTGTTCACGATGAACTCACGCCGAGGCGCGACGTCGCTCCCCATGAGCAGGCTGAAGATACGCTCGGCCGACTCCGCGTCCTCGATGCGCACCCGGCGCAGGATGCGGTGGCGCGGGTCCATGGTGGTCTCGGCCAGCTGGTCGGCGTCCATCTCGCCCAGGCCCTTGTAGCGCTGCACCGGGTCCTTCCAGCGCTTGCCGCGACGCTCCAGGTCGCGCAGGACCTTGTGGAGCTCCGCGTCGGAGTAGCAGTAGACGTACTTGTCCTGCCCCTTGCCCGGGTTGGTGAGCTCGATGCGGTGCAGCGGCGGGACGGCGGCGAAGACGCGGCCGGCCTCGACGAGGGGGCGCATGTAGCGGTGGAAGAGGGTGAGCAGCAGGCAGCGGATGTGAGCGCCGTCGACGTCGGCGTCGGCCATCAGGATGATCTTGCCGTAGCGGGCGGCCTCGAGGTCGAAAGAACGGCCCGAGCCGGCGCCGACGACCTGGATGATCGCGGCGCACTCGGTGTTCTTGAGCATGTCGGCGACGGACGCCTTCTGCACGTTGAGGATCTTGCCGCGGATGGGCAGCAGCGCCTGGAACTCCGAGTCGCGGGCGAGCTTTGCGGTGCCGAGGGCGGAGTCTCCCTCGACGATGAACAGCTCGCTGCGGTCGACGTCGTCGCTGCGGCAGTCGACCAGTTTCGCCGGCAGGGCGGAGTTTTCGAGGGCGCTCTTGCGCCGCTGGTTGTCGCGGTGTTCGCGGGCGGCGATGCGGGCCTTGGCGGCGGCGACGATCTTTTCGAGCACGCCGCGCAGCGGCTGCTTGAAGCCGCGCGGCGGGTTGGCGTAGAGCGCCTTGAGCTCGCGCGAGAGCACGTGGGAGACGATGCGGGTGGCCGCGGAGGTGCCGAGCACTTCCTTGGTCTGGCCTTCGAACTGGGGCTCGGGCACGCGGACCGTGACGACGGCGGTGAGGCCCTCGAGGATGTCTTCCTTGTTGACCGGGTCGTCGCCGTTCTTGAGCAGGCGGGTCTCGCGCAGCTGCTCGTTGATCGTCTTGACCAGGCCGCGCTCGAAGCCGGTGATGTGGGTGCCGCCCTTGGGGGTGGCGATCACGTTGACGAAGGAGCGGACCGTGGTGTCGTAGCCCTTGCCCCAGCGCAGCGCCACGTCGACGGTGAGCTCGCGCTCGACCTCGGTGGGGGTCATGTGGCCCTGGTCGTCGAGGACCGGGACGGTCTCGTGGAAGTGGCCCAGGCCCTGCAGCCGCAGGACGTCGCAGACGGCCTCGTCGCGGGCCAGGAAGTCGGTGAACTCCGAGATGCCGCCGTCGAAGCGGAACTCCTCGACCGTCTCGCCCTGGATGAGGACGAGGGTCAGGCCGGGAACCAGGAAGGCGGTCTGGCGCAGCCGTACGTGGATCTCGTCGACCGAGACCTCGGCGTCGGGCAGGAAGATCTGGCGGTCGGCCCAGAAACGCACGCGCGTGCCGGTGACGCCGCGCTTGGCCCGCCCGCCGTCGTGCAGGCCGGACTTCTTCTTGAACTTGGCCGAGGGGCCTTCGCCGTCGAAGACGCCGGGCACGCCGCGGCGAAAACTGATGAGGTGGACCTTGCCACCGCGGTCGACCTCGACGTCGAGCCGGGACGACAGGGCGTTGACGACCGAGGCGCCGACGCCGTGGAGACCGCCGGAGGCGGTGTAGGAGCCCGTGCCGAACTTCCCGCCCGCGTGGAGCTTGGTGTAGACGAGCTCGACGCCCGCCAGGCCGCTCTTGGGCTCGACGTCGACCGGGATGCCACGGCCGTTGTCGCGGACCTCGATGGACCCGTCGGCGTGCAGTTCCACTTCGATGCGCGTGCAGTAGCCCGCCAGTGCTTCGTCGACGCCGTTGTCGACGATCTCCCACAGACAGTGCATGAGGCCACGGCTGTCGGTGGACCCGATGTACATGCCCGGGCGCTTGCGCACCGCCTCGAGCCCTTCGAGCACCGACAGGTGACGAGCTGTGTAACCCGCCTCCACCACCGTCACATCGGCCCCTTCCAACACGGCATCGAACACCTGTGCGTAGCCTACCGTTCTTCCCGCCCGGGCGGATACAAGCTTGCCACGGCGACACGTTTGCCATGACAGAGAGCTTGATCATCATTACTTTTGGCCACATTCCGCTCTCGGCGTAGCGGAGGTGCGGTTGGGAACGTTCGCATCCGGTTAGATGTTGTCCCAAGTGACTGACGCCAGATCCTCGCTCCGGCGAGGGTGACCCGAAAGGCGATACGTGACTGGAGCACTCGCCCCCGTTAAGCCGCTGACGGCACTCGACCGTTGTGACCGCTGTGGCGCCCAGGCCTACATCCGTGCGACTCTGCCCATAGGTGGAGAGCTTCTGTTCTGCGCCCACCACGGTCGTCAGCACATAGCAGCCCTCCGCGACAAGGGAGCGGAGATCCTCGACGAATCCGCCAAACTCAGCAAGACCTCGGCCACCGCGGCCGAGGGCGAGCGCTGATCGTATAACTGCACATTGCGCCGCAGGCGGGTGACGCCGCCGGCGGCGAGTCATAGCCATACGGACACGGCGGTCCCGACCCTCGGGGCCGCCGTGTTCGCCTATGAGTCGCGGGCATGGATACGACGCGTGGCGATGGCACGTGGCCACGGGACTTGGTCGCGGGACTTCGTCGCGGGACTTCGTCGCGGGACTTCGTCGCGAGGCCCAAGCCGCGTCGGCATGATCGCGGGATCTGCGCCGCGCGCCCGCATGGTCGCGGCGTCTCGCCACGCCCGCATGATCGCTTCACCTGACCCGCCGCATAGCCGTGCCGCATAGCCGCGCCCGCATGATCGCTTCGCCTGACCCACGGCATAGCCGCGCCGCCTCACCCCACCTGGCCATTCCAGCGTCGGCTCCTCAGGGCCTCGCCATCGGCCGGTGGTGCCCTATGCCAGGCGAGTCCGTCCCTGAGTGGGCTGGTCCGCGAGCACGCGGTAGTGGTATCCGCCCTCCGGCTCGAACCCCTCCGCGCGGTACAGCGTCTGCGCGGCCGTGTTCCGCTCCACCACCACCAGGTACGCCCGCGGCACCCCCGCGTGCGCCCGCAGCCCCCTGAGCACCGCCCGTGCGAGCCCCCTCCGCCTGGCCTGAGGCAGCGTGGCCATGCCGTAGATCCCCAGCACGCCTCCGCCCTGCACCACCCCGCGCCCCACCGCGAGAGCCACGCCGTCCTCCTCGTAGGCGGCGTAAATGCTGGGCACTCCCCGCAGGATCTTCGCCACGACGGGCAGTTGCGACGGATACCTCCCATCGACCGCCCACCAGCTCTCCATCCACCCGTCCCACGGGTGGTCGGAGATCTTCAGGCTGTACGGCGAAGCGCCTGGCTCCCCCGTCGCCCACATCCCCATCGTCGGTTCCACCAGCGCGTATCCGCGGGCCGCCAGGAAGTCGTCCAGCGCCCCACCTCCGAGCGAGAAGACACAGGGCAACCCTCTGGACGTGTAAAAGGCCTCAGCGGCCAGCACAGCCTCTTCCAGGTCGTCCGGCATCCCCCGGACGAGCACCGAGTTGGCCCGCTTGGTCACGCCCTCAGCCGCCCGGAACGTCCACGGGCCGTGGTCAAGCCTCTCCAATGCGGGCCACGCTTCGTCCACAAGCAGACTCAGATCCATCCGCGCACCCTACTAAGCTCTGCGACGTGCTCATTCTGCTGCCCCCATCCGAAGGAAAGGCCCAGGCCGGGAACGGTCCCGCGCTCGGCGAGTTGTCGTTCTCCAAGCTGGAGCGGCACCGCAGGCGGGTGATCAGCGCCCTGGTCAAGGCCTCCAAGCGCCGCGACGCGCTGGAGGTGCTGGGGCTCAGCCAGGGGCAGAAGGACGAGCTCGCGAAGAACGTCGTCCTCAAGGAGGCCGCCACGCTGCCCGCCGCCGAGCTGTACACGGGGGTGCTCTACGACAACCTCGGGCTGGGCACGCTGAGCCCCGGGGCGGCGCGGCGGGCGGAGGAGCAGGTGCTGATCTTCTCCGGGCTCTGGGGGATCGTACAGGTCACCGACCGGATCCCGCCCTACCGTCTGTCGATGGGCGTCAACCTGCCGCCGCTGGGCGGGCTGGCGTCGTTCTGGCGGCCGGCGATCACCGCCGAGCTCGATCGGCTTCCGGGGCTGGTGGTCGACATGCGGTCCAGCACGTATGCGGGGGCGTGGAAGCACCAGGGGGTGGCCGTGCGGGTGTTCAGCAACGGGAAGGTCGTCAGCCACATGGCCAAGGCCACCCGGGGCGAGATCGCCCGCGCGCTGCTCGAGTCGGGCGAGGATCCCGCCACTCCGGAGGCGCTGGTGAAGCTCCTCGGCGAGCTCGGCTATGCCGTACGGCTGGACGCGAGCTCGACGAAGGTGGACGTGGAGACAGGCTGAACGGGCCGGGGCGTCCGTAGACCACGGAAAGCCGCCACCCGTCTCGAAGGCCGCCACCCGTCGAAGGCCGCCACCCGTCAAAGGCCGCGGCCCGTCGAAGGCCGCGGCCGTCGAAGGCCGCGGCCGTCGAAGGCGGCCCGTCGAAGGCGGCCGCGCACCAAAGGCGGCCGCCCGCCGCCCGCCAAACGTCGCCGCCCGCCGACAGCGACAGCGACAGCGACAGCGACAGCGACAGCGACAGCGACAGCGACAGCGACAGCGACAGCGACAGCGACAGCGACAGCGACAGCCCACCAAACCCGCAGCCCCCTGAAACAGCAAACCGCTGGAGCCCCCCGAAGGGGACCCCAGCGGCAGCGCGCTTCCTGCTCTCCTAGTCCAGGTAGTCCCGCAGGACCTGGGACCGGGACGGGTGGCGAAGCTTGGACATCGTCTTCGACTCGATCTGCCGGATCCGCTCACGGGTGACCCCGTAAACCTTGCCGATCTCGTCGAGCGTCTTGGGCTGTCCGTCGGTGAGCCCGAACCGCATCGACACGACGCCCGCCTCGCGCTCCGACAACGTGTCGAGAACGGAGTGCAACTGCTCCTGCAACAGTGTGAAGGAGACGGCGTCGGCCGGGACGATGGCCTCGGAGTCTTCGATGAGGTCACCGAACTCCGAGTCGCCTTCCTCACCCAGCGGGGTGTGGAGGGAGATGGGCTCGCGGCCGTACTTCTGGACTTCGACGACCTTCTCGGGCGTCATGTCGAGCTCGCGGGCCAGTTCTTCAGGCGTGGGCTCGCGGCCGAGGTCCTGCAGCATCTGCCGCTGGACGCGGGCCAGCTTGTTGATCACTTCGACCATGTGGACCGGGATGCGGATGGTCCGCGCCTGGTCGGCCATGGCCCGGGTGATCGCCTGGCGGATCCACCACGTGGCGTAGGTGGAGAACTTGTAGCCCTTGGTGTAGTCGAACTTCTCGACGGCGCGGATCAGACCGAGGTTGCCCTCCTGGATCAGGTCCAGGAACAGCATGCCGCGGCCGGTGTAGCGCTTGGCCAGCGAGACCACGAGGCGGAGGTTGGCCTCCAGCAGGTGGTTCTTGGCCCGGCGGCCGTCTTCGGCGATCCACTCGAGCTCGGCGCGCACGTCGACCGGCAGGTTGTCGGCCTCGCCGCTGCCCAGCTGCTCCTCGGCGAACAGGCCCGCCTCGATGCGCTTGGCCAGTTCGACCTCCTGCTCGGCGTTGAGCAGGGGGACCTTGCCGATCTGCTTCAGGTAGTCCTTCACCGGGTCGGCGGTGGCGCCGGCGGCGGCCACCTGGGCGACCGGGGCGTCATCGTCGTCGTCGGAGAGGATGAGCACCTCGTCGTCGGACTTCTCGTCGGCGGCGACGGGGGCCTCGACCTTGGGCTCGGCCTCCTCCTCCGTCTCCTCTTCGGTCTCGGTCTCGTCCTCGACGACGACCTCGTCCTCGACCTCGAGGTCTTCGAGGTCTTCGAGGTCGACCTCGCCCTCGATGTCGAGATCCTCGTCGTCTTCGTCGGAGTCCTTGCCGGCGGCCTTGGGAGCGGCGGCCGCGTTCTTGTCGGCGGGGACCGTCACGGCCTCCGCCTTGGGCGCCGCAGCCTTCTTGGCAGGCACGGCCTTCTTCGGCTTCTTGGCAGGCTCCGCCACTTCGTCAGCCCTGGCCTCCTCAGGCACGACCGCTGTCACGGTCTCGGGCTGCTGCTCCTTGGCGGCCGCTGCGATCTTGGTCTTGACGGGGGCGGCGGTGCGACGCTTTGCTGGTCCACGAGACTTCTTCGGCGGCGCCGAGTCAGCGGCGGTCAACCGGACGATGACGCCTTCCTTGCTGAGGGTCCGCAGGACCCCGGCGGCTTGCGACATCGGGATGTCGGCCTCTTCGAAGGCCTTTCTGACATCCTCAGACTCGAGGTAACCCTGCGAGCGCCCACGCTCGAGCAGTCGCTGAATGACGGGCTCGTTCAGCTCATTTGGCTTCGAGCGAGTCGAACTTGCAGGCGACACGAACACCTCTCGAACGAACGCGTGGCGACAATGGACCCAAGTGCCCGCTGGGGGGCTTGCCTCTCTACAGAGAACGCCGTGCGGAGTGCGACGGACCATCCAGCATTCTGGCACGGCTCAGCGCTCCATACGGCCACCTCCCGGCGGTTGACCTCCACCCTAGGCCGACCGGAACAGTAGTGCGTACGGAAGCGGGTCACTGATACCCGAAAGCAACCGTTATGACTGTTTCATTCAGTCACTCTTCGTCGCAGGCGGGACGTGAATTGCTAGCGCGGTCACATCATCGTCCTGCTCGTAACCGGACAACATTCGGTCAACCAGGAAATCCAACAGCATGTGCGGAGATGTCACGACTTCCGGGGGCGCTTCGCCGACAACCGCGCATAGCTCCGCGAGTCCCGCATCCAGCCCACGCTTGCGGTTTTCGACCAGTCCGTCGGAGTAGAGCACCGCCGTGTGACCCGGCGGCACGACGAACCTGAACTGCCGGCGCGAGGTCGGCCAGCCCAGAGGAGTGCCCGGCTCGGCCTCGCACAGCACCGCGGTGCCCTGGGGCGAGACCAGGACGGGCGGCGGGTGACCGGCCAGCGCCAGGGTGCCCTCGCCGGTGCCCGGCTCGACCACCATGTACGCCAACGTCGTGACCTGCTCCTCTTCCTCGGTCGCCTCGAAGACCCGGTCGAGACCGGTCAGCACCGAGGCGGGCGGAGGGTTGGTCAGCGCCAGCGCCCGCATGGCGTTGCGGATGCGGCCCATGCCGGCCGCCGCCTTGACGCCCTTGCCCATGACGTCGCCCACGACCGCCGCGACCCGCCCGTCCTGCAGGACGAACGCGTCGTACCAGTCGCCGCCGACCTGGACGTGGCGGGAGCCGCTCCTGAAGCGCTGGGCCAGCAGCAGGCCCTTGACGACCGGCAGCCGGTCGGGCAGGAGCGAGCGCTGCAGCGTCTCAGCGGTCTTGTGCTCGCGCTCGAAGAGCGTGGCCCGCTCCACGGCCAGGGCGCACTGCCCGGCCAGCGCCTCCAGGAAGACGCCGTCCTCCTGGGAGATCTTCTGCGGGCGCGTGAAGGAGAACCGCAGCGCGCCCAGCGCCCGGCCCGCGGCCAGCAGCGGCAGGCCCACCCAGGCCCGCTCATCGCTGTGGGCGAGGTAGTTGGTCAGGACCTCCTCGTCGCCGCCCGCCTCCAGCAGCTGCGCCTTCAGCGATTCCGGCGACTCGGCGAAGACCGGGCGGCGGCTGTTGACCGCCATGGTCATCACGCTGGAGTGCGACAGCGGGATCTCCTCGCCCGGCGCGCCTGGCGACTCGGGGATGCCCTCCTCGTTGACGAGCTTCAGCGAGGCACGCTCCAGGTCGAGCAGCGCCACCGCGGAGCGGTCGGCCGCCAGAGCGGTGCGCCCGACGTCGATGATGACCTGGACGACCTGCTCGACCGTCAGCGCCTCGGCGAGCTGGGCCGTGGCGCCCTGCAGGCGTGCCGTGCGCAGCGCGGCGGCGCCGAGCTGGTCGGTCAGCCGCCCGCGCATCTCCTCGGCTTCCTTCTGCGGCGTGACGTCGGAGTTGGCGCCGACCCACTCGACCACCCGGCCGTGCCGGATGATCGGCACCGCGCGCACCTCGAAGTAGCGGTAGCCGCTGGCCCGGGTGCGCACCCGGTAGTTCCACTCGAACATGGTCCGGCCGCGCAGCGCCTCGCGCCACGCCTCGTCCGTCTGCCGTCGTTCGTCTGGATGAACAGCGTCAAGCCAGCCGTGTGCCAGATATTCTTCCAAGCCCTGCCCGGTGATCGCCCGCCACTGCGGGGCGTCCTCGATCACCGCTCCGGTGGGCGAGGTGATCCACACGAGCTGCGACTGCGCCTCGACCAGCGAGCGGTAACGCTCCTCGCTGCGGCGCAGCTCCTCCTCGGTCTGGCGGCTCTCGGTGACGTCGGCGCCCACCAGCGCGACCGCCTCGAGCTCGCCCTCGGCGGAGTGCACCGGCGAGAACGACAGCGACCAGTGGCGGGTGTCGCCGTCGGACGAGCGCACGCGGACGCGGCCCTCGGTCACCGGAGCGTCAGTCTCGATCACGGCCTGGACGGCATGCGTGATCAGCTGGCTGAGGTCGGCAGCCAGCAGCTCGGTCGGCTGCTTGCCCAGCAGCCGTTCGGCGGGCACGCCGACGACGTCGGTGAACACGTCGTTCACGCGACGCACCTTGCCGTCGGCGTCGAAGAAGGCGAAGGCGAACTCCGCCTCCGACAACAGGCCCTTGAACAGGGCGGAGTCTGAGATGTCCACACCCGACTCCCGGGGACGTGGGACGGAGGTCTCGGCGCTCATGGTCGGCACCTCCGTCGCGTGCCAGGGTCTCCCACGCGGCACATCTCCAAAACCTTGTATCGGTGTAGCGCAGCTCCGGGCGACCGGATTCTGCAGTACATCATCGGTGATAGGCCGCCGCGGACGGAAGCCCCGGCCCAAATCCCGTCAACAGAAGCTGTCAAATCTGCCTACTTCGCGGCTTTCTTGGCAGCTTGCTTGGTCTCCCTGACCCTGACGAGGCTGTCGCCGTCGACCACGTCGGCCACCGAACGGAACGATCCCTGCTCGCCGTACGGCCCCGCCGCCTCGCGCCAGCCCTCGGGCTGGACCCCCAGCTGCTTGCCGAGCAGGGCCACGAAGATCTGGGCCTTCTGCTTGCCGTAGCCGGGGAGCGCGAGCAGCCGCTTCAGCAGCTCCTTGCCGTCGCCCACGCCCTCCCAGACCGCCTCGGCCCGGCCGTCGTGGTGCTCGACCAGGTAGGCGGCGAGCTCCTGGACCCGCCCCGCCATCGACTTGGGGTAGCGGTGCACCGCGGGCTTGTCGGCCATCAGCGCGGCGAACTTCTCCGGGTCGTAGGAGGCGATCTCCTCAGCGGTCAGATCGTGTCCGAGCCGCTGCGAGATGACGTACGGCCCGGCGAAGGCCTGCTCCATGGCGATCTGCTGATCGAGGAGCATGCCGACGAGTAGGGCGAGCGGGCTGCGGCCGAGCAGGTCGTCGGCCTCGGCCCGCTGGGCGAGCTGGATTCGCATGAGGTCAGCTTCCCACGAAAGGCCTGCCGAAGGTCGCCGGTGCAGCGAAGACAGACGTCACAGAGCCTTGACACTCGCCGGATAACCGATGGAATGGGAGCGCAAGTCACCCTCGCGACGGTTTACTACTAGGCCTGCAGAGGAATCTGACACCTATGCTCGCTCTGGCCACGCGCTTCCTGCGGGAACCGGTCAGTCTCAGGCTGGCCGAGGAGTTCCTGACCGTACCCGTCGACACCATCGACCGCTGTGTCGCCGACGTGTGCGCCTGCGCGGATCACCTCGGCATCGAGGCGACCGCCGACATCATCGAACGGATCGCCCGAGAGCATTTGCTGGCGATTGTGAACTCCGCACCACCTCCGCGGGCGGGCCGATAGCATCGTCACGGCACGGTTCCGCCTAAATTGCGAGAGAGTGAGGGCGTGCGCCGAAACCGAACCAACCCTGACGAAGTCTTCCAGGAGATGCTGCAGGCGGCGCGCGAACTGCTGGCCGTACGCAGCCCGCTCGATGCCGAGCTGATGGTCTCCGACATGGTCGGCGCCTGGTGGGGACGCCGGGTCAAGGGCGGAGACGTCGAGCAGGTGCTCGGCGAGGGTCTCGTCGACTACGCGGCCAAGGCGGGCACGCCGGCCTCGCTGACGCTGCTCATCTGCCTGGCCTACCTCGGCACCGCGCGCCAGGGCGCCAAGGCCGAGGGCGCCGCGTTGGCCATGATGGAGTCGGGCGTGGCCCGGCCCGGCTGGGCCGACCGCGTCGGCGCGGTCAAGCCGACCGGCTGCTACGTGTCGCGCGACGCCTACGGCGACCAGGACACCGTGTTGTGCACCTTCGCCTACTCCGGCCAGGACCGCCACGCGCTGGTGCTGGTGGTCGACTACAACATGCGCGGCATGGCCCGCGACGCCTGGGTCTCCTCCGAGGTCGAGAAACTCCTGGAGCAGGCCCGCGCCGAGGCCGAGGCCAACCCGTTGCTCACCTTCCAGGAGATCGAGCCCCAGCAGGCCAGGGCGCTGCTCGACTCGGCGATGAGGTCCACCCGCGAGTCCAAGCCGCGTCCGCCCGTCAGCGACAGCTACAGCGCCTACCACGCCTTCGCCCGCTCGCGCCTGAAGGCGCTGCCGCCCGGACGCAAGCGCCCGGCGCCGCTGCACAGCGAGGCGCCCTACAGCCGCGAGCGGCGCGCCATGCTGGCCGCCGAGTTCCTCGCCTCCGACGAGGCCGAGCACCTGTCCGACCGCTCGGCCGCCTCGCGCTGCGCCGACCACATCATCGACTACGGCATCAGCCAGGACTTCGGCCGCCCGCTGCGGGTCAGCCCCGCCAAGTGCGAGACGTTCCTGCTCACCTGGCTGCCCGCCAAGGTCATGCTCTCGCCCGAGGAGCAGGAGGCCATGCCGCACGTGCTGTCGGCCTGGTCGCGCTTCGCCGCGCGCAAGAGCGCCCTGCCCGACCGAGGGCTCAAGGCCACGCTCGACGCGATCTGGGAGGCCATGGCGACCTTCCCGGAGGCCTACCGCGATCCGGCCGCGCTGGGGCTCGACAGGGCCCTGCTGGAGCGCCTGCTGCCCGACGGCGACCTGTCGGCGCTTGCCCGTCGCCTGTTCGCCTTCCCGCCGCTGCCGGGCGCCGACGATCTCAACCCGGCCGATCCCGCCGACCGCCGGCGCCTGCTGGCCGTCGACCACGGTGGCGAGCTCGACGAGCAGCATCTGGCCTGGCACGAAGAGATCGCCACCCGGTTGTGGGAGGGCGATCCGCCGGAGATGTGGGAGGCCGCCCAGCGCCTGCTCGACCTCGGCCACGACCGCGAGGAGGTGCTGCACGTGCTGATCGAGATCGTCGAGCGCATCGGCGGCGACCCCGAGGAACTGGCCACCGCTCTCGACGACATCGCGGAGATCCCCGATGAGTTCTGAGGCGTTCTACACGCCCCTCGCCCCCGGACGTTTCCTGGCCACCGAGCACGCCCAGGGTCCCTGGGACCCCTCGATGCAGCACCTGGGCCCGGTCACCGCGCTGATCGTGCACACGCTCGGCGGCTCCGAGCTGGAGCTCTCCCGGCTCGTCGTGGAGATCTTCGCCCCCGTGCCCGTCGCCGAGCTGGAGGTGGCCACCTCCGTCGTGCGCGACGGCAAGCGCGTGCAGTGCCTGGAGGCCACCGTCTCCTCCGGCGGCCGGCCGTACGCCCGCGCCACCGCCTGGCGCATCAGGACCGAGGAGACCCCGGCCACCCCGGTCGGCGGCCCGCCGCCCCTGCCCGAGACCTCCGCGTCGTCGTGGCTGACGACCTCGTTCGGGTACGGCAGGGCGATGGACTGGCGTTTCGTCAGCGGCTCCGCCGACGAGCCAGGGCCGGCCACGGCGTGGGGCAGGGCGCGCGTCCCGCTCGTGAAGGGCTTCGAGCCGACCCCGCTGGAGCGCCTGGCGTTGTTCGCCGACAGCGGCAACGGCATCAGCTTCGCCCTCGACTTCGACCGCTACCTGTTCGCCAACATCGACCTGACGATCTCGCTGTTCCGCATGCCGGTGGGCGAGTGGATCTGCATGGACTCCGCCACCGTCATCGGCCCCACGGGCCGCGGCCTGACCCGCACGACGCTCTCCGACTCGCTGGGTGAGGTCGGTACGGCGACGCAGACCCTCTTCGTGGGTCCAAGATAGTGCCATGGCGAGCGACACCTCCAGCTTGATCATCGATCTCAACGCCGACCTCGGCGAGGGTTTCGGCATCTGGCGGCTCGGCGACGACCTGGCCCTGCTCGACGTCGTCACCAGCGCCAACGTGGCGTGCGGCTTCCACGCGGGCGACCCCGTCACGATCCGGCGCACCTGCGCGGCCGCCATCGACCGCGGGGTGACCATCGGCGCCCAGGTGTCTTACCGCGATCTGGCCCACTTCGGGCGGCGCGAGATGGAGGTCGAGCCCGAGGAGCTGTGCGCCGAGGTGCTCTACCAGCTGGCGGCCGTCGACGGCATCGCCCGCGCCATGGGCGGGCGCGTGTCCTACGTCAAGCCGCACGGCGCGCTCTACAACCGCATCGTGCGCGACCCGGTGCAGGCCGCCGCCGTCATCGACGCGGTCGCCGACTACGACCCTTCGCTGCCGGTGCTGACGCTGCCCGGCTCGGCCGTGCACGCCGTCGCGGCGGCCGAGGGCGTGCCGACCGTGTGCGAGGCGTTCGCCGACCGCGCCTACACGCCGTCGGGCACACTCGTGCCGCGCCGCGAGGCGGGCTCGGTGATCCACGCGGTCGACGAGGTCGCCGCGCGGGCCGTGCGCATGGCCGTGGCCCAGACCGTGAAGTCGGCCGACGGCGGCGACGTGCCGGTGGCGGCGCGCTCGATCTGCGTGCACGGCGACACGCCCGACGCCGTACGGCTGGCCCAGGCCGTACGAGACTCGCTGCTCGAGGCCGGTGTGGTCCTGCAGGCCTTCGCATGACCGTTCCCGCCGAGGCGATCCGGGTCGCGGGAGAGCATGGGCTCCTGGTCGAGACCGGGTCGCTCGCCCTGTCGCACCGACTCGACGCGCTGCTGCGGGCCGACCGGCCGCCGGGTGTGGTGGAGGTCGTACCCGGCCCGGCGACCGTGCTCGTGGTCGCGCCCGGGGCCGACATGCCACGGTTGCGCGGCCACCTCGCCGCCCTGCTCGCCGCCACCCCGGGCGCGGAGGCGGTCGCCGCCGTCGCCGGCACCACGGCGCCGGATCCGCGCGACGCGGTACGGCGCAGCCCGGCGCCTGATCACGGCGGGCAGGCCGTCTCCCCGTCCGCCGAGACGGTCGTCATCCCCGTCACCTACGACGGCGAGGACCTGGAGTCGGTGGCCGAGGCGGCGGGCCTGACCCCCGACGAGGTCGTCGCCCGCCACACCTCCAGCGACCTGGTCGTCGGCTGGCTCGGCTTCGCGCCCGGCTTCGCCTACCTGACCGGCCTCGACCCCGTGCTGCACCTGCCCAGGCTCACCACCCCGCGCACCAGCGTCCCCGCGGGCTCGGTGGCCGTCGCCGGGCCGTACTCCGCGGTCTACCCGAGCGCCTCCCCCGGCGGATGGCGCCTGCTGGGCCGCACCGACGAGCGGGTCTGGGACGTGCGCGCCGACCCTCCGTCGCGCTTCCAGCCTGGCATGCGGGTGAGGTTCGAACGAGCATGATCGAGATCCTGAGTCCCGGGCCGTACGCCACGGTCCAGGACCTGGGCCGTCCGGGCTACGCCCACCTCGGCGTGCCCTGTTCCGGCGCCGCCGACGTGCCGAGCCTGCGCCTGGCCAACCGCCTCGTCGGCAACGCGGAAGGCGCGGCGGCGCTGGAGCTGACCTTCGGCGGCGCGCGGCTGCGTTTCGCCAGGGGCGCGTGGGTGGCGGTCACGGGAGCCGACTGCCCCGTGGGCCCGGTCGGCGGGATGAACGCCCCGTTCTGGGTGCCGGAAGGCACCGAGGTGCGATTCGGCACGCCGCGCGAGGGCCTGCGCACCTATGTGGCGGTCCGCGGTGGCGTGGCCGTGGAGCCGACGCTGGGCAGCCGCTCCACCGATTCCCTCGCGGGGCTCGGCCCCGCCCCGCTGTCGGCCGGGACCGTGCTGCCCGTCGGGGTGGCCCAGGGCGAGATCACCGTCGACGTGGCGCCCGTGGCGGCGCTCGGCCGGCGGGTGCTGCGGGTGCTGCTCGGTCCGCGCGACGACTGGTTCGCCAGGCCCGGGGATCTGTTCGCCGAGCCGTACGAGGTGACGCAGGACAGCAACCGGGTCGGCGTCCGCATGCGGGGACGCGAGCTGAAGCGGGTGCGCGAGGGCGAGTTGCCCAGCGAGGGCATGGTGGTGGGAGCGATCCAGGTGCCGCCGAGCGGCCAGCCGATCGTCTTCCTCGCCGACCACCCGCCGACGGGCGGCTATCCGGTGGTCGGCGTGGTGCGCGGCGCGGACCTACCCCTGCTCGCCCAGCTCAGGCCGGGCGAGCAGGTGCGCTTCAGCCCTTGATCACGCCTTCCTCGACGCCGCGGAAGAAGAAGCGCTGCAACGTCGCGAACACGATCACGATCGGGATGAAGGCGAAGACGGTGATCACGCTGAGCATGCCGCGCACGTCGGGTGAACTTCGGCTTCAGCGCCCAGGTTTGCGGCGATAGCTTCCCGGTGATGGAGCCGGAGGTGCTCGCTGAAGCCGCCTGCCGCGGTGGCGTTCGAGCTTGCTAAACCGTTCTAGTTATCGGGACTGTTTACCTGGCAATCTTCTGGTGTCAAGGGGGAAGAGTGGCGCGACCGACCATCGCCGACATCGCCCGGCGGGCCGGGGTCTCGAAGGGGGCGGTCTCCTTCGCGCTCAACGGGAGACCGGGCGTGAGCGAGGCGACCAGGCGATTGATCCTGCAGGTGGCCGAGGAGATGAACTGGCGGCCGCACAGCGCCGCGCGGGCCCTGGTGGGGGCCAAGGCCGAGGCCGTCGGCCTGGTCATCGCCCGGCCGGCGCGCACGATCGGGGTGGAGCCGTTCTTCGCCCAGTTGCTGTCAGGCCTGCAGGCCGAGCTGTCGTCGCGGGCCGTCGCCCTGCACCTGCTGGTGGTGGAGGACACGGCCGCCGAGATCGAGATCTACCGGCGCTGGGCCTCCGAGCACCGGGTCGACGGCTTCATCCTGGTCGACCTGCAGGTCCGCGACCCGCGCGTCGAGGTCGTGGAGGAGATCGGGCTGCCCGCCGTCGTGCTCGGCGGCCCCGGCAAGCACGGCTCCCTGTCCAGCGTGTGGGCCGACGACCGCGAGGCCATGCTCTCCATCGTCGACTACCTGGCCGCTCTCGGGCACACCCGCATCGCGCACGTCGCGGGCCTGCCGTCGTTCCGCCACACCCAGCGCCGCATCCGCGCGCTGCGCGACTCGGCCAAGCGGCTGCGCCTGGCCGAGGTGATCTCGGTGCCGACCGACTTCAGCGACTCCGAGGGCGCCGCCGCCACGCGCGCGCTGCTCTCGCGTGCCGTACGGCCCAGCGCGATCGTCTACGACAGCGACGTGATGGCGGTCGCCGGGCTCGGCGTGGCCACCGAGATGGGGGTGGCGGTGCCGCGCGCGGTGTCCATCGTGGCCTTCGACGACTCCGTGCTCGCCCGCATCGTGCACCCGCCGCTGACGGCCCTGTCGCGCGACACCTTCGCGCTGGGACGCCAGGTCGCGGCCACCCTGCTGGCGGCGATCGCCGAGCCGGGGGTGCCGCGCGACGTCAAGACGCAGACGCCGCGGCTGACGGTGAGGGAGAGCACGGCACCCTTGGCAGAGGGCGCTAAATCGATTTAGGTTCCGGCCCGAGGTCAATCGGAGGGCTGCCCCCTGTGAATCCCGTTCGCTTCGGCGCCAGCCGGAGAGGTCGCGCCCGGCAGCGACTTCCACACGAAAGGGTGCGGCTGCGCCAGGCGGGACCCGTGGCGATCGTCCCGGCGGCGCGAGCCGCCGACCTCGACCACCTGCGAGCCCGAGGAGTCAGGCGATGAGAGTGCCTGCCGCCGCCCGCATCCACGAGCTGGAGGCGTGGGGCCAGTAGGGTTGGCCCGTGTCGGCCATCCGCCTGCTGGTTCTCGGCTCCGTGCGCGCCAACCGGCGCGCCCACGGCTACCAGGTCCGTAGCGACCTGGAGAGCTGGGGCGCGCACGAGTGGTCCACCGCCAAACCGGGTTCGATCTATCACGCGCTCAAGCAGCTGGCCAAGCAGGGCATGCTGCGCGCCCACGAGGTCGCGCCGAGCGACGCGGGCGGGCCGCCGCGTGTGGAGTACGAACTGACCCCGGCCGGTGAGGCCGAGTTCCTGGAGCTGCTGCGCGATGCGTTGTCGCGGCACGACCAGAAGATCGACCTGCTCACGGCCGGCGTCGGCTTCATCGACGCGCTCCCCCGCGCCGAGGTGATCGAGCTGCTGCGCCGGCGGCTGACCGCCCTGGAGGGCTGGCGGGCCGAGGTCGACAAGCTCTGGACCGGGCAGGAGGACTGGGGGGCGATCGGCGAGGTGATGCGGTTGTGGGTGCACTTCTCCGACAGCGGCGCCGAATGGACCCGCGGGCTGATCGAGAGGCTCCAAGCTAGTCAAGTTTGACTAGTATGGCCGTATGGCCCACGAACGCATGATCCCGATGCTCCCCTGCCGCGACATCGACGAGCTCGCCGAGTTCTACCAGGCCCTCGGATTCACCCGCACCTTCCGCCAGACCCGGCCCAACCCCTACGTCTCACTCCGCAGGGAGGACATCGAGCTGCACTTCTTCGGCATGCCCGACGCCTTCGACCCGGCCGAGTCCTACGGCACCTGCGGGGTCTTCGTGCCGAGCACCTTCGAGCTGCACGCCGCGTTCGCCGCGGGCATGCGCGAGAAGTACGGCAAGCTGCTGGTCTCGGGCATCCCCCGGATGACCCGGCCGCGCAAGCGCAAGAACGTCAGCTACCAGCCGGGATTCACCCTGATCGACCCCGGCGGCAACTACGTGCGGTTCTTCCCGCTGAAGGAGCTGCCCGACGGCGCGGAGGACAAGAGCAAGCTCGCCGTGGCGATGGACAACGCGGTGGTCATGGGCGACTCCCACGGCGACCCGGCGCAGGCGGCGAAGATCCTCGACGGCGCCCTGCGGCGCACGGCACCCGACACTCCCGCCGCCGACCTGGTGGAGGCGCTGGCCTACCGGGCGGAGCTGGCGGTGACCCAGGAGGACCACGAGCGGGCGCGCGAGCTGCTCGAACAGCTCAGGCGGGTGACGCTGGACGACGCCGACCGGCTCCGCCTGGCCGACGCGCTGACGAACGTCGCCGACTTGGAGGCGATCCTGGCCCAGGCGCGGCCGTAAGCGGTCTTACAGCTCCACCTCGCCGCTGACGCAGGTGACGACGTCGCCGCCGACCCAGATCGTGCCGTCGGCGTCGGCGGTGATCGTCACCCGCCCGTCACGGCCCAGGACGGTGCCCTGGCGCACGGTGTAGGGCGCGCGGGCCCGGCCCTTGCCCAGCAGCCACTGGGCGATCGAGGCGTTGAGGCTCCCGGTCACCGGGTCCTCGCGCAGCTCCCTGCCGACCGGGAAGAACGCCCGCACCTCGAAGTCGGCCTGCGCGCCCTCGGCGTGGCGGCCCACCACGCCCAGGTCGAGGTGGGGCGCGACGACGCCCACCTTCTGGTCGACGAAGTGCGGCTCCAGGGCGAGCACCTGCTCGGCGTCGCCCAGCTCGACGGCCACCCAGCCGGGCCCGTTGTCGGCCCAGGTCATGTCGACGACCTGGGCCGGCTCGACGCCCAGGGCACGCACGACCTCGGCGGCCAGCTCGGGCTCCACCGGGCCCGAGCGCAGCAGCGGCGGCGCGGCGAAGGCGAGCGAGTGGCCGAAGCGGCGCACCTGGACCAGCCCGGCGCCGCACTCCTGGACGACCACGTCGGTGTGCTTGGGCATGCCACCGGCCAGCAGCCAGGCGTGGCAGCTGCCCAGCGTCGGGTGGCCGGCGAAGGGCAGCTCACCGGCGGGGGTGAAGATGCGCACCAGGTAGTCGGCCTCCGCGTGGCGCGGCGGCAGGAGGAAGGTGGTCTCCGACAGGTTCGTCCAGCGGGCGAAGCGCGCCATCTCGTCGGTGCTCAGGCCGGTGCCGTCGAGCACGACGGCCAGGGCGTTGCCGAAGTAGGGCCGGTCGGTGAAGACATCGACTTGCTGGAAGGGGCGCCTCATGCGAGGAGTCTGCCAGAACTGTTCCGTCATATCCGAATCACCGGGAACCGGCCATGATCCGTTCGAGGGCCTGCGTGGCTCCCGGCACCTCCTCGAACAGCTCCAGCGACCCGTCGGGCTCCCACACCCCGGCCACCCGCCCCTGGTAGACGACGACGGGCGAGATCCAGCCCGCGGCCCTGCTGACCTTGGCCTTCACCTCGGCGGGGATGAGCGCCGTGAGGTCGCGGGGCGCGCCGAGGATGTACTGGTCGAAGCCCGGCAGCAGGTGCACGTCGGCCGACGGCCGGGCGGCGGCGAGGTCGTCGAGGGTGGAGGTCAGCGCCAGCAGGCTCTGTCCTTCGACGTCGACCTCGGTGAGCTCGGGCCTGAGCGCGGCGAACCAGCCCTTGAGCACGGCCTTGCGGGAGACGCCGCCGAAGAGCCACTTGTCGAAGATCTCGGGCGAGGCAGGGCCGTGGGCGCCGAGGAACGCGCGGGCCACGCGTACGCCCGCCTCCTCGTGGGAGGGCAGCGCCCAGTCCTTCAGCCAGGTGTGCGGCGAGGTGAAGGTGACCTTGCCGTCGCGGGGCGGGCCGTAGCAGAGCTCGCCCAGCCGGGCCAGCGGCTTGAGCAGCGCTCCCCAGCCGGAGGTCAGCGCCTCGCGCAGGTGCTGGTCGCCGGTCACCTCGACCACGGCGTCGACGAGCTCCTCGCGGGTGAGCACGCTGTCGCGCAGCGCCTGCGGCACCGCCTCGATGATCGCCTCGATCTCCTTGGCGGTCACGCCGTGGCCGCGCTGCCAGGCGCCCTTCTCCCACGAGCGCAGGGTCGCCAGGGCCGCGCAGTAGTCGGCCAGCTCGTCGGCGGCCACCAGGTGGAGGGTGCCGCGCATGACCCAGGTCTTGACCAGGGTGCGCTGCTCCCACAGCAGCGGGTCGACGTCGGGGTCGGCGCCGCGCACGGCGATGGCGAGCCTGGCGGAGGAGGCCACCTGGGTCTGCACGCCGCACAACCGGCGGACGACGGCCAGCGTGTCGGGCGCGTCGGCGCCGGCGACGAACTGGCGGCGCAACCGCCACGACAGGACTTGGGGCCAGGTGAGCTGCATAGCCCATCAATAGCAGAGCGCCCCGACAGCTCCGCCGGGGCGCCCCATGTCAGGTGGTCAGCCGGTGAAGCCGATGTCCTGGTACTTCAGGTCGTAGAAGCCGCGTGCCCCGATGTTGGCCAGGGTCTCCTTGACCGCGATGTTCTGCGGGCGCTGGTAGAGGGTGATCACGTTGACCGCCTCCCAGATCAGCTTGTCGGCGTTGTTGGTCGCCGTGCGGGCGGCAGCCACGTCGAGCTCGGCGGTGGCCTTCTTCATGGCCGCGTCGATCTCCGGCGAGCCGATGCGGCCCAGGTTGGCGTTCCACTGCTTGGTGCCGCCGGAGTCCTTGGTGGCGTTGGCGTAGATGCCGTAGCCGGAGGAGACCGGGAACGGCGTGCCGATGTAGGAGAACGCCGTCATGTCGTAGTTGCCGGGAATGATGTACTTCGTGAAGAAGTCATCGCTGGGCACCGCCTGCAGGGTGACCTTCACCCCGATCTGGCCGAGCATGTTCTGCAGCAGCTCGCCCTCCGACTTGGTCAGCTGCAGGCCCGACGGCATGACGAAGCGCAGGTTGAGCTCCTTGCCGTCCTTCATCCTGGTCTGGCCGCTCAGCTTCCACCCCGCGGTGTCCAGGGCCTGGCCCGCCTTGGCGGCGTCGTAGACGCCCAGCGGCCCGGCGTTATCCTGGTAACCCTCCTGGGTGTTCATGAAGAAGTGGTTGTTCAGCAGCGTGATCGGCCAGTCCAGGCCCTGCAGGTCGGACTGGGCGATGGCCTGGCGGTTGATGCCCATCGCGATCGCCTGGCGCACGTTCGGGTCGGAGAGCATCGGAGACTCGCCGTTGATCGTGATGTGGCGGAAGTCGGGGCCGGCCGCCTGCCGTACCACCGCGCCCTGCGTGCCCTTGGCCCGCGCGTAGCCAGGCGCGGACGGGCCGACGTCGAAGGTGTCGATCTCGCCGTTGGTGAAGGCCCCGACCAGCGAGTCGCTCTCCATCGTCGGGAAGATGATGGTGTCGAGCTTGGCCTTGTCGCCCCACCAGGTGTCGTCACGGGTGATCGTGATCGTCTTGGCGGTCTTGTCGAACGAGCCGAACTTGAACGGGCCGGCGGTGACCGGGATCTTGCTCAGCCACTCGTTGTTGAAGGAGCCGGGCGAGGCGTTGGTCGCCTTCGGGTACAGCGGCCAGAACAGCGACTGCCAGTCACCGAAGTTCTGCTTGAAGGTGATGACGACCTCGAACTGGTCCTTGCCCTGCGCCACGCTCTCGATGTCCTGGTAGCCGGTGGTGCTGGCGACCTTGTAGTCGGCGTTGCCGCCGTTCAGCGCCTTCCACTGGGCCTCGTAGTCCTCCCAGGTGATGGGGTCGCCGTTGGACCACTTGGCCTTCGGGTTCAGGGTCAGCGTGACGACCTGCTTGGGGTCGCTCGCGGTCACCTTCCCGTCGGTCAGGTAGTCGGTGTTGGGCGAGATCGCGGCCTTCTCGTCGGAGCGGAAGGGCTGCGGCAGCAGGCCGTCGATGACCTTCTTGACCATGGCCAGGTTGCCGTCGACGTGGTTCATGTTCCACTGGGTCGGGAACTCGTTGAGGCCCCAGCGCAGCGTGCCGCCGTCCTTGACCTGGTCGCGGGCGATGGGGTTGATGTCGAAGGCCTTGGTCGCATCGGCGGATCCGCCGCCGCCCGCGTTCCCCCCGCCGCTGCCTCCACTGCCGCCTCCGCCGCCGCAGCCCGCCAGGGCCAGCGAGCCGGCCACGGCGAGGACCAGGAGCTTTCTCACAATTCCTCAGCTTTCTCGGCGTAGTGGCATGCCACGCCATGATCGGTGTCGAGCTGCCGGACGCCCGGTTCGTCCTCGACGCACCGCGAACGCTCGGATTCGGAAAGGGTCTTGAACAGGGGGCATCGGGTGCGGAAGCGGCACCCCGAGGGCGGGTTGGCCGGGCTGGGCAGGTCGCCCTCCAGCAGGACCCGGCTTCTGGAACGTTCCTTCACGGGGTCGGGCAGCGGGATAGCCGACAGCAGCGCCCGGGTGTAGGGGTGCAGGGGCCGGTCGTAGACCTGGTCCACCTGGCCGATCTCGGCGACCCTGCCCAGATACATGACCGCGACCCGGTCGGCCAGGTGGCGCACCACGGCCAGGTCGTGCGCCACGAACAGGTACGACAACGACAGCCTGCGCTTGAGCTCGTCGAGCAGGTTGATCACGCCCGCCTGGATCGACACGTCGAGCGCCGAGACCGGCTCGTCGAGCAGCACCAGCTTGGGCTCCAGCGCGAGCGCGCGGGCGATGCCGATGCGCTGGCGCTGGCCGCCGGAGAAGTCCTGCGGATAGCGCGCGGCGTAGCCGGTGTCGAGGCCGACCAGGTCGAGCAGCTGGTTGATGCGCGGGCGCACGTCCTTGACCCCGTGCGTGCGCAGCGGCTCGGCCAGGATGTCGTAGACCGTCATGCGCGGGTCGAGCGAGGCCAGCGGGTCCTGAAAGACCACCTGCATGTCACGCCGTACGGCGAAGCGATCCCTGGACGACAGCTTGGCCACCTCGCGGCCCAGCACGTTGATCGAGCCGCCCATCGGCTGCGAGAGCTGCAGGATCTCCATCAGCGCGGTCGTCTTGCCGCAGCCCGACTCGCCCACCAGCCCGAGCGTCTCGCCCTCGCGGATGGTGAAGCTGATGCCGTCGACGGCGAAGACCGTGCCCACGCGCCGCTTGAACACCGCGCCCTTCATCAGCGGGTAGTGCTTCTTGAGGTCGTCGACGGCCAGCACCGGCTGCCGCACCCGCGGCTCGCCGGGAGCGGCCTCGTCGCCGGCCTGCTTGGCGTGCTTGCCCTGCGAGATCGCGTAGACCTGGGCGGGGGTCAGCTGCTTGTCGGCGATCTCGGAGGCGCGGATGCAGGCGGCCCGGTGGTCGTCGCCGTCGACCGCCTCCAGCGGCGGCTCCCCCTCGTGGCAGGCGTCGATCACCATCGGGCAGCGCGGCGCGAACGGGCAGCCGGGCGGCAGGTTCGCCGGCGAGGGCGGATTGCCCTCGATCGGCACCAGCGGCTGCTTCTCGCCCATGTCGAGCCGGGGGATGGAGCCCAGCAGGCCCATGGTGTACGGCATGCGCATGCGGTAGTAGATGTCGTCGGTCGAGCCCACCTCGACCGGCCGCCCGGCGTACATGACGAGCACCCGGTCGGCCATGCCCGCGACCACGCCCAGGTCGTGGGTGATCATCACGATGGCCGCGCCGGTCTCCTTCTGCGCCTTCTTCAGCACGTCGAGGACCTGCGCCTGGATGGTCACGTCCAGGGCGGTCGTGGGCTCGTCGCAGATGATGACGTCGGGGTCGTTCGCGATCGCCATCGCGATCACCGCGCGCTGGCGCATGCCGCCGGAGAACTCGTGCGGGAACTGCCTGGCCCGCGCGCCCGGATTGGGGATGCCCACCAGGTCGAGCAGCTCGACCGCCCGGACGTCCGCGGCCTCCCTGGAGACCTTCTGGTGCAGCCTGACGGCCTCGGCGATCTGGTCGCCGACCCGGTAGACGGGGGTGAGCGCCGACAGCGGATCCTGGAAGACCATGGAGATGGTCTTGCCGCGGAAGTCGGTGAGGATCTTCTCCTTGGCGCCGAGGATCTCGGTGCCGTGCAGCCTGACGGAGCCCTCGACCGTGGCGTACTGCGGCAGCAGCCCCATGGCCGCCAGGGAGGTGACCGACTTGCCGGAGCCGGACTCCCCCACGATGCCCAGCACCTCGCCCGGCCGTACCTCGTAGGAGACGCCGCGGACCGCGTGCACGTCGCCGAAGCGCACGTTCAGGTCGGTGACCTGCAGTACCGGTTCCGTCATGCACGTCTCCGCGAGGTGGGATCGAAGGCGTCGCGCAGCGAGTCGCCGATGAGGTTGACCGCGAGCACGAGGACCACCAGCACCGCGGCGCCGAACCAGAACGTCCAGGGGGCGTAGGTGGCGGTCTTGGCGCCGTCGGCGATGAGGCTGCCGAGCGAGACGTCGGGCGGCTGGATGCCGAAGCCGAAGTAGGACAGCGTGGTCTCCGACAGGATGGCGGCGCCCACGTTGAGGGTGGCGTCCACGATCAGCAGCGACGACATGTTCGGGATGATGTGCCGAAAGATGATCTTCGAGCTGGAGACGCCCATGAACTCGGCCGCGCGGATGAACTCGCGCTCCTTCAGCGAGACGGTCATGCCGCGGATGATCCGCGAGGTGATCATCCACATGAACAGCGCCAGCATGATCACGAACAGCACCCACGCGCCGTCGGCGAACAGCGGCGACATGATCGCCAGGATCAGAAAGCTGGGCAGCACCAGCAGCAGGCTGACGATCCACATGAGGACGCGGTCGGTCCAGCCCAGGAAGTAGCCGGCGAAGGCGCCGACGACCGCCGCGATGGCGGTGCTGATCACGCCGACGAGCAGGCCGACGATGAGCGACTTCTGCATGCCGCGCAGGGTGATGGCGTAGACGTCGGCGCCGGTCTGCGTGGTGCCCCACCAGTGGGTGCCCGACGGCGCCTGCAGGAAGGCGTTGAAGTCCTTGTCGGTGTAGGACCAGTGGCCCAGCAGCGGGCCGAAGAAGGCCAGCACGAACATCAGGGCCAGCAGCACGAAGCCGATCTGGCCCTGGCGCATGCGGAAGAACCGCTGAGCCACCACGCGCAGGCGCGAGGGCGCCTTGGGCGACTCGGCCAGTTCGGCCATCTCCTCCTCTGCGATGCTCATGAGACCCTCACTCTCGGGTCCAGGGCCGCGGTCAGCAGGTCCGACAGCAGCGAGGCGAACAGCACCGACAGGGCGGTCAGGAAGGCGATGGCGGCGACCGTGTTGACGTCGTTGGTGTTGATCGAGTTGATCAGCTGCTCGCCCAGGCCGTGCCAGCCGAAGATCTTCTCCGTGATCGTCGCGCCGACCAGCAGGGAGCCGAAGGTGAAGGCGAAGTAGGTGGCCGCGGGGATCAGCGCCGTGCGCAGGGCGTGCTTGGTCAGCGCCGCCCGCCTGGTCATGCCCTTGGCGACGGCGGTGCGGATGAAGTCGGCCCCGAGCACGTCGAGCATCATGTTGCGCTGGTAACGGCTGAAGACCGCGACCAGCGGCAGCGCCAGCGACAACGTCGGCAGGATCAGGTGCTGGATCCGGTCGAGCAGCGAGGCGAAGAAGCCGCCCTGGAATCCCGCGGAGTATTCGCCGCTGACGTAGACGATCTGGGTGCCGACCACCCCGTTGAACCACACGCCCAGCAGGATCAGCACGTTGGCCAGCACGAACACCGGGATCGACAGGACGAGGAACGATCCCATCGTGGACAGGCGGTCGAACCAGCCGTACTGCTTGACCGCCGCGTAGGCCCCGACTGCGACGCCCAGGAAGCTGCCGAAGAACAGCCCGATGATGATCAGACGGAAGGTGACGCCGGCCCTGCGCTTGAGGTCCTCGTTGACCGACTCGCCCTGCCAGGTCTTGCCGAAGTCGCCGTGGATCACGCCGCTCGCCCACGTGACGTAGCGCTCCATCAGCGGCGTCTTGTTGTTCAGGTTGAGCTCGTCGAGCCGCGCGTCGATCACCGCGGGCGGCAGCGGGGGGTTACGGCCCTGATAGTTGGCACGCGGATCGAGTGCGCTGGCGGCCAGCATGTACGCCAGACTCGTCGCGACCACGGTCAGCACGAGATAGTTGACCAGCCGACGAATCAGGAACCCCGCCATCACACCTCCGCTCAGTAGTCATAGTGCTACACCATGTAACCACTGGGCTGTGACGGAGGTTCAAGGAGGGGTCTGCTTAGCGTCCTGATAGTTCGTCGACGGCGGCGCGCACATCCTGGCTGGTGATAGTGGTCAACTGCGCCGCGCTCGCGGTGCCTTCGATCGCCGCCAGCCGTACGTCTCGCCTCATCGAGGCGCGCTCGAACAACGAGCGGGCGAAGCGCCCGTTGCCCAGGCCGTCGATCAGGCCCTCGGCGCAGATCATGCGGAAGACCTCGTCGAGGTCGGCGCGGGCCTCCTCGTCGAAGACGTCGCCCGACTGCTCGGCCAGCCTGACGGCGATGCGCGACAACTCGGCCGGCGCGTAGGACGGGAAGCGCACCCGCTGGTTGAAGCGGCTGGCCAGGCCGGGATTGGTGGCCAGGAAGGCGTCGGTCTCGCGCTCGTAGCCTGCCAGCACGATCACCAGCCGGTCGCGGTCGTCCTCGGCCCGCTTGAGCAGGGTCTGGACGGCTTCGGCACCGAACGCGTCGCCGCCCGCGTAGCCGGGGTTGACCAGGCTGTAGGCCTCGTCGATGAAGAGCACGCCGCCCAGCGCCCGGTCGACCAGCTCGTTGGTCTTGATCGCGGTCGCGCCCAGGTGCTGGCCGACCAGGTCGGCGCGCTGGGCCTCGACCACGTCGGGCCTGGCCAGCAGGCCGAGCGCGGCGAAGATGCGGCCCAGGATGCGGGCGACGGTGGTCTTGCCGGTGCCCGGCGGGCCGACGAAGACGAAGTGGCGCATCTGCGCCGGCGCGGGCAGGCCGCGCTCGTGGCGCATGCGGGCCACCTTGAGCTGGGCGGCGATGGCGTGCACCTGGCGCTTGACCGGTTCGAGTCCCGCCATGGAGTCGAGGTCGGCCAGCGCCTCCTCCAGGCTCGGCGTCGCCTGGTAGCCGCGGAAGCGGGCGGTCAGCTCGTTGAAGGCCTTGGTCACGTCGGCGACCGTGGTGGTCACCAGGTCCTCGGTGCTCGGCGTGCCGCCCGCTCCGACCACCCGCACGTCGCGGGCCTGCGCCGCCGCCTCGACCAGGCTGCGGGCGAAGCGGGCGTTGCCCAGCTCGTCGGTCAGCCCGCGGCGTTGCACGTCCTCGAAGAGGCCGAGCAGGGCGGGCCTGGCCTCGGGGGTCAGGCGGTCGCCCCTGCGCCCCTGGAGCAGCTCGGTGATCTCCAGCAGCTCGTGCGGCGCGTAGGAGGGGAACCTCACCCGCGTCGCGAACCTGCTCGACAATCCGGGGTTGGACGCCAGGAAGCCGGACATCTCCTGCTCGTAGCCGGCCAGGATGACGATAAGCCGCTCGCGGTCGTCCTCGGCGCGCTTGAGCAGGGTCTGGACCGCCTCGGAGCCGAACCGGTCGGGCTGGCCGTCGGCCGAATTGATCAGGGAGTAGGCCTCGTCGATGAAGAGCACGCCGCCCAGCGCCCGGTCGACGAGCTCGTTGGTCTTGATCGCGGTCGCGCCGAGGAACTCCCCCACCAGGTCGGCGCGCTGCGCCTCGACCACGTAGGGGGTCTCCAGCAGGCCGAAGGCGTAGAAGATCTTGGCGACGGTGCGGGCGACGCTGGTCTTGCCGGTGCCGGGCGGCCCGACGAAGACGAAGTGACGCATCGGCCGTTCGGCCGTGTAACCGGCCTCGGCCCGCAGCCGGGAGGCCTCGATGGAGGCGGCGATCGAGCGCACCTGCTCCTTGACCGGCGCCAGCCCGATCATCGCGTCGAGCTCGCCGAGGGCGTCGGCCACCGAGATGGGCGAGGGCGGGGCGTTGCGGTCGGCGGGGACCTCGGGACGCCCGTCCCTGGCCCGCACGCGCACCTGGTCCTCCGCGGTCATCTCCGCCTTGACCCGCCTGGCCACGACGAAGCGGTAGATCAGGACCGCGATCGCCACGCCGTAGCTGACCGAGATCGCGGCCATGCCCATGACCGGCATCAGCGCGGCGGCCGCCACCCCGGCGGGCACCAGCGCCATCAGCGTGGTCAGCCACGGCGGCACCCAGCCGATCAGGTGGGCGCCGACGGCCACCAGCACGCCGAGCAGGCTCAGCAACATCAGCGGCCCGGGCGCCTGGGAGATCAGGACCACCGCGAAGCCCCACGGGATCAGCACCAGGACGGTGGCGGCGGCCCGCGGGAAGTTGAGCGTGAGGGCGAGGAAGCCCAGGACGATCGCCGCGGTGACGAACGTGCCCCACAACTCCCAGCCCAGCGCCGCGCCCAGGCCGACCGTGCCCACGAGGACCACGCCGAACAGCAGCCTGCGCAGTGCCGGAGGAAGCCTGAAGTATCGCGCTCGCACCTGTTCGAACAGTTCCCGCGCCGTTGCCCGCCCGGCTTCCCGAGTCCTGTCGGAGTCCCGCATCCACGCCTCCCCGGTCCGCCCCCGGTTATACCGTAAGGCGTCCCGGCAACCTAGGAGCGGGCGATGAACGCGGCGACGTGGCGGCCCAGATCGGCTCCGGAGTCCTCCTGGAGGAAATGACCTGCCCCGGCGATGACCGGGTGCTCGACACCCTGCGCGCCGCGCATGGTCCGCTTCAGGATCGGCGCCATGCCGCCGGTGATCGGGTCGCTGTCGGAGAAGGCCACCAGGAAGGGCCGGTCGAGCTCGGTGAGGACCTGCCAGGCCGCCCGGTTGGCGGGCGCCGCCGGGTCGTCGGGCGTGGTGGGGACCAGGCCGGGCATCGCCTTCGGGCCCGCCTTGAAGCTCTCGTCGGGGAAGGGCGCGTCGTAGGCGCGCAGCACGTCCTCGGAGAGGCGGGTCCTGCAGCCTGCCTGGACGAATCTGGCGATATCCAGATTTTTCGCGTTCTGTACGGCACCGCGGAACTGATGCCACGTCTCCGGCATCGGGATGTCCCCGGTCGGCAGCCCGGTGTTGGCCGCCACGATCCTGGCCACCCGCTCCGGATGCTCGGCCGCGACGCGCAACCCGATCAGCCCGCCCCAGTCCTGCCCCAGCACCGTCATCCCGTCGAGGCCCAGGTGGTCGAGGAGCAGGCTCCTGGTCCACTCCACGTGCCGGGCATAGCTGTGGTCGGCCGGGTCGGCGGGCTTGTCGGAGCGGCCGAACCCGATCAGGTCGGGCACGATCACCCGCAGCCCCTTCAGCTCCGCGATCACGTGACGGTAGAGGAAGGACCAGCTCGGCTCGCCGTGCAGCAACACCACCGGCTCGCCGGCGCCCTCGTCGACGTAGGCCATCCGCAGCCCGTCGCCCACCTCGGCGTAATGCGGCTCGTACGGGAAGCCGGGCAGACCGGAGAATCGCTCGTCCGGAGTACGGAGGATGCGCATAGAACAAGATTCTAGCGACGCTGGTGCCTCCCGGGGAACTCACTCACCAGCACCTGCTTGGGCGTCACCCGCAGCATGTCGCCCTCCGCGACGGCCACACCCCGCACCTCCACCCAGTAGCGCCTGCGCAACACGTCGGCCGCGAACACCGCCACCCTCGGATCCCTCTCGACCGCCTCCCACACCTCCTGGCCGGCGATCAGCCGCAGCTCACCCAGGGCGCTGATCGAACCGGTGACACCCACCACCCGTGGGCCCTGCGGCTCGCCGTACGCCAGGACCACGCCCCTGGCATATGCGAACGCCTGCCGTACCTGCGGGCCGAGCGTCACCGACGCGCGGGCCTCGCCGTCGAGCCGGTCCTCGCACATCAGCAACGACGGACGCCACGGACCCGGCGCCCCCCGCCACCAGGCCCGCGCCGCGCGCACCACGAAGACCAGCACCACCGCCGCCTTCGCGCCGAGCCCGATCCGCCACCCCCACACCCAGCCCGTCAGCCCGCCCGCCGCGCACCCCGCGCCCGCCACCACCAGCAGGCCGTACGCGACCGTCAGCCACCGGTCGCCCTGCGCGCCGTCGCCCTTCCTGACGGTCCTGATCAGGACGTACGGCACCGCGAGCGCCACCACGGCCGCCCGCGGATCCACGGTCACCGCGCCCGCGGTCAGCGCCAGCTGGGCCGACCAGGCCCTTCCCACCAGGATCCAGCGCGTCACCACGGCGTTGCGCCGCGCCATCCGCTCCTGCGGCACCAGGGCGAACTGCTCCAGCGCCCGGCCCGCGCGGCCACGCCACGTCTCGGCCAGCAGCCGCACCACCGCCAGCGCGGGCCAGCCCAGCACGACGATCCCCGCCAGACCCGCCCACAACGGATCCAGCACCGGGTCCAGGCCCGCCACCGGCAGGACCAGCCACGCCGCGAACGCCGCCACCGACAACACCGCCGACGCCACCGACGTGCCCAGCCACGGATCGCGAGCCACCATCGCGGGGACGTACGGCCAGACCGCCACCCTCCTGACCTGCCTGATCGTCACCGGCACCAGCGCCACCAGCACCGCGACCCCGGCCAGCCTCGCCTGCCCGCCCCGGTCGAACCCCAGCGCCGCCACGGCCACCGCCAGCGTCGTCACCGCCAGGAGCAGCCTGACCTGGCGGCTCCACACCTCCAGCGCGCGCCGGGTCCGTCCCGTAAGGCGCGGATCGACCGGCCAGGCCGGGTCGTGGTGCGCTCTGGAGCGCTCCCACCGCAGCAGCGCCAGGCCCAGGTTGATGCGCGCCTGGGCGTGACCGGGGGTGGGCGGCTGCCTGTCCGGAGCCCCTCGCCGGCTCCGGATGCCTCGCCAACCGCCCCACCCCCGACCGCCGCCCCCTGGGGGGCCTGGTGGTCCTCCGGAGAGGGCCGGGGGCACCCCTGAGGCCCCCGGCCCTCCCCTCGGGCCACCTGGCGGCACGCCCACCGGCCCAGCGGGCGCACCACCAGGCTGTCTCGGGATGCCGGACGATTCGGACCGTTCCGCCACGTCCTGCGGCGGCCGCGGATCGGGCTGCCGCGGATCAGGTGGGCGCGGGTCAGGCAGGCGCGGGTCGGGCGGGCGCGGGTCCAGGGGCTCGTAGTCGCCCGGTGCAGGGCGCTGGGCCGGGACGCCTGGCCACTGGACGCCGGGCGGATCGTCACTCGGCCACGCCCGCCGCCCCGCCCCGCCGACCGCCTCCCCGCGCCCCTCACCACGCACGGGGCCGTTGGAGCCCGCGCCACGCCCTTCACCACGCGCTGAGCCGCCGGAGCCCGCGCCACGGCCTTCACCACGCGCCGGGCCCCGGGCGCTCGGCCCGCCACGTGCGGTGCCGCCGGGGCCCGCGCCTCGCCCCTCACCACGCGCCGCGCCTTTGCGGGCGCCGGGGCGGGGGTCGGGTGTGGCGGGAAGGCCAGGTGGTCCCTGAGGGCCGGGCAGGTCGGGCCGCCCCGGGAAGCCCTGCGGGCCTGCCCGTCCCGAACCCCCCACGTCCCCCGACGCCAGCGCGAGTGCCGCCAGGTAGCCCTCCACCGCCTCCCGATGCTCTCCCCGCACCAGCGCCAGGTCCGCCAGCAGCACGCGCGGGTCCGGCTCCTCCGGGGCGAAGCGGGCCGCCAGGACGGCGTGGGCGAGTGCCTCCTCCCACTGCCCGGGCTGGTGCCGCAGCACGGAGGCCAGGCGCAGGCGGGCGGGCCACGAGCCGGGCGCCAGCCGTACGGCCTCGCGGGCGGGGGCGACGGCGTCGGCGCCGCGCCCGAGCCGGGTGAGGGCCAGGCTGACCAGCCGCTGGCCCCATTCGTTGAGCGGGTCCAGGTCGACGGCGGCGGTGGCGGCGCGGAGGGCCGCCTCGGGGCGGCCGGTGTTCAGGCTGATGACGGCCAGGTCGCACCAGGCACGCGGGTTGTCGGGCTCGTCGTCCTCCTCGGTCCCGTCAGCGCCCATGAATTCATGATCGCCCCGGGAGGAAACGATGCATAGATCCCGACATATCCCTGTATCTCTCTAGAGAGGTGGATCGCTCGATCCGGCTGTGCCGAGGGGTGGCTATCGCCTAAGCTGCCACGCAAGCCGGGGCCGCCAGGCCCACGACGCCTGGGCTGTCAGGCCCGGCATGACCGCCGAGCAGGAGGAGTGGCCGTGACCCTTGTGGCCGCACCGACGACCCGGCGTCCCCCGGTGGCGCACAGGAGCAGGTGGGCGGTGCTCGTCCTGCTCTGCACGAGCCTGCTGCTGATCACCGTCGACGCGACGGTGCTCCACATCGCCGTCCCGGCGCTGACCGCCGCGCTGCAGCCGTCGGCGGTCCAGCTGCTCTGGATCATCGACGTCTACTCCCTGGTCGTGGCACCGCTCCTGATCATGTTCGGCGCCCTGGGCGACCGCTACGGCAGGAAACCCCTGGTCCTGGCCGGTCTGGCGGTGTTCGGCGTCGCGTCGGCCGCCGCCGCGGCGGCTCCGAATGCCGGCCTGCTGATCCTGGCCAGGGCGCTGCTCGGCGTGGGCGGCGCGATGATCATGCCCGCCACGCTCTCGATCATCCGCCAGGTCTTCACCGACCGGCGCGAGCGCGCCATCGCCCTGGGCGTCTGGAGCGCGGTCGCCGCGGCGGGCGCGGCCGTCGGACCGCTGATCGGCGGCCTGCTGGTGGGCATCTGGTGGGGCGCGGTCTTCCTCATCAACGTGCCGATCCTGCTGGTGCTGCTCCCCGCCGCCGCGCGCCTGCTGCCCGACAGCACCCGGCAGCGCGTGCGGGCCTGGGACTCCCTGAGCGCCGTGTTGTCGGTGGCGGGCATCCTGGCCGTGGCGTTCGGGCTGAAGGAGGCCGGCTCCGGCCACCTGCTGCCGCTCTCCTTCTCCCTGTCGATCGCCGCGCTGGGCGTGGCGCTGCTGGTGTGGTTCGTGCGCCGCCAGCAGAGCAGGCCGGAGCCGCTGCTCGACCTGAGCCTGTTCCGCAGCCGGTCCTTCGCCACCGGCGTGGCGGGCGTGCTGCTGGGCGTCTTCGCGCTGGTGGGGCTGCAGCTGATGCTGGCCCAGTATCTCCAGCTCGTCCTCGGCGACAGCCCCTCCCAGGCCGCGGTGCGCATGCTGCCGCTGGTGCTGGCGGCGATCTCGGGCGGCCTCATCGCCGCCCACCTGCTGCCCAGGCTGGGCATGCGCGCCACCATGAGCGGCGGGCTCGGCCTGGTGGCGCTCTCGCTGACCCCGACTCTCGGGTGGGGCGTCGAGGGCCACCCGGTGATGCTGGCGCTCTGCTTCATCGGCATCGGCTTCGGCGTGCAGGTCGCCCTGCTGGCCGCCTCCGACACGATCATGTCGTCGGTTCCCGAGCCGAAGGCCGGGGGCGCCGCCGCCATCGAGGAGACCGCCTACGAGCTGGGCGCCGGCATGGGAGTGGCGGTGCTCGGCACGATCACCACGATCTCCTACGCCCCGGCGCTGCATCCCGTCCCCGGCGTGAAGCCCACCGACATGGACCAGGCCAGGCAGTCGCTGGCCAGCGCCAAGGCCGTCGCCGACCAGGTCGGCGGCACGCCGGGCCACGCGTTGATGGAGGCCGCCCGATGGGCCTTCGTCAACGCCCTGCACACCACCGTGGTGGTGAGCGTCGTCCTGTTGAGCGCCACAGCCGTGGCCGTCGCCATGCTGCTCAGGCGTGATTGAAACAGTCATATAAGGGCAAAAGATGACCGTGAAGCAGGCCCTCCACGACATCGCCGCGCTCGTCGCCCGATTAGGGGTCGGCGGGATCTTCTTCGCGAACGGCTGGCTCAAGCTGGAAGAAGGTCTGCGCGCCACCGGCCGGCGTTTCGCCGAGCAGGGCGCGCCCGTCCCCGACATCTGGGCGACCGTCACCATGATGACGGAGCTCATCGGCGGTGCGTTACTGATAGCAGGACTGGTCGTCTCGGTGACCGGTCTGGTGCTCTTCGTCGAAGCCCTGGCGGTCTTCTTGATCGCCCGTCCGCTCAATCCCGTCGACATCAACGAGATCATCCTGCTCGGGGTCGCCGCGCTGCTGCTGGCGGTCGTGGGCGCCGGACGGGTCTCGGTCGACCACATGGTGGTGATCCGGCGGAGGGAATCGGCCGCCGAGGCGGAGTTCGCGGCCGACCGCGACGCCGACGCCGTCATCGACTCCCTGCGCGAGCCCGACGATCCGCGCCGCGCCTCCCCGCAGGAGCAGCCGACCGAGGAGTCGCCGCCGACCGTGGAGTCGCCGCGGCCGCCCAGGCAGCGGCGCACCGGTGAGAGCCGCAAGCCCGACGAGTTCCGCTCGGAGGATCCGGGGCTGGAGGACACCGCACCGCATCCTCTGCCGGCCGACAAGCCCGCCCCTGGCGACACCCTGGTGGCCGGGCGCAAGAAGCCGTCGACCAGGACCAGGACCAAGACGGACGAGTGAGCGAGGGCAACAAAAAAGGCGGAGAGAAACTCCCTGCCACTTTCAAGCTATAGCGCACCCCGGGGCTTGCGGCAAGCCCCCCGTCATGTCGCAGGATGGACGGCCGAGGCCACAACCTGCGACAACGGGAGGTTCGGGCGGTGCGTGTACTGCTGTCGACATTCGGATCACGCGGGGACGTCGAGCCGCTGGCGGCGCTCGCGGTGCGATTGAATGAGGCCGGCGCGGAGGTGCGGATCTTCGCCCCGCCGGACGAGGAGATCGAGCGGCTGCTGGCCGGCGCTGGCGTGCCG
The DNA here is from genome assembly GCF_044456985.1 of Nonomuraea sp. NPDC050663. Classification (NCBI taxonomy): domain Bacteria; kingdom Bacillati; phylum Actinomycetota; class Actinomycetes; order Streptosporangiales; family Streptosporangiaceae; genus Nonomuraea; species Nonomuraea sp. NPDC050663. Next base: position 49,298 of record NZ_JBITGL010000013.1, read on the forward strand.
CAGACGCCGTTCGGCCCCTCGGTCCGCTCGCTGGTGACCGGGGCCAGGCCGCCGTCGCCCGACACGGCGTTCCGGCTCGCGCGCGACCTGGTCGCCGAGCGTTTCGCCATGCTCGGCGAGGCGGCCGAGGGCTGTGACGCGGTGGTGGCGACCGGCCTGATGCCGATCGGCGCCCGGTCGGTCGCCGAGAAGCTGGGCGTGCCGTACGTGTGCGCGGCCTTCACGCCCATCGGGCTGCCGTCGCCGCACCATCCGCCGGGCCGCAGGCCGGGCCCTCCGCCGCCGCCCGAGGTGACGGGCAACAAGGAGCTGTGGGAGTTCGACGCGCAGCGGGTCGCCGAGATGTACGGCGAGGCGCACAACGAGCAGCGCTCGGCGATCGGTCTGCCGCCTATCGGCGACCACCGCGACCACGCTCTCACCGGCCGGCCGTGGCTGGCGGCCGATCCCACCCTGTGCCCGTGGCAGGAGCAGCCCGGTCACGACGTCGTGCAGACCGGGACGTGGATCCTGCGCGACGAGCGCCCCCTCCCTGCCGAGCTGGAGGCCTTCCTGGAAGCCGGGGCGCCACCGGTGTACGTCGGATTCGGCAGCATGGCTGTGCGTGACGCGCCCGACGTCGCCCGGGTGGCGGCCGCCGCGGTACGCGCGCACGGCCGCCGCGTGGTCCTCGCCAGCGGCTGGGCGGGTCTGGCACTCGACGGCGAGGAGGGCGACTGCCTGGTCGTGGGCGAGGTCAACCATCAGGCGCTGTTCCCCCGGGTGGCCGCCGTCGTGCATCACGGCGGCGCGGGCACCACGGCCGCGGCCGCCCTGGCGGGGGCTCCCCAGGTGGTGGTCCCCCAGGTGGCCGACCAGCCGTACTGGGCGGGCAGGGTGGCGGCGCTGGGCATCGGCGCCGCCCACGACGGGCCCGTCCCGACGGTGGAGTCGCTGTCGGCCGCGCTCGGGGGGGCGCTGACGCCGGAGACCGCGGTCCGCGCCAAGGTCGTGGCGGGAGGCTTCCTGACCGACGGGGCGCGGACGGCGGCGACGCTGTTGCTGGAGACGATCAGTCGGGGACGGCCGCCAGGTGGCGCCGGGAGCGCGGGCGGATGAGCCCCTGCGTGACGGCGATGGCCAGCAGCACGATCAGCGCGCCGACCGGCTGGTTCCACGACAGGCTCTCGTCCAGGAACACCACCCCTGAGACGGTGGCGAAGACCGGCAGCAGGTAGGTGACGGTGGAGGTCGTGGTCACTCCCGCGCGGGCCTGGACCCAGTAGAGCAGCAGGTAGGCCAGCCCCGTGCCCAGGCCGCCGAGGGCGAGCAGGCTCCACCACACGGGGGCGGGGACGCTCAGGTCGACCAGCGGCACGCCCGCGACGAGGGTGATCACGGCCAGCTGCACGGTGCCGCTGACAAGCTGGCCGGTGGCGAGCACCATGGGTGGTTCCGACCGGCGGCCGGTCAGGAAGCGTCCCATGTAGGCGCCACCGACGCCGTAGCTGAGCGCGGCGCCGAAGCAGGCGAGGCTGCCGGCGAGCTGCCCGCCCTGGAGCGGCTGCCAGACGCCGAGGACGACCATGACTCCGGCGAAGCCGAGGCCGAGTCCGGTCATGCGGGTGGCGGTGGCCTTCTCCGAGCCGAGCAGGAGGGTGAAGGCGAGGGTGCAGAGCGGGGTGGTGGCGTTCCAGATGGCGGCGACCACGGACGACACGTACTGCTCGCCGTACGCGAACAGGGTGAAGGGCACGGTCGTGGCGACGACGGAGACCACCTGGAAGTGGCCCCACAGCCGGGGGTCGCGGGGCAGCGAGAGGCGGCCGGCGAGCAGGACGACGAGCAGGACGCTCGCGCCGATCAGCATGCGGCCGAAGGAGACCTGGAGGGGGTGGAGGGCGCCGACGGCGATCTTGATGAAGAAGAAGCTGTTGCCCCAGATGGCCGCCAGCACGAGGAACGCCGGCAGCCATCGCCCGACATGTGAGATTTGCACGGGTCAGGAGCGTAGCGACCCATGGGTCCTCACCCGTAGGGAGATCTCCCTATTTCACGGGCACGGTCAGCTCTGCTCGGCCGTGAGGCGGGCGATCACCCGCATCTTGTTCATCGCGTCCAGCGCCGCGACCTTGTACGACTCGGCCAGGGTCGGATAGTTGAACACCGCGTTGACCAGGTAGTCGACGGTGCCGCCGCATCCCATCACCGTCTGGCCGATGTGGACGAGCTCGGTGGCCCCGGTGCCGAAGACGTGGACGCCGAGCAGGCGCCGGTCCTCCGAGGAGACCAGGAGCTTGAGCATGCCGTAGGAGTCGCCGATGATCTGGCCGCGGGCCAGCTCGCGGTAGCGGGAGATGCCCACCTCGAAGGGGATCTTGTCACGGGTGAGGTCGTCCTCCGACTTCCCGACGAAGCTGATCTCCGGGATCGTGTAGATGCCGATCGGCGGCAGGTCGCCCAGGCCCTCGACGGGTTCGCCGCAGGCGTGCTGGGCGGCGAGCCTGCCCTGTTCCATGGAGGTGGCGGCCAGGGCCGGGAAGCCGATGACGTCGCCGACGGCGTAGATGTGGGGCACGGTGGTGGCGTAGTTGGCGTCGACCGTGATGCGGCCCCGGGTGTCGGCCTCCAGGCCCGCGGCCTCCAGGCAGAGCTCGGCCGTCTTGCCCTGGCGGCCGGCGGAGTACATGACGCAGTCGGCGGGGATCTTCTTGCCGCTCTCCAGGATCGTCAGCGCCACGCTCCCCCGGCGTTCGACGGCGGCCACGTTCTCGCCGAAGCGGAAGGTGACGGCCAGGTCGCGCAGGTGGTACTTCAGCGCCTCGACGATCTCCAGGTCGCAGAACTCCAGCATGCGCTCGCGCCGCTCGACGACGGTGACCTTGGTGCCGAGGGCGGCGAACATGGAGGCGTACTCGATGCCGATGACGCCCGCGCCCACCACCACGAGCGTCTCGGGCACGCGGTCGAGGTGCAGGATCGCGTCGGAGTCGATGATGGTCCTGTCGTCGAAGTCGACGCTGTCCGGCCGGGCGGGCGAGGTGCCGGTCGCGATGATGATCTTCTCGGCGGTGACCTTGCGTTCCTCGTCCTCCTCGGAGGTGATGCCGATCGTGTGGGCGTCGAGGAACCGCCCGGTGCCCTGCAGTACGGTGACCCGGTTGCGGCCGAGCTGGCTGCGGATGACCTGGATCTCGCGCCCGATCACGTGCTGGGTGCGCATGCCCAGGTCGGCGACGGTGATCTCTTCCTTGACCCGGTAGCTGGCGCCGTAGAGCTCACGCTGGTTGAGGCCGGTCAGGTAGAGCACGGCCTCGCGCAGCGTCTTGGAGGGGATGGTGCCGGTGTTGATGCACACGCCGCCGAGCATGTGCCGTTTCTCGACGATGGCGACCCGCCTGCCGAGCTTGGCCGCGGCGATGGCCGCTTTCTGCCCGCCGGGGCCAGAACCGAGGACTAGGACGTCGAAGTCGGTCACATCGTCAGTGTGCTATGCCGATGCCTGGGCGGGAACCCTGTCGACGATCGCGTTCGAGCCGGCCTCGCGCGCGCAGTGGGCGCAGCAGTACCAGGTCCGGTCCACCTCCACCCCGTGCCCGATGACCTTGGCTCCGCAGTGTTCGCAGATCGGCGCCATGGCCTGGATCGCGCACTGGAAGGAGTCGAAGGTGTGCACGACGCCCTGGGCGTGCACCTCGAAGCTCATGTCGTAGTCGTTTCCGCAGGTCTCGCAGGCAGCCATCATGTCCTCCCTTTCGACACGGGCATACCCTCGCGAAACCAGCGAATGCCCAGGGGCAGGGCAAACAATCCCAGCAGGGCCATGGCGTACGGCAGGCCGACGGCGGTGGTGAGGCCGGCGACCAGCAGCGGGCTGATGACGAATCCCGCGTAGGAGACGGTCGAGACGGCCGAGACCATGGTGCCGCGGTGGTCGCCCTCGGCGGCCTTGCTGAGCAGCGCGGGAACCACCGGCCCGAGCGCCAGCCCGGTCACGGCGAAGCCCGCGATCGACAACCACGGCACCGGGGCGAGCGCGGCCAGCACGATGCCGCCGCCCCCGCCGATGAACGACAGCAGGTACAGCGGACGCATGCCTAGCCGGGGCATGGCCTGCACCGCGAGCCGCCCGACGGTCAGGCAGAGCATGTAAGCGGCGGGCGCCGTGCTCGCCAGCAGGACCGGCGCGTGGCGCTCGTGCTCCAGCAGGAGGACCGACCACTGCTCGACGGAGTTCTCGATGATGAGCGTGCATCCGGCGATGCCCCCGAGGAGGAGGGCGGCGTGCCAGGCCTTGCCGCCGCCCGCCTTCTCCGCGGCGGGCACCGGGCCGTCGCGCATCGGCAGCCGGGCGAGCGAGAGCGCCGACAGGATGATGACGGCCGCGATCACGCCGAGGGTCTCCTGGAGGCCGAGGCCCAGCTCGCGGGCGAGCCCGGTGGCGGGCGCCGCGACGATCACCGCCACCGGGAAGGCGGCGTGCACCGGCTGGAACAGGCGCCTGCCGCTCTCCCGCTCGGCGCGCCCGATGGTGAGGTTGAGCGCCACGTCGAGCGCGCCGCTGGTGACACCGATGATCACAAGGATCACGCCCAGCCCGAAGGGCGTCTCGACCGTGCCGATGGCCAGGACGGCCAGGGCGAAGCCGACGGTCGAGATCGCCAGAGCCGTGCGCTCCCTGCCCCTGGCCAGCCGCCCGGTGAGCGCCATCGCCGGGATCGCTCCGAGCGGCACGGCGGTCAGGGCGAGGCCGAGTCCGGCGGTCGTGGTGCCGAGATCCGCCTTCACGAGCGGAAGCAGGGCGGACCACGACCCCCAGAAGACCCCCCAGGCGGCGCAGACCAGGATTAAGGGCATGGGGTCGATCATGCCTTACGGGACTGGGCCTGCCCCCGCTTGGTCCAGCTTCCGTCCGGCTTGATGTATCGCTTGGCGAACCACTTCTTGAACTGGCGCAGCGCGGTCAGCGAGTCGTCGGCGTACTTGATCTTGTTCGGGTCGTAGAGCCCCAGCCTCCGGTAGGCGAGCAGCTGGCCGTGGGCGGTGAGCTCGGTGCGCGCCGCCGGCGTGTGACCGTTGACGAGCCCCAGCCACGCGACGCCCTTGCGGGTCAGCTTGCCGGCGGCGTCGATGATGCCGTAGTGGCAGAAGAAGCGGTTCTGCTTGCGCGCGACCGCCGGGTCGGAGGGGTATTCGATCCTGTTGTGGTCGAGGCGGCAGCCGGCCGCCGTGGCCGGGGTGGCGAGCACCGCCCCGCCCGTGAGCAACGTACTGGTGATCGCCATGAGGGCGAGAGCCTTTCGCATGGGGTCACCGTCGCATCCGCCCGCGGCGGTGAGCCCGCAGCCACTCCACGGCTGTGTAACAAAAGACAGTAATCGTAGAAATACGTTGAGCGAGCATCGCAGCCCTGATTAAGTAGCCACCATTCGCCAGCTACACGGCAAGGGGGGCAAGACCCATGAGGCGTATCAGGATCGTCAAGACGCCCGTCAAGCAGCGACCGACCCGCGATACTGCCCTTGACCTGCGCACGCCGTCAGGTCGACGCCTGCCGTACTAGGGTTAACGCTGACCTTACGGCAACTGGGGTAGATAGACTCTTAGTAACAAAAGCATCACGTCGGGGGGCTGGGCATGGAGAGGCTTGTGGTGGTGCCACCACGTGTCGCGCGGCACAAGGTTCGCGACATCCAGGCGGAAGAGCGCACCGCGACCTCCCAGCCCGATCCCAAGGTCGTCGATCTGAGCGCCTACAGCGGGCGCAACGTGATCCCCTTCCCCGACGGGCCGACGCCCGCCGCCTGAGGTCGTCCCTCGGTACGGCAGGCGTACGGCACGCGCGATCAGGCCTGGTAGAGCTTCTTGTTGTAGACCTCGGCCGAATAGTAGTGCTCGAGAGCCTCCAGCGATTCGCCGGTCGGCTGCAGCTCATTGGTCAGCTTGGCGTGCGTGGGCAGGGTGTCGCCCCACGTCTCGGGCTTCCAGATCGACGAGCGGATCATGGCCTTGCCGCAGTGCAGGAAGATCTGCTCGATCTCCACCACCAGCGCCAGGTGCGGGCGGTGGCCCTTGACGATCAGCTCGTCGAAGAAGAAGGCGTCGCGCACGAGGCGGGCGCGCCCGTTGATGCGCAGCGTCTCGTTGCGCCCGGGGATCATGTAGATGAGCCCGACGTGCGGGTTGGAGAGCACGTTGAGCCAGCCGTCGGCGCGCCTGTTGCCGGGGCGGTCGGGGATGGCGATCGTCGTGTCGTCGATCACGTAGGTGAAGCCCGCCGGGTCGCCCTTGGGCGAGACGTCGCAGTTGCCGTCGGCGTCCGACGTGGCGATGAGGCAGAACGGGGCGTTGGCCAGCCACTCGCGGTCACGCGGGTGGAGCTTCACACGCTCCTTGGCGGCGGCGCGGGGCATGACCTCGCCCAGGAGGTCTCGGAGTTCTTCTGCGGATTCAATCTCCACCCAGGTCATGAAAATCCTCTTCTGTAGGGGTATTCCCATTGTCGAGGAAAGCGGTGCGCTTACCAGCACCGGGTGGCCGCCATCACTCCCAGCAACGCGTCGCGCTCGGCCGTGAACACCGTGACTGGCATGCCTTCCCGATCCGCCCGCTCGTGCAGCATGACCAGCTCGGTGGCGGCCTGCTGGTAGTCGGCCATCGCCCTGCCGTACCCCTTGCCCTTGGCCCAGACGCGCGCCCGGCGGCGGGCGGGCAGCGAGCCGAGCATGGCCTGGTCCTGTGGCGAGACCAGCCCGGTGCCCTGGTAGCCGGGCAGGTGGCGACCCATGCGCGCGACCAGGGCCCGGCGCTCGCGCACGGTCACCGTCACCAGCCCGACGATGGCCAGCAGGAGCACCCCGTAGACGACGGCCAGGCCGGGCAGGGAACCGAGCGTGGCCATCGCGTTCCACGCGCCGTGCAGCAGGATCGCGGCCAGGTAGCCGAGCGGGATCGCCGCCCACCGCATCGGCGTGCGCCGGGTCGCGGCGTAGGCCACGCCGATCCCGATCATCGAGGTGTAGATCGGGTGGCCCAGCGGGGCGATGATCCCGCGCACGATGAACAGGCCGAACGCGCCCTCCGTGCCGTTCTCGGTGTAGGCGGTCAGGTAGTAGCCCACGTTCTCCACCGCCGCGAAGCCGAGCCCGGACATCGAGGCGTAGATGATGCCGTCGGTCAGCCCGTGCACCTCGCGGCGGTGGCGCAGCATGAGCGGGAGCAGCACCAGGCCCTTGAGCGCCTCCTCGATGACCGGCGCCATCACGATCGCGCTCAGCCCGTCGAGCGCGACCTCGGGCCCGGCCGCGTTCTGGATCAGGCCCTCGCTCACGCCGTGCACGAGCAGGGTCAGCACCACCGCCACGCCGCCGCCCCAGGCGAAGGCGTAGATCAGGTTGAGCCTCGGCTCCGGCTCCAGGCGGTCGAGGGCGAGCACCGCCGCCAGCAGCACCGGCAGCGGCGCGACGCCGAGCAGGAGCGACAGGCCGAAGCCCACCGTGCCGCCGGACAGCAGCAGGCCCGCCAGGACCAGCGCCATGCACAGGCTCGACAACACCAGGGCGACGATCAGCCCGATGGCCGGGCGGGGAGGCAGGACCGGCGGGCGGTGGATCAACGGCGTGCCTTTCTGCGGCTAACGGGCCTCGCTGTAGAAGGGGTCGGCGACGACGCCGCCATGCTCACCGTAGGTGTAGACCTCGCGGCCGTTCACGTAAACCCGCAACGCGCGGCTGAAGATGTCGAGCGGATCGCCGGACCAGATGACCACGTCGCCGTCGAGGCCCGGCGTGAGCGAGCCCACCCGGTCGTCGAGCCCCATGATCCTGGCCGGGTTGACGGTGATGGAGCGCAGGGCCTCATCGCGGTCGAGTCCTTCCTTGACCGCGAGCGTGACCTGGTGGACCAGGAAGTTGATCGGCACCACCGGGTGGTCGGTGGTGATCGCGATGCGCACGCCCGCGCGGGCCAGGATGCCGGGGTTGCGCAGAGAGCGCTGGCGCAGCTCGACCTTGGAGCGCGTGGTGAACAGCGGGCCGATGATGACCGGGATGTCGCGCTCGGCCAGGATGTCGGCCAGCAGGTGGCCCTCGGTGCCGTGGTTGAGGATGAGCTTGTAGCCGAACTCGTCGGCCAGCCGGATCGCGGTGGCGATGTCGTCGGCGCGGTGGGCGTGCTGGCACCAGGGCAGCTCGCCGTCGAGCACCTTGACCAGGATCTCCATCGTGCCGTCCCGCTCCTTGCGGTCGGTGTCGGCCTTGTAGTCCTGGGCCTTGCGCAGCGCGTCGCGGATCACCGTGGCCACGCCCAGGCGGGTGCTCGGCAGCTTCTTCTGGTCGCCGTAGACCCGCTTGGGGTTCTCCCCCAGCGCGCTCTTGACGCTGACCGGCTCGCGGACCAGCATCTCGTCGACGGTGCGTCCCCAGCACTTGACGGCCACCGTCTGGCCGCCGATCGGGTTGCCGGAGCCAGGCTTGATCACGGCCGTGGTCACGCCGCCGGACAGGGCGTCGGCGAAGCCGGTCTCGGCGGGGTTGATGCCGTCGAGGGCGCGCAGCCGGGCCCCGACGGGGTCGGTCATCTCGTTGGTGTCCTGACCCGCCCAGCCCTCGGCCTCCTCCCAGACGCCCAGGTGGCCGTGGGCCTCGACGAAGCCGGGCAGCACCCACTGTCCCGACGCGTCGACGGTCTCCACGCCGTCGGGGACGGTGACGTCCGCGCCGACGGCGACGATCTTGCCTTCCTGGATGAGGACCGTCCCGCCCTCGATGGGGTCGCCATCGACGGGTACGACATAACCGCCAGTAATCGCAATATTCATAGTGCGAACCTATCGTCAGGGGGCAGGTGGGTCCCATGGACATCGACGACCTCTACCGTCGCTGGTTGCTGGAACTGTGGGCCGGCGACTTCGCCCTGGCCAAGGAACTCGTCACCCCCGACTTCCTCGGCCACTGGCCGGGCATGGACGTGCACGGCCCCGACGGCCTGGTCGAGGCGCTCCGGCAGGGCCACGCGCCCTTCTCCGACGTCGTGGTCACGCTGGACGTCGGGCCGATCGTCGACCGCGACCTGGTCGCCGCCCGGTGGACCTTCAGCGGCTCCTACCGCGGCGGCCTGCCCGGCACGAGCGCGGCGGCCGGCACCGCGGTCTCCTTCAGCGGCCACGACCTGCTCAGGGTCTCGGGCGACCGTTTCGCGGAGTACTGGGTGGTCTCCGACACCGAAGGCATGTCACGGCAGCTGGGACTTTGAGCGCTCGTCAGGCGCGTCGTGCCCGCGCTGCGGCGTTTCCTGGAGCCGTTCAGGGACGAGGCATGAACAGCAGCTGCGCCCGCTTCCATCCCAGGTCGATCTCCTGGGCCGGCTCGAAGCCCACGCGCACCAGCCGGTCGATCGCCTTCCGGTTGCGCGCGTCGGGTTCGGCGACCAGGCGCGTGCGGCCGGGCTCGGACCACACGTAGTCGAGGAAGGCCGACAGCAGCACGCCGGTGTAGCCGGGCTCGGGCGCGCCGGAGGGCGGGCCGATCATCAGATGGATGCCGAAGTCGCCCGGCCGCACGTCGTAGCACTCGCCGACCGGGTCGTGCAGGGGCTCGTAGGTCTGGAAGAGCGCCACCGGCCTGCCGTCGCGTTCCACGAGGTAGGCGTGGTGGGTGGGCAGGGAGTCGAGGTGCTCGTAGATCTCCAGCACGTCGCCGCGGCCGTGCTCCAGCATGCCCCAGAACCTGGCGCGCTCCTGGGTGACCCACTCGTGCAGGACGTCGAGGTCGGCGGCGGGTTCGACGGGGCGGATCCGGACGGCGCCGAAGCCGTCGACCAGCCGCTCGTACACGCGGGCGGGCTCCAGGACGGGGATGAGGTCGCCGCTCACCCAGAGCGGCAGCTGGTCGCGGTGATGCCGGTCGCCGCCCACGCCGGAGGCGCCCAGGGGGACGATCCAGCGGCTGTCCTCGCGCCTGGCCAGGTCCCAGACATAGCGGGCCGAGGGTCCGCGCGAGCACAGGTCGGTCAGGCCGGGGACGCTGGTGGTGGCCAGCACGCAGTCGTGGTCGCCCGAGACGCCCGGCCACGGGTCGCTGCCCGGCAGGGTCTGCCAGGGGGCCAGGCGGTGGAGGTCTCCCCACGCGTGGCCGGGCGGCGGCCGGTCGAGGGCGTCGCGCAGGATGCCGGGCAGATCGGGGAAGAGGTCGCTGCCGAGGAGCGCGGTGAGGCCGTGGGCGACCCGCGCCACCGGGTCCAGCCAGGGCAGGAAGACCTCGGGGTAGGGCATGGGCTCGGCCAGGGGCGCCAGGGCGGGGTGCGCGGCGATCGCGCGAACCACGGCCGAGCGCACGGCGGCGAAGGCGGCCGCGTCGGTGCTGCCCGCGTCCATACGCCGGTCCCAGGCGAGCAGGCGGTCGCGCAGGGCGGCCTGCTCCGCGCCGAGGTCATCGAGGGCGGCGAGCCGGTCGAGGAGCGGGCCCGCGGCGGCCAGGTGGGTGTCCATGTGGATCGCCGCCATCTCCTGCGGCTTCCAGTCATCGCGGCCGCCGAGCAGCTCGCGGATGCGGTCGGCGCGGTACGGCGGGGCGAACTCGGCGCCGAGCGGCGCGGCCAGGCCCTTCTCGTTGGCCATCACGGTGATGCCGGTGACGTCGGCGCGCGGCGCATCGTGCCAGCCGCGCCAGGTGTGCTGGTCGTCCCACGCCGGGACGGGCGACAGGAGGTTGTCGTCGTGGCGGAGCGGGACGGCGCCGGCGACGCGGTGGAGCGTGGCGCCGGAGTCGTCGGCGGCCAGGACGACGTTGACGGGCTCGGCCCACAGGTCGAAGGCGCGGTCGACGTCGGCGACGGTGGCGGCGCGCAGGAGCCGGGGCAGGGCCGCGAAGCCGAGGTCGTGTCGCACGCGGGCGGGGTAGCGCAGGCTCATCGGCTCCTGTCCCGCGCCTCCCCCCAGCCCACCGATGACGATCGGTCCCCGGTCGGTTTCGATGACCTCCACCTGGACCGGCGGGCCGCCCGCCACCTCGATCGTCTCGGTGTGGACGGACGCCGGGCGCCAGCCGTCCGGCCCGAGCGCCTCGACCGTGCCCGCCCTCTCCCGCAGTCGCTCCCGGTAGAGGTCCTGGTAGTCGGCCATCGCGTTGGTGATCGCCCAGGCGACGGAGCCCGCGTGCCCGAAGTGGGCGATGCCCGGCACCCCGGGCACCGCCAGCCCGACGACGTCGACGCCCGGACACGACAGGCGGATCTGCTGGTAGATGCCCGGATCCTCGATGTGGCGATGCGGGTCGCCCGCGATGATCGCCGCCCCGGCGGCCGTGAAGCGGCCGGGGATCAGCCACCCGTTGCTCCCCGAGGAGCCGGAGGCGTCGGCCGCGAACAGCGGCACCGCCGACGGCCCGAGCCGCCGCGCGACCTCGCCACGCCAGAGTTTGCCCGGCAGCCCGGTGAAGAGCAGGTGGTGCGACAACCACACCGCCAGCGGGGTCCACACCTCCCAGCGCCCCGGGGTGATCCCCACCTGCCCGAATTCGGGGGCCTCCTGGGCTGCGAGCCCGGCGTTCACCCCGCCGGCGTAGGCGCCGACCCACCGTGCGGTGTCCTCGTCGAGCGCTTCGAAGCACCGCCGCGCCGTGTCGGCGACGCGCGCCTGGCGCGCGAACCGATCCCATGGCAGGTGATCGAACCCGAGGAAGGCGGCGCTGGTGCCCTGGGCACGATGCCGCTCGACCTCCAGCTGCCAGGCGCGGTCCCGGGCGGTCACCCAGCCCTGGGCGCGCGCCAGCTCGTCGAACCCGGCCGCCCGGACACTGGGAATGCCCCATTCGTCGCGGAAGATCTCGTCGGTCATCACAGGCAGGGGCTTTCCCGATTCTGTCGTGGGCGACTTGTCCGAATGTAACGGAATCTAAATTGTGAGTCACTCCCACGGCAAAGGGTTCACATGACCTCCCTCTGGCAGGCCAGATCTCACCTTCTCAACGACCGTACGGCCGGCGACTACCACCGCCGCCTCGCCGAGGGTCTGCGACGGGTGAGAGACCGGATCTCCCGGGTGGATCGGCCGTTCACCGGGATTACGCCCACCCAGCTGGCGGCCAGGATCGGCAAGGTCGACCTGGACCGCCCGCTGGGCGGGGCCGCCGCCGCGCTCGACGAGCTGGAGGAGCTCTACCTGCGCGACGCCGTCTACTTCCACCACCCCCGCTACCTGGCCCACCTCAACTGCCCGGTGGCCATCCCCGCGCTCCTCGGCGAGCTGCTGCTGAGCTCCGTCAACTCCTCGCTCGACACGTGGGACCAGAGCGCGGGAGCCACCTTCATCGAACGCCGCCTCATCGCCTGGACCGCGGCCAGGATCGGCTACGGCCGCGGCGCCGACGGAGTGTTCACCAGCGGCGGCACGCAGTCGAACCTGCAGGCCCTGCTCCTGGCCAGGGAGGAGGCCGGGCAGGTCCCAGAGCCGCGCGTCCTGACCAGCGCCGCCGGGCACTTCAGCGTGCAGAAGGCCGCCAAGCTGCTGGGCCTGGGCCCCGAGTCGGTCGTCGTCGTGGAGACCGGCGGCGACCGGCGCATGCGCACCGACGCGCTCGCCACCGAACTCGAACGGTACGGCGACGCGGTCATCGCCGTCGTCGCCACCGCCGGGACCACCGACTTCGGCACCATCGACCCCCTGCGGGAGATCGCCGACCAGTGCGCCCTTTCAGGAGTGCGCCTGCACGTCGACGCCGCCTACGGCTGCGGACTGCTGGTCTCGCCGACGCGCCGCCACCTCCTCGACGGCATCGAGCGGGCCGACTCGGTCACGGTCGACTACCACAAGTCCTTCTTCCAGCCGGTCAGCTGCAGCGCCCTGCTCACCCGCAAGGGCGGCGACCTGCGGCACTCGGCCTTCCACGCCGACTACCTCAACCCCGCCAGGGTCGCCGCGCACCTGCCCGACCAGGTCAACAAGTCGATCCAGACCACCCGCCGCTTCGACGCGCTCAAACTCTGGCTCACCTTGCGGATCATGGGCGCCGACGCGGTCGGCCTGCTCTTCGACGAGGTGGTCGAGCGGGCGTCGCAGACGTGGGACCTGCTGGCCGCCGACCCCCGGTTCGAGGTGGCCGCCAGGTCGCAGCTGTCGACGGTGGTCTTCCGCTTCCTGCCCGACGATCCCGAGCTGGCCGACCAGGCCAACCGCTACGCCAGGAAGGCGCTGTCGGCCTCGGGCGCCGCGGTGATCGCCGGGACGCGGGTCGACGGGCGCGAGTTCCTGAAGTTCACCCTGCTCAACCCGGAGACCACGATCGAGGACGTCGCCGACGTCCTCGATCTCATCGCGGAGCACGCCGCCCACTACGCGGCCCTGATCCTCGAGGAACCGCATGTCCCCGCATGACCTGGTCGGCATCGGGCTCGGGCCGTACAACCTGGGCCTGGCGTGCCTGGCGGAACCGCTGCTCGACGCGGTCTTCCTGGAGAGCCGCCCCGACTTCGACTGGCATCCGGGCATGATGCTGGAGTCGGCGACGCTGCAGACGCCGTTCATGGCCGACCTGGTCACCCTGGCCGACCCGACCTCGCCCTACTCCTTCCTGAACTACCTCAAGCAGGCGGGCAGGCTCTACCCGTTCTACATCAGGGAGTCGTTCTTCCCGCTGCGCACGGAGTACAACGAGTACTGCCGCTGGGCGGCCGAGCGGGTGGGCGGCGTGCGCTTCGGGCACGAGGTGACCTCGGTCGGCCACGAGGACGGGCTCTACGTGGTCAGGGGCGAGGGGTTCACGCTCCGCGGACGCCACCTGGCCGTGGGCGCCGGCGCCCCGCCGTACCTCCCGCCGGCCTGCGTGGACGCGGGCGGCGACCTCGTGCACACCGCCTCCTACCTGCCGGCCAGGGCGGCGCTTCTGGCCAAGCCGAGCATCACGATCGTGGGCAGCGGGCAGAGCGCGGCGGAGGTCTACCTCGACCTGCTGTCGGAGATCGACGCGCACGGCTACCGGCTCACGTGGGTGACTCGCTCGCCGCGGTTCTTCCCGCTGGAGTACACCAAGCTCACGCTGGAGATGACCTCGCCGGAGTACGTCGACTACTTCCGCGCGCTGCCGGAGCGGACCCGCTACCGGCTGGAGCGGGAGCAGAAGGGGTTGTTCAAGGGCATCAGCTCCGAACTGGTGAACACGATCTTCGAGACGCTGTACACCAAGAGCGTCAAAGGGGCGGTGCCGACGCGGCTGCTGACCAACACCGAGCTCGTCGGCCTCACCTACCAGGACGGGACGTACACGCTGGACCTGCGGCACGCGGAGCAGGATCGCGACTTCTCGCTGTCGACCGAGGGGCTGATCCTGGCCACCGGCTACGAACACCGCGTCCCCGCCTTCCTCGACCCCGTCCGCGACCGGCTGCGGTTCGACTCGCGCGGACGCCTCGACGTGGCGCGCAACTACAGCATCGACGTCACGGGGCGCGAGGTGTTCCTGCAGAACGGCGGCACGCACACGCACAGCATCACCTCGCCCGACCTCGGCATGGGCGCCTACCGGAACTCGTGCATCCTGCGGGAGATCCTCGGCCGCGAGCCCTACCCCATCGAGAAGACCATCGCGTTCCAGGAGTTCGGGGTGTCATGACCGGGTTCGCGCGCAGCACGCCGATCGGGCGGTTCGCGGTGCGGCCGCTGGATCCGGTGGCCGACGCCGTCCTGGTGCACTCGTGGGTGGTCCATCCCAAGGCCGCGTTCTGGATGATGGGCGACGCCGACGTGGCGCGGGTCCGCGAGGTGTACGCGGGCATCGCCGCCCACCCCCACCACGACGCGTTCCTCGGCACCCGCGACGGGGCGCCGTGCTTCCTGGTGGAACGTTACGACCCGCGCCACGTGGAACTCGCCGGGCTGTACGGCCACGCGGACGGCGACGTGGGCATGCACTTCCTGTGCGCGCCCGCCCCGAGGCCGGTCCACGGGTTCACGCTGGAGGTGATCACCACGGTGATGGCGTGGTTGTTCGCCGATCCGGCGGTCCGGCGCGTGGTCGTCGAGCCCGACATCCGCAACCACGCCGTCCACGCGCTCAACGCCGCCGTCGGGTTCGAGGTCGCGGGGCCCGTCGACAAGCCCGAGAAGCGGGCGCTGCTCAGCTTCTGCACCCGCGAACGTTTCAGGGGAGCCGTCCATGCGTGAGCTCGTCGCCCACCTGTCCCCCGGCCCCTGGTCGGCCGCCAACCGGCTGCTGGTGCGCAAGGCGATCGCCGAGTTCGCCCACGAGCGCCTGCTGACGCCCGAGCCGCTCCCGGACGGCTGGTACGGCCTGGCCGGATACCGGTTCCGCGCCCGCCTGCTCAGCCTCGACCACTGGGAGATCGACCTCGGCAGCCTGACCTGCCCGGCCGGAACGCCCGACGTGCTCGACTTCGTCCTGGAGTTCCGCCACGAGCTCGGCCTCACCGACGAGGTGCTCCCGGTCTACCTGGAGGAACTCTCCTCCACCCTGTCCAGCCTGGCCTACAAGCTCGCCAAGCCGTACACCAGCGCCCGCGACCTGGCCCAGGCCGACTTCCAGACCATCGAGGCCGCTATGACCGAAGGTCATCCCGGCTTCGTGGCCAACAGCGGCCGCCTCGGCTACGGCCTGCACGACCACCACGCCTTCGCCCCCGAGGCCGCCCAGCCGGTGCGGCTCGTGTGGCTGGCCGGCCACCGCTCGTGCACGACCTTCACCCACGGCGCCGGCCTCGACTACGCCGAACTGATCCGCTCCGAGGGTCTGGAGCCGTTCGTCGCCACCCTGACCGAGCTCGGGCTGGCGCCCGACGACTACCTGCTCATCCCCGTCCATCCGTGGCAGTGGTGGAACAAGCTGTCGGTCACCTTCGCCGGGGAGATCGCCCGCGGGCGGCTGGTGTTCCTGGGCGAGAGCGACGACGTCTACCTGGCCCAGCAGTCGGTCCGCACGTTCTTCAACGCCGCCTCCCCCGCCAGGCACTACGTCAAGACCGCGATCTCCGTGCTCAACATGGGCTTCATGCGCGGGCTCTCCGCGGCCTACATGGAGGCCACCCCGGCGATCAACGACTGGCTGGCCGAGCTGATCGAGAGCGACCGGGTGCTGAAGGCCACGGGGCTGACGATCCTGCGCGAACGGGCCGCCGTCGGCTACCGGCACCGGCAGTACGAGGCCGCCACCGACCGGACCTCGCCGTATCGCAAGATGCTCGCCGCCCTGTGGCGGGAAAGCCCCGTGCCCACCCTGGCGCCAGGGCAGCGGCTGGCCACCATGGCCTGCCTGCTGCACGTGGACCGCGAAGGACGGTCGCTGGCCGCCGAACTGATCGCCCTGTCCCGGCTGGAGCCCCGCGAGTGGGTGCGGCGCTACCTGGAGGCCTACCTGGTGCCGCTGCTCCACGCCTTCTACGCCCACGAGCTGGCGTTCATGCCGCACGGCGAGAACGTCATCCTGGTGCTGGACGGGCACGCGGTGGAGCGGGTGATCTTCAAGGACATCGCCGAGGAGATCGTGGTCATGGGCCCCGGGGTGGAACTGCCCGCGGCGGTCGAGCGGATCCGGGCGCAGATTCCGGAGGAGATGCAGCTGCTGTGCGTCTTCACCGATGTGTTCGACGGGTTCCTGCGGTATCTGAGCGCGGTGCTGGACGGGGCGGGGGTGCTGGAGGAGGGGGAGTTCTGGGCGGTGGTCGCGGCGTGCGTGGCCGGGTATCAGGCTGCGGTGCCGGAGCTGGGTGAGAGGTTCGTACGGCATGACATGTTCGTCGGGGAGTTCGCGCTTTCGTGCCTCAACCGGCTGCAGTTGCGGAACAACCGGCAGATGGTCGACCTGAGCGATCCGGCGGCGGCGTTGCAGCTGGTGGGGCGGCTGCGGAACCCCATTGCGCGGCGATAGGCCATCAGCCTTCACTCCCCGCTTCCCCGAAGTCTGATATCCACGCATACCGACACGCTTCGTCCCATCGCGCCGCCGAGGGATGGCTAGGCTGCCACGATGGACCACGTATCCGACGCACCCAAGGCTCCCGTCAAGTCGACCAGACCCGACTGGATCACCACGGCCACCGAGCCGCTCGACCCGTCGATCCCGGTGAACGACTACGACGGCTTCGCCGAGGAGTACTCGGCCGAGAACGAGAGCAGCCTCCTCAACGCCTACATCGAGCGACCCGCGATGATCGCCCTCGCCGGAGACGTGAACGGCCACCACATCCTGGACGCCGGCTGCGGCTCAGGCGCCCTGGCCGCCGAACTCCGCGAACGCGGCGCCATCGTCACCGGCGTCGACGCCAGCGCCGGCATGCTCGCCGTCGCCAGACGCCGCCTCGGCGACGACGTGGAACTGCGCGTGGCCGACCTGCGCGACCCGCTGCCGTTCGCGGACGGGACATTCGACGACGTGACGGCCTCGCTGGTGCTGCACTACCTGGAGGACTGGGGGCCGACGCTGGCCGAGATGCGGCGGGTGCTCAAGCCCGGCGGCCGGCTGATCGCCTCGGTGAACCACCCGTTCGTGGAGTGGATCAGCGCGGATCCCCGGCCGGTCTATCGGGAGACGACTAGCTATACGGACTTGTGGACCTTTGGGGGGAAGTCGTTTCCGTTGACGTTCTGGCGCCGGCCGTTGCACGCGATGACGGACGCGTTCAGCGAGGCGGGCTTCCGCCTCTCCGCGATCAGCGAGCCCAAGACGGCACCGGGGGCACCCGAGGCGTTCTCGGGGCTCAGCTTCATGTGCCTTGTCGGGGAGGCGGGGATTGCGGGTAGCTCAGCCGGGTGATCCCTCGGGGGTTCGCCGGAGTGCGCGGCGGGCCCTCGATCCCCGACCACCCGAACCGCCGATCTCGTTGTAACGCCCGCCCACCGGCCTCTGCCTGCTGGCCAAGCCGACGAGGCCACGAGTCGCTGAGGTCACTCGAGTCACCGAACCCACCCGAGCCACCGAAACCACCCGAATCACCGGGGCCGCCCGAATCGAGTTGAAGGTTCACCGGAAGCCACCGAGGCACGTGAAGCCCCCGAGGCCGACACGGCGGCCGCGCCGAGCCCCCACTCGAAGCCGCGGTAACTGCCACGGGCCCTGGCCGC
>NZ_JBITGL010000013.1:67436-263511 GCF_044456985.1 Nonomuraea sp. NPDC050663
TCGCCGTCCGACCTCGCCGTCCGACCTCGCCGTCCGACCTCGCCGTCCGACCTCGCCGTCCGACCTCGCCGTCCGACCTCGCCGTCCGACCTCGCCGTCCGACCTCGCCGTTGGCCCGAGACCCCCGAGCCCATCGACGAAGTCCCAGCCCCAGCGCAACCCGCCGGCGAGGCTATTCCCCACCCCAGCCCGGCACGGGTTGCAGATGGCCGAAGGCTATCTGCCCTGGGGGTGTGGGGGTGGGCCGAAGGACCACCCCCACTGGACACAGCCCAAGCCCGACAGCGCCGAAGGCGCCGTCGGGCGAGGACCATGCTGTTAGCTGCAGCCCGAGGTAGAGCCGCAGCCCTCGCAGACGTAGCAGCTGCCCGCGGGCCGCATCTTGGTGCCGCAGGTCATGCAGAGCGGGGCGTCGGCGACGAAGCGGGCGTGGCTTTCGAGCGTCAGCTCCTTGGCCGCGGGAGCCGGGGAGGCCGCAGTGGCTCCCGTCGCGGTGCCGGTGGCTGCCTCGGTGGCTGACTCGGTGGCTGACTCGGTGGCGGATCCGAGGGCCTTCGGCTTGACCTCTATGGGGGCCGACTGGGCCAGGGCCTGGGTGTCGACCGCCGGGGCCGGGTCTTCGCCGCGCTGCTGGGCGGCGCGCTCGGCGGCGGAGAAGATGCCGAGTGCGGCGCGCTCGTCGAAGGGCAGGTGGTCGAGCGCCAGGCGACGGAAGATGTAGTCCATCACCGAGGCGGCCATGCGGACATCGGGGTCGTCGGTCATGCCGGCGGGCTCGAAGCGCATGTTGACGTACTTGCTCACGTAGGTCTCGAGCGGCACGCCGTACTGCAGGCCGATCGAGATGGCCACCGAGAAGGCGTCCATGATGCCCGCCAGGGTGGAGCCCTGCTTGGACATCTTGAGGAAGACCTCGCCCAGGCCGTCGTCGGGGTAGGACGAGGCGGTCATGTAGCCCTTGGCGCCGCCCACGGTGAAGCGGGTGGTGGTGCTCGGGCGGGAGTTGGGCAGGCGGCGGCGGGTCGGGCGGTTGATCTCGACGACCTTGATCTCCGGCTCCGCGACCTTCTCGGTGGCGGCGGCGGTGGTGGCCGAAGCGGCCTCGGTCTTCTTGCCGCCGGCCGAGAGCGGCTGGCCGACCTTGCAGTTGTCGCGGTAGACGGCCAGGGCCTTCAGGCCGAGGCGCCAGCCCTCCATGTAGACCTGCTCGATGTCCTCGATGGTGGCGGACTCGGGCAGGTTGACGGTCTTGGAGATGGCGCCGGACAGGAACGGCTGGGCGGCGGCCATCATGCGGACGTGTCCCATGGGGGCGATGGAGCGCTCGCCCATCGCGCAGTCGAACACCTCGTAGTGCTCCAGGCGCAGGCCGGGGGCGTCGACGACGTGGCCGTGCTCGGCGATGTACTCGACGATCGCCTCGATCTGCTCCTGCTGGTAGCCGAGCTGCTTGAGGGCGCGCGGGATGGTCTGGTTGACGATCTGCATCGAGCCGCCGCCGACGAGCTTCTTGAACTTGACCAGGGCCAGGTCGGGCTCGATGCCGGTGGTGTCGCAGTCCATCATCAGCCCGATGGTGCCGGTGGGGGCGAGCAGCGAGGCCTGGGCGTTGCGGTAGCCGTTCTTCTCGCCGACCTTGAGGCACTCGGACCACTGCTTGGACGCCTCGGCGTGGATCTTGCCGTCCATGGTGCCGATGGTGCGGAGGTTTTCGTTGGCGGCGGCGTGCTTGCGCATGACGCGCTTGTGGGCGTCGGCGTTGCGGGCGTAGCCGTCGTAGGCGCCCACGACGGCGGCCATCTCGGCGCTGCGGCGGTAGGAGACGCCGGTCATGAGCGAGGTGATCGCCCCGGCGACGGCGCGGCCGCCGTCGGAGTCGTAGGCGTGGCCGGTCGCCATGAGCAGCGCGCCGAGGTTGGCGTAGCCGATGCCGAGCTGGCGGTAGGCGCGGGTGGTCTCGCCGATCTTCTCGGTCGGGAAGTCGGCGAAGGTGATCGAGATGTCCATCGAGGTGATGATCAGCTCGGTCAGCTTGACGAAGTTGGCGACGTCGAAGCTGTTGTCGTCCTTGAGGAACTTCAGCAGGTTGATCGAGGCCAGGTTGCAGGAGGAGTTGTCGAGGTGGACGTACTCGCTGCAGGGGTTGGAGGCGGTGATGCGGCCGGTCTCGGGGGTGGTGTGCCAGTCGTTGATCGTGTCGTCGTACTGGACGCCCGGGTCGGCGCACTCCCAGGCCGCCTTGGCCATCTTGGTGAACAGGTCCTTGGCGTCGATGGTCTCGATGACCTCGCCGGTCAGGCGGGCGCGCAGGCCGAACTTCTCGCCCTTCTCGACCGAGCGCATGAACTCGTCGGAGACGCGGACGGAGTTGTTGGCGTTCTGGTACTGGACGGAGACGATGTCCTTGCCGCCCAGGTCCATGTCGAAGCCGGCGTCGCGCAGCGCGCGGACCTTGTCCTCCTCGCGCGCCTTGGTCTCGATGAACTCCTCGATGTCGGGGTGGTCGACGTCGAGCACGACCATCTTGGCGGCGCGGCGGGTGGCGCCTCCGGACTTGATGGTGCCCGCGGACGCGTCGGCGCCGCGCATGAAGGAGACCGGGCCGCTGGCGGTGCCGCCGCTGGACAGCAGTTCCTTGGAGGAGCGGATGCGCGACAGGTTGACGCCGGAGCCGGAGCCTCCCTTGAAGATCACACCCTCTTCCTTGTACCAGTCGAGGATCGACTCCATGGTGTCGTCGACGGCAAGGATGAAACAGGCGCTGACCTGCTGCGGCGACTTCGTGCCGACGTTGAACCACACGGGGGAGTTGAACGCGAACACCTGGTGGACCAGGGCGTGCTTCAGTTCGTGGTCGAAGATCTCGGCGTCTTCGTCGGTGGCGAAGTAGCCGTTCTCGACGCCGGTCTTGGTGTACATGCCCACGACGCGGTCGACCAGCTGCTTGAGCGACCACTCACGCTGCGGGGTGCCCACGGCGCCGCGGAAGTACTTGGTCGTCACGATGTTCGCGGCGTTGACGGACCAGAAGTCGGGGAACTCCACACCCCGCTGCTCGAAGTTGATCGAGCCGTCGCGCCAGTTCGTCATGACGACGTCGCGGCGCTCCCAGGTGATCTCGTCGTACGGGTGCACGCCGGGCTTGGTGAAGATGCGCTTCATCTTCAGGCCCTTGCCGGCCTTCTTGCGTGCAGACACCGTCTCCGTCATTGCAAGTCCCCCTTCACGACCCCTAGGGCCGAATCCTTCTCCGCCTTCAACTGTTCGATCTCGGCCTCGAAGTCCGCCAGGCTCTCGAAACCGCGGTAAACCGATGCGAACCGTAGGTACGCCACCTCGTCCAGCTCCCGCAACGGGCCGAGGATCGCCAGCCCCACCTCGTTGGAGGGGATCTCGGCGACGCCCTTGGCCCGGATGGCCTCCTCGACCTGCTGGCCGAGCTGGGCCAGCGAATCCTCGCCGACCGGCCTTCCCTGGCAGGCCCGCCGTACGCCCGCGACGACCTTGTCTCGCGAGAACGGCTCCGTCACGCCACTTCGTTTGCTCACCATCAGCAGGACCGTCTCCTGTGTAGTGAAACGTCGCCCGCACTCAGGACATGTCCTGCGCCGTCTGATCGCTCCGCCGTCGTCGGTGGAGCGGCTGTCGATGACCCTGGTGTCAGGATGGCGACAGAACGGACAGTGCACGCCTCGCCTCCTAGGCACGGGTCGAGAATCCTTTGCGCACAGCCATGCTGTGGTCACGGAAACACAAGTTGTGGTGAACTACATCGGTGTAACTACTAGATGTTGTGGTCCAACCGTAGAACTGCGGGACGGTGATCGCAACTTGCCGGGCCCCTTCGGCCCGAAGTCGCTGATCAGCACGGCGTGTCGGCTCCGGACGCGCGCGTCGCCCTCCATGAGGACGGAAAACGGCCCACGCGGCGGTCACGGCCGCGGGGCCGTCGAAACGTGATCAGGTACGGCAGAAGCCGGACGTCACCGTACGTGAGGCAGATAAAGCCGCGTTCCCGGCCGGATCAGCGAACTGTCGAGGCCGTTGAGCGACATGATCTGCCTGGCCACCGCATCCGGGTCGGACCCATGACCCGCCACGGTGCCGGCGATGGTCCACAGCGTATCGCCCCCCTTGACCTCGACCCAGGCCAGCCCGTTGGTATGGGGCACGACCGAGGCCTCGGCGGCGAAACCGGCGGCCCTGGTGCCGAGCCAGAACCCGGCGAGGGTGAAGAAGGCGATCACCAGGACGACCACGACCCGGCCGCGCCTGGTCAGGCGGATCTGGGTCGTCGACCGCGTGTTCGTCGCTTTAGGCACGGACGACAGCCGCCCGGGCCGCGCCCCCTTGCCGCTCCTGGGCGCCACCGCCCGCTTGACGGATACCCCGGCCGCCGGGCTCCTGCCCTTGGCCCCTCCATGGCGCACACCCGGCGTCCCCCCGCCGGAGAGCGCCCGCTCCCCCACCTTCACCACGAGCCCACCATCCCCCGAACCCCGGCGGCGCCCCCCGCCTGCCGTACTGCCTGCCGTACCGTTTGCCGCACCGCCGGATCCCCTCACGACCGACCCGATGCGCACCCCCGCGGCGCCGCCCCCGCTCCCCTCGCGGGGCGGCGGCACCAGCCGGAGCGCCGGGCCCCCTGGACGGCGCCTGGCCGTGCGCGGGACCCGCGTGTTCGAATGCCGCTCCTCCCGGGTGGCATCCGCGATCAGAGTGAGGCCGGACGCCTCATCGCCGGTGATGTCCGTCATTGTGGTCGTCCGCATGTCTGGCCTCCCGCCCCTTCACGGCCTAAAAGGCCGAACAAAGATCGGCGAATCGAACACGATGTCGATCGAACTCCCGTACGATGGTCTACCACAGGCTGCCGACATTTTCGAGGAACACTCGAACAATTGTTTGAGGTTGATCTTCAACGGCGATATCGTCGCTGTGTGCGACACGAAAACCACGGACCGGAAGGTCTGCCGGTGAGGAGGAAGAGGGCATGAGTGAGCACGATGATGCCGGCGGGGCCAGTGACCTCGCCCTGCGCAGGCGTGACTCCCTGGGCCTGACGCCCAGGCAACGCAAGATCCTTGAAGTGATCCGCGACTCGGTCCAGCAGCGCGGCTACCCGCCCTCCATGCGCGAGATCGGCGAGGCCGTCCAGCTGACCAGCACCTCCAGCGTGTCGCACCAGCTCACCGCGTTGCAGCGCAAGGGCTACCTGCGGCGCGACCCGCACAGGCCGCGTGCGCTAGAGGTGCGCCTGCCGGGCGAGCCGGTCTTGTGGGTCGACCCCGACGCCGAGCACGACGAGCCCGCGGTGAGCCGCCCGACGGCTGCCTACGTGCCGCTCGTGGGGCGCATCGCCGCCGGAGGCCCGATCCTGGCCGAGGAGAGCGTCGAAGACGTCTTCGCGCTGCCCAAGCAGCTCGTCGGCGAGGGCACGCTCTTCCTGCTCCAGGTCGCGGGTGACTCGATGATCGACGCGGCGATCGCCGACGGCGACTGGGTCGTGGTGCGCCAGCAGCCCGTGGCCGAGAGCGGCGACATCGTGGCGGCGATGATCGACGGCGAAGCCACGGTCAAGACCTTCAAGCGCAAGGACGGGCACGTGTGGCTCGTCCCGCACAACCCCAACTACGACCCGATCCCCGGCGACGAGGCCAGCGTCCTGGGCAAGGTCGTGGCGGTGCTCAGGCGCCTCTAGTCGCACCCGAGGCCGGTCGTCCGCCGCACGCGGGCGACCGGCTTCGGCATCCCCTCGTACGGCACGCACTACGTCAGTCGCCGCAGCATCTCCTCCAGCACCGGCAGCGACGTGGCGAAGTTCAGCCTGGCGTGGTTCTCGCCGCCGGGGCCGAAGTTCTCCCCGCCGCTCAGCAGCACTCCCGCCTCCCGTTCGAGCCGCTCGGCGTTGCCGGGGCGGCCGAAGTCCAGCCATGCCAGATATGTCGCCTCCGGCACCCGGTAGCCGATCGTGCCGGGCAGCCGCTCGGCGACCACGTGCCTGTTGCGGTCCAGGAGCCGCATCACCTCCTCCAGCCACGGGTCGCCGTGCCTCCACGCGGCCAGGGTCGCCTCCACCCCGAAGACGTTGGCGTCGCCGTACAGGAATCCGGGCATGCCCCACACCGCCTTCCGGGTCGCCTCGTGCCCGAAATGAGCGACGGCGCAGCGCACGCCGCCCAGGTTGAAGGCCTTGGAGGCCGAGGTGAGGGTGATCGTGCGTTCCGGCAGGAGCGTGGCGAAGGGGATGTGCCGGTGCGGCGCGTAGGTCAGGTCGGCGTGGATCTCGTCGGAGATCACAATCAGGTCGTGCCGCTCGGCCGCCTCGGCCAGCTCGGTGAGCTCGTCGTGCGTGAAGACCCGTCCGGTCGGATTGTGCGGGTTGAGCAGCAGCACCACCTTGCAGGTGGAAAGGTCCGGCAGCTCGAACCTCCAGCCCGAGCCGTACGGCACGGCGGGCACGGGCACGATCTCCCGCTGCATGCCCGTCACGGTCGCGACGAAGGCGTTGTAGGCGGGGGTGTGCAGCGCCACCCGGTCGCCGGGCTCGGTGACGTGGTGGAGGACCACTTGCAGCGCCTGGTTGAGGTCGGTGAAGGCGCGCGCGTGCCCGGGCGAGGGCTGCCAGCCGTACCTGCTCTCCATGCGCTCGGCGAAGGCTTCCAGCAGCACCTCGGGGGCGACGTGCGACTCCCAGTTCGGGTAGCCGAGGTCGGTGGCGGCGCGGCGTTCCAGCGCCTCGCGGATGGGCTGCGCGACGGGGAAGTCCATGTCGGCGACCCATGCGGGGATGACGCCTGGCCCGGCTTTGGACCATTTCACACCATCTCGAACTGCTTTTAGCTCTTCTGCCCGAAAGGTGTCATTCACCAGTTCAGTCTAGAACTGCCCCGCCTTCAGGCCGTCGAGGATGAGATCCACCGCCCTGGGCGAATGCTTGGCGGCGTGCCCCGCCGCGATCATCAGGGCGGCCAGCTCCTGAACGCCCACATCGGGCCGGACCGTCCCCGCGGCCTGGGCGCGAGCCAGCAGGGTGGCCAGGAGCTCGGGCAGTTCGGCACGGCCTTCCGCGACCGCCTCGTCAACGGAGATGCCCGCCGCCGCCAGGGCGCCCGCGTGGGCATGCTTGGCGGAGGAGAGCTTCGCGGATCGCCGCAGCAGCGTGAAGAGCGCCTCACGCGGATCCGGCAGGTCGAGCAGCGCGCGACCCTCCTCGACGAACGTCGCCATGCTCGCCTTGAACACCTCGCTGACCAGGGCTTCCTTGGTGGGGAAGTGCCGGAAGACGGTGCCGATGCCGACGCCCGCGGCCTTGGCGATCTCCTCGGTGGACACGCCGACTCCGGACTCCGCGATCAGCCGCTGGGCTGCCGCGAGCACTTTGGCCCGGTTCTGGGCGGCGTCGCTGCGCATGCTTCTCCTCTTGACAAGCGGAGCCGTCACTCCGGATTATCGGAGTGTCCACTCCGCTTCTTGTTCGAGGAGTCTACCCGTGAATGCTCGCTCCGTCCTGATCACCTACCTCGTCGCCGGCGCCGCCTTCGACCGCGACGCCCAGATCGCCCTCCTGCACGACGACGCCGTCCTGCGCCTGCCGTACGCGCCGGAAGGCGTTCCCGCCGCCTTCGCGGGGAAGGCGTCGGTCGCCGACTTCCTGTACCGGCTCCAGGTCCTGGTCACCGCCTCCGGCTACACCTTCGACCGCGACCAGGCGCACCTCGTCATCCACGAGACCGCCGACCCGGAAGTGGTGATCGCCGAGATCGCCGCGCCAGGGCTGGAGAATCTGCAGATCTTCCGGGTGCGCGACGGGCTGATCGTCGAGATCAAGGAGTACTTCCAACCCACATCGGGCGCCTTCGTCGCCAGGGCGCTCGCCGCGTAGTTGTCGGTGGCGTTGGCTACCTTCGGTGGCATGTACTCCACACGGGTCTCGCACCTGGTGCACGCCCCACGGGCAGCCGTCTTCCACGCCCTGCTCGACGCCGACGCCATCGCCGCGTGGCGGGTGCCTGACGGGATGCGGGGGGAAGTGCACCGGTTCGAGCCCTGGGAGGGGGGCGCGTTCCGGGTGTCGCTCACGTACGAGGCGGAGGGCCCGGCCGGGAAGTCAGGGGCGCACACCGACACCTACCACGGGCACTTCGCCGAGATCGTTCCCGGTGAGCGGGTGGTGGAGGTGCTCGCGTTCGAGACCGACGACCCGGGGATGCGGGGGGAGATGACGATGACGACGACCCTGCGCGACTCGGGGGGCGGGACGGAGGTCGTCATCGTGCACGAGGGGATCCCGGAGGCGGTGCCGGCGGCGGACAACGAGCTGGGGACCCGGATGGCCCTGGCCAACCTGGCGGCGCTGGTCGAGGGGCGGGGAAACGGCTGAGGTCAAGTCAACCTTCGGGGGGTGACTCTTTGCTCTTTGGGGCGGGATCCTCCACCGAAATGGAGCGGGCGGCAACTGATCAACGCCATCCAACGGCGGATCCGGACCGGCGCGCCGTGGGTGAGGGATCGAAGGGCCGACGGCCACCGAGCTTCGACCCCGACTTCTACCGACTGCGCCATCCTATGGAATGAGCCCTCAACCACCTCAAGCACCACCGCGACAGGGCAGCCCGCCAAGACAGACTCGCCGTCCGCTTCGAGGCCACGGTCACCATCGTCGCGATCAACCATGGCCCCGGCGACCTATGCGACACGGCCCAGCGTCAAACGCTCCTACGCCACCCTCACCCCGCACGGGTTGCAGATGGCCGAAGGCTATCTGCCCCGGGGGTGTGGGGGTGGGCCGAAGGACCACCCCCACTGAACACAGCCCGAGCACGACAGCGCCGAAGGCGCCCCCCGCGAGGCCCAAGCCGTGCGGGAGGCGCCGGGCCTACGGGGTGGGTGGAAGGTCAGGCGCCGACACTGCAGGCTTCTCCTGCAGGGCCGCCAGCGCCAGTTCCACCGCCTTCTCCAACTGCGGGTCCCGGCCCGCGGCCCGGTCCTGCGGCGTCATGATCACCTCGATGTCGGGGTCGACGCCGTAGTTCTCCACCCCCCAGTCGTGCCCCTCCAGCCAGAACGAGTACCTGGGCTGCGTGACGACGGTCCCGTCGACGAGTGCGTACCGCGAGTCGATCCCGATCACCCCGCCCCAGGTGCGCGTCCCGATGAGCGGCCCGAGCTTGCGCGCCTTGATGCCGGCGCTGACGATGTCGCCGTCGGAGCCGGCGAACTCGTCGGCGATGGCGACGATGGGCCCGCGCGGCGAGTCGTCGGGGTAGGCCCTGGGCGCGTAGCCGCGGGCGTGGACCCAGCCGGTGACGCGGCGCGACAGCTTCTCCAGGACCAGCTCGGAGGTGTGCCCGCCGCCGTTCTCGCGCAGGTCGACGATGAGCCCTTCCTGGGCCATCTCGGTGTGCAGGTCGCGGTGGAACTGCGCCCAGCCGGGCGAGGCCATGTCGGGCACGTGGAGGTAGCCGAGGCGTCCGCCTGACAGCTCGTGGACGGCGGCGCGGCGGCCGTCGACCCAGGCGTGGTAGCGCAGCGGCGTCTCGTCCTCGATGGGGGTGACGACGACGCGGCGTACGTCGCCGCCGGAGGCGGGGCGCACGGACAGCTCGACGGGCCGCCCGGCCGTACCTGGCAGGGAGGCCAGGGGTCCGCGCACGACGTCGACGGGGCGGCCGTTGACGGCGACGATCTCGTCGCCCTCGCGGACGGCGACGCCGGGTTCGAGGAGCGGGGAGCGGGCGTCGTGGTCGGACGATTCGCCGGGCAGGATGCGGGCGATGCGCCAGGCGTCGCCGTCGCGGACCAGGTCGGCGCCGAGCAGGCCCTGGCGGCGCTTGGGGTCGGCCCCGGCGCCGTTGGGCCGGGCGTAGGCGTGGGAGGTGCCCAGTTCGCCCTGGACCTCCCACAGCAGGTCGATCAGCTCGCTGTAGGTGCCGATGCGCTCGACGAGGGGTGCGTAGCGGTCGAGCTTGCCCTGCCAGTCGACGCCGTTCATGTCGGCGCGCCAGAAGTGGTCGCGCATGAGGCGTCCGGCCTCGTGGTAGGACTGCCGCCATTCGGCGACGGGGTCGATGGTCACCCCGGCGCGGTCGAGGTCGATGGTGACGACTTCGTCGCCGTCGCCGGCCGGGCGGGTCTGCAGGCCGCCGTTCTTGCCGCGGTAGACGACGCGGCTGCCGTCGCCGCTGACCTCGAAGGCGGACACGTCCTTGGCCGGCTCGCTCTTGGTGCGCTTGACCAGGTCGTAGCGCTCCAGGACCGGTTCGGGGCGGTCGGTGCCGTCGCCGAGCATGCCGGGCAGGGGGTGGCGCAGCCAGAGGAGGGCGTCCTTGGCGGCGCGCAGGTTGCTGTAGGTGCCGGCGGGCACGGGGACGGGGACGATGCGGGCGTCGATGCCGTCGGCGTCGACC
Organism: Nonomuraea sp. NPDC050663; assembly: GCF_044456985.1. Classification (NCBI taxonomy): domain Bacteria; kingdom Bacillati; phylum Actinomycetota; class Actinomycetes; order Streptosporangiales; family Streptosporangiaceae; genus Nonomuraea; species Nonomuraea sp. NPDC050663. Next base: position 77,846 of record NZ_JBITGL010000013.1, read on the forward strand.
TCGGTGGCGGGCGGAGCATCGGACTTGTCACCCTTGCCCGCCTTGTCGCCGGAGTCGTCGCCGTTGAACCCGCGCCCGGCCAGCGAGGGCGAGAACGGCGAGGGCGTGGTGGCCTTCAGCGGCACCAGGAAGGGCTTGGTGCTCTGGGGGAACGACAGGTCGAAGACGTGGGAGTCGTAGACGGGGTCGAAGACCCGCTCCGAAAGGAAGACCAGGTGCTTGCCGTCCAGCGTGAACGACGGGCTGGTGTCGGCGAAGCGGCGCGGGGTGACCTCGATGACCGAGCTGCCGTCGACGCGGCCGAGCTTGATCTGACGCAGGAAGTAGCCGAAGTGCGGGTAGGTCCAGGTCAGCCAGGCGGAGTCGGGCGAGAAGGCGGGCTCGCGGATGTCGCCGTCGGTGGACCTGTCGATCTCGCGGACGTCGCCGGTCTCCAGGTCGGCCACGAGCAGGCGGCCGTCGTGCGTGGTGAGCGCGACGTGCCTGCCATCGGGCGCGACCTGCAGGTCGAGCACGCGGCCGAGTTCGCCGGCGGCCAGAGTGCGGATCTCGCCGCCGGGGGTGCCGATCTCCAGGGCGTCCTCGCCGGTGGCGTCGGAGATCCACACGGCCTTGCCCTCGGCGTCGAGCGGGCGCGGGAGCCGTACGCGGACCCCGTGCTCGGCCCGCAGCACGCCGGCGGGGCCGTCGCGGTGGGTGACCCAGTGGGCGGTGCCGCGGATCTCCACGACGCTCGCGCGGCCGCTCTTGTCGGGAGCGAAGTCGGCGACGCGGGAGGGGGCCGGGCGCTGGGCGCGGGCCGGGCGCGGGCCGCTGAGCCTGATGTCGAGCTTGGTGGGCTCGGCGTCGAGGTCGGTGGCCAGCCACAGGTCCCCGCCGTGGCTGTAGATCACCCGCTGCCCGTCGGTCGCGGCGTGGCGCGCGTAGAAGTCGTCGTGCGTGGTGTGCTGCCGCAGGTCGGAGCCGTCGGGCAGGGAGGAGTAGAGGTTGCCGGTGCCGTCGGTGTCGGCCAGGAAGGCCAGGCGCCCGCCGACCCACATGACGGCCCAGTGCTGGGCGAGGTTGTCGGCGAACAGCCGGGTGAACTCGCCGTCGCCGGCGGCGTCGACCCAGATCTTGGTCGCGGTGCCGCCGCGGTACCTCTTCCACATGGAGGGTTCGCGCCACACGGCCGAGACGGTGGCGACCTTCACGCCCTCACCCGAGCGGTCGACCTCCGCCTCGCTGACCCAGCCGTACGGCAGGCGGGTGGAGGGTCCCGCGTCGAGCGGCACGGCGTGGGCCCAGAGCCTGCTGCGGTTGGCCTCGCCGCCCGAGGTCACCGCGATGACGCGGCCGTCGGGGTGCCAGCCGCGTACGGCGGTCAGCCCGTTGCCCCAGAACGACAGGCGCTCTCCCGTGCCGCCGTCGAGTTCTGCGGCGAAGACCTCGGGGGCGCCTTCGCGCGTGCTGGTCCAAGCGATCTTGGTGCCGTCCGGGGAGAAACGGGGATTGGACACCGCGACTCTGTCCGCGGTGAATCGCCAGGCCCGGCCGCCGTCGAGCGGGGCCACCCAGACATCGTCGTCGGCCACGAACGTGACCAGATCTCCGTGCAGATGCGGATATCTCAGGTAAGCGCCATTTGTCACACTCGCACCCTAGTGCGACAAAGGCCGCCCTGGGCTGGGGATTTTCGGCCACCGGACGCCGATCGGCCGGTGACGACGCACGTCGGGACCGGGCTGCGCTGCGAGCGAACAGCGGCCCCGGCCGTCCGAAGACGGACGGGGCCGCGTGACGCTCCTACGAGCGAGGCGCGGGCAGCTCCGGCGGGACGGCCGCGGGCCGCTCGGCCAGGGCGGCGAGGGCGAGCTCCACGGCCTTCTCCAGCTGCGGGTCACGCCCGGCCACCCGGTCCTGCGGCGTGATCACCACCTCCACGTCCGGCTCGACGCCGTGGTTCTCCACCTCCCACCCGTGGTCCTTCAACCACAGGCCGTAGCGCGGCTGGGTGACCATGAGGCCGTCGACCAGCGCGTACCTCATGTCGATGCCGACGACCCCGCCCCACGTCCTGGTGCCGACGAGCGGCCCGATGGCGCGGTTCTTGAACCCGGCGCTGACGATGTCGCCGTCGGAGGCGGCGAACTCGTCGGTCACCGCCACGACGGGCCCGCGCGGCGAGTTCTCCGGCTCGCGAATCGCCGAATACCCGCGCGAGTGCGCCCATCCGGTGACGGGTCGCGAGACCTTCTCCAGCACGAGGTTCGACAGGTGCCCGCCGCGGTTCTCCCGCACGTCGACGATCAGGCCCTCCAGCCCCGTCTCCACGTGGATGTCGCGGTGGAAGTTCGCCCACCCGTTGGCCATCATGTCGGGGATGTGCAGGTAGCCGAGCCGCCCGCCGGACAGCTCCCTGACCAGGGCGCGCCGGTTCCTGACCCAGTCGTGGTAGCGCAGCGGCCGGTCGTCGCCGAGCGGCGTCACCACCACCCGCCGGATCTCGCCCCCGGCCGCCGGGCGCACGGTGAGCTCCACCGCCCGCCCCGCCGTACCGGACAGCGACGCGGCGGGCCCGCGCACGGGGTCGACCGCGCGGCCGTTGACCGCGACGATCTCGTCTCCTTCGCGTACGGCGACGCCGGGCGCGAGCAGCGGCGAGCGGGCCGAATGGTCGGAGGACTCGCCCGGCAGGATGCGCCCGACCCGCCAGGCGTCGCCGTCGCGGACCAGGTCGGCGCCGAGCTTGCCCTGACGTCCGGTGGGGAGCGGCTCGATCACGTAGGCGTGCGAGGTGGCCAGCTCTCCCTGCACCTCCCACAGCAGGTCCATCAGCTCGGAGCGGCACCCGATCCGCTCCACGAGCGGCGCGTAGCGGTCCACGGCGGCCTGCCAGTCGACGCCGTCCATGTCGTCGCGCCAGAAGTGGTCGCGCATCAGCCGGGCGGCCTCTTGGTACATCTGCCGCCACTCGGCGACGGGGTCGACGACGATCGTGATCCGGTCGAGCTCGACCGTGACCACGTCGTCGCCCTCGCTCGCCGGCCGGACCCGCAGTCCGTTCTTGCCGTGCATGACGACGCGGTCGCCGCCGACCTCGAACAGGGTGACGTCCTTGGCCAGCTCGCTCTTGCAGCGTTTGGCCAGGTCGTAGCGCTCCAGCACCGGCCGCTCCTGGTCGACGCCGTTGCCGAGCACGCCGTTGAGCGGCAGCCGCAACCACAGCAGGGCGTCCTTGGCGGCCCGCAGGTTGCCGTAGCGCCCCGCGGGCACGGGCAGCGCGACCACCCGCTGGTCCAGCCCCTCGGCGTCGACCTCGACCCGCACGGGTTCCTCGCCGTTCTCCTCGGGTTCCCAGCCGCGCCCGAGCAGCGACGGGTCGAGGGGCGAGGGCGTGGTGGCCTTCAGCGGCACCAGGTACGGCTTGCAGCTGTTGGCGAAGCTCACGTCGAAGACCTGCGAGTCGTAGACCGGGTCGAACGTGCGCTCCGACAGGAAGGCCAGGTACCTGCCGTCCAGGGTGAAGGCGGGGCTGTGGTCGTTGAAGCGCACCGGCGTGACGTCGATCGGGCCGCCGCCCTCGACGCGGGCCATCCTGATCTGCTTGAGCCAGTCGTCGTGCGGGTGCACCCAGGCCAGCCAGGCCGAATCGGGCGAGAAGGTCAGGCCGGAGACGTCGCCGTACGCGGTGCGGTCGAGCTCGCGCACCTGCCCGGTGTCGACGGTGACGAGCAGCAGCCGGCCGTCGTGGGCGGCCAGCGCGACGTGCTTGCCGTCCGGCGCGGCCTTGAGCGCCAGGACCCGGCCGAGGTCGCCGCCGATCGTGCGCCGCGGGCCCCCGGGGGCGCCGATCTCCAGCGTGTCCTCACCGTCCGCGTCGGAGACCCAGACCGCCTTGCCCTCGCCGTCGAGCGGCTGCGGAAGCCGTACGCGCACACCCGGCTCGGCGCGCAGCGCCCCGGCGGGGCCGTCGCGGTGGGTGAGCCAATGGGCGGTGCCGCGGATCTCCACGGTGCTCGCGCGGCCCGCGGAGTCGGGCGCGAACGACTCGATCGTGTTCGGCACTGGCGCGGGCGCCCGCCCGGGACGCGGCCCGCCGAGCGTGATGTCCAGCTTGCGAGGTTCGCCGTCGAGCTCGGTGAGCCAGAGGTCACCCGCGTGGCTGTAGACGATCCGCCGGCCGTCGGTGGTGGCGTGGCGGGCGTAGAACTGCTCATGGGAGGTGTGCTTGCGCAGGTCGGAGCCGTCGGGCAGGACCGAGTAGAGGTTGCCGACGCCCTCGTGGTCGGCCAGGAACGCCAGCCGCTCCCCCACCCAGCGGGCGGACCAGTACTGCGCCGCGCTGTCGGCGAACAGCCGCGTGAACACGCCGTCGCCGCTCGTGTCGACCCACAGTTTGTGCGCCCGGCCGCCGCGATAACGCTTCCAGCGCGACGCCTCGGTGTTGTTCGCCGAGACGACCGCGACCCTGGCATCGCTGACCGACACGTCACCGACCCAGCCGTACGGCAGGCGTTCGGCCGCTCCGCCGTCGAGAGGTACGGCATGGGCCCAGGTGCGGTTGCGCGCCCCCTGCCCGACGGAGCTGATGGCGATGACCCTGCCGTCCTCGCTCCAGCCGCGCACGCCGGTCAACTCGTCGCCCCAGTGGGTCAGCCGCTCCCCCTCGCCCCCGTCGAGGTCGGCGACGAAGACCTCGGGAGCGCCCTCACGGGTGCTGGTCCAGGCGATCCTGCCGCCGTCGGGCGAGAAGAACGGGTGCGAGACGGGCACCCGGTCGGCGGTGAAGCGCCACGCCCTGCCGCCTTCCAGCGGCGCCACCCAGACGTCGTCGTCGGCCACGAAGGTGACCAGCTCGCCGTGCAGATGCGGATATCTCAGGTATGCACCATTCGTCACAAACGCACCCTAATGCGGAACGGCGGCCCGGTGACCCGGACCGCCGTGCCGTACCCCTGAGAACCTCAGGGAACGATGTTGACCAGCTTCGGCGCGCGCACGATGACCTTGCGCGGCTCGCCGTTCAGGAACGGCTTGACCCGCTCGGAGTCCATCGCCAGCGCCAGCAGGTCGCCCTCGGAGATCTCGGGCGAGACCTCCAGGCGGTCGCGGACCTTGCCCGCGACCTGGACCACGCACGTCACCGAATCCTGCACCAGCAGCGCGGGGTCGGCGGCGGGCCAGTTGCCGATGGCGACGGAGCCGGTGCGGCCCAGCCGCTCCCAGCCCTCCTCGGCGGTGTACGGCGCAGCCAGCGACAGCATGATCGCCAGCGTCTCGGCGGCCTCGCGCACGGCCGGGTCGGCGCTCTTGCCCGCGTCGATGGCCTTGCGGGCGGCGCTGGTCAGCTCCATCATGCGGGCCACGGCGACGTTGAACTTGTGCGCCTCGACCAGCTTGGTGACCTCGTCGATCGTGCGGTGCGTGACGCGCCGCAGCTCCAGGTCACCCTCGGCGAAGGAGACACCGGGCTCGCTGGTGACGTCGGTGAAGACGCGGAAGGCACGGGCCAGGTACTTCTGCGAGGCGTGCGGCGAGACGTCGGCCCAGTCGATGTCGTCCTCGGGCGGGCCGGCGAACACCATGGTCAGGCGGACGGCGTCGACGCCGAACGCGTCGATCTGCTGGCCCAGGTCGACGCCGTTGCCCAGCGACTTCGACATGGCCTTGCCCTGGTTGATGACCTGGCCCTGGTTCATCAGCCGCTCGAACGGCTCGACGAAGTCGACCATGCCCATGTCGTGCAGGACCTTGGTGAAGAAGCGGGAGTACATCAGGTGCAGCACGGCGTGCTCGACGCCGCCGACGTACTGGTCGATCGGGCCCCACTTGCGGACCTGCTCGACGTCGAACGGGCCGTCGTTGTAGCCGGGCGAGCAGTAGCGCAGGAAGTACCACGAGGAGTCGACGAAGGTGTCCATCGTGTCGGTGTCGCGCTGGGCGGCGCCGCCGCACTTCGGGCACTCGACGTTGACCCAGTCGGTCGCGCTGGCCAGCGGGGAGACGCCCTTCGGCGCCAGCGCCTCGCCGCGCAGGTCGGGCAGGGTGACGGGCAGCTGGTCGTCGGGGACCGGGACCTCGCCGCAGTCGGCGCAGTGGATGATCGGGATCGGGGTGCCCCAGAACCGCTGGCGCGACAGCAGCCAGTCGCGCAGGCGGAAGTTGACGGTGCCGGTGCCGCGGCCGTCGGTCTCCAGGATCTCGATGATCCTGCTGATGGCCTCGATCTTGGTCAGGCCGTCCAGGGGGCCGGAGTTGACCAGCTGGCCCTCGCCGGGGGTGGCGACTCCGGTCTCGCCCGGGTCGGCCAGGCCGGTGTGCACGACGGTCTTCACCGGCAGGCCGAACTTCAGTGCGAAGTCCAGGTCACGCTGGTCGTGGGCGGGCACCGCCATGATCGCGCCGTGGCCGTAGTCGGCCAGCACGTAGTCGGCGGCCCAGACCGGGATGCGCTCGCCGTTGACCGGGTTGATCGCGTAGCGGCCCAGGAAGACGCCGGTCTTCTCCTTGTCGGTCGCCAGGCGCTCGATGTCGCTCAGCTTGGCGGCCTCGCGCCGGTAGGTCTCGAAGGCCTCGCGCTGGGAGGGGTCGCAGATCTCGTCGGCCAGGGCGGCGTCGACGGCGACGACGAAGAAGGTCGCGCCGAACAGGGTGTCGGGGCGGGTGGTGAAGACCGTCACCGGCTCGTCGCGGCCGTCGATGACGAACTGCACGTCGGCGCCCTCGGAGCGGCCGATCCAGTTGCGCTGCATCGTCAGCACGCGCTCGGGCCAGCCGCCCTCCAGCTGCGCCATGTCGTCCAGCAGGCGCTGGGCGTAGTCAGTGATCTTGAAGTACCACTGGGTCAGCTCGCGGCGCACGACGTCGGCGCCGCACCGCTCGCACCTGCCCGCGACGACCTGCTCGTTGGCCAGCACCGTCTGGTCGTTGGGGCACCAGTTGACCAGGCCGCCCTTGCGGTAGGCCAGGCCGCGCTCGAAGAAGCGGACGAACAGCCACTGGTTCCACTTGAAGTAGTCGGCGTCGCTGGTGTGCAGGCGGCGCGACCAGTCGAAGGCGACGGCGTAGCGCTTGAAGGAGTGGGCCTGCGTCTCGATGTTGGCGTAGGTCCACTCGCCCGGGTGGGCGTTGCGCTTGATCGCGGCGTTCTCGGCGGGCAGGCCGAAGGAGTCCCACCCGATCGGGTGCAGGACGTTGTAGCCCTTCTGGAACCAGTAGCGGGCGACCACGTCTCCCAGCGCGAAGACCTCGCCGTGACCCATGTGGAGGTCGCCCGACGGGTAGGGGAACATGTCCAGCATGTAGCGGCGCTCGCGCGGGTCGGACTCGCCCTCCTCGGCGCGGAAGGGGTCCGTCTGCTCCCAGATGGGCAGCCACTTTTCCTGCAGTGCCTGCGGGTCGTACTCACTCACGGCGGTCTATTCCTTCGGTTGACTGGTGCCCTGGGTGTCCCCACAAGAAAACCCCCCGTTGGAGCAACGAGGGGCAGCCGCGACGGCGGAGGACTTCCTAAGGCCGTCGCGGCCCACTAAGAAGCAGGGTCGCGGTGCGCATACATCAAGCCTAGCGCACCTCTTCCAGTGAATACCGGAACTCGATCGAGAGCGACCGGCACAATGGGGTCATCGGGTTCCGTGAGACCTGATGGTGATGTATCCGTTGTGACCTCTTCTGTCCCTTTAGATTACTCTCGTCGCCGTGACCCAGCCGTATGACCCCGGAGCGTCGGAGGCCGACCTGCCCCTGCAGGATCCGCCAACCGACCCCTCTGGCCTGCGGGTTCACGATATTTTCCCCCGTTTTGCCGCGGATGCCGGGGTTTCGCATGAGATCATGACCAACGCGGCATTGCCGGACGAATACTCGGGAGGTACGGCAGCGATGGCGGTGGACAAATCCGACGGGGGCCACCTCCCACCGGCCTGGCCGGAACTCCCCCCTCAGGATGTGCCCCTTTCGTGGCCCGAGGTGCCCTCACGCACCTCCGGCCCGCGAGGCGGCAGACAGGAGCCCGACCCGGCCGGCGGCCAGGAGTCGTGGGCGGAGATGACCATGCAGCAGGACGCGGTGCCGCTGTCCTGGCCCGAGGTCTCGCGCCAGGACCCGACCGTGTGGTCGTCGACGCCGGGCGCGGGCGAGCAGCCGGGAGGGTCGTGGACGACGACCCCGGCGGTCGACCAGCCCGCCCCGTGGACCCCCGCTCCGGCTGCCGACGCCTCGTGGACCCCCGCTCCGGCTGCCGACGCTCCGTGGAACTCGGCGCCGGACGCCGCCGCCCCCTGGGCCTCGGCTCCGGGAGGCTCGGCCCTGGACGGCCCGGCCTTCGGTGGCTCGCCGCCCGCGGGGGCCGACCAGCAGGCGCCGTGGGCCTCGGCTCCGGCCGACCAGGGCGCGCCGTGGGCGGCCGCTCCGGGTGACCAGGCTGCTCCGTGGGCCACCGGTGCGGCCTCGCCGTCGCCCACGCCCTCTCCCGATCAGGGCGCTCCGTGGGCGTCCGCTCCCTCGGCGCCCGGCTCGTGGCCGCCCGCCGACCCGCCCAAGCAGGACCCGGTGCCCGCCTGGGCGGAGCCGCCCCGGCCCGCCGACAACGCCGAGGCCGCGTGGGCGAACCTGTCCACGCCCGCGCCGTGGCCCCGCAAGGACGCCCCGTCCACACCGTGGCCGCCGCAGGGCGACGCCCAGACCCCTTGGCCGCCGCAGGGAGACGCCCAGTCCGCCCCGTGGCCGCCCCAAGGCGACGCCCAGGCCCCATGGCCGCCTCAGAGCAACACCCGCGACGCCCAGACCCCTTGGCCGCCTCAGGGCGACACCCAGGCCCCCTGGCCGCCCCAGGGTGGTGACGTGCAGTCCCCGCCCTGGCAGGGCGACGCGCCCCAGGCGGCCCGCCTCCCCCAGCACGACGCCCAGTGGCCGCCCCAGGCCCCGAACCCGTCGACCCCCTGGACGCCCCAGCACGACGCCGCCCCGCTCCACCAGGACCCCGAGCGCACGGTCGCCGCCTCCTCGCTCGACCAGCACGGCGTCGCGGCTCCGCCGTACCACCAGAGCCCCCCGCAAGGCGACCCGCTGGAGCGCACGATCACCCAGAGCGGCCCCCTGGGCCAGCTCCAGGCCCCGGCCGGCGGCCCCATGGAGCAGACCGTCACCCACGGCCACCTCCCGACGCCGGTCCCCGACCACGCGCGGCCGGGCTCGGACCTGGGCAGGGACCCGTCCGACCCCGACAAGCCGTTCGTCACCGCGGGCCAGATCAGCGGCTCCCGCACCCCTCCGCCCGAGCGGCAGCAGGAGTTGTGGGACGCCGTCTTCGCCGGCGGCGAGGACTACCACGAGTCGCTCGACGACGAGCCCGGCAAGCCGATCTGGATCTACGCCCTGTCGGGTTCGGTCGCCGTCGGCCTGGTCGCCGCCCTGCTGTGGGCCTTCCTCGCAGGCCCGCTGGCGAGCGAGACGCCGTCGGCGGCGGTGGCGGCCAACACGCCCAAGCCGTCGAAGAGCGCCCCCGCGGCGGGCAAGGGCAACACCACGACGCCGCGCCTGCCGACGTATCCGGGCGCGAAGTCCCCGGTGCTCGGCGTGGTGACCGACGCCGCCGCCGGCCTGACCGTGCCGCAGCTGGGCGGCAAGTGGCTGCTCGACCAGCGCGCCGTGGTGCCCTCGACGTACGGCTACACGACGAGGCAGTACGTCCAGACGGGCAACGACGCGACCGGCAAACCGGTCTTCGCGCAGATCCTGACCGGTCTCCTGCCCGCCAAGCTGTCGGCCGCCTACACCGCTCCCGACGACCTGGAGCCGGTGATCAAGCGGGTCGTCCTCGACGCCCGCAAGCGCTTCTTCCCGCAGCCGAACACGGTGCGCACCATCGCCAGGCAGAAGCTGAGGGTGGGCGGCCAGCTGATCGGCTACGAGCTCACCGCGGGCGAGTTCAAGGCGACGATCGTCGCCGCGGCCATTCCGGCCGGCGGCGACCTGCCCTCGATCGTCTACATGGCCGTGCCGGGCGACGCTGAGACGCTGATGCCCGACATCAACCGTATCTACAACAACATCAAGCTCACGGCGGCCGGCTGACCGCACCCGGTCAGAACGTGCACTCCATGTGCTTGATGCCGTTGATGAAGCTGGAATGCAGCCGGTCCGGCTTGCCGCCCTCGATCTGCGGCAGCCGGGTCAGCAGCTCGCGGAACATGACGGTGATCTCCCTGCGGGCCAGGTGGGCCCCCAGGCAGAAGTGCGGCCCCGGGCCCCCGAACCCGACGTGGGGGTTGGGGTCGCGGGTGATGTCGAACGCCAGGGAGTCGGCGAAGACGCTCTCGTCGCGGTTGGCCGACCAGTAGAAGAGCACCACCTTCTCCCCCGCCCGGTACAGGTTGCCGTTCATCTCGCAGTCGCGGGTGACCTTGCGGCGCATGTAGTTGACCGGGGCGGCCAGGCGGACGATCTCCTCGACGGCGCCCGGCAGGTAGCGGTCGAGGTCCGTCAGGAGCAGCGCGCGCTGTTCGGGGTATCGCGTGAGCAGGCGCAGGCCGTACGAGATGGCGTTGCGGGTGGTCTCGTTGCCGGCGACGACGAGCAGGATGAAGAACGACCCGAGCTCCTGCGGGGTGAGCTGCTCGCCGTCGATGTTGGCGCTGGTGAGCGAGGCGATGAGGCCGGGCGGCGGGTCGGCGGCGAGTTCCTGGACGAGTTGCTGCAGCTCCAGGCCGGCGTTGAGCAGGTTGGCCGCGACGTTGTCGAGGTCGGTGTACTCCGGGTCGAAGCCGCCGAGGATGATGTTGGAGCGCTCGAAGATGAAGCCGTAGTGCTGCTCGGGGATGCCCATCATGTCGCAGATGATCTTCAGGGGCAGCCGGGCGGCGACCTGGGTGACGAAGTCGACCCCGGGTCCCGCGGCGATCAGGTCGTCGACGATGCGGGTGGCGGCCAGGGCCACGTCGTCCTCGAACTGCTTGATCATGCGCGGGGTGAAGGCCCGGGAGACGATGCGGCGCAGCCGGGCGTGGCGGGGGTCGTCCATGTTGATCATGGAGCCGAAGTACTCGGTGAACTCCGCCGGCATGTCGGGGATGTTGGTCGCGCCGCCGTCGCCCGAGCAGAACAGCTCGGGATGGCGGCTGGCTTCCAGGATGTCCGCGTGCCGTACCAGGGCGTGGTAGCCGGGCCCGCGCGGGGCGAAGGAGATCTCCATCTCCTCGAAGAATGCGGGTTTGTCCAGCTCGCGCAGGCGGCGGAAGGCTTCTTCCCTGTCGTCCATGGGCAGCGCCCAGAACTCCGCGGCGGAGAGATCGAAGTCGATCACGCTCATACGAACAGGATTCTAGAACGGCCCCCGTAAGTCCAGACTTACGAAAAGGGCGAGCGAAAACCGGTGGACGGCGTCGTTACCGTGGACCCCATGACGTTCTTCTTCCGACGCTAGGCGACCGCCGGCGAGCCGAGGCCGAGCCCGTTGCCGGCGATGCGGGAGGGCTATCTGCCCTCCCGGGTCGCAGCGTGGGAGAAAACACGTGTTCCTACTGGCCCGGACCATCCGGGGGCTGGAAGATCTGGCGTGCGCGGAGATCGGCTCCCCGATCGCCAGGGTGCGTCACAGGGAGATCTGGTTCGAGGCGGCCCGGCCGCCCGAGCTGCGCATCGCCGACGACCTGTTCGAGATCGCGGCGGTCGTGCGCGGCGTCGGACCGCACAAGACGGCGCTGACCCGCCTCGGCGAGGCCGCCGCGCCGTTCAGGAGCGGCGGCGCCGTCGACGTCACCGCCTCGTTCCTGGGCAGGCGCACCTACAACCGTTACGACATCGAGGACGCCGTGGGCACGCGGCTCTCGCCCGCCTACCACTCCAGGCGGTCAGGACACCGGCCGCCGCCGGGCACCACGTCCTGGCGGGTGACGATCGAGGGCGACGAGGCGGTCATCGCGCGCCGCCTCGGCGAGCGCCCGCTGCACCGCCGGCCGTACAAGACCGGGTCCGTGCCCGGCTCGCTGCACCCGCCGGTCGCGGCGGCGATGGCGCTGGTGGCCGGGCCGCGCGGCGTCGTGCTCGACCCGTGCTGCGGGGCCGGCACGCTGCTCATCGAGGCGCACGCGCTCCGGCCCCGGGCCCGCTACCTCGGCCTGGACCTGCGCAAGGAGTCGATCGCGGCGGCCAGGTCCAACGCGCCGTCGCTCACCTGGCTGGCCGCCGACGCCGGACGGCTGCCGGTCGCCACCGGCGGCGTCGACCGGGTGCTGGTCAACCCGCCGTGGGACCGGCAGGTGACCGGCGAGGGCATGATCGCCGGGCTGTGGCGCGAGCTGGCCAGGGTGCTCGCGCCAGGCGGCAGGATCGTGGCGCTGCTGCACGAGCCGTTCCGCGAGAGGTACGGCCTGCGCGTCGTCAGGGCGCTGCCGCTCAGCCTGGCCGGCAGTCACCCGGCGATCTACGAGATCCAGCCGAGCACGAGCTCGTTGACCTCGCGGGGCCGTTCGAGGTGAAGGAAGTGACCCGCGTCGGGCACCAGCTCGACGCGGGAACCCTCCGGCAGGCTCATGTCCTTGGTCAGCTCGGCGCCCATGCAGCCGTCACGCTCGCCGTGCAGGTAGAGCAGCGGCGCCGTGGGACCCGCGTCCGCGGCCGTCTGCTCGGCCGTGAAACGGCCCGTGGGCGGCTCGGTGCCGAGCTTGGCGCGGTAGTACTCCAGCGCGGCCTTGAGGTTGGCGGGCTCACCCAGGCTCCGCCTGACGAACTCCAGGTCGCCCGTGGCGTCGTAGCCGGGCGACCAGTCGGCCCAGATGCCCGGCAGGAAGTCGGGCTGACTCGCGGCGATCTCGGCGAGCCCGGTCTGGAAGAGGAAGACGTAGAAGGAGCGCTTCAGCTGGGCGTAGCTGAAGAATCCGGGCACCAGGGCGGCGGGCGGCGGAGCGGCCATGGCCACCGAGCGCCTGAAGCGGTCCGCCGCGCCGTACACGGCCAGCGCGCCCCAGTCGTGCCCGATCAGGACCGCGTCGGAGCCGCCCCCGAGCTCCTCGTGCAGCGCGTGCACGTCGGCCACCAGCGCGCCCACCTCGAAACCGACGGGCACCTCGGTCGGCGCGTAGCCCCGCATGAACGGCGCCACCGCCCGATATCCCCGCGCGGCCAGCTCTGGCATGAGATGCCGCCAGGTGTGCGCGGTGTCCGGAAAGCCGTGCAAGCAGAGCGCGAGCGGTCCGTCGCCTAACGAGAGGTAGGCGAACTCCACTCCGTTCGCGTGCACTGTCCTGATCTCCATAGCGCCGAAACCTAGCATCAGGCGTGTCCTACGCCTACAAATGAGGCTTATGCGACGGGGATGGGTTCTCGCTTTATCCTGCTTGACCATCGTCCTGGTGGTCGTGGACCTCACGGCAGTGACCATCGCACTGCCCGACATCCGGCGTGATCTCGACGCCAGCCTGGAACAGATCCAATGGGTCGTCGACGCCTACGCCCTCACACTCGCGGTCGCGCTGCTGCCCGCGGGCATCCTGGCCGACAGGTACGGCAGGCGCAGACTGCTGGCGGCCGGGGTGACGGTGTTCACCCTCGCCTCGCTCGGCTGCGCGCTGTCGACCTCCGCGCTCATGCTCGACCTCTTCCGCGGCCTGCAGGGACTGGGGGCCTCCGCACTGTACGGCACCACGACGCCGCTCATCGGCGCCGTCTACCCCGACGGCCCGGAACGTGGCAGGGCACTGGGGATCTTCAGCGCCGTCTCCGGCCTGGCCATGACACTCGGGCCGGTCGTGGGCGGGGTGCTGACCACGCTGTTCGACTGGCGCGCCATCTTCCTGATCAACCTGCCGATCGGCGTCTTCGTGCTCATCACGCTGCGCGCCAGGGTGCCGGAGTCGCTCGGCTCCGGCCGGATCAACCCGCTCGGCACGCTCCTGCTCGCCGCCGGGCTCTTCGCGATCGTGCCCGCGCTCATCCACGGCCTGTGGTGGCTGCTGGCCATCGGGCTGGCGGCGCTGGCCGGATTCGCCTGGCTCGACCGCGACACCGTGCGCCTGTTCGCCTCCCGCACCTTCGCCGTCGGCACGGCCAGCACCTTTCTCATCATGGCCGCCCTCCTCGGCGCGGCCACCTACCTCGCCCTCTACGTCCAGGGACCGCTGCACGCCAGCGCCATGGAGGCGGGGCTGCGGTTCCTGACCTTCAGCGCCGCCGCCGTCATCGGGCCCATCGCGATCGGCCGGGTGCTGCACCGGTGGCCGATGTGGCTGCTGATCGCCACCGGACCGGCGCTGATCGCGGTCGCGCTGCTGGTGATGGCGATACCGGCGGGCTGGACGTCGATCATGCCGGGACTGGTCCTGTCGGGGCTCGGGCTGGGCGCGGGCAACGTCGTGGCCAACCAGGTCGGCCTCCTCGCCCCACCCGACCGGCTGGGGCTGGCCACGGGGGTGGTCAACACGGCCAAACAGGTGGGCACGGCGTTCGGGGTGGCGCTGCTGGCGCTGCCGTACGGCACGTCGATCACGCTCGCCCTGATGGTGGCAGCAGGACTGTCACTCGCCGGCGCCCTGCTGCCGGTGGCCTTGCGGGCCGGGATCACCACTCGTAGCGCAGGTGCTTCACCCCGTTGATGAAGTTCGACAGCAGGAAATCCGGTTCCCCCACCGACCGGATGTCCGGCATGCGGGTGAGCAGTTCCCTGAACATCACCGTCATCTCCCGGCGGGCCAAATGCGCGCCCAGGCAGTAGTGCGGGCCTGGGCCGCCGAATCCCACGTGCGGGTTGGGGTCGCGGGTGATGTCGAAGACGTCGGGGTCCTTGAAGACGCTCTCGTCCCGGTTGGCCGAGTTGTAGAACAGCAGGACCTTGTCGCCCTTCTTGTAGATGCCGTGGTCCTGGGTGAGCGTGCGCCGGAACTGGATCACCGGGGTGGCGTAGCGCACGATCTCCTCGCACGCTCGCCCGATGTGCTTGTCGAAGTCGTCGGCGAGCAGTTGCCGCTGCTCCGGGTGGTCGGTGAGGAGCTTGAGCCCGTAGGCGATGGCGTTGCGGGTGGTCTCGCTCCCGGCCACGACGAGCAGGATGAAGAACGAGCCGAGCTCCTGCGGCGTGAGGGATTCCTCGCCGTTGACGAGGAGCGAGACCAGGTCGCCGGTGGGCTCCTTGCGGCGCTGGGCGCCGAGCCTGGCGGCCATGCGGTTGAGGGAGTGGCCCGCGTGCAGGAGCTTCACCAGGCCCCGGCCGACGTTGAGGCGGCTGAAGTCGGGGTCGATCCCGGTGTACTCCTTGTCGGCGTTGCCGAGGATGACGTTCGTGCGGCGCAGCACGGTTTCGTGGTAGCGGGCGGGGATGCCCATCATGTCGCAGATCACCCGCACCGGCAGCCGGGCGGCGACCTGCTGGACGAAGTCGCCGGGTCCGGCGCGCAGCGCCTCGTCGACGATCTCGGAGGCGGCCAGTGCCAGGTCCTCCTCCATCTTCGACAGGACGCGGGGCGTGAAGGCGCGCGAGACGATGCGGCGGAGCCTGGCGTGCCGCGGATCGTCCATGTTGATCATCGAGCCGAAGTAGACGGCCAGCCACCTGGGCATGTCGGGGATGCTGTTGGAGCACGGCTCGCTGCTGAAGATGCCGGCGTTGCGGCTGGCCTCGGTGACGTCCGCGTGCCGTACGAGCGCGTAGTAGCCCGGCCCGCCCCCGATGAAGGGCACGTGGTTCTCCCGCACGAACACGGGCCGGTCGAGCCGGCGCATCTCGCGGAAGGCCGCCATGCGCTCGTGCTGCGGCAGCCCCCAGAACGGGATCTCGGAGATGTCGGGCATCAGGATCCCTTCACCAGGTCCGCGCCCTTCTCACCGATCATGATGGCGGGCGCGTGGGTGTGCCCGCGGTTGAGGGTCGGCATGATCGAGGCGTCGATGACCCGCAGCCCTTCCAGCCCGCGCACCTTCAGCTCGGGGTCGACGACGGCGTCGGGGTCGGTGCCCATGCGGCAGGTGCCGACGGGGTGGTAGAGCGTCTCGCCCTTCTCCCGCACCCACTGCGCGAGTTCGGCGTCGCTCTCGGGACCCCAGTAGGGCTCGTACGGCTCGCCGGCGTAGGGCTGCATGGCCGTGGTGGCCATCACCTGCTTGGCGACCTTGAGCCCGGCGACGAGCCGCTGCACGTCGGCGGGGCTGCTGAGGTAGGCAGGGTCGATCGCCGCCTCGCGCCCGGCCAGCGAGACGCGTCCGCGGCTCTCGGGCTGGAGCAGGACGACGCCGACGGTCATGCCGTGGGAGTGCGGCTTGTCGAGGCCGTGGTTGACGAACGGGCCAGGCGCGAAGATCAGCTCGATGTCGGGCGCGGGCTCGGCGGGCGTCGTGCGGATGAACGCGACGGCCTCGCCCACGTTGGTCGTGAAGGGCCCGGTGCGCATCACGATGTAGCGCAGCAGGTTGACGAGGGAGTCGGCGAAGGCGATCGAGACCGGCGCGCGGCTGGTGAGTGTGACGCCGCTGGCCAGGTGGTCCTGCAGGTTGCGCCCGACCTCCGGACGGTCGAGGAGCACCTCGACGCCTTCCTCGCGCAGTTCGTCGGCGGAGCCGACGCCGCTGCGCAGCAGGAGGTGGGGCGAGCCGATGGCTCCGGCCGCCAGCAGCACCTCGCGCCTGGCCCTGATCTGGGCGCCTCCGCCGTGTTCGATGCCGACGGCCCTGGTGCCCTCGAAGACGACGCGCTCGACGGTGGTGTCGGTGACGATCGTCAGGTTGGGCCGCTTGAGCGCGGGACGCAGGTAGGCGTCGGCGGCGCTCCAGCGCCTGCCGCGGTTCTGGGTGACGGGCGTCTGGCAGTAGCCCTCGTTCGAGGGTTCGTTCAGCTCGGCCAGGCGCGTGAAGCCCATCTCCTCGCAGGCGCGCAGGAACGCCCCGGTCATGACGTTGGGGCTGCGCTGCTCGGAGATGTAG
The DNA here is from genome assembly GCF_044456985.1 of Nonomuraea sp. NPDC050663. Lineage (NCBI taxonomy): Bacteria > Bacillati > Actinomycetota > Actinomycetes > Streptosporangiales > Streptosporangiaceae > Nonomuraea > Nonomuraea sp. NPDC050663. Next base: position 94,733 of record NZ_JBITGL010000013.1, read on the forward strand.
AGCGGGCCTGCTTCGCCGTAGACCCCGCCCTGGTTGCTGCCGACGCGGCGCTCGGCCTTCTGGAAGTACGGCAGGACCTCGTCGTAGCCCCAGCCGGGGATGTCCCACTGGTCGTAGTCGAGGCGGTGGCCGCGTACCCACATCTGGGCGTTCAGCGAGGAGGAGCCGCCCAGGGTGCGCCCGCGCGGCCAGTACAGCTCGCGGCCCTCCATCTCGGCCTGCTTGGCGGTGGTGAAGTTCCAGTCGTAGGGCGTCTTGAAGAGCTTGGGGAAGCCCGCCGGGATGCGTATCTCCAGCTTGTCGTCCTGGCCGCCGGCCTCGACCAGCGCCACCGAGACATCCGGATCGGCGGATAGCCTGTTGGCCAGGACGCACCCCGCCGAGCCCGCTCCGACGATCACGTAGTCGTAGTCCATGACTTCCTCCCGGAGGCGGTAACTAGCTACTTGCATACGCCCGTACAGGCAAGACGTCCATACGCTTTCGTGACCTTTGTTACCTACCGGTCAGTATGGCTGGCTGCGAAAATGTGCTCCGAAGCACTACCAGCGGAAAGGCTCCCTCCATGCTCAACCTGTCGATCGTCCTGGAAGACAGCGCACGCAACGCCCCTGACCGCGCCGCGCTGGTCTTCGGCGACATGCGCCTGCCGTACTCGATGGTCAACACCGTGGCCAACCAGGTCGCCAACCTGCTGGTCTCGCGCGGTGTGGGCAAGGGCGACAAGGTCGCGGTGATGAGCCCGAACGTGCCCTACTTCCCCTTCGTCTACTTCGGCGCGCTGAAGGTGGGCGCGACCGTGGTGCCGCTGAACGTGCTGCTGCAGCCGCGTGAGATCGCCTACCACCTCTCCGACAGCGACGCCAAGGTGCTGTTCGCCTTCGAGGGCACCCCCGAGCTGCCGCTGGGCGAGCGCGGCAAGGCCGGTTTCGAGGAGGTGCCGGGCTGCGAGCACTTCATCGTGCTGCCCGCCACCCCGCTGGCCACCGAGTCGGCGCTGGGCGAGACGTTCTGGGCGGCCCTGGGCGGCATGTCGGGCGAGTTCGAGACCGTGCAGACCTCCGCCGACGACACCGCGGTGATCATCTACACCTCGGGCACCACCGGCCAGCCCAAGGGCGCCGAGCTGACCCACCAGAACCTCCTGATCAACGCCATGGTCAGCGACGAGATGTTCCCGCGCACCGAGGGCGGCGACGTCTACCTGACCGTGCTGCCGCTCTTCCACATCTTCGGCCTGACCGTCATGCTCAACGCCGGCTTCCGCCGCCGCGCCTCGCTGGTGCTGATGCCGCGCTTCGAGCCGGGCGAGGCTCTCGGCCTCATGCACAAGGAGGGCGTCACGCTCTTCGCGGGCGTGCCGACGATGTACTGGGGCCTGCTCACCAAGATCCACGCCGATGGCGTCGAGGCTCCCAAGGAGCTGCGCGTGGCCGTCGCGGGCGGCGCCGCCTCCCCCGTCGAGGTGCTCAAGGACTGGGAGAAGACCTTCGGCTTCGGCATCCTGGAGGGCTACGGCCTGTCGGAGACCTCGCCGGTGGCCAGCTTCAACCAGCTCGAGCGGCCCACCAAGCCCGGCTCGATCGGCTTCCCGATCTGGGGCGTGGAGATGAAGCTCGTCGACGCCGACTGGCAGACGATCGAGGGCGAGGGGCCCGGCGAGATCGCCATCCGCGGCCACAACATCATGAAGGGCTACTACAAGCGGCCCGAGGCCACCGCCGACGTGATGAACGACGGCTGGTTCCGCACCGGCGACATCGCCACCCGCGACGACGAGGGCTACTACTCCATCATCGACCGCGCCAAGGACATGATCATCCGGGGCGGCTTCAACGTCTACCCGCGCGAGCTCGAAGAGGTGCTCATGACGCACCCGGCGGTCTCGCTGGCCGCCGTCGTGGGCGTGCCGCACGACTCGCACGGTGAGGAGATCAAGGCCTACGTCATCCCGGCCGCCGGCGCCTCGGTCACCGAGGAGGAGCTCATCGCCTGGGCCAAGGAGAACATGGCGGCCTACAAGTACCCGCGCCAGGTGGAGTTCCGCGAGGCGTTCCCGATGACCGCCAGCGGCAAGATCCTCAAGCGCGAACTGCGCTGACCCGTTCCGCAAAGGGAAGGGGCCGCCTCGGCGGTCCCTTCCCTTTTTGCTTTTCACGCTCTTGGTTGCGAGCGCTCCCATCTCAGGGTTGAATAAGTTTTGAAGAGGTTATCTCATGAGGGGGCGATCCCGATGGAACAGCTCGCCGAGTGCTACCGCACCCACGCCGCGCTGGTCCGGTCGTATCTGCGCCGGCTGGTGCCGCCGCAGGACATCGACGACGTGACCCAGGTGGTCTTCACCGAGGCGTGGCGCTCACGCGAGCGGTACGACGCCGCGCGCAGCCTGGAGGCCTGGCTGCTGGGCATCGCGCACAAGCGCGCCGTCGACTTCCTGCGCGCGCGGCGCCCGGCCACCGTCTCCCTGGAGGCTGTGCCCGATCCCGCCGTCAGCGACGGCGACGGCCTGGCCGACCGCGACGAGCTCAACCGCGCGCTGGCCGAGCTGCCCGACGCGCAGCGCCAGGCCATCGAGCTGGCCTACTACGGCGACCTGAGCCAGCGCGAGATCGCCGAGCACCTGCAGGTGCCCCTGGGGACCGTCAAGGCCCGCACGGCACGCGGCCTGCACCGGCTGCACACCCTCCTGGCGGCGGCATGACCAGGCCCAGGATCGCCGTCTCCAGCTGCCTGCTGGGCGAGCCGGTCAGGTTCAACGGCGGCCACAGCCGCGACCGGTTCCTGTCGGGCGCGCTCGGCGACCACGTCGACTGGGTGCCGATCTGCCCCGAGATGGAGGCCGGGCTCGGCACGCCGCGCGAGACGCTGCGCCTGGAGACCACCGGCGACGACACCCGCCTGATGACACGCAAGACCCGCACCGACCTGACCCGGCCGATGATCGAGCTCGCCGAGCGCCGGGCCGCCGGCCTCGACGTCGACGGCTACGTGTTCAAGGCCAAGAGCCCCAGCTGCGGCGTGCACGGCATCCCGCGCTACCGGCCGGAGGGCCCCGCGATCGACCGGCGCAACACCGGCGTGTTCTCAGGGGTGATCATGCGCTCGCATCCGCTGCTGCCGGTCGAGGACGAAGGGCGGCTCAACGACGCGGTCCTGCGCGAGTCGTTCGTCGAGCGGGTCTTCGCCCATGCCCGGCTGCGTGACCTGCTGGCCGGGCCGTGGCGTCCCCGCGACCTGGTCGCCTTCCACGCCCGGCACAAGATGCAGATCCTCTCCCACGATCCGGCGCTCTACCGGGAGGCGGGCCGCGTCGTGGCCGAGGCGGGCAGCCGCCCGCGCGAGGAGCTCGCCACGGAGTACGCGGACCTGTTCCGCCGCGCCCTGGCGCGCCGCGCCACCGCCGGCCGCAACGTCAACGTGCTCCAGCACTGCCTGGGCATGCTCGACCTCGATCCGGTACGGCGGGCGGACCTGCTCGCGGTCATCGGCTCCTACCGGACGGGCCAGGTGCCGCTCAGTGTGCCGGTGACGCTGCTGCGCCACCACGCGCACGGCGACGCGGCCGTCTACGTCGAGGAGCAGACCTACTTCGACCCCTACCCCGGTGAGCTGCGCCTGCGCAACCACGTGCCCGCCTGACGCAGCCCCCTCCCCCCTGGGTCAGCGGATGCGCATCCGCAGCTCGCCCTCCCGGAGCTGGGTGCGAACGATCTTCACGAGGCTGACGGACATCCCGGTGACGATCAGGGTTCCGATGGCCAGCAGGACGATGAACCAGATTCCCATGATCTCTCCCCTTTTCTTCCTGCCAGTTCCTTCGGGCCTGCCAGGAAAAGGGGTCCCCTCGAATCGGACTAATCTCCTTTTCTCTCGTATCAGCCCTACGACCGTCATGCCTGCCGTACCGTCATGGTCACAAAATGCGATCAAACGGCTACGCAAAGCGAGGCATGATGCGCCGGTCGATTAGGGGCAACCGGATCCTGGCCCAGCCGTACCGCGAGCTGGTCTGGCTCGGCTACCTGACCCTGCCGCCGGAGGCGGGCGAGGACCGCCGGCTGGTGTGGGCGCATCGGCTGGCCGCGGCCGTGCTGTCGCGGATGGGACCGCAGGACGAGCTCGAGCTGCGCCGCGTGTTCCTGCGCCGGGCCCTGCGCGTCAGGCTCATGCCGTGGACGGGACGGCTCAGCCCGGTCGAGGCGATGCCCGCCGTGATCAGCGCCGCGGACCTGGAGTTCACCAGGGAGCTGAACACCCTGTCGGCCCCGGGACGCGCCGCCTACACCTTGACGATGCTCGAGAATCGCCCCTCGGGGCAGGCGGTCGAGATCCTGGCGGGCGCGGGCGTCACCGACCCCGTCGCCGCCGTCCGCGAGGTGCGCGAGCTGGAGAGGCGGCTCACCCTGGAAGGCCGCGCCATGCGGCGGCCCGCGGTCGATCCCACGCTCGCGCGCATCTACGGCCGCCCGCTGCACCGCCTGCGCCTGCTGGGCGTGGCCGCGCTGACCGCGTGCACGGCGGTCGTGGTGGTGCAGCAGCTCGACGTCGACCGCCCGGTGATCGCCAACGTGCCCGCGCAGGACACCGTGGTGCGGGCACGCGCCGAATCCTGGCGGGCGGGGACCGAGCTGGACCTGACGACGTGGGCGCCGCGCGGATCGCTGGTCGGCGACGAGGACCTCATCCGCCGGGCGCAGCGGGCCTGGGGTCCCGGCCGGGTCCAGCTGGTCTTCGCCGGCCAGATCGACGAGGCCCGGGTGGTGCTGCTGGCCCGCCCCGGCCAGGTGGCACGCTTCACCTCGGCCGAGGGGAGCGGCAAGCTGGAGGTCTTCGCCGCCCCGCGCACCAAGCCCGACGGCACCAGCCCGCTGAAGCTCAGCGACGACCGCTACCTGCTGCCGCCGTGGGTGCGCGAGGCCTCCGTCGCCTCCCTGTCGGGCTCGGCGCCGCGATGGCGGGCGCTGAGGGTGAGGGACGGGGTGACCGAGCGGGTGGCCCCGGCGGGGAGCGGGAGGTGCTGGCAGGGGCCGGTCCTGCGGCTGCGGGCACCGGAGATCGCGCACGGCATGCCGTACACGATGATCGACTTCGGCCGCATGACGCTCGCCAACGCCTACTACCAGCCGCCTCCCCCCGCCGAGATCAACAGGTACGGCCCGCACGAGCTCGACTCCCTGCCCCAGGGCTTCAGCGCCTGGAAGGCGCTGGGCTGCGCCGTCAAGCGGCCCGCGGGAGAGATCGAGTCGGCCATGGCGTGGGAGTTCTGGGCCGGAGAGCTGCCCGAGGGCGTCGCCGGGCGCTGGATCTGCCTGCGGCTGGCCGACACCGGCGGCGGCAGCTCCGTGCAGGGAGTCCTGCTCGGCACCCGCAAGGGCCGGGTCACCTCCACCGTCACCGCCTCGCGGCCCGGCGGATGGGACTGCAGCAGGTTGCGGCGCGACGTGGTCGCCGGGGTGAGCTGGAAGGCTCCCTCGGGCAAGAAGTACTTCGTGGCCGGGGGCAGCAGGCGCGTGGTGGAGATCTCGCTCGACGGCCGGGAGTCGGGCGGCCGGCTGGCCACCAGGGCCACCGGGAAGACGCCCAGGCTCTCGGGGGTCAACGAGCTGGGTGAGAAGGTGCCCGTGTTGCGCTGAGCGCCCCGACGACGGCCGCGACCGCCTCGCCGAGCGAGACGACCCGGCGCTGCTCCGGCCACCAGCCGGGTCCGCCCGCGATGATCGTGCACGGCGGCCGGAGCGACGGCAGCGCCGCCAGCGGGGCGGGGTCGCCCGTCGCCTCCAGCTGCGACCAGACGAAGAGCACCGGCGGCCGGACCGCGCGCATCGCGTCGGCCAGGGCGGAGTACGGGGTGCGGGCGCCGAGCACGCGGGTGTCGACGCCCGACTCGCTGGCGAGCACGGCCGCCAGCGCGTAGAGCGGCAGGCTGTGCTGCTCGTCCTCGGCGCAGGCCAGCAGGACCGGACGGGAGTCGCCGCGCTTCTCGATCAAGGGGTGGAGGGCGGCCATCACCCGGTCGGAGAACAGGTGCTCGATCTCGACGCCCGTACCGGTCTGGACCTGCCTGGAAACGATCGCGGCGAAGACGGGACGGACCAGGTGTTCCCAGGTCCACGCCACGCCGTGCCTGGTCAGCGCCGCATCGAGGGCGGGGTCGAGGGCCCGGCTGTCGAGGCGCGTCGCGGCCCTGGCGAGCATCGCGACGGTAGGCACGGGCGAAGAGAGAACGTCGCCGGCGATCGGAGCCGGCTCCGGTGACGGCTTGGGCGGTGGCGGGACCGTGCGCAGCTCCAGGGCGGCCCTAGCCGCCTCCGCCGCCGGGAGCCCGGCGTTGATCAGCCGGTTCATCTCGGTCAGGCGCCGCAGGTCGTTCTGGTCGTATCGACGATGCCCGCCCTCGCTGCGCCGGCTCGGGCCGATGCCGTAGCGCAGGTTCCAGGTGCGCAGGGTCGCCGCCGGCACGCCGAGCAGCCGGGAAACGGCGCCGATGCCGTATCCGGGTTCGTCCACCGCATTCCCCTCCACTAGTTCATTCTTTCGGATGTGGAGGCCCGGAGGTTGCATCTGCGCCGTCAGTACGCCACATCGACGATGCGCTGGTGGGTGGCCGGATCCGGCAGCACGCGCAGCACGGCGTCGGCCAGGTCTTCGCGGCCGATGCTGAACCCGTTGCGCACCCCCTCGCCCATCGCCGTGCGGTAGCCGCGCGCGGGCTGGTCGAGCAGCCGCGGCGGGCGCACCAGCGTCCAGTCGCCTGACGACCGTGACAGCAGCGCGGTCAGCCGGGTGCTCTCCTGGAACGGCTGGCGCAGGAGCGTGCGCTGGAGCAGGAACTTGACGGCGTGCTGCAGGGGGCTGTCGTTCTTGCAGTACTCCGTGGCGGTGCTCACCGCCACGAGGCGGCCGACGCCCGCGTCGGCCATGGCCTGGAGCACGTTCGGCACGCCGCGCGAGTAGACCAGGTGCGGCCCGGTGCCCGTCGGCCCGGCCAGGAAGACCACGGCGTCGGTGTCGCGCTCGATCTTCAGCGGCTCGAAGACGTCTCCCTTGACCACCGTCAGTCCCGGGTGGTCCTCGGTGACGGCCTGCGGCCGGCGGACCACGGCGGTGACCACGTGGCCCTCGGCCAGAGCACGGCGGACGAACAGCTTTCCAGTCTGGCCGGTCGCCCCGAAGACGGTGAGTCTCATCGGTGCCTCCTATGGTTAGTAAGTGCTCACTCACCTCTATAGTGAGTGAGTGACCACCACGCGTCAAGCCAGCACCCGCGCCCGCATCCTCACCGCGGCCGTCGAGGTGATCGCCGGGCACGGCGTCTCCGGCGCCACCACCAAGCGCATCGCCGCCTCGGCGGGCTGCTCGGAGGCGCTGATCTACAAGCACTTCACCGGCAAGGAGGAACTCTTCCTCGCGGTGATCCTCGACGTCATGCCCGGCCTGGCCCACGCGCTCGACCGGCTGCGCACCGACCTCGACGAGCGCCCGCTGGCCGACGCCCTCACCGCGTTCGCCGAATCGGCCGTGGAGTTCTACCGGCAGGCGGCCCCGATCGCCTCCGGGCTGCTGACCGATCCCGCGCTGCTCGCGGCCTTCCGCTCCATGCTGGCCGTACGGCAGGCGGGCCCGCACATCCCGATCGCGGTGCTGGCCGGGATCCTGCGCGCCCAGCAGGCGGCGGGACGCATCCGCGCCGGCGCCGACTGCGACGGAGCCGCGGCGCTGCTGATGGGCGCGTGCTACCAGCGGGCCGACCACGGCCTGCTCGTGGAGCTGCCGACGGAGCCCGCCGGCTTCGCCAGGTCGGCGGTGTCGGCGCTGCTCACCGGCCTGAGCCCCTGAGCTCAGCGGGTCACGGCGGTCTCCCGGCCCACGTGCGACAACTTCTCGGGATTGCGCACGTGGTAGACCCCGGTGACCAGGCCGTTCTCCACTCGCGCCGCGACCACGCCGTCGATCTCCCCGTCGACCCGCACGAGCAGGCCGGGAGCGCCGTTGATCTGGACCGGCTCGACCGACCTGTCCGCGTCCCGCCGCCACCACCCGACGGCCAGCAGGCGCGCCACGTTCTCGACCCCCACGACGGGCCGCAGCAGGGCGTGCCTGACCCCGCCGCCGTCGCTCAGGGCGACCACGTCGGGTGCGAGGACGTCGAGCAGCCCCTGGACATCCCCGGTCTCGACCGCGCGCTGGAAGGCCAGGAGCGCGGCCCGGTGCTCGGCGGGCGAGCCCGCCCCGCGCGGGCGGCGCGCGGAGACGTGCGAGCGTGCCCGGTGGGCGATCTGGCGCACCGCCGCCGGGCTCTTGCCGACGGCCCCGGCGATCTCCTCGTAGTCCAGGGCGAACACCTCGCGCAGCACGAACACCGCGCGCTCGGTCGGCCCGAGCGTCTCCATGACCAGCAGCATCGCCATCGAGACGTTGTCGGCCAGCTCGACGTCGTCGGCCACGTCCGGCGCGGTCAGCAGCGGCTCGGGCAGCCACGGCCCGACGTACGACTCCTTGCGGCGGCCCAGCGTGCGCAGCCGCTTCAGCGCCTGCCTGGTGACGATCCTCATCAGGTAGGCCCGCTGGTCGAGCACCACGTCCAGGTCGACGCCCGCCCATCGCAGCCAGGTCTCCTGCAGCACGTCCTCGGCGTCGGCCGCGGAGCCGAGCATCTCGTAGGCGAGGGTGAACAGCAGGTTGCGGTGCGCGACGAACGCCTCGGTATGGCTCATGTCCATACGATCCCGGTACCCGCCGCTCTGTGACGCATCGGGCCGGTGGCCTATGTCACACCGCCCCCGCTGTCACAACGGGAGGGCCGCCGGGATCTCCTGGTCATGAAATCGCGCATGCCCAACCCCCTCCCCTTCCTGCCCGAGCTGGCCGAGATCGCCGGGCCGCTGCACCGGACCGTCACGGACGGCCCGATCCCGGCGGCGACCGTCCACCTGCTGCAGCTGCGCGCCGGGCAGCTGCTCGGCAGCACCTACTTCACCGTCCGCGAGACCGGCGCCCTGCGCGCCCTCGGGGAGCCGGAAGAACGTATCACCGCCGTGGCCACCTGGCACGACGCCGCCTGCTTCACCCCCGCGGAACGGATCGCCCTCGAACTCGTGGAGGCGGTCCTCACCCCGAACCCGTCCGGCGAGCGCGTCGGCGACGAGCTGCATGCCAGGGCGAGCGCGCACTACGACGACCGCGAGATGTGGGCCCTGGTCATGGCCATCGCCCACATCGGCTTCTTCACCCCCGCCGCGCTGATCGCCAAGCCGATCCCCGGCATGCCGCCCGGCCAGAACTACACCGACTAGAAGGGGCACCGACATGAGCAGGATCGCAGTGGCCGGAGCGACCGGCCGCCTGGGACGCCACGTCATCGACGTCCTGACCGAGCGGGGACACGAGGCCGTGCCGATGTCCCGCGCCACCGGCGTGGACATCATCACCGGTGAGGGCCTGGCCCACGCCCTCATCGGGGCCGAGATCGTCATCGACGTCGCCTCCTGGCACTCCTCCGACGAGGAGGCGGCCACGGAGTTCTTCCGCACCTCGGCCCGCACCCTCCACTCGGCGGGCCGGGACGCGGGGGTATCCCTGATCGCCATGGCGTCCATCATCGGCGCCGACCGGGCCACCGCCGGTTTCCTCGCCGCCAAGAAGGTGCACGAGGAGCTCCTCCTGGCCGGTCCGCTCCCCGTCAGGATCCTGCGGGCGGCGCAGTTCCACGAGTTCGTCGGCCAACTACTGGACTGGCAGCCGGGCGACGTGGCCTACCTGCCGGCGTTGCCCAGCCAGCTCGTGGCCTGCCGTACGGTGGCCGAGGCCCTGGTCGACCTGGCCCTCGACCCCGCCGGCCCGCGGCCCGGGGCGCCCGTTCCCGAGATCGCCGGACCCCGCAAGGAGCTCCTGTCGGAGGCGGGCAGGCTTCTCGGGGAGCGCCGGGGCGTCGAGGTCGTCGCCGTCGACGGCTCCGGCATGCCCGATGCCGATCTCGCCGCCGACGGCGCCTTCCTGCCCGGCCCGCACGCCGTGCTCGCGGGCCCGGGCTTCCGCGAATGGCTCGACGGCCAGGCCTCAGAGGCGCGCTAGCGCCTGCTTGAGGGTGCCGAGGCCGAGGGGCCCGAGGTCGAGCGCGGCGGTGTGCCACGCCTTGAGGTCGAAGCCCGGCTTGGCCTGCGCCTCGGCGCGGGCCTCCAGCCAGGCCCGCTCGCCCAGCTTGTAGGTGATGGCCTGGGCGGGCCAGCCGAAGTACCTCAGCACCTCGGCGTGCACGGTGTGCGCCTCGGCCCTGCCGCGGTCGCGCAGCACCGCGCAGGCCTTCTCGAAGGTCCACCTGGTGCCGTCGGGCAGCGGCAGGTCCAGGTGCACGCCGATGTCGATGACGACGCGGGCCGCGCGCAGCGCCTGGGCGGCCAGCATGCCGAGCCGGGTGCCGGGGGCGCTGAACCAGCCCAGCTCGTCGGCCAGCCGCTCGGCGTACAGCGCCCAGCCCTCGCCGTGGCCGCTGATCCAGGAGAAGCGCGAGAAGCGCGAGAGCTTCTCCCCCGCCACGGCGACCGCGCCGAGCTGCAGGTGGTGGCCCGGCACGCCCTCGTGGAAGACGGTCGTCAGGTCGCTCCAGGTGGCGAACTTCTCCCGCCCGCCCAGCGGCCACCAGGTGCGGCCGGGGCGCGACAGGTCCTCGCTGGGCGAGGTGTAGTACGGCGAGCCGGCGGTCGAGCCGGGGTTCAGCACGACGTCCACGGTCCGCAACTGCTCGGGGATGTCGAACAGCACCCCGTTGAGCTGCTCGATGGACCGGTCGTGCTGCTCGCGCAGCCAGGCAAGATAGGCCTCGGGACCGGCCACGAACTGGGTGGCGTCGAGGTGGGCGGAGACCTCGTCGAGGCTGGCGCCCGGCAGGATCGCCGCCGCCTCCACGGCCATCTCGCCCTCGATGCGCTCCAGCTCGGCCCAGCCCCAGGCGTAGGCGTCGCGGGGGTCGACGTCCTCGCCGAGCATGTCGCGCATGGCGACGGCGTAGCGCTCGGGCCCGACGCCGTCGGCCTCGGCGGCCCGCGGCGCGTACTGCTCGCGCAGGTAGCGGGCGGTCTCGGCGTAGGCCTGGTGGGCGGCGGCCGCGGCCTGCCCGAGCTCGCGCGCCACCGGGCCGTCGCCGTAGCCGGCGACGAGCTTGTCGTGGGTGCCCACGAACTTGTCGGCCTGGTCGGCGGTGCCGAGCGCCTGCCGGCGGGCCACGGGCAGGCCCTTGTCCAGTCCGGCGGAGAGCGTCGTGCGCCACCCGGCGAGCTGCTCGGGCATGGCGGCCAGGTGGGCGGCGACCTTGCGCCACGCGTCGTCGTCGCCCTGCGGGAGCAGGTCGATGCTGTCTCGCAGGCTCGAGATCAGGCCGAAGGGGGCGCTCAGCTCGCGGTACGGCTCGCCGATGGCGTAGTAGGCGGCCTGCGCCTCCAGCCGTTCGCGCAGGTGGTCGGCGGCGGCCCGATCGGCCTCCGAGGTGGATTCGAGCGTGGCGAGCTCGGCGAGCGTGGAGCGGGTGAGCTCCTCGCGGGCGGCGTGGCCGTCGGGACTGTAGTCCGTGGCCACGCCGAAGTCGCCGGCGAGGCCCTGGTACACGGCGCTGACCGGGTCGAGCGCGGCCGACCTGGTGATGTAGTCGTCGCACAGACGGAAGATAGGCGTCACGCAGGCACCTTAGCCGGGGCGGCTGGGGCACAAAACACGATATTGCGCCCCGCGCGGTCAAGCTCCCGGATTAACACGCCACCATCGGGCCACCGGCTCGTTCGCCGCCGCCGGGCTCGCGCTCGGCGTCTTCGGCGGGGTGACCGTCGCCGCGCCGTTCAAGTCGCGCCTCGTCGACCGGCTCGGGCGCCGCCGTACGCTGCCCGTCCTCGCGGTCGTCTACGCGCTCGCGCTGCTCACGGCGGGACTGTCCGACTCTCGTACGGCAGGCGTCTACGTGGGCGCCGCCGCTGTGGCGGGACTGACCGCACCACCGCTGGGCGCCACCATGCGGGCGATCTGGGCGGCACTCTTCCCCGACCCGGTGACCCGCCAGCGCGTCTACGGGCTGGATTCGGCCACCGAGGAGGTCCTGCACACGGTGGGGCCGCTCCTGGTGGGCGCGCTGTTGCTGTGGGCCCACGCCGGGGCGGCGCTGGTGCTCTCGGCGACGCTCGCCGTCGTCGGGACGGTGGGGCTCGCCAGCTCGGGCGCCTGCCGGTTCGCCGAACGGCAGGCCCGCCTCCAGGACGGCCCTCCCGCACCCACGGCGACGGGCACGGGAGCGTGGCGGCGGCGGCTGGCCGGGCCGCTGCACCGGCCCGGCTTCTCCGTGCTGGTGCTGCTCTGCTTCGGCCTGAGCCTGGGCGCCGGTCCGCTCGACGTCGCCATCGCCGCCAGAGCCGATCAGGCGGGCCAACCGGCCGCGGCCGGATACCTGCTGGCCGCGATGGCCGCGGGAAGCGCCGCGGGCTGCCTGCTCTGGGGCCGTGCTCGGCGCCGGGACCTCGCCGCTGTTCGTGGTGGCCTGGCTGGCGACGGACACGCTCGTCCCCGACGAGGAACGCACCGAGGCGAGCACCTGGCTCGACACCGCCAACAACCTCGGCCTGACCGCCGGCGCGGCGGTGGCCGGGATCCTGGCCGAACGCTCCGATCCAGGACTGGCCCTGGTGGCCGGGGCAGGTGTCCTGGCGGTGACCGCGCTCATCGCCAGATTGTCGGGCCGCGCCGTGGACCGGATCTGAGCCGGGCGGCGGCGCTCAGGGTTTGGTCGCCTCGATCAGGAACCGCGTGGTGGTAGCCACGAAGGGCCCCTCGGCACGGATCCGGGCATCGAGCTCCCGCAGCCGGTCGAGGTGCCGCTCCACGGTGAAGCCGGGGACCATCCAGATGACCTTGCGCAGGAAGTAGATCACCGCGCCGATGTCGAAGAACTCCGTGCGCAGCTCCTCGTAACGCAGGTCGACCACGCTCAGCCCGGCCAGCTCCGCGTCGCGCACCGCGTCGTCGGGATGACGGTTGCGGCGCGACTCCTCGGGCCGCGGACCGAGGAAGAACTCCACGAGTTCGAAGACGCTGGCCGGGCCGACCTGCTGCGACAGGTACGTGCCGCCCGGACGCAGCACGCGGGCGATCTCCGACCACCACGCGGTCACCGGGTGACGGCTGACGACCAGGTCGAAGGCGGCGTCGCCGAACGGCAGCGGCGGCTCGTCCTCGTCGACCACGACGACGGCGCCCAGCGGGTGCAGCAACCGCGTGGCCTTGGCGACGTTGGGCGGCCACGACTCGGTGGCCACCATGAGCGGCGGCAGCTTCTGCGCGCCCGCCAGCACCTCGCCGCCGCCGGTCTGGATGTCGAGCGCCGCCGAGGCACGGGCCAGCCGCTCGCTCATCTGACGCTGGTATCCCCACGAGGGGCGCTGCTCGGTGGCGCGCCCGTCGAGCCAGGAGAAGTCCCATCCGGCCACCGAGACGCTGTCCGCCTCGGCGACCAGCTCGTCAAAAGATCTCATGCGTCGATGTTGTCCAAGGTCAAGGCGCGCAGCAACTTCATTCCGGCCGGATCTGCGCTGCGCGTGGAGTTGGTCAGCACGATCACCCCCACGCGCCGCTCCGGCACGACCGCCATGAACGATCGGAACCCGCCGGTGCCCCCGTTGTGCCACAGCACCGTCTGCCTGCCGCCGGGCGCGCTCATCCGCAACCAGGCCAGGCCCATGGAGAGCCTCGGATTGACCGTGACGTGCTCGCGGTGGGTCAGCTCCACGGCCGCGTCGCCGTCGAGCTGGTGGCGAACGAACCTGGCCAGGTCGGCCGCCGTCGAGCGCAGCCCGCCCGCGCCCGCGAGGGCCGCCAGGTCCCAGTACGGCCTGCGCCTGCCCCACCGGGTGTGACCCGAGACCGTACGGCCGGCCTGCTCGGGGGTCGGGGTGATGACGGTGTCGCCCATGCCCAGCGGCCCCGTGACGCGCTTCCTGATAAGCCCCTCGTAGTCCGTTCCCGCGTGCTCGGCCAGGGCCAGCCCGAGCAGCCCGGCGCCCAGGTTGGAGTACTTGAAGCCCCGGCTCTCCTTGGGCTGCGGCAGGTCGGCCAGGAGCACGTCACGGGTGAACCGCGCGTAGGGGTCGTCCATCGGCAGGAACGCGCGCGGCAGGAGCCCCTTGGGCAGGCGGGGCAGGCCCGAGGTGTGGGTGGCCAACTGCCCGAGCGTGACGCCGTCGAGCCGCGCCTCGGGGAGCAGGTCGTTCAGGGGGGTGTCGAGGGTGAGCTCGCCCCTGGTGACGGCCGTGGCGAGGGCCAGCGAGGTGAAGACCTTGGTGACGGAGCCGATCTCGAACAGCGCCGTCTCGTCGGCGGCCTGGCCGGTGGCACGGTGGTCGGCGCCCGAGTCGGTCACCACGGTGACGACGGCGCCCGGGTAGCGCTTGGCCAGGGAGGCAGCGGCCTGGTCGATGGGGGTCACGGGTCCAGCCTAGGCAGGCGCGAGGGAGGTGACCTCCCACTGGAGGAGGAGGGCGGACTCGGGCCCAGGTCGGAGGCGTTCAGCGAACTCGCGCGGCGAGCAGGATGCCGCGCGGTCGCGCCGATCACCGGCGCCGTCCTCATGACGTCACCACCGGGGTGGTCTGGGCCAGCGCGATCAACCAGCGCCCGTCCTCCTTGACCAGCACGAACGTCAGCGCTCCCGTTCGGCCGTCGTTGACGTGCTTGACGAGCGTCGCCAGCGCCACGTCCGGTCGCAGGAACGTGATGTCGAGCAGCTCGTTCGTGGTCAGCACGTCCTTCAGCGGGGTGCGCAGGGCCTTGGCCATGACCTCTTTGACCGTGGCCCGGCCGCGCAACCGGATACCGGTGAAGTTCACCAGCGACACCTCCTCGGTCAGCAGCCCCGTGAACCCGTCCACGTCGCTCTGCAGCGTTTCCGCATCGCGCACGACCTGCTCGATCGCTTCGACATCGGCCTTCATGGCATCTCCTCAGCTCAGCTTGCGGAGCGATTCGCTCCGCAAGCAGACTATGCCGGAGCGATTCGCTCCGCAAGTGGTAGAGTCCGTCGCGATGACCACACGCAAGGACACCGCGGAGCGCAACGACCGGGCCCTGCTCCAGGCCGCCCGCGACGTGCTCGCCGAAGACGGCGCCCACGCCTCCGTCGCCGCCATCGCCACCCGCGCGGGCGTCGGCATCGGCAGCCTCTACCGGCGCTACAAGACCAAGGAGGAGCTGTTCCAGCGACTCAGCCTGATGTCGCTCGAACACTGGAACCAGGCCGCAGAACAGGGCCTGGCCGACCCCGACCCGTGGGCGGGCCTGGCGGGCTTCGTGCGCGCGTGCATCGAGTTCGGGCAGGGCTCGCTGGCGCCCGTGGCGGGGACCATCGAGGTGACCCGGGAGATGCGCGACAAGTCCCGCCGCGGGGACGACCTCCTCGAAGAGCTCGTACGGCGAGCACAGGAGGCGGGGGCGCTGCGCCCGGACGTGACGACGGTGGACATCGCGCTGCTCATCGAACAGCTCGGGCGGTCACCGGTGGTCGACCAGCTTCGCAAGCAGGGACGTGAGGAGCTGCTGCCGGCCGCCACCGGGGCTCGACGGCGGTTGATCGCGATCGCCCTCGACGGGCTCCGCCCAGGGCACGAGCCACTGCCGGAGGAGACGCCGGGAGAGGAACTGTTCTCCGGGAGATGGTCACGGGAGGCGTAGCATCTCCGTAGTACATGCGTAGCCCTTGGCGTATTCTCGAATCGTGACCGCTTCCGGAGAGTTCCCCGAGATACCCCAGCGGGAACTGCGCAACCACGCCAGCCGGGTTCTCCGCGACGTGCGCCAGGGGTCGTCGTTCGTGATCACGGTCGATGGTGTGGCCGTCGCCGACCTGGTCCCCCACCGCCACAGAAGTCGCCGCGTCGCCGTTCCCAAGGAAGAGGTCATGGAGGCCTTCCGCGGGCTCACGCCCATCGCGGCAGAAGACGAGCAGGCGGTCGACGACTCCCTCTACGACCCCTACGACCGCGCATGGCGGCGCGGCGAATTCACGGGTGAAGGGTGACGCCGATCGAGGTCGCCCCGGCTCGCGGGGTGGTCGACACGAACGTGATCATCCTGATGGAGCACCTCGACGCGACGGAGTTGCCCGAGGAGATCGTCCTGACGACGGTCACCATGGCCGAGCTGTCGGCCGGACCGCACTACACCGCCGATCCAGTGGAGCGCGCGGCGAGGATCGAGCGCATCCATGTCGCGGAAGCGCTGTTCGAGACGCTGCCCTTCGACAGCAGGGCCGCCCGCCGCTACGGGCAGATCACCGCAGCGGTCCTGGCCGCCGGGCGCAATCCCCGGCCCCGGCGGGTCGACCTGCTCATCGCGGCCATCGCCTCGGCCCATCGGCTCCCGCTCTACACGGTCAACCCGAAGGACTTCGCGGGTCTGGAGGCGCTGCTGAGCGTCTTCCCCGTCACCCATCCCGGGTGACGGGGAAGACGCGCGTGACGTCAGGGCCAGGAGGTGGCGGGCCGGAGCGGGACGCCGGAGCGGCCGCCGGCGTCGAGCTTGACCGCCAGCACCTGGTGGAGCTGGATCTTGTTGCGTTCGAACCCCACGATGCACCCCGCCATGTACAGCCGCCACACCCGGGCGATGCCGTGGCCGACCTCCTGGAGGGCGTCCTCCCAGTTGGCGTCGAGGTTGTCGCACCAGGCCTTCAGCGTCTTGGCGTAGTGCTCGCGCAGGTTCTCCTCGTGGCGGATCTCGAAGCCGAGGTCCTCCATCTGCCGGATGAGCCAGCCCACGGATTCCAGTTCGCCGTCGGGGAAGACGTAGCGGTTGATGAAGCCGCCCTTGTTGAAGGTCTTCTCCGAGCCGGTGGGCCTGGTGATGCAGTGGTTGAGCAGCCGCCCGCCGGGCTTGAGCTTGCCGTACAGGAACTCGAAGTAGGACGGCACGTTGGCCTTGCCGATGTGCTCGGTGAGGCCGATGGAGCTGACGGCGTCGAAGTCGGTCTCGGCGACGTCGCGGTAGTCCATGTGCCGCACTTCGGCCAGGTGCTCCAGTCCGGCTTCCTTGATGGCGGCCTGGGCCCATTCGGCCTGCTGCTTGGACAGGGTCACGCCGAGCGCCTTGACGCCGTATTCGCGGGCGGCGTGGATGACCATGCCGCCCCAGCCGCAGCCGACGTCGAGCAGGCGCATGCCGGGCTGGAGGCCGAGCTTGCGCGCGACGAGGTCGAACTTGGCGTACTGGGCCGTTTCGAGGGTGGCGTCCTCGTCGGGGTAGCAGGCGCAGGTGTAGGCCATGGAGGGGCCGAGCACCCACCGGTAGAACGTGTTGGACACGTCGTAGTGGTGGTGGATCGCCTCGGCGTCACGCTGCTTGGCGTGGCGGGAGCCGAGCCTGGCCAGCGTGCTCTGCCGTACCTCTTGCGGGGGCGGCGGGACGCGCATCATCAGCGGTTTGACGCCGAGGGCGCGCACCGCTTCGAGCTTCTCGCTGACGGTGAGGTCGTTGGTGGTGATGTTCCACATTTTGTCGAGCAGCGCGTACATGTCGCCGTGCACGTCGAGGTGCCCGGAGACGTAGGCCCGCGCCAGGCCCAGTTCGCCCGGAGCCTGCGCGAGGTAGGCGACCGCGATCGGGGACTTCACCTCGATGCGGACGTCCGCGCTGTCCGGTCCGGCCTTGCTGCCGTCGTAGGCCATGAAAGCCACGCCGGAGTCTCGGCCGACGATTTTCTCGAAGATGGACGCCAATGCCATCTGTTCACCTTCCCCCAACACACTTCTCATAGAGATCCAGCAGGCGACCGCCAGGGTCGTAGGCCTGCTTGACCGGCCAGTAGGCGTCCCCGTTGTAGAGCTGCCAGAACTGGTCCCGGCGATAGAAAGAGGTCGAGTAGAGCGATTTATGCCCGTCCAGTTCGTGGACGGCGTTCTCGATGAGCCGGTTGTAGTAGCCGTCGAACTGCCCTCTCGGCAGCGGGACCATGCCCCAGAAGCCGAAGTTGACGTAGAGCTTGCCCGTCTCCAGGGGGTACAGCGGCCAGGTCGAGCCCGACTTCAGCGGGCACATCCAGACCGGCGTCATGCCGACCTTGTCCTGGAAGAAGGACAGGAATTCCGCGCCGTGCTCGATGGGCACCTCGACGTCCTGGATGACCGATTCGCTCACCGGCTGGTTGCGCCAGCGGTCGACGCGCGCGGTCACGCCGTGCTTGCGGTCGAGGGCGACGAGCTTGCGGTAGACGTCGGAGCGCAGCCAGCGCCGCGGCACGAGCGAGCGCACGACAGGCTGCTGCACGCCGAAGGCGCGCGAGCACCAGAACCAGTCGGTGTCCCACCGCCACAGGTAGTCACGGACGGTGAGCCAGTCGCGCTTGCGTTTCTGGATGGACTGGTAGTAGATGCGCATCCCGGTGTAGTCCGAGACGTACGGCGCGCGGTCGGAGAAACGGCCGAGGGTGATGTAGAGCTCGTCGGGCGAGAAGTAGACGCCGTCGATGAAGTCGACGTCCTCGCCGTCGTGGTGCATGCTCTCGCAGATCTCCTGCATGGCCAGCATGCATTTGCCCGCGTCGGTGAACTTCAGATGGGTGAGGTGCACGTACGGCTGGACCGGCTTGAGCTTGATGCGCAGGCGCAGCGCGTATCCGAGCGTGCCGTAGGAGTTGGGGAAGGCACGGAACAGCTCGCGGTGCTCGTTGTCGTCGCGCGCGATGACGATGCGCCCGTCGCCGGTGAGGATCTCCATCTCCTCGACCGACTCGTGCGGCAGCCCGTCGCGGAAGCTGGTGGACTCGATGCCGAGCCCGGTCACGGCGCCGCCGAGCGTGATGGTCTTCAACTGCGGGACCACGTACGGCATGAGCCCGTGCGGCAGGGTCGCGTCCACCAGATGCTCGTACGTCGTCATCCCCTGGACTTCGGCGGTCATGGTGACCGGGTCGACGGAGATGACTTCGTCGAGATCGCGGGCCGAGAGCTGTGCCGATCTTTGGGCGGCCTTGCCCCCGTCCCTGAACCTGAAGAGGTTCGAGGTCGCCTTGGCCAGCCTCGGCTTCGCACCTTCCGGAAGGTCGGTGTAGGTCTGCCTGATCTGCTCAACGGCCCTGTGGTGTGTCGACATTTTGGTCATGAAGCCTCCACCCCCAAGAGATCGTCCGTCTGACCGTATCTCTCCGGACCACCATGGAACAGAGCGGGGTCGTTAAACCGGCGAAAACATCATGTCAGCGCCGTTCGACCTGCGAGGACGCACCATTGACCACATGGGACACCGGGCGTCCCTCCAGTGCCGCGGCCAGGTTGTCGAGGACGGTGGCGAACAGCCGCATGGTGGCCTGCGGGGTGACGCCCGCGACGTGCGGGGAGAGCAGGGTGTTGGGCATCAGGGTGAGGGGGTGACCGGCGGGCAGCGGCTCGGTCTCGAAGACGTCCAGGGCGGCTCCGCCGAGGTGCTCCATGCCGCTCTCCTTGACGACGCCGCCGCGGGCGACGTTGACGAGGATCGAGCCGGGCTTCATCGCCGCGGGGTCGACGAGTCCGCGCGTCTGGTCGGACAGGGCGATGGCGGCGATGACGACGTCGCTGGTGGCGACCAGTTCGTCGAGCGGGCGGAAGTGGTCGCGGGGGGTGCGGCTCCAGTAGGACACGGTGCAGCCGAAGGCCTCGAACAGCCGGCCGGCCTCGCGGGCGATCGGTCCGTAGCCGACGATGCCCACGGTGGAGCCGGACAGCTCGCGTGGCTGGAGGGTGAGCTGGGGCCAGTCTCCGTTCCTGACGGCGGCGTCGGCCTGGACGAGCTTTCGGGTGAGCGCCAGGGTGGCGGCCAGGGCCCATTCTGCGACCGAAATGGCGCTCACGCCGGCGGTGTTGGCGAGGGGCACGCCCGCCTCGCGCAGCGCGTCGAGGTCGTGGCCGTCGACGCCGACGCTGGGCTGCTGCACGAAGGCGAGCTTCGGCGCGGCCTTGACGGCTTCGGCGTCGAGGACGAGCTCGCCGGAGTAGTCGCCGAGGACGATTTCGGCGTCGGCGAGCGCCTGCAGCAGTCCTGCCCTGTCGCGGGAGGGCGGGGCGGTGATCGTGATCCGGTCGGCCAGCGGGGCCGTCACGTTCCGCAGCATCTCCAGCGGCAAGGCGGGCAGGGCGAGCACATTCCACGGCTTCATCCCGCAATAGTGCCAGTGCCGCGGATCAGGCGAAATGCCGGTTATTTGGAGACGGTCAGCAGCACGGCCGAGTCTTCCAGCGCCTCCAGGCCGTGCAGCCCGTCCGGCACCACGAGGAAGTCGCCGTCGCGGCCTTCCCAGGCGTCGCCGCCCGCGGTGAGCCGGACCCGGCCGCGCAGGACGAACACGGTCGCCTCGCCGGGGTTGGCGTGTTCGGACAGGGCCTGGCCCGCCACGAGGGCGATGACGGTCTGCCTCAGCCGGTGCTCGTGCCCGCCGTACACCGTGGTGCTCGCCCGGCCGGCGGCGCTGGCGGCCGCGGCGGTCAGCTGCTCGCGCGCGGTTGCTTCAAGTGAGATCTTCTGCACACCTCGTAGTCTCTCAAGTGGCCGGGTGCGTCTTGACGGCGCCTTCCCGTCTACATTGGTGCGGTGCTGACCTTCGCTCCCGGAGTGCCGATCGTGCAGGCGCCCATGGCAGGCGGGGCGTCCACGCCCGAGCTGGCGGCGGCCGTGTGCGAGGCGGGCGCGCTGGGGTTCCTGGCCGCTGGATACAAGAGCACGGCCCAGATGCGCGAGGAGATCGAGCGCACGCGCGCGCTGACCGCGCGGCCGTTCGGGATGAACCTGTTCGTGCCCACGGCCGACACGCCGGATCAGTCCGGGCTCGACGCCTACGCGGCGGCGATCGGCGCCGAGGCGCGGCGGCTGGGCGCCACGCTGGGCAGGCCCGAGGGCGGCGACGACGACTTCGACGCCAAGGTCGCCGACCTCCTGGCGGATCCGCCCGCGGTGGTGAGCTTCACGTTCGGCCTGCCCGGCGCCGAGCTGATCCGCGCCTTCCGCGACCGGGGCGTCACGGTGGTGGCGACGGTGACGTCGGAGGAGGAGGCGCGGCGGGCGTCGGCGGCCGACGTGCTGTGCGTGCAGGGGCAGGAGGCGGGCGGCCACCGCGGCTCCTTCGCCAATGCCGACGCCGACGACGTGTCGCTCGACGAGCTGGTGTCCCGGGTGCGGGCGGTGTCGCGGCTGCCGGTGATCGCCGCGGGCGGCCTGGCCACGGCGGCGGACGTGGCCAGGGTCCTGGCGGCCGGGGCCGTCGCGGCGGTGGCGGGAACGGCGTTCCTGCTGGCGCGCGAGGCGGGCACGGCCGCGACGCACCGGGCCGCGCTGGCCGATCCCCGGTTCACCGAGACGGCCGTGACCAGGGCGTTCACCGGACGACCCGCGCGCGGCCTGGTCAACAGGTTCATGACGGACTATTCGGCGCTGGCGCCCGCGGCCTACCCGCACGTGCACCACCTGACCGCCCCGCTGCGGCGGGCCGCCGCAGCGAGCGGCGACGCCGAGACGCTGCACCTGTGGGCCGGCACCTCGTGGCGCAGGGCGCGCGAGGCCCCGGCCGCCGAGATCGTCGCGGAGCTGGCGCGGGGAGCGTAGAGCCCCTTCTCAGCCGCCGGGCGGCGTAGAGCCCTTTCTCAGCCGCCGGGCGGCGTGAAGCTCGACAGCACCTTGCGGCCGAGCGACAGGTGCTTCGACCAGACGTCTTCCGGCGCCGTCCACGACAGGACGTACAGGGTGTCGCCGCTGACCACAGCCCGGCTGAGCTGACGGTAGGTCTGACCCGAGCGTGCCCAGGCGGCGGTCTCCAGCGGCGCCTTCCAGCGCGACTCCCACTCGACGCCGCCGCCGGGGAGCCTGCGGCTGCGCAGGATCCCGTCGGGCATGACGGTCTCGGCGTCCTGGAGCACCTGATTGACGTTGAGCGTGGAGTACTGCTCCTGGACGCTGAAGTGTCCGGTCCTGTCCTGCTTCAGCCACTCGGTATAGGCCATCTTGCGGGTGCCCTCCCAGCCTACGGGCCGCTCGACGGACCAGCCGTCGGGCGAGGTCCAGGCACGCAGCGGCGAGCGGGTGCGCGTGGGCGTGGGGGTCGGGCTGGGCGTGGCCGACGGGGTGGGCGCCGGGGTCTCGGCCAGCACGGGCAGCGGGGAGACCGAGGCCCGCTGGGCGACCGGGGTGCCGGTGCCCGGCGCGGGCTGGAGCAGCACGAAGGCGAGGGTGGCGACCGCGGCCGCCATGAGGGCTCCGGCGATCACGAGGGTGGTACGGCCCAGCCCCCGGCTCGACGGTCTGGGCGGCGCGGAGGTGCCGATGGCGGCCAGCAGGCGGTCGGCCTCCGCGCCGGTCAGCCGCGTCTGGGGGTCCTTGACCAGCAGTCCCTGGAGGACGGGGTGCATCGCCGGCGGGATGCGCCGGTAGTCGGGCTCCTCCGACAGCAGGGCGGTGATGGTCGCCATGGGCTCGCCCCGCTCGAACGGCGAGCGCCCCAGCAGCGAGGCGTAGAGGGTGGCGCCGAGCGACCACAGGTCGGAGGCGGGCCCCGCCTCGGCGGCGCGCACCCGCTCGGGCGCCAGGAAGGCGGGCGAACCGGTGACCATGCCGGTAGAAGTGAGGGAGGCGTCGCCTTCGGCGGTGGCGATGCCGAAGTCGGTCAGGACCGCCCTGCCCTCGGAGGTGAGCAGGATGTTGCTGGGCTTGACGTCGCGATGCAGGATGCCGAGCGCGTGGGCAGCGCGCAGGGCGGCGAGCACCTGGCGGCCCACGTCGGCCGCCTGCCGTACGGGAAGGGCGCCGGTGGTGGCGACGACCTCCTCGATGGAGCGGCCCTGGACGCGCTCCATGATGATCCACGGGCGGCCGTCCTCCTCGACGACGTCGAAGATCGCCACGACGGCGGAGTGGTTGAGCTTGGCGGCGTTGCGCGCCTCGCGGGCCGTGCGCAGCAGCTGGCGCTCGCGGTCGAGGTCGGACGACCCCGCGGGCAGGAGCACCTCCTTGACGGCGATGGAACGGTTGAGGAGCGTGTCGTGGCCTTCCCACACCACGCCCATACCGCCTCGACCGAGCTCGTCACCCAGTTGGTAACGCCCGGCGACAAGCCGTCCACCCATCTCGAACCTCCGCGACAACAGGGAAAAGTTTCCCACACGCTCAGCGGGGGCGGACTCGATTCCGGCTTGAGTGGTGCTTTCCTCCCCTCATCGACACGAATATTGTTCTGGTAAGGATCCACTTGCTTTTCACCAAGCGCTTGCTTGTGATACCCGTAGGGAGATGCCGATGACACGTCAGGGGCCGCTGGCCGGGGTGAGGGTGCTGGAGTTGGCCGGGCTGGCGCCGGGGCCGTTCGCCGGCATGATGCTGGCCGACCACGGCGCCGAGGTGCTGCGGATCGACCGCGTACGCGCCGTGGGCGACAAGCCGCGCCGCGACGTGATGGACAGGGGCAAACACTCCATCGGCCTGGACCTGAAGTCACCCGAGGGCGTGGCGGCCTTCAAGAAGCTGGCCGCCACGGCCGACGTGGTGATCGAGGTCTTCCGCCCCGGGGTCGCAGAACGCCTCGGCATCGGGCCCGACGACCTGCACGCGGTCAACCCGGGACTGATCTACGGGCGCATGACCGGCTGGGGCCAGGAAGGACCCCTCGCGCCCGCCGCCGGGCACGACATCGACTACATCGCGATCTCCGGCGTGCTGTCGATGCTCGGCCGCGAGGGCGACAAGCCCACCCCGCCGATCAACATCCTGGGCGACTTCGCCGGAGGCGGCCTCATGCTCGCCTACGGCGTGCTGCTCGCGCTCATCGAACGGCAGCGCACCGGGCGCGGCCGGGTGATCGACGCGGCGATGGTCGACGGCGCCGCGATCCTGTTCGCGATGTTCTACCACGGGGTGCAGAGCGGCTTCTGGGGCGAGCGCGGCACGAACCTGCTCGACACCGGCGCCCCCCAGTACGACACCTACGAGACCGCCGACGGCGGCCACGTGGCGGTCGGCTCGCTGGAGCCGCAGTTCTGGGACGAGATGGTCCGCCTCATGGAGCTCCACGACCTGCCCGACCGCAACGACAAGGCCCAGTGGCCCGCGCTGCGAGAGCGGCTGACGGCGGAGTTCAGGAAGCGCACACGCGACGAGTGGGAGGAGCTGTTCGCCGGGAGCGACGCCTGCGTCTCGCCGGTCCTGTCGATGGGCGAGGCCGTCGGCCACCCGCACAACCTCGCGCGCCAGTCGTTCGTCGAGGTCGACGGCATCCACCACCCCAGGCCCGCGCCGCGCCTGGTCGGCGAGCCGATCCAGGACCTGTCCCCGGCCACCCGGCTGGCCGACCTGAGCGAGTGGGGCCTGAGCGCGGAAGAGGCCGACAAGCTGCGCGCCCAGGGGGTGCTCGCCTGACATGGACGTCTTCGAGGCCCTCTACACCACACGAGCGATGCGCAGGGTCAAGCCCGACCCCATCCCCGAGGAGGTCCAGCGCAGCCTGCTCGACGCCGCCGTCAGGGCCCCCAGCGGGGGCAACGCGCAGAACTGGCGTTTCCTGCTGGTCGACTCCCCCGAGATCAAGGCCAAGCTCGGCCCGCTCTACCGCGACGGCCTCCAGCAGCTGTGGGACGGCCACTACAAGGACCTGCGCGACTCGTCCGACCCGCAGGCGCGCAAGGTGCAGGCCTCCGCCCAGCACCTGGCCGACCACTTCGAGTCGTACCCGCTGATGTTGTTCGCGTTCGCCAAGGACGACCCGACGGGCGGCTCGATCTTCCCCTCGGTCTGGAGCGCGCAGCTCGCCGCCCGCGCCCACGGCGTCGGCAGCGCGCTGACCAGCATCCTGTCGATCTTCTACCCGAAGCAGACCCTCGGGGTGCTCGGCGTGCCGTCCGGCCAGGGCTGGCGCCTGGCCTGCACGGTCACCTTCGGCTACCCGCTCGGCAGGTGGGACGTCGCGCCCCGGCGGCCCGCGCACGAGGTCAGCTACCGCAACCGGTGGGACGAGCCCGTCGGCTTCGAGATCGACCGACCCCTGTGGAGGCCATCGCCATGAGCGTGCTGGTGACCGGCGGCGGAAGCGGCATCGGACTGGCCATCGCCCAGCGGCTCACGGCCGCCGGCACGCCGGTCACCATCTGCGGCAGGAGCGAGGAACGCCTGGCCAAGACCGGGCTCCCCTACGTCGTGGCGGACGTGGGCGACGAGCAGGCCGTAGCTCGTGCGGTACGGCAGGCGGCCGGCAACGGCGGCGGCCGCCTCGACGGGGTGGTCGCCTCCGCGGGCGGCTCCGGCTGGCTGGGCCCGATCACCCAGCTCCCCGCCGAGCAGTGGGAGCAGGTGATCCACACCAACCTCACCGGCACGATGCTCACCCTGAAGCACGCGGCGGCGCTGATGGCGCGGCAGGGCGGCGGCTCATTCGTGGCCATCTCGTCGATCGCCTCGTCGAACACCCACCGCTGGTTCGGCCCGTACGGCGTGGCCAAGGCGGGCGTCGACCACCTGTGCAGGCTGGCCGCCGACGAGCTGGGGGCCAGCGGGATCAGGGTCAACGCCATCAGGCCCGGCCTGGTCAGGACCGAGATGGTGTCGATCATCACCGACTCCGGCAACCCGGTGCTCGACGACTACCTGCGCTGCACGCCCCTGGCACGGGTCGGCACCGTGGACGACGTGGCGGCGCTGGCGGCCTTCCTGCTCGGCCCCGACTCCTCCTGGATCACCGGTCAGGTGATCAACGTGGACGGCGGGCACTCGCTGAGGCGAGGCCCCGACTTCTCCCCCTGGCTGGAGGGCGCCTACGGCGCCGACGGGCTGCGGGGGGTGATCGGCACCTCCTGACCCCTTCCAGATCGTCCGGCGCGAACGATCTTCCGGCTTCGTCGTGAGGAGTTCCGCCATGCACGATCATCTCGACCTGCTCGACGGCGAGCTGTACGCCGGTGACCCAGGACCGGTCTACGCCTGGTTGCGCGAGCACTCCCCGGTGCACTTCGACACCGCCAACGGCCTGTGGGGCATCGCCCGCCACGCCGACATCTCGGCCATCGAACGCGATCCCAGGCTCTGGACCAACACCGGCGGCTACCGCCCCCAGCTGCCCAGCGACCCGTCCATGATCGGCATGGACGATCCCGAGCACGCCGAGCGCCGCCGCCTGGTCTACCGCCGCTTCACCCCCCGCTACGTGCACGACCGCTACGCCGAGCGCATCCGCGAGGTCGTGGTCGAGCAGATCACCGAGGCGCTGGAGCGGGGCACCGTGGACGCCGTGCCCGCGCTGGCCGCCCCCCTGCCCGCGCGGATGATCGGCTGGCTGCTCGGCTTCCCCGACTCGGAGTGGCCGCGGCTGATGCACTGGTCGGAGACGACCATCCCGGCCGGAGGCGGGCTGCGCTACGTCACCCACGAGGCGGCGGTCGCGGCCGGGGAATACGGCGTTGCCGTCCTGGAACTGGCCGCGGAGCGGCGCAAATGCCCGCACGACGACCTGCTCTCGCTCTGGGCCGGCCGGGCCGACTACGACGACGAGCACCTGGCCAACGAGGCGCTCCTGCTGCTCGACGGCGGCGCGGAGACCACCCGCACGGTGATCGCGACCGCCATCGACGCCCTCATCGGGCATCCGGACCAGTGGCGGCTGCTGCGCGAGGACCCCTCGCTGATCGAGAACGCCGTCGAGGAGTTCATCCGCTGGACCACGCCGATCCTCAACATGTGCCGCGCCGCCACCCGCGACACCGTGCTGCACGGCCAGGAGATCAGCAAGGGCCAGCAGGTGCTGCTCATGTACGGCTCGGCCAACCGCGACCCGTCGGTCTTCACCGATCCCGACGTCTTCGACGTGACCCGAAAGCCCGGCGGCCACATCGCCTTCGGCCTGGGCACCCACTTCTGCCTGGGCGCCGCGCTGGCCCGGCTGGAGTTGCGGATCTTCTTCGAGGAGTGGGTCGCCCGCGTCGCCTCCGCCTCGTGGGCCGACTCCGGGGGGCCGCGCATCCTGCCCAACGCCTTCGTGCGGGGCGTCACGTCGTTCCCCATCACCCTGGAGGCGGCCCGATGATCAACCTGGCGGACCTGTTCGAGCACGTCGCCGACGCCGTGCCCGACCGGCTCGCGCTGGTGGCGGGCGAGGTCAGGCTCACCTACCGGGCGCTCGACGAGCGGGCCAACCGGGTCGCCCACTGGCTGCTGTCCCAGGGCGTACGGCGGGGCGCGAACGTGGGCGTCCTGTCGTGGAACCGGGCCGAGTGGCTGGAGTGCATGATCGGCTGCTTCAAGATCGGCGCGGCTCCGGTGAACCTGAACTACCGCTACACCGCGCGGGAGCTGGCGCACCTGCTGTCCGACTCCGGCTGCGCGCTGGTGCTGGGCGAGGCAGACCTGCTGGGCGCCGTCGAGGGGCCGCGGACGCTGGCCTTCGGCGAGCCGTACGAAAAGGCCCTGGCCCTCGTCTCGCCCGAGCGTGACTTCGGGCCGCGCTCGGGCGACGACCCCTACCTGCTCTACACCGGCGGCACCACCGGCCTGCCGAAGGGCGTCATGTGGCGGCAGGAGGACATCTTCCTGGCGGCGATGTCGGTCTATTCGGGGCCGATCGGCTCCGTCGCGGACCTGGCCGTCGGCGCCGAGGCGCTGAGGTTCCAGGTGCACGCGCCGCTGATGCACGGCAACGGGCAGTGGAGCACGTGGATCTGCTTCTCGGCGGGCGGCACCGTGATCCTGTGGACCGAGCGGCACTTCGACGCCGTGCGCGTGCTGGAGCTGGCGGTGCGCGAACGTTCCCAGGTGCTCTCCTTCGCCGGCGACGGCATGGCCCACCCGGTCGCCGACGAGCTGGTGCGCCGGCCCTATCCGCTGGAGGTCTTCTCCATCGGCTCCGGCGGCTCGCCGCTGTCGGCGTCGGTCCAGGACAAGATCCGTACGGCGCTGCCGGGGGTGATGATCGTCGACACCTTCGGAGGGTCGGAGACCGGGGCGCTCGGAGCGGCGGTGGAGGGTCGGCGCTTCCGGCTGGCTCCGGGGTTCGCCGTTCTCGGGCCGTCGTACCTGCCGGTCGGGCCGGGCGAGAGCGGGGTGCTGGCCAGGTCGGGGCACATCCCGGTCGGGTATCTCAACGATCCCGAGAAGACCGCGACCACCTTCGTCACCGGGCCCGACGGGGTGCGCTGGGCCCTGCAGGGCGACCATGCCGTGGTGGGCGACGACGGGACCGCCGAGGTGCTGGGGCGCGGGTCGATGGTGATCAACACGGGGGCGGAGAAGGTCTTCCCCGAGGAGGTCGAGACGATCATCAGGGCGCATCCCGACGTCTATGACGCGCTGGTGGTCGGCGCTCCTGATCCGCGCTTCGGGCAGCGGGTCACGGCCGTCGTCGCGGCGACACGGAGCTTGACGCTGGAGGAGCTGGGAGCGCACTGCCGGGCCTCGCTGGCCGGGTTCAAGGTGCCGCGCGAGCTGATCCTGGTGCCGGAGATCAGGCGCACGCCCGTGGGCAAGCTCGACTACGCCTGGGCGCGGACCCTACTGGAGCAGGGCTAGGCCGGGGCGCGGTCGTTGCCCGCGTAGTCCTTGACCGGCATCGCGTCGTGCACGCGCAGGTTCCTGGTGGCCAGGGCCCTGCTCAGCGCCGGGGGAAGCACGCTCACCAGGCGCGCACCGCCCACCAGGGCCGCGACGCCGAAGCGGGAGCCGGGAACCAGCGCCTTGGCCGCGCCCATGGCGAAGGCGCGGCTCCGCCGTACCAGCTCCCGGATCTCGCCGGCGTAGGCGGCGAAGGCCCGCTCGTGGTCGCCGGGAGTGCGGGCCAGCTCCCCCGCCAGCACGTACGCGCTGTAGACGGCCAGGCTGGTGCTGCCGCCGATCGCCGGCCCCGGGCAGTAGCCCGCGTCGCCGACCAGCGCCACCCTGCCCTTCGACCAGGTGTCCAGCCTGAGCTGCGTGATGGCGTCGAAGTAGAAGCCCGGCGTGGCTTCGAGCTCGTCAAGCCAGCCGTCCACCTGCGGGTGGAGTCCAGCGAACCGCTCGCGCAGCAGCCGCTTCTGGCTCTCGGTGTCGCGGTGGTGGATCTCGAGAGGCGCGGAGTGGAAGAAGAAGCCGGCCCTGGCCTCTCGGCCGCTGCGGTAGGCGATGGCGACCCTGCCGGGGTCGAGGTGGGCGTAGGAGGTCGTGGGCTCCATGGCGTCGGGCGAGACCGTGAACACGGCCAGGTAGGCGCCGGTGAAGTGCTCCTCGACCTCGCCGAAGAGCAGGCGCCTGGTGTTCGAGTGGAGCCCGTCGGCGCCGATGACCAGGTCGAACTCTCGGCTGTCCCCGCTCTCGAAGGTGACCGTACGGTCGTCGATCGTGCCGATGGAGTCGCCGAAGAGGTACTCCACGTCGTCCTTGGCCGCCTCGTAGTAGATCTCGCTGAGGTCGTCGCGCATGACCTCGACGTGGCGGGACGAGGTGGCGCGGTAGATCTTGCCGAGGCCGACCGTCACCGGCCGCTTCCCGCGGCGGTGGGCGATCATCGTGGTGATGCCGGTGCGCCTGGCCTCGATCGCCTCCGAGACGCCCATGCGCTCGGAGATCTCCAGCGCCGGGCGGAACAGGTCCACCGCGTGGCCGCCCGTCTTGCGCAGCGTCGGCGCGCGCTCCACCACCGTCACCTCGAACCCGTGCCGGGCCAGCCAGTAGGCCGCGACGGGCCCCGCGATGCTCGCGCCGGAGATCAGCACCTTCATATCCGGTCCTTACTTAACGTTAGGTAAGTTGCTGACTTAACGGATGGTAAGGGAGGCTGGGTGGCGTGACAAGCCCCACCAAGCAACGCATCCAGGACGCCGCCCGCGAGCTGTTCGCGGTCAAGGGGGTGCAGCGCACCACGCTGCAGGAGATCGCCGACATGCTCGGCATCACCAAGCCGGCGCTGTACTACCACTTCGCGTCACGCGAGGACCTGGTGCGGAGCATCGTCCAGCCCATCGTCGACGGCGGCGAGGACTTCCTGGAGCGCATGGAGGCCCTGGAGAGCATCGAACAGGGCGAGCTGCTCAGCGCCTTCTTCGACTTCCACTACGCGTACCGGCGCGACATCCTGCTGCTGCTGACCGAGCTGTCGACACTCAGCGACCTGGGGCTCATCGAGCTGGTGGTCCGGTGGCGGGAACGGCTGACCGTCCTGCTGCTCGGACCCGAGCCGACACTCGCCCAGCGGGCGAGGGCCGTCATGGCGCTGGGCGGGATGCAGGACATCTCCACCCAGTTCGCTGACGTGCCCGCCGAGGAGCTGCGGCCGATCGCCGTGGAGGCGGCGCTGGACGTGTTGCGGACCGGTTGATCCGCGGCGCGCGGCGGGAGAGGAGTGGCGCGATGGCCGACGCTTCCCCCGTTACCAGAGCTCGTCTCGACGGGGACGATCTCTCGCGGGCCCGTTTCACCGACCCCGACATCACCGGCGCCCGCTTCACCCGCGCCAACCTGCCGCTGCCTGACCGTCCCCGGCCGCGCGATACTGGGGGCGTGGAGTACGTGTCCAGAGTGCCGCGGCCGCCGCTGGACGGGCTGATCGACGACCTGTACTACCTGGAGGGCGCGCCGCCGTACGCCCGGCTGCTGCTGCCGCCGACGCCGTCGGCGCTGCTCATCGTCAACCTCGGCCCGCCGTTCCGTATCCGCGCCGGCATCGGAACGGCCGGCTACGCCGACGGCTGCGCGATCACCATGCCCACCCGCGCCTTCGAGTTCGGCTACCCGCCGGAGACCCGGTCCGTCGGCGCGCACATCAAGCCGTGGGGGCTGGCGCCGTTCCTGCCGATGCCCGCGGCCGAGCTGTGCGACCGGCCGGTGACGCTGGAGCAGGTGTGGGGCCGCCCCGCCGTCGCCGAGCTGCGAGACCGGATGGCCACGGCGGCCGGACCCCACGAGATGCTGACGCTGCTCGAAGAGGAGCTGATGCGGCGGCTGGGCGAGACCAACGGCCTGGGGCTGGTCCGCCACACGTGCGGCGTCATCACGGCGACCGGCGGAGCGGTGCCGATCGGCGACCTGAGCATGGCGGCCGGCGTCAGCAGCACCCACCTGGCTCAGAGGTTCAAGGAGCTCGTCGGCGTCACTCCGAAGCGGCTGGCCCGCACCCACCGCTTCACCGCCACCGTGTTCGCGATCGACCCCGCCGGGCCGATCGACTGGGGCGACCTCGCCAGCGCGGCGGGCTACTTCGACCAGGCCCACTTCTGCCACGAGTTCCGGGAGTTCACCGGCCTCACGCCGACCACGTACATCGAGGTGCGGCGGCGGTTCCAGCGCGAACACCCCGGCCACGTCCTCGACAGCTGGCCGCTGCCCGCCGATTGATTTCTTACAAGAACGCCGGCTCACGAAACGTTAGCTTGGGGACACCCTGAAGCAGAGGAGAGTGCCGTGAGCAAGGTCGTCATGTACAGCTCGGTGTCGGTCGACGGCTTCATCGCCGACGACAACGACCAGCCCGGGCCCCTGTTCGACTGGCTGACCAGCGGCGACGTCCCGCTGGACGAGAGCGGCGTGCTGAAGCTGTCGCAGGCCTCCCACGACTACACCCGGGCGTACTGGGACCAGATCGGAGTCACGATCGCCGGCCGCCGCGTCTTCGACCTGACGGACGGCTGGGACGGCAAGCCGCCGGCCGGCGTCGATCACGTGGTCGTCGTGTCGCACCGGCCGATGCCCGAGGGCTGGGACCCCCGGGCGCCGTTCCACTTCGTCGACGGCATCGAGGCGGCCGCGGCCAAGGCACGGGAGCTCGCGGGTGACCGCATCGTCGAGGTCGCCGCCGGCGACGTGGGCGGCCAGATGCTCGCCGCGGGGCTGGTCGACGAGGTGCGCATGGACGTCGCCCCCGTCGTGTTCGGGTCCGGCAGGCGCTTCTTCGGGTCGGTCAACGCCCAGCACCTGCTGGAGGACCCTGACGTGGTGCTTCAGGGCAAGCGGGTCCTTCACCTGCGCTACCAGGTGCGCCGCTGACCGCCGCCGGGCGCCGGTTAGAGGGTGGCCGCCGGCCGTGACGCCCTCAGGGCCGTGACCACCGGCGCCAGCCCCTCGGCCTCCGCCCGGTCAAGCGCCTGCGTCAGCGCCGCCTCGTAGGTGTCGCTGGCCCCGGCCTTTCTGGCCCGCCCCTCCTCGGTGATCACCGAGTAGACCCCGCGCCGGTCATCGGCGCACAGGTCCCTCCGCGTCAGCCCCGCCTGCTCCAGCCTGCCCACGAGCCGGGTCACCGAGCTCTGGTTGAGCCCCAGCAACTCGGCCAGCTCCTGCATCCGCAGCTCGCCCTTGCCGGCCGTCGACAGGTGGCACAACGCCCGATACTCCGACAACCCCAGGCCATGCCGCTGCAGCGCGGTGGCCAGCGCGTGCTCGACCCTGGCGTGCAGCCGTACCACGCCCACCCACATGTCGTCGTCGAACGTCGTCATTTTCCCTCCAGGATTGACACCCACTCTACATGCATGTACAGAATATGCATGTACAAGCAATTATCAATCTCCTGGAGCTCTCCCCCATGGCCTGGATCCATCTCCTCATAGCCGCGGTCTTCGAAGTCGTCTTCGCCCTGGCCACCAACGCCAGCGAGGGCTTCACCCAGCTCGGCCCCTCGCTCCTGACCGTCGCCGCCGCCGCGGGAGGCATCTTCTTCCTCAGCCTCGCCCTCAGGACCCTCGACGTGGGCGTCGGCTACACCGTGTGGACCGGCATCGGCTCCATCGGCACCGTCGTCTTCGGCACCCTGCTCTTCCAGGAACACGTGAACACCTGGAAAGTGCTCGCCTTCCTCCTGATCATCGGCGGCGTCCTGGGCCTCAAGCTCTCCGACCGCCCCACCCCTGCGTAAGGAACCCCGTCATGGCCTGGATCTACCTCTCCATCGCGATCGTCTTCGAGATCGGCTTCGCCCTCGGTACCAACGCCACCAAGGGCTTCACCCGCCTGTGGCCCTCGATCTTCACCCTGCTGTCGGCGGCAGGCGGCATCTTCACCCTCAGCCTCGCCCTCAAGACCCTCGACGTGGGCGTCGGCTACACGATCTGGACCGGCATCGGCTCCATCGGCACCGTCATCCTGGGAGCACTCATCTACAAGGAGAAGATCACCCCGGCCAAGCTCGTGTCGTTCGCCGCGATCATCGGCGGCGTCGTGCTCCTCAAGCTCGCCGCGGGCCTCTGAACCGCTCGCCGCACCTCGTACCCTGGACCTCTCACGCGACGCAGAGGAGGCAGGGGTGACCGGGACGACCGTGGACGAGGTGATGGCCGAACTGGCCGCACTCGACGACCCGAGGGCGCGCGAGGTGAACGAGAAGCACGGCGACGACCACGGCGTGAACCTCGGCAAGCTCCGCGCCCTCGCCAAGAGCCTCAAGACGCAGCAGGACCTCGCCCGGCAGCTGTGGGCCACCGACGACACCGCGGCCAAGCTGCTGGCGCTCCTGATCTGCCGCCCGAAGGCCTTCGAACGCGACGAGCTCGACACCATGCTCCGCCAGTCGCGCACCCCCAAGGTGCACGACTGGCTCGTGAACTACGTCGTCAAGAAGAACCCGCACGTCGAAGAGTTGCGCCTCGCCTGGTTCGCCGACCCGGACCCTGCGGTCGCGAGCGCGGGCTGGGCCCTGACCACCGACCGCGTGACCAGGCGGCCCGACGGCCTCGACCTGGTGGCGCTCCTCGACACCATCGAGGCGGAGATGAAGGGGGCGCCGGAGCGGCTGCAGTGGGCGATGAACCACTGCCTGGCGCAGATCGGCATCGACCACCCGCAGCACCGGGAACGGGCGATCGGCATCGGAGAGCGGCTGGAGGTGCTGAAGGACTACCCGACATCGCCGGGCTGCACGTCACCCTTCGCACCGGTCTGGATCAACGAGATGGTGCGGCGACAGGGGTAGTCAGCCGGCCGCGGGCAGCTCGACGGTGACGGTGAGGCCGCCCTCGTCGCGGGGGCGCGCCGAGACGTGCCCTCCGTGCGCCTCCACCACCGTCTTGACGATCGACATCCCCAGCCCCGTCCCCCGGTCGGAGTTGAGCCGGTCCCCGTGCAGCCGTCTGAACGGCTGGAAGATGGTCTCCACCTCGTGCGGATGCACCAGCAGCCCGGTGTTGGCCACGACGAGCTCCACCCGGTCCGTCCGCTGCCGCGTGGTGACCCATACGCCGCCGCCGGGCTCGTTGTGCCGCATCCCGTTCTCCACGAGGTTCTGCACGAGCCGTTCGACGAGCACGGGGTCACCGGCGACGGGTGCGGAGTCGAGCAACCGGTGGATGGCGATCTTGCGTGTGGTCGCCTCCTCGTAGGCCAGGTCGAGGGCGTGCTCGACCACGTCCGACAGGTCGAAGGCCCGCCTGTCGAGCACGACCTGCTCGCCTTCCGCCAGGGCGAGCAGCCCGGCGATGAGGCGTTCGTGGCGCTCGTTGACGACGAGGAGGGATTCGCCGAGCCGTCGCAGGTCGTCGGAGGCGTCGGGGCGGCGGACGGCGACGTCGACGAGGGTGCGGTTGATGGCCAGCGGCGTGCGCAGTTCGTGGGAGGCGTTGGCGACGAAGCGGCGCTGGCCGTCGAAGGCTCGCGACAGCCGCTCGAGCATGGTGTCGAAGGTGTCGGCGAGTTCCTTGACCTCGTCGTCGGCGCTGTAGTCGAGCCGTTCGCGCAGGTCGTGGCTCTGGGCGACGCGGCGGGCGGTGAGAGTGGCCTGTTCGAGCGGCCGGTGGACGACGCGGGCCAGGCGCCAGGCGAGGAAGGCGGCCAGGGCGGTGCCGAGCGGAAGGACGAGGAGCCCGACGTTGCGGACGGATTCGAGGGTTCCCACCTGGTAGAGGCGGCGGATCTGGATGCCGCGCTGGTTGGCGACCTCCCATCCGGCCTGTCCCGGGTAGAACTCGAATCCGGCGGCGCGGACCACGTCGGGGTTGCGCCAGCCGGGCACGGGTTCGAGCTGGGCCCGCACGAGCAGGTAGAGGCCGATGAGCAGCAGCCCGGCCAGGACGAAGAAGATGGCGCCGCTGATGACGGCGAAGCGCACGCGCAGGGTCATGGGATGCGGTACCCCGATCCGGCGACGGTCTCGATGACCGGTGGTTCGCCGAGCTTGCGCCGTAGTTTGACCATGGTGGTGCGCACGGTGTTGGTGAAGGGGTCGATGTGCTCGTCCCACACCTTCTCCAGCAGGTCCTCGGCGGAGACGATGGAGCCGCGGGCGCGCATCAGCTCGTAGAGCACACCGAATTCCTTGCGGGCCAGCGGCACATAGCGTCCGTCGCGGAAGACCTGGCGCTGGCCGCGGTCGACGGTGATGCCGGCGCGTTCGATCACGGGCGGGTCGGCGGGTCTGGCACGCCGCCCGAGGGCGTGGACGCGGGCGAGGAGTTCCTCGAAGTCGAAGGGTTTGGGCAGGTAGTCGTCGGCTCCGAGCGAGAGCCCCGCCACGCGCGCCCGGACGTCGCCCGAGGCGGTGAGCATGAGGATGCGCAGCAGCCCGCCGCTGACCTGCCTGCAGACCTCGTCGCCGTGCACCTTGGGCAGGTCGCGGTCGAGGATGAGCACGTCGTAGTCGTGGACGGCCAGGCGTTCGAGCGCCGCCTCGCCGTCGTAGGCGATGTCCACCGCCAGCGCCTCGGCCCGCAGGCCTTCCCCCAGGGAGTCCGCGAGCATTCGCTCGTCCTCCGCAATCAGAATCCGCAACACATCCCCCGAATCCTGGCGTTTCTGATGTAACGCGAGCGTAACCACTTTTGATAACGGGCGGGTTATCGCCAGACCGGTCAACTTGCTGGTCATGCTGCAGAGAAACGCCCTGTTCGCGGGCATCCTGATCCTGGCGGCCTTGCTCCGTGCGGCCGTGATGCTGGGCTACAACACCGCCCAGTTGTTCTGGTACGACTCCTTCACCTATCTGGACACCGCGCTGCATCCGAAACCCTCTGGAGCGTTCCACCCGGTGGGGTACTCGTTGTTCCTGGGGTTGTTCCGCAGTGTGGAGCTGGTCGTGGCGGTGCAGCACCTGATGGGTCTGGGCATCGGGGTGATGATCTACGCTCTGCTCCGCCGTACCGGAGTGCCGGGGTGGGGGGCGGCGCTGGCGACGGTCCCCGTGCTGCTCAACCCGGCTTTCCTGCGCATCGAACACACGATCCTGTCGGAGACCCTGCTGATCCTGCTGATCGCCGGCGCGCTCACGGCGATGGCGGCCAGGCGGCCGGTCCTGGCCGGTCTGCTGATCGCGAGCGCCGGGCTGGTGCGCACGGCGGCGGTGCCGCTGCTGGTCGTCTTCGCGCTGTATCTGATCGTCAAGCGCAGCGGATGGCGCCCGCTGGCGGCGCTGGTCATCGCGGGCGCGCTGCCGCTGCTGGGTTATGCCGCCTGGTTCCAGCAGCATCACGGCAGGTTCGCGCTGAGCAACGCCGACGGGGTGTCGTTGTGGGCCCGCACGATGACCTTCGCCGACTGCGCGAAGATCAAGCCGAGCCCGGACGTGGCGCGGCTGTGCCCGAACGGCACGGTGGTCGACGCGGCCTCGGAGTACGTCTGGGCCCCTGATGCGGCGCTCGCCCGGCTCGGCGGCGACCGGTTCGGCCACAACCAGCTTGCCAGGAAGTTCGCGCTGCAGGCGATCACGAGCCAGCCGCTCGACTACGTGGCCGACGTCGCCAGGGACGCCGCGCTTCCCTGGTCGCTGACGCCGGTCGCGCATCCGCGCCGGGTGCCGCACCTGACCGATCTGCCGGTCGGCTCCTGGGGGCTGCCCACCGGGCACGACCTGATCGGCAAGGTCAGGAAGGAGTACGACACGAGCATCACGGGTCTGGCCAGCGTCGCGCCGTACGACACGG
This sequence comes from Nonomuraea sp. NPDC050663, assembly GCF_044456985.1. NCBI lineage: Bacteria > Bacillati > Actinomycetota > Actinomycetes > Streptosporangiales > Streptosporangiaceae > Nonomuraea > Nonomuraea sp. NPDC050663. The sequence goes on from NZ_JBITGL010000013.1 coordinate 131,554, forward strand.
TCTTCGAGGTCTGGAAGTACCCCTACCTCCTGCACGGCCCGCTCTTCCTGATCATGCTCCTCGTCTCGCTGCTCAGGCCGTCGCTCCCGGCGGCCGTGGCGTTCTTCCTCTACCTCGGCCCGATCGCCGCGATGGACTTCGACCACCGCTACATGCTGCCCGCGGTGCCGTTCGCGTGCCTGGCGGGGGCGATCGCGCTTCACCACCTGGCGGGGCAGGTCACGCGGAAACGGGCCGGCGCGACGACCGTCAGCACGGCACGCGCCGCGGGCGAGACGAGGGTCGTCGAGGACGCCTTGCGCAGGTAGCCCACGGAGATCTCCTCGGTGCGCGCCTCCGGCTCCAGGGGCCGGCAGCCCGGCATCTCGAACATGCGCACCCTCACCGACGAACCGGGCGCCAGGTGCCACAGGGAGCGCACCCGCGACCCGGCGGGCACCTCGTCCAGAACGCTCATGACCTCCCCTTCGACCATGACCTTCCTGGTACGGCTGACGCCGTACGCGTCGTCGGTGAGCTCGTAGACCTGCCGGGTGCGCCCGATGGACGAGCTCACCAGCCGCGTGGCCGTACCGGGCCGGAACCGCGCGCCCTCGACGACGGGCACGTTGTGCGCGGTGGGCCCGACGGTCCAGGCCTGGTAGGCGGTCCGCTCGTAGGAGTGGAAGCCCGCCTCGACGAGCTGGTCGCGCCCGCCGATCTGGAAGGTCACGCCCATGTGGTCCTCGTGGCCGTGCAGTTGTCGCCCCGGCCCGAAGCGGATGGAGTAGAAGGTCGCCGACGGGTGCCACGAGCTGCGCCCGAACACGTAGCCGCCGGCGAAGACCCTGATCCGTTCCTGCGGCCGGGGGAAGCCTCGCGGCCGCAGGTCGGCGGGCCCGTCGCCGATGGCCACCAGCCGCCCGTCGGGCTGGGTGGCGTGGCCGACGTAGGCCTCCAGCGCGGTGCGCCGGGCGGCCAGCTCGGGCGGCGGGCGCAATCCGCACTCGCGCATGGCCTCGAAGGCGACGCCGAGCCGCTGGTGGACGTAGACGCCGTAGCGCGGCGCCTGCTCGCGCAGCACTCCCTGGTCGTCGACGGCCTGGCGCGCCGAGGAGGTCATGCGCGAGAGCGCCAGGTCGCGCCACTGGCCGACCTCCAGGCGGCAGCCCAGCCCGAGCAGGGCGATGTCCTGGTCGAGCCCGTGGTTGTGCCCGGCGCGGTAGAGGCCGGGGTCGGCCAGCACCCCGGCGTGCTCGACGAGGCTCGCCGACAGCCAGTCGCTGCGCACGTAGGCGCTGAGGCAGACCAGGGTCGGCGCGCGCAGCGCCACCGCGTGCTCGGCCCACGCCCACTCGCTCACGCCGAGCCCGGAGCGCGGGTTGTCGCGCACCCAGTCGCGGGTGATCTCCTCGGCCCGTTCCAGGTAGGCGTCGTCGCCCGTCTTCTCGTACTCGACGACGAGCCGTCCCATCCAGCGCAGCGCGTGCAGGCTGAGCATCCACGACCGGTTGCGGTGGGGGTCCATGCGCCAGTCGACGTCGGGTCCGAGCCGTACGGCGGGCAGTCCGTGGAAGGAGACCGGCTCCTTGAGCGCGTCGGAGACGGCGAACTGGGCGCGGTCGCAGATGGGCCGCCCCTTGCTCGCGGCCAGCGAGGGCCCGCCCGGTTCGGCGAGCGAGACGAGCCCGGCGACGAGCACCAGGACGAGCAGCAGCCGCCTCCTCACGGGCGCGGCCCACGATCGGTCCAGCCGGCTTCCAGGACGAGCTCGGAGCCGCCGTCGGTGACCGAGGCGAGCACCTGGCCGTCACCGGGGTCGATGATCAGCTGGCGGTGCGAGGCGCGCGGCCAGCGCAGGTCGTAGGCGAAGCCCACGCCGGGCCTGCCCAGCGAGTCGACGGTGCCGCCGAGGTAGCGCACGTTGCCGAGGCCGGCCAGCGCCCGGTAGGCGGCGGCGCGCACGCCGGAAGGCGCGGGCTTGCTCCACAGCAGGCCGCTCAGCGCATCGGCGACGACCCCGTCGCGCGCCCCCTCGGGCAACGACGGGAGCAGGGCGGTCACCGCCTGCAGCAGTCGCCCCGGGTCGTCGGGCAGCTCCTGGATCTCGGCCAGGCTCATGGGCCGTCCCGCCAGGCTGAAGGGCCGGTCGGTAGGGCTCAGCGCGCCGTCGGCCCCGCTCCAGGCGCGTCCGTCGCGCGCGGCCCACAGCTCGGTGACGCGGCCCGCGCTCTGCCGTCTGACATGCCAGAACGCGCCGCCGGCCGTGCTCGACTCGGCACGCGTGGCGGCCGCCAGCAGGATCGACTCGCCGGAGACCGTCACCGCCTGCCCTGGCCTGCTCTCGGGTGCCCGGGTCAGCGCCGGGTGGGCGACGGCCAGCGCGGCGGCGGCCCCGGCGAGCAGCAGACCGCCGACGAGCCGCCGACGAGCCGGGTACGGCGGGCGCGCCCGATGCGCGGCCGCGGGCCGTACCCTCTCCTGCTCCAGCCGCGCCCGCACGCGCTCGCGCGCGCCCGGGTCCGTCGCGGGCTCGCCGTACAGGTCACGAATCAGCTCATCCACGCGAGTCCTCCACCGGGTTGACGCCGCCCAGGGCGTCGCGCAGCTTGCGACGGGCCCGGCTGAGCCGGGAGCCGACCGTTCCGTACGGGATGCCGAGCGCCACGGCGATCTCCTCGTGGGAGAGCCCGGCCAGGGCGACGAGCAGCAGCACGTCACGATCGCCCTGGTTGAGGCGGGCGATGGCCCTGGCCAGATCGGGGCGCAGGGCCTGGGCGCTGACGCGGGCGGCGGCCTGGTCGTCGAAATGACCGGAAAGATCACCGTCGGCCACGCGCAGGGCCTTCAGTGCCCGGATCTCGCTGCGCCTGTGCTTGCCGATCAGCTTGGTCGCGATGCCGTACAACCAGGTGCGCACCGTGGCCCGCGACGGGTCGTAGACGTCACGTCTGCGGTAGGCGGCCAGGAAGGTCTCGGCGACCACGTCCTCGGCGTCGTCGGGCCCGAGCCGCTGGGCGACGTACCGATGGATCTCCCCGAAATACGCGTCGAACACCGCCTCGAAGGAGGCGGTCAGGTCATGCACCGCCGATGCGGTCCCCGTCATCACATGCCTTCCGAAAACAGAAGCGGTCGACCGGTATCACCCGTTCGACCGCTTCGCTTTCACGGAAGTTGCTAGACGGACAGATAGATCTCCGCGCCGTCGCCGTGGTGCACCTCGAGATCGGTGCGGAAGGAACGCGGCGGCTGCGCGCCGGCCTCGGTCTGCTTCCAGATCTGCTGCCAGGTCTCGATCAGCGCGCCGGGCATCGGCCCGCGCACCTCGATCTTCAGCGAGGGGCCCGCGGGCACGCGCACCGCGACCATGCCCTCGGGCAGCTTCGGCACCGCCCGCACGGCGACGCCGACGACCTGGGTGTAGGCGCCGTGGTGGTCGCTTTCGTAATCGGTCAGGACCGCGTACAGGTTCTCGTCGAGCCGGCCGGGGACGTGCGCGAAGGCGCCGGGCGCCGACGCCCGCTGCCACAACCGGGCCAGCCGCGCCCGCGCCGGATCGGACTCCTCGGCGTTGGTGGTCCGTACGGCAAGGCCGACGACAGTGAGCTCGCCCCGCTCGATCACGTCCATGCGATCGATCATAAGCCCTGATGAAAGGGGGAAAGCTCCTTCATATCGCAGCACCGCATAAGGTGGACTAACGTGAAGTTTCTCAACGGGCTCGAACCGTCGTACGACCTGACGTACAGCGACGTCTTCATGGTGCCCTCCCGTTCGGCCATCGGTTCCCGCCTCGCCGTGGACCTGTCGACCGCCGACGGCACCGGCACCACCATCCCGATCGTGGTCGCCAACATGACCGCCGTCGCCGGCCGCAGGATGGCCGAGACCATCGCCCGGCGCGGCGGCATCACCGTCATCCCCCAGGACATCCCCATCGACGTCGTCACCGAGGTCGTCGACTGGGTCAAGAAGCGCGACCTGGTGCACGACACCCCGCTCACGCTCACCCCGCACGCCACCGTCGGCGAGGCGCTCGCCCTGCTGCCCAAGCGCGCGCACGGCGCGGTCATCGTGGTCGACTGGGACAACCGCCCCATCGGCGTCGTGACCGAGGCCGACTGCTCGGGCGTCGACATGTTCACCCAGCTCGAGCAGGTCATGTCGACCGGGCTGCTGACGCTGCCCGCCGGGCTCGACCCGCGCGCCGCCTTCGACCGGCTGCACGAGGGCCGCCACCGGCTGGCGCCGATCGTCGACGACGAGGGCAGGCTCATCGGCATCCTGACCCGCACGGGCGCGCTGCGCGCCACGCTCTACCAGCCCGCGCTCGACGCCGAGGGCCGGCTGCGCATCGCCGCCGCCGTCGGCGTCAACGGCGACGTGGCGGCCAAGGCCAAGGAACTGCTCGAAGCGGGCGTCGACTGCCTGGTGGTGGACACCGCGCACGGGCACCAGGAGAAGATGATCTCCGCGCTGCGTGCCGTACGGGCCCTCGACCCCGGCGTGCCGGTGGCGGCGGGCAACGTGGTGACCGCCGAGGGCGTGAAGGACCTGGTCGACGCGGGCGCCGACATCCTCAAGGTCGGGGTCGGGCCGGGCGCCATGTGCACCACGCGCATGATGACCGGCGTGGGCAGGCCGCAGTTCTCCGCCGTGCTGGAGTGCTCGACCGAGGCACGCCGCCTGGGCCGTCACGTGTGGGCCGACGGCGGCGTGCGCCACCCGCGCGACGTGGCCCTCGCGCTGGCCGCCGGTGCGGCGAACGTGATGATCGGCTCCTGGTTCGCGGGAACGTACGAGTCCCCCGGCGACGCTCGCACCGACGCCGACGGCCGTAAGTACAAGGAGAACTTCGGCATGGCCTCGGCCAGGGCCGTTCGGCTGCGCACCGCCGACGACACGCCGTTCGAGCGGGCTCGCAAGGCCCTGTTCGAGGAGGGCATCTCCACCTCCCGCATGTACCTGGACCCGCACCGGCCCAGCGTCGAGGACCAGATCGACGCCATCGTGGCCGGGCTCCGCTCCTCGTGCACCTACGCGGGCGCGACCACGCTGGAGGAGTTCCACGAGCGGGCCATCGTCGGCATCCAGAGCTCGTCCGGCTACAGCGAGGGCATGCCGCTGCACCAGAGTTGGTAGCTTGGAGGCTTCGCTCATTTCGATCGGTTCGCTAGGAGAAACACGTGGCACTCGAGAAGCCGGAGATCGACTTCCCGGAGGGCAACCCGCCCGCTGACCTGGAGATCGTCGACATCTGGGAGGGTGACGGCGAAGAGGCCAAGCCCGGTCACCAGGTGAGCGTCCACTACGTGGGCGTGGCGTTCTCGTCGGGTGAGGAGTTCGACGCCTCCTGGAACCGCAGGCAGGCCTTCGAGTTCCCGCTCGGCGGCGGACGCGTCATCGCGGGCTGGGACCAGGGCGTGGCCGGCATGAAGGTCGGCGGCAGGCGCAAGCTGGTCATCCCGCCGCACCTCGGCTACGGCAACCGCGGCGCGGGCGCCGCCATCAAGCCCGGCGAGACGCTCATCTTCGTGGTCGACCTGCTGGGCGTCGCCTAGACATGTGAGTACGGCACCGCGGGGGCTCCTCTTCCTCGCCGCGGTGCCGTACACGCTTGTTCTCTTAAGCGTTCACCAGCGCCTCCTTGTTCCGCTTGTTCCTCAGGAGGGTGACCGACAAGGCGGCCGCCCCCAGGGCCAGCACCGCCGCCGCTCCCGACGCGACGTTCAGCCCGTCGGTGAAGGCGTCGCGTGCCCGGGCGATCAGCGCCTCGTCGCCGCTGGTCAGGGCGTCGGTGAAGCTGGTCGACACCTGCGAGCCGTAGACCGCGGCTCCCACGCTGCCCAGGATCGCCACGCCGAGCGAGACACCCAGGTCACTGGCGGTCGTGTTGACCGCGGAGGCCGCTCCCGCCTTCTCGGGAGGCGCGGAGCCGATGACCAGGTTGGTGGTCAGCGCCATGGTCGGGGCGATGCCCGGGTAGAGGATGTAGAAGCCGGTGATCAGCATCGGCAGGCCGGCGACGCTGCCGACCTGGGTCAGCACCAGGTAGCCGATCGCCGAGACCAGCAGGCCGCCGGCCACGACGTAGGCGGGCTGCACGCGCCGCGCCCAGATCGGCGAGAGCGTCGAGACCGCCACCAGCGCCAGCGCCGCGGGCAGGATCCACAGGCCCGACTCCAGCGGCGACAGGCCCGCCACGAGCTGCAGATACTGCGTGAACAGCAGGTAGACGCCGCCGAGGGCGATCGCGCCGAGCAGGAAGACGCTCAGCGCGCCGCTGAAGACCTTGTTGCCGAACAGCCGCACGTCCAGCAGCGGCTGCTCCAGGCTGAGCTGCCTGCGCACGAACGCCACCCCGAAGGCCAGGCCGACCACGATCGTCACCACCGCGGTGAGGGTGAAGCCCGCCTTGGCCAGCTCCTTGACGCCGTAGACGATCGGCAGCAGCGCGGCCATCGACATCAGCACGCTGGCCACGTCGGGCCTGCCCGCCTCCTTGTTGCGGTACTCCGGCACCGCGAACGGCGCGGCGACCACCACCAGGGCCATCACCGGCACGCCGATCAGCAGCGCGGCGCCCCACCAGAACGACTCCAGCACCAGCCCGCCGACCAGCGGGCCGATGGCCACGCCCACCGAGATGGAGGCGGCCCAGACGCCGATCGCGGTGGCCCGCTCCCGTGCGTCGGTGAACATGTTGCTGATCAGGCTCAGCGTCGACGGCATCACCGCCGCGGCGCCGACGCCCATCACCGCGCGGGCCGCGATCAGGGCCGGCGCGCTCTCGGTGAAGGCCGCGAACGCCGAGGCCACGCCGAAGGCCACCGCGCCGAACATGAGCACCTTGCGGCGCCCGATCCTGTCACCGACGGTGCCCATGGCCACCAGGAGGCCGGCCATCATGAAGCCGTAGATGTCATTGATCCACAACAGCTGGCCGTCGGTGGGTCTCAGGTCGGCCGCGATGTGCGGGGTCGCCAGGAACAACACGGTCATGGCCAGGAACAGCAGGATGGTGGGCAGCGACAGGACTGCCAGACCAAACCATTTCATTTCTTGTCTCCCTTAAATCTGGATAGTCGGCTTGCCCGGCGGCAACTCGCAGGGCGTCACCACGACGAGGACGTCCGCGTCCTCCAGCCAGGGCTCCAGGTCGGCCGCCTGGGCCAGGTCGATGAGGTCGACGTCGTACCCCTCTTCGCAGGCCCGCTCGGCCAGCCAGTCGGCCAGCAACCGGTCGGGTCCGGTGCGGTCGACGATGATCGCCACTCGCATGAAGGTCACCTTGCTGGGGAGGGCTTCGGAAATCCTTCGGACGGCCTTCGGCTACCGTGGTCCGCATGCGTTTCGGGGTGCTTGGTCCGCTTGCCGTGTGGACGGATTCCGGCGAAGAGGTCAAGATCCCCGAGGTCAAGGTCCGTGCCCTCCTGGCCGAGCTGGTCGTCAACGCGGGCCGCGTGGTGCCCTCCGACCGGCTGATCGACCACCTGTGGCCCACGCGGCTGCCCGCCAACCCGGCCGGAGCGCTCCAGACGCGCGTCTCGCAGCTGCGGCGCGCGATCGGCGCGCCGCTCGTGCTCTCGCGTGCCCCCGGCTACGTGCTCGACGTGCAGGCCGACGCCGTCGACTCGGTGCGCTTCCAGTCGCTGGTCGTCGCCGCCCGCGCCGCCTCTGCCGCGCGCGAGCGGGTCGACCTGCTGACGCGGGCCCTCGAATCGTGGCGCGGCGAGGCTCTGGCCGACTTCGCCGACCACGAGTTCGCGTCCGCCGAGGCCGTACGGCTCGCCGAGCTGCGGCTCACCGCCCAGGAGGAGCTCTTCGAGGCCCGGCTGGAGCTCGGCGAACACACCGCGCTGGCCGACTCCCTGGCCGCCGTGGTCGCCCAGCACCCGCTGCGCGAGCGGCTGCGTGCCGTCCACCTGCGCGCCCTCTATCGCGCCGGACGGCAGAGCGAGGCGCTGGAGGCCTACCAGGAGCTGCGCGAACGGCTCGCCGACGAACTCGGGCTCGACCCCTCGCCCGCGCTGGTGGCGCTGCAGCAGGCGATGCTCGCCCAGGACCCGTCGCTCGACTCCGCGCCCTCCAACCTGCCCGCCCCGCTGTCCGGGCTCGTCGGCCGCTCGGCCGCCGTCGCCGCGGTCACCGGACGGCTGGCCGCCTCGCGCCTGGTCACCCTCGTCGGGCCCGGCGGGGTCGGCAAGACGCGCCTGGCCATCGAGAGCGCGCGCAAGCTGACCGGGGCCCACCCCGACGGGGTGTGGCTGGTGGAACTGGGCTCGCTGACCGACGCCGCCTCGCTGGCCGAGCACGTGTCGGCGACCCTCGGCGTGCGCGACGACGCCTCCGGGGGCGACCACCTCGCCGAGTTCCTGCGGGGCAAGCGGCTGCTGCTCGTGCTCGACAACTGCGAGCACCTCACCGAGGGCGTGGCCGTGCTGGCCTCACGCCTGCTGGCCCACGCGCCCGGACTCCGGGTCCTGGCCACCAGCCAGCGTCCACTCGGGCTCGGCGGCGAGCAGCTGTGGCCCGTGGCGCCCCTGGAGGAGGCCAGCGCGGTCGAGCTGTTCCTGCAGCGGGCCGAGGCGGCCGGGCTCTTCCTCGACGACTCCGCCCTCGCCGCGGTCACCGCCGTGTGCCGCCGGCTCGACGGCATCCCCCTCGCGCTCGAACTGGCCGCCACGCGTGTGCGCGCCCTGGGCGTGCACACGCTGGCCGAACGTCTCGAAGACCGCTTCAAGGTGCTCACCGCCGGGCACACCGACGCGCCCGCCCGCCAGCGCACCCTGCGGGCGATGATCGAGTGGAGCTGGTCGCTGCTGTCGCCTCGGGAAGCCGTCCTGCTGCGGCGCCTGGCCGTGCACGCCGACGGCAGCACCCTCGAGGCGGCCGAGCGGGTGTCGGGGATGGACGACGTGCTCGACCTGCTGGCCGAGCTCGTCGACCGGTCGCTCGTGACCGTGTCGGGCACGCCGCCGCGCTACCGGCTCCTGGAGTCGGTGGCGGCGTACGGGGTGGAGCGGCTGCGGGAGGCCGGGGAGTACGACGAGCTTCGGGGTCGGCACCTGGAGTACTACGCCGGGCTGGCCGCCTCAGCCGTGCCGTACCTGCGGGGGCCTTCGCAGCTGGAGTGGCTGGGCAGGCTCGACGCCGAGGCGGGCAACCTGCGCGCGGCCTTCGAGACGGCCCTGGGGGTGGGGGTCGGGGTGGGGCTGGCGAACTCGCTCGCTTGGTACTGGGTGCTGCGGGGGCGGCTCGGCGAGGGTCGCCGCTGGTTCACCCGCGCCTTGGAGGCGGGGGCCGGCGCCTCGCTCGGCTCCTCGTCCGCCTCCCCGTCCGCCTCCCCGTCCGCCTCCCCGTCCGCCTCCTCGTCCGCCTCCCCGTCCGCCTCCCCGTCCGCCTCCCCGTCCGCCTCCTCGTCCGCCTCCCCGTCCGCCTCCTCGTCCGCCTCCTCGTCCGCCTCCTCGTCCGGCTCCCCGTCCGGCTCCTCTCCCTCCTCCTACGCCGCCGCGTCGGCCGAGCTGTGGCGGGCCGGGTTCGCGATGCGTCAGGGCGAACCCACCATGCCCGAAATATCCGGCGACCCCCTGGCCGCCTGGTACCTCATCAACGCCCGCCTCGGCGTCGGCGACCTCCCCACCGCCGAACAGCACGCCGCCCGCCTCCTGACCACCTTCGAGGCCGCCGCCGACGACTGGGGCACCGCCGCCGTCCTGGCCACCATGGCCCGCCAGTCCCTCCTGCGCAGCGACCTGACCCTGGCCGAGCAGTACGGCAAGCGCAGCCACGCCCTGTTCACCCGCCTGGGCGACCGCTGGGGCCAGCTGCACGCCACCTTCGCCCTCGGCGGCCACGCGGAGATCATGGGCGACTATCCCGCCGCCGCCCGCTTCCACCGCGAGGGCCTGCGCATGGCCGAGGAGCTCGGCCTCGGCACCGAGGTGCCCGACAAGCTCGCCTTCCTGGGCCGCATCGCCCTGCTGTCGGGCGACTTCGCCCAGGCCGACGAGCTGCACGAGCGCGCCCGCCGCCGCTCCGCCGAGCAGGGCTACACGCTCGGCGAGGAGTTCGCCGAGCTGGGCCTGGCCCTCAGCGCCCGGCGTCAGGGAGACCTCGACCGCGCCGAACGCCACCTGCTGAACTGGCTCGACTGGGACCGCAACCTGGAGTCGGCCACCGCCCTGTCCCTGATCCTGGCCGAGCTCGGCTTCGTCGCCGAGCAGCGCGGCGACGCCGTACAAGCTCGGACCCTGCACCTGGAAGGCCTCGACGCCGCGCGCGCCAGCGGTGACCCCCGGGCCGTCGCCCTGGCCATGGAGGGTCTGGCCGGAGCCGCCAGCCTCGAAGGCGACCTGGCCGAGGCCGCCCGCCTCCTGGAGACCGCGGCCGGGCTCCGCGCTTCGGTCGGCGCGCCCCTGCCCTCGGGCGAGCGCGGCGACGTCGACCGGATCACCGCCCGTCTGGCGGGGGCGGACGCGCAAACCCCCAGGTCGATCTGAGAACCCCGGAAGGGACAACTGTCGGTCGGATGAGGCACGATGGCCATGTGCTTCTCATCGACGTCGTACGCGTGTCGCAGGCGGTCGCCCAGACCTCCGCGCGGCTGGGCAAGGTCGGCCACCTGGCCGAGCTGCTCGGCAGGGTCGGTCCCGAGGAGGCGGAGATCGCCATCGCCTACCTCTCGGGAGAGCTGCCCCAGCGCCAGATCGGCGTGGGCTGGCGCTCGCTTCAGGAGCTGCCCGCGCCCAAGCTGGTGGCCACGGCGACCCTCACCGACGTCGACACCCTGTTCACCCGCATCAAGGCCGTCTCCGGCCAGGGCTCCCAGGCCGCGCGCAAGGCCCTGGTCCACGAGCTGTTCTCCGCCGTCACCAGCCAGGAGCAGTCCTTCCTCACCCGCCTGCTCAGCGGCGAGCTGCGGCAGGGGGCGCTCGACGGCGTCATGATCGAGGCGATCGCCAAGGCCTCCGGCGCGCCCTCCGCCGACGTGCGCCGCGCCCTCACCCTGCGCGGCTGGCTGCCCGCGGTCGGCGCCGCGGCTCTGTCGGGCGGCGTCGAGGAGCTCCACGCGTTCAAGCTCGAGGTCGGCCGCGCCGTCGCCCCCATGCTGGCGGGCAGCGCCCCCAACGTCGCCGCCGCGCTCGAGAAGATCGGCGGCCCCGCCTCCCTCGAATGGAAACTCGACGGCATCCGCGTCCAGACCCACCGCCTCGGCGAGGTGGTCAGGGTCTTCACCCGCACCCTCGACGACATCACCGGCCAGGTGCCCGAGCTGGTCGAGGCCGTGCTCGGACTGCCGTCCCAGGACCTGGTGCTCGACGGCGAGGTCATCGCCTTGCGCCCCGACGGCCGCCCCCACCCGTTCCAGGTGACCGCCTCCCGCGTCTCCAGCAAGATCGATGTCGCCCGGCTGCGCGAGAGCACCCCGCTCAGCGTCTACTTCTTCGACCTGCTGCGCATCGACGGCCAGGACATGCTCGACCTGCCCTACTCCGACCGCCAGAAAGAACTGGCGCGTGCCGTGCCGTCCGCGCTGATCACCCCGCGCCTGGTGACCGACGACGTCGCCCAGGCCGAAGCGTGGTTCACCGACGCCGTGAAGGCCGGCCACGAGGGCCTCGTCGTCAAGGCGCCCTCCTCCCCCTACGCCGCCGGCCGCCGCGGCGCCGGCTGGATCAAGGTCAAGCCCCGCCACACGCTCGACCTGGTCGTCCTGGCCGTCGAGTGGGGCCACGGGCGGCGCGAGGGCAAGCTGTCCAACCTGCACCTCGGCGCCCGCGACCCCGAGACGGGCGGGTTCGTCATGCTCGGCAAGACCTTCAAAGGGCTGACCGACGAGCTGCTCGCCTGGCAGACCGAGCGATTCCTCGAGATCGCCGACGGGCCGACCGACGAGTGGACCGTCAACGTCCGGCCCGAGCTCGTGGTCGAGATCGCCTTCGACGGCGTGCAACGGTCACCGCGGTATCCAGGCGGGATGGCGCTGCGGTTCGCCCGCGTGCTGCGCTACCGGCCCGACAAGCGCGCCGAAGACGCCGACACCGTCGAGACCGTCAGGTCGTTGATGTTCTGACCGTGGTCTCAGTCACCCGAGCAGGTGCGGGTGATGTGCGCACTGGCACGGCACGCATGACGCTTCTTCTTCCCGTTGGTCCCGTTCGCGGAAGGGCCACCGGAAGAAGCCACGAAGACGCGGGTCCAGGCGCTGGCCGTCACGCCCGTCGGCTGGTCCGGCCGGAAGCCCTCGGCCAGCAGCTCGGCCTTCAGCACCAGCTTTCCCCACACGCCGTTGGAAACCTTCAGGCGTAGAGACGCCGTCATGGCCGCCCCCGGTGCCAGCTCGACCGGGCGCGACGACATCATCACGCGCGGCGTCGCTGCCGCCAGCCGCAGCGGCATGGAGCCGCTCAGCGCGCCGTTCGCCGCGCGGGTCAGCGACAACTGCCGCCCGTTCCAGCTCAGGCGCAGGTTCCCTGGGGTGATGCCGTACCCGGTGACGCTCAGGCGCACGGACGCGGCGCGGTAGTGCGGCCCTCCCGCGGGATTGGTGAGCCGGAGGGTGGATCGGGCCGCGGGCCCGCCGAGCTCGGTACGGCGCGGCAGCTTGAGCTTGATGCTCGCGCGCCGGCCGGTGGTGAAGTCGTAGGTGGTGCCGAGCAGGGTGATGTTGTCGACGTACGTGTCGAGCGTGGCGGTGGTGTCACCGAGCCGGCCGATGTTGGCGATCACGCCGATCGCCCCGTCGCCGGCCCCCGTGCAGCCGTTGACGAAGGTGTCGAAGGTGGCATCGGCTCCGGCCGCGACCCCCGCGATCGCCCGGGAGGTACGCCACAGGGAGGAGCCCGTCGAGGTGAAATGTTGCCACTCGTCCGGACGTACCCCGCCGGCCAGCTGGGGCTGGAAGCTGAGCGTGGTGAACAACCCGCCGCAGAACATCGGCAGCTGCAGGCTGGGGCCGACCCCGGCGGCAGTGGTGCCCGCGCTGCTCACGTAGGTGTCGTAGGACACGGGCGACGCGGCGATCCGGGCGAGCGGTATGGCCTGGATCTGGCCGCCGCTCACGAAGTAGCGGGCGGCCTGGGCCTGCTCGCCGCCGTCGATCCGGAGATGCAGGCTTCCGTTGAAGCGGACCGGGTCGGTGAAGGACGTCACCTCTTGCACGCCCGGCTGCCGTCCGGCGTTGTTGGGATCGTCCTGCAGCCTGATCCACGGGCCTGCGGGGCCCAGGTCTCCGGAGCGGACCTCTTCGACCGTGCCGGCATACGAGGGGGCAGGGAGCCCGGCTATCACCAGCATTCCGGAAATGGCCGCGATTGTCTTAATCATGCGCGCAAGGTAACTGATCTCACACTCACCGTGAGGTCGCCTCGGTTGGACATGTCAGAACAGCACAGACAGATGATCACCGCTTGACGGATCGCACCACGGTCGCTGCTCGGCCCACCGCGTCCACCGCGTCCACCGCGTCCACCGCGTCTCCCGCATCCACCGCATCCACCGCATCCACCGCGCCTGCCGCGCCTGCCGCGCCTGCCGCGTCTGCCGCGAGCCAGTGCAGCCACTGCCCATGCGGCCCCGCCACCGCCAGCGGGCGCCCGTCCAGCGAGGGCAGGAACCCCGCCTGGTCCCGCGGCAGGTCACTCCCGGCCCGCTCCAGCAACTCGGGCAGCCGCGCCGTACCCTCGTTGGAGATCCACCGCACCGGCAGCTCCCGCACGGTGGCGATGAACCGCTCCCGTTCCTCCAGCGGCAAGTACGGCATGACGGCGCTGTGGAACACCACCACCGTCACACCCTCCGGCGCCTGCTCCACGAGCGCGCGCAGCCCCTCGTTGAGATCGGCGGCGACGATGCGCGGCGGTTGCGCCGCCACCACCCGCACGGCCGCCCGCAACCGCCGCAGCCGGTGCTCCTGCTCGGGCCAGACGAGACACTCCAGCCACCGCATCTCCTCGGCGTCGCGCACGTCGAGCGGATTGATGTCGAGCCCCGCCCGCCACACCACCTCGAGCGGCCCACCCGGCAACGGCACCGGCCCGGTGGTGCGGCACTCCAGCAACACCGGACTGTCCCGCGGCCCGATCGCCTCCGCCCCGTCGTAGCTGTAGCGGTAGCGATCGGGAAAGAGGCACAACCCCGCCGACGCCCCCACCTCGATCAACGCCAGCGGCCCGGGGATCGAGGCGAGGATCGGATAGAGCGTGGCGCACCGCCCGACCTCGTTCGTCTGCGTACGGCGAGCCAGCATGATCGCGCTCACCCGCCGCCAGTGCTCGACGATCCACCCGACGACATCGCCGTCGACGGCCCCACCCGCATAGCGCACAGCACCGAACAGCAGATTCGGCTGCCGCTTCATCTCAGGCAGCTCATCCAGCAGCTTCAGTAGCCCAGGATGATCGGCGACCTCGTTGGCAAGCCGCTCGTACCGGGGCGAGTGCCCCCGGACCTCCTGCGCCGCAAAACGCCTATACCACTGCGCGGTCGTCTCCATCCGACCTTCCTCCCCATCGGCGCGGACCCCTACCGAAGTAAGCGGTTAGCCAGAAATCACAAGATCCCCCCTCTAGTGTCGGGTACTCGCGACGACCGCTTTGGCAAAGTGGCATATGTCACCATACGTACCTTTAATTTGCCTTTGTCGGCTATTCGTCGCATAGGTTCAACCAGTCGCGGGCCCCCGCTTTGCCCGCCCTTGGGACTGGCCGACGCACCCCATCCCCTCCGGCCCCGGTCCCGTGACTCTGTCCCCGACCTAGGACTCGTGGTTCCCCTTGGGCCAGCACTCCGCCAAGCCTTCCCGCACGCCGTCGCGCAAGCCTTCCCGCACGCCGTCGCAGAAGCCTTCCCGCACAGCTACGGCTTCCCGCACAGCTTCCCGCAAGAACCTGCTCGCGCCCGGCAAGCGCCGCTGGACCGCCATCGCAGCGGGCGCCGCCGCCCTGGCCATCGCCTCCACGGCCGCCTGGGCCTCGGTGAACACATCGTCGACGACCACCATGGCCACCGCGGGCTCCCGCGTAGCCGTCTCCCCCACCACCCCGTCGACCACCTCCAAGCCGACGCCCACCGAGTCGACACCCTCCAAGTTCTCGGCCGCATCGCCTTCGCAGACTTCGTCAAGCGGTTCAGACTCTTCGGACTCCTCCGCTTCCCCTGACAAGCCCAAGTCGACCTCGTCGTCCCCCAAGCCCAAGAGCTCCGAGGCGGCCAAGAGCAAGAAATCCGAGGCGTCCGGCCCGCGAGTCATCTCAACCGGCACCTGCGGCGCGTCCTTCTACGGCGACCCCCAGATGACGGCCAGCGGCGAGCAGTTCGACCCCACGGCCATGACCGCCGCCCACAAGTCCCTCCCCCTGGGCAGCAAGGTCCGCGTCACCAACCCGAACAACGGCGAGTCGGTCACCGTACGCATCAACGACCGCGGACCGTACGTCGGCGGCCGCTGCCTCGACCTGTCCGAGGCCGCCTTCGACGCGATCGGCGACACGGGAGCCGGCGTGATGACCGTCAAGTACGAGGTCCTCGCCTCCTAGCCACGGGCACACGTGCGGCCCCCTCACCCCATCGCCCCGCACCCCATGGCCCGCACGCCGTCGCCTCGCACGCCGTCACCCCACCATTGCCGCGCCCGTCGCCCTGACGCCGTCGCCTCGCGCGCCGTCACCCCGCACCCGTCGCCCTGCGCGCCATCACTCGCATGGCATCCCCCGGTCAGGCACCACCCCGCACGGCTCCCCCGGCGGGCCACCATCCCGGCATCCGCCCACCCTTGACTCGGTGGAACATCGCAGCCTTGCGGCAATTTAGTTATGCGCATAATGTTATTCGCATAACTATTGCCCCAGGAGGAACCGTGGATTTCGCCCAGGCCGACGCCCTCAACCAGGCCATCCGCCTCCTCAGCCTGCGCCACCGAGCCAGAGCCGCCGCCCTACTCACCCCGCTCGGTCTGCACACTGGCCAGGAAGCACTCCTACTCGAACTCGCCCGAACCGGCCCCATGATCCAGGCCCAGCTCAGCGAAGCCCTCGGCTGCGAACCCCCCAGCGTCACCCTCATGACACGCAAGCTCGAAGCCTCGGGCCATATCCGCCGTGTCCCCACCCCCGCGGACAAGCGTGCGACCGTCGTCGAGCTCACCGAGAGCGGCAGAGCCCTGACCGAGCAGATCAAAGACCTGTGGATGGCCCTGGCAGAGGAGACCGTCACCGGCCTGCCGCCCGAGACCGTGTCCGCCCTCCCCGAGCTCATCAACACCCTGACCGCCAACGTGGACAGCCGACGCCCCCGTGCCGCCCAGAACCGCTCCCACCTCTCGCCCGGACCGACCTCCCCCGCGAGCAAAGCCGACCAGGCACACCCTCTGTCAGGCACCTACGAGCCGAGCGCGTCCGCCTGGGTGCGCGAGCACGTTGAGCAGATCATGCGCACCGGCACCACGGATGGCGTCACGATCAAGGGCCTGCCGACCGTCCTGGTGACCTACCGCGGCGCCATGTCCGGCAAGATCCGCAAGACACCGCTCATGCGGGTCGAACACGAGGGACACTACGCCGCCGTCGCCTCCCAAGGCGGCGCGCCCAAGAACCCGCAGTGGTACTTCAGCCTGCTCGCCGAGCCTTTGGTCGAAGTGCAGGACGGTACGGCCAGCGGGGTGTACCGGGCACGCGAGGTATTCGGGGAAGAGAAGGCGCTGTGGTGGCGACACGCGGTGGACGCGTACCCGGACTATGCGGACTATCAGCTCAGGACCGAGCGCCGGATCCCGGTCTTCGTCCTCGAACCGGCCGATGTGGAACCCGCCGGTGGTGGATCGACCGACGACGGGATGGCTGACTAGGTTGGCGGAGGGTTACGGGCTGCCACCAGGGGAGACCGAGCGGACACAGAACCCCGTCGATTGGCTGAGGGCGGGACCCAGGCGTGGGCCGGGCGGCGCGGAGCCCCACGACTGAGGCACGAGGGCGCAATGCACACCCGCACGAGCCCCTTGCTCGTCGGCGGTAGGCCCGGTTCGCCTCGCATCTAACCTCGGCGAAGGTGGCCAAGTGGTCACCCTGGGGCCGCCGTCGGAGGTGCGCCGAGGTGTTCGACCTGGTCTCTGGCGCGGTGCCGACGCCGCAGTACGGCGATGCCGATGGTCATCCCGCACAGCACGTCAGGCCCCCTGCGAGAAAGCCGGACCACTCGCGAACACCACGACGCCGGCCCCCGGCCCGGTCATCCGCCGCCAGCCGAGCCGCTCATAGAGCCTCACGGCGCCGACAGCCTCCGGAGAGGTCAGCAACCAGCAGGCCTCCGCCCCGTCGCACAGCAGCTCCAGAATCCGCCCGCCCAGCCCTTGCCCGCGCGCGTGCGGACTCACCGCCAGCTCATCCACCTCCAAAGCTCCCACCAGCCGCGTCTCCACCTCATCACCCAGCACGGCCCGAACCCGCCCATAGGCTCGTCCCGTGGGAAAAGGGCTTTCGGTACGCCACGCCGTACCGAACCCCGCAGGCCCACCATCATCGCTGGCCAGCACCGCCGCGAACCCGGGCCGCCGCACGTCCGCGGTGAGCCGCTCGACGAACGCGTCGGCGCCCCACCCGTCCTCGTTCCACGGCGGCTCCGCGAACGCGGCCCGGTAGAGCTCCACCAGATCACTTACGCGTGCGAGTACGTCCGGCCCGGTGAGCCGCTCCAGCCTCACGCGGCCATCCCCATCGTCCCCACCCCCAGCGCGCTGCTCCGGCCTCATGCCGCGACCCGCACCTTCCCGATGCCGAGTGTGCTGACCATCGGCAACATCCCCGATTCGAACACCGCACCCAGCAACGGCCGGCTCAGCTCGGCCAGCCGCCCGGCCGCCGTCTCGCCGAGTGCCTGCCACGGCCCCGCCGCCAGGTCATCGGTAAGCCGTTCCACCCGCTCGCGAAGGGCGTGCCCAGCGGGGGTGGCCGCGCCGTCAGCGTCGATGAGCCCGCGCCCGGCCAGCCGTTCCCGGGCCGCCGCCCACTCCTTCGCGCTCCAGCCCCGCCCGGCGAAGTTCTCTTCCGGCGCGGCTCCGACGGCGGCGAAGGAGACCAGCGCCTCGCAGGCGTCCAGCCCGGCGGCGTGCAACGCGGTCAGGTGCCCTTCCCCGCGGTGCTCGCGGAGCACGGTGTACGCCTGCCACAGAGCCAGGTGCGGCTCATCGGGCCAGGGAAGATCGAGGTTGGCCGCGGCCAGCGGCCGATGGCCGAGATCGACGCTCTCTGCTGCCCTGATCGCGAGCTCGGCCGCCTCCCCCAGCCCTTCCACCACGCCGAGGGCGCGGAAGGTGCGGTCCACGGCCCGCGATCGAGCGCCGAGCACCTGCTCCGGCGTCGCCACGTCCCAGACCGCAGGCACCTGCTCGGCGATCATGGCTGGACTGAAGCTGTAGTACGTGGCCGCCACCAGCCCCGGCCCGGCCGCACCCAGCGGCGCCGTGCGCCAGGCGAAGTAGCTGGGCCAGCGCGACTCGACGTCATAGCCGAGCATCGCGGCCTCCCCGAAGGCCTGCGAGCTGAAATAGAGCGTCGCATGCACCGGCTCGATCTGATGCCACATCTGCCGTGCAAGAGACCCGGACATGGTTCACACCCTCACTGTCTATATATGCTGAGACAGTGACGATAGATCCCTGGCGCATCACTGGTCAACCTCAAATAGACAGTTATGTCGGCAGGTGGGTCGAACATGCGGTGCGCCTCGTCAACACCCTGACGGCCACCACCGCCCACGGTCGCCCCGCCACCCCGCCCTCCTCGGGCGAGGACCGCCTGGCCGCGATCAACGCCCACCTGACCGAACCGTCCCGGCTCACCCCGGTCGACGCCGACCGGCTGGCAGAGGTCGCAGCGGAGCTGCGCGTACTGTTCGGCGCCACCGGCCACGTCCACACCGTCGCGTCCCGGCTCAACGACCTGCTCATCCGCCACCGAGCCGTCCCCAGCCTGCACGGCGACCCACCCGTACTGGCCTTCCATGCACCGGACGCGACCCTCGTGGAGGCCTGGACCGGCGACCTGGGCACGGCTCTCGCCATGGTCATCGGCGTCGGCCAGTCGGCCCGCCTCGGCCGCTGCGAGGCCGACAACTGCGCTCTGGTGTTCTTCGACACGACGCGCAACGCCTCACGCCGCTTCTGCGACCTGTCCTGCCAGAACCGCGCCAAGGCCAGCGCCTACCGCGCCAGACGAGCCACGCGGTAGGACGCGGGCGGTCGTGTCATCAGTGGAGCATCTACCTGCGCATCCCTAGCTGTACTCGCTACGTGTGCCTACAAGGCGGGCTTTCCTACGCGGCCCGGGCATCGTCCCGAGGATCGCCCGCCGTGGATCGAGTCCAGCCAGCGCTCGGGGTAGCACTTCGGCAGCTGGGGTCTGCGCTACTTCACCAGGCGGAGCGTCATCGGGTAGCGGAACGAGCCCTCCGTCAGGGCAGAGACGGCACCCGCGATCGACAGGACGAAGGCTGCCACCCAGATCACCGGCAGCAGGACGACGCCCACCACCGTGATCGGCAGCAGGATCGACGCGCCGATCACCGTCAGGTGGAAGTTGAGCGCTTCGAGGGCGTGCTGGCGGATGTACGGCGAGGTCTTGCCGCCGGTGAGCAGGAAGATCAGGGGGCCGACGACGGGGAAGCCGATGGCGGCCAGGCCGTGGGCTGCTGAGGCGGCCAGGCGTTCGGGGCTCTCGGTGGGGCCCGTGTGCATGCGGGCGGCGGGTGCCTGGCGCGGCGGGACGTGCCTGGGCATGGGGACGCCGCGCGGGCCGTACAGCTCGGACATGATCGGCATCAGGTCGCCGTGGGTGCGAGCGGTCATCGCACGCTCCAGGCGGTCGTCGAACTCCATTTCGTCGAAGCGGCCCTCGGCGTAGGCGGCTTTGACGTGCTCCACCACGTGCTCGCGGTCCTGGTTCGTGACGCGAAGCTGCTCCACGGGTGCTTGCCCGGTCCTCATCGGTGTGCCCGCCATGACGCCTTCCCCTTCGGATGGAGTGATCTGACTTCATCCTGCAATCTCCTCGGGATGTGCGGCATCGGGGCGAACCCGGAGCTGACCCGGAGAACAGCCCCGACGCGAGGGGCGGCTGAACGGTATAAAAAGGAGTCATGAGATGGCGAGACCGTTACGGCCTGCGTCGGCTGCGCGGGCCCAAGGTCGCCAAGTTCGACCGCGAAGCGACGGACGCCGACATCGAGGCTCTGATCGCCTTCGCCAAGTCGAGGCGTGGCGTTGAGTTCTATGTCGAGCCTGAGACCTTCGCGACCGACACGACAGCCGTTGCGGTGGCCGACGACGGTGAGTGGACCCGACGTCGGGTGGGGGCTCCCGCTGTGATCAGGAAGGTGGCGCACAATCTTGGGCTGCCTGTTTATGACGTGAATCTGACCGGGTATCCGGCGAGGATGCGCGCATACAAGCGACCGGAGACCGGCGACGGGAGCTGAGGAGGAGAGGAGCAGAGAAGGCTGGCGCCTGGTCGGCTGGCACCGAAAGTGGTGGGCACTGAGCCGGCGCGTTGGTCTCGCGAGGATGGTGCCCGCGCCTCCAGGGCGTGAGGAGGGCGCGGGTGTGCCTTTGTCGCCGCTCCGCGGCTTGTTCCGCTTGGTTTCTGGCTGCCGCCCTCGTCTCGCACGTCGAGTCGGGCCACGTCGACGGCGTGCTGCTGGCCCCGCACGACCTCCCTGTCCGTCGTTCGGGGCTTGCGTGTGATCATGGGGGGTCGTCGGAGGTCTGGTCGTCGAGTAGGCCCAGCAAGGGGATGAGCCAGGTTTGCTTGGGCGATCCCATGGCCGTGTCGAGGTCTGATGAGGTGGGCAGGCGGTCGGTGAGGAGCTTGGGCGGCAGGAGTTGCTCCAGGGCGTGACGGAGCAGGTGGGCCATGGAGTACGTGGGGTCGATGCGCAGGGCGCGTTCGAGGGCGATGGCGGCCAGGACGCAGTCTCCTGATCTCCAGGCGGCCATGGCGAGCAGGGAAGCTGCTGGGGGGACGAATCTGGGTTCCAGGCGGCGGGTGAGGTCTCGCCACAGAGGGAGGTGGGCGTCTTGCATGCACGTCCACGCCTCGTCGCGGACTCGGATGATGGCCAGGTCGAAGCCCAGTTCGGCGGCTTGGCGGTCGGATAGGCGCTCGGGTGAGGTCATGGCGGAGCGCACGCGGGTGAGGGCTTCGGTGACGTATTCGTCGGCGAAGCGGTCGGGGTTGCGGCAGTCGACGAGGCGGGAGACCAGGGCTGCGGCGGTGTCCGAGGTCGCGCGGCGCATGCCCAGGCGGATGGGGCCGGTGGCGGGTGAGATGGTCGCTTCCAGCATGGCGCGGTCAGGGAGGGCTACCAGGCCGTGGACCGTGGCCTCGGCGGCTACCTGGGTGGTGGTGATGTCGAAGGGGGTGCCTTCGATGGGGCAGCAGGCCGGGACGTCGCAGAGGTAGGACCAGAAGCGGGTCTCCTCCGCGCGCAGGGCCTCGGCCACGGGGACGCCGGCCTTTGCGGCCAGTTCGCGCATGGTGTCGACCGCGGGGGTGACGAGGGCGCCCGGGCCGTAGCCGACGACGATCAGCTCGGTGATGCGCTCGCGGGCGAGCATGGCGGGGAAGGGGGCCAGGGAGTGCTGGGACAGGGGGAGGTCCCAGCGGGCTGCGATCTGCACCTGGCGGCGGGTCAGGCCGAGGGCGATGAGGCTTTGGGCGGGGTGGTAACCCAGGAGGTACGGCACCGCGGCGAGGATGTCGGGGGGAGCGCTGAGGCTGAGCAGGGTCGTCTGTGCGGTGTTGGTGGAGGACATGGACCGGAGCATGCCGGGGGTTGGGGTGGGAGGAATCGGGCTTGGGGTTGGGCTGTGGATAACTGTTGGCTTCGCCGGACGGCGGGGTGGGGCGGTGGGGGTGGGCGTGCGCGGCTGTTAGCCCGAGGCTGGCCGTACGCCGGTTGGCGCTGTGCTGGCCGTACGCGGGTTGTCAGCGGGGGGCCAGGCGGCCGCGGACCATGAGGGCGGCGCCTGCGACGGCGGCGGGCATGGCTACCACGGCCACCAGAGGCACCAGGAAGAGCAGGAAGATGGGCACCCCGAACCCGAGCGTGAGCGGCAGGTTCTTGCGCAGCAGCGCCATGCGGGCCTTGCGGGGCAGGTCGCGGCGCTCCAGGGCCAGTGTGGTGAGTTCGACGCTCAGGAAGAAGCCCGAGACCATGGCGCCGATCACCGGCACCACGGTCTGGCCGATGACCGGGATGAAGCCGAGGACGAAGAGCGGGATCGTGAAGGCCAGGACGTAGACCAGTGTGACGAGGCTGTCGCGGATCGAACGCGGCAGGGTGCGCCACCACGGCTTCTCCTCGTGGTCGGGCAGGGGGTCGGCCTCGCCGGAGAGGCGCTCGTAGAAGGGTTCGCCGATGGCGAGCGTCAGGGCCGCGTAGGTGATCACTGCCAGGGCGAGGCCGCCGATGAAGATGATCACGCCCATGATGGTGCGGAAGGTGTCGCGCCAGCTCCAGGAGTCGGCGAATGGGGTGGCGAAGTCCGCGATCTCGAAGGCGTACTTGCCGAGGAAGATCAGCGCCACGACGTACACGGCGAAGGCGATCACGGCGGGGATCAGCCCGAACAGCCACCACCGGCCGTGCTTGGCCACCCAGCCGATGCCCTGGAAGAAGAAGCCCACACCGCTGAAGAAGTCGCGCATGCGGAGAAACCTAGCGCCAGAAGTCGGTCACCGCGTAGCCGAGTTCGCCGAGGAGCGCGCGCACTCTGGGCAGGGAGATGCCCAGGACGTTTCCATGATCGCCGTCGATGCCCTCGACGAACCAGCCGCCGAAGCCATCGAGGGTGAAACCGCCGGCGACGGCGAGGGGTTCGCCGGTGGCGACGTAGGCGGCGATCTCGGCGTCGGTGGGGGTGGCGAAATGGACGACCGTGGTCTCGGCCGCCGAGGCCTCGCGGCCGGTCACGATGTCGATCAGGCAGTGGCCGGTGACCAGGCGGCCGGTGCGGCCGCGCATGAGGCGCCAGCGTTCGGCGGCGACCTCGGGGGTGCCGGGCTTGCCGTACGGGCGGCCGTCGAGTTCGAGGATGGAGTCGCAGCCGATGACGACGGCGTCGGAGAGGTCGGCGGCGACCTTGCGGGCCTTCTCCTGGGCCAGGAGGAGGGCGAGCTGGGCGGGAGTGGGGGCTGAGAGGGCTTCCTCATCGACGCCGCTGACGATCACCTTGGGGTCGATCCCTGCGCTGCGCAGGAGAGCGTGACGGGCTGGTGAGGCGGAGGCCAGGACGATCATTCGGCCAGTTTACCGGTCGGGAGGCAGGCACAACTCGGGGTTGGGAGGGAGGGGCAGGGCACTGGTGGGAGGCTGCAGCGGGGGCTGGCATGAGGGTGCGTGGCAGGGGGGTGCAAGCGGGGGCTGGCATGAGGGTGCGTGGCAGCGGGGGTGCAGCGGGGGCTGGCATGAGGGCGCGTGGCAGCGGGGTGCAGCGAGGGCTGGTATGAAGGCGCGTGGCAGCGAGGCATGGCGGGGGCCTGGGCGGGTCACGTGGGTGTGAGTGGATCGGGTGGCCCGCCCTGGGCCCTCGATGCCGTCACCAGTCCGGGTTGGAGCCGCCCCCGCCGGGAGCCGACTGCGGCTGGCGCTGCTCGGTGGCCGGGGCCGCCGACTGCTGCGGCGCGGACTGCTGCTGCGATCCGCCGCCGAGGAGGCCGCCGAGCAGGTCGCCGAGGCCGCCGCCTCCGCCACCTGCGCTGCCGCCGAGGATGGCGCCCAGGAGGTCTCCCAGGCCGCCGCTCGACATGTCGGTGGTTTCCTTGTTCAGGTCCTGTGCGACGGCGCCGGCGTCCATGTTCTGCTTGGTCGCGCGGTTGGCGAGCAGGGACATCACCATCGGTGCCAGGAGTGGCAGCAGCTTGGCGATGGTGCCCATGTTGATTCCGGCGAACTGCGAGATGCCGGCCGTGGCCTGCTGGGTGCCCTGTTCGCCGAGGACGTGTTCCAGGATGCCCTGGCCGTCGCGGGTCACCGAGGAGACGTCCGAGTTGAACGGGTCGCTGGTGACGTGGTCGTCGAGGGCCGAGCGCAGCGCTTCGGCGCCTTCCGGGCGGTCGGCGTTGACCGCCATGCCGCCGACGATGGTGCCTGCGGCGGCTTCGACTGCTTGCTTGGCGGTGGAGACGTCCGTGCCGAGCAGGCCTGCGATCTGCTCCAGGCCGGAGTTGCCCAATTGCTGAAGAAGTTCATCGTTGAGGCTCACGAGGGGGAGCTTCCCGGCGGTAAATCGGGATAAATGCCGTTTAGGGCAAAGATTTCGCACGTGCCTGTGGGGCCGCCGAGAGCGGCGGCCCCACGGGAAGAAGCGGTCATGAAGGGTTCGAGCGGGCCCGCGACCGCCCCTCCTGCTACGCGTACGTCTCGAACTCCGCGACCTTCGGCGTCCCACCAGCGCTGACGATCTTGAACGTGATCTTCGCCAGCGACGTGGAAGCGAACGTGATCACCCCCGCCCCCGTCCCCGACTTCAGCACCGCGCCGGTGTCGGCGTTGATGACCTGCCAGGACCCGATGACCCCCGCCGACCCGGAGGCCTCACGGATGACGATGCCGGAGATCGACTTGGCCGAGCTCCACTTGATCGACACCGAACCGGTCGAGCCGACCGGCGACCAGTAGGTGGCCAGGTTGCCGTCGCGCACGTTGCCGTAGCTGGTGCCGTCGGCCTTGCTGGAGCCGTCCGAGCCCGCGCCGATGCTCAGGTTGGTGCCACCGGGAGGCGTGGTCGGCGTGGACGTGGGCGTGGCGGTGGGGGTGGGAGTGGACGACGAGGTCGGCGTGGGGGAAGGCGTGGTGGGCGAGCAGCTGCCGTCCGACACCCGCAGGCCCGTGTTGGCGCCCGCCGTCTGGCGCACGATGTTCGGCACGCACGAGGCTCCGTCGAGGCGGTAGGAGTACGGCACGCTGACCGTGGTGTTCGACTGCACGTTGGGCCCGGCGGGCTTGAAGTCGCTGCCGGGGCTCGACCAGGTCACGTTGTCGAAGATGTTGCCGGCGACCTGCCAGTAGCCCGCCTCGGAGGTGTAGAACGTGCCCAGGACGTCCTTGGAGTCCTTGAAGTAGTTGTTCTCCACCTTGGCCCGCCCGCCGGCCCGCGAGTTGATGCCGGATTCGTTCAGGCTGGTGTAGGAGTTGTTGAAGATGTGCGAGATGCCGCCGCGCAGCAGAGGTGTGCGCGAGTCGATGTTCTCGTACAGGTTGTGGTGGAAGGTGACGTAGCCGTTGGTGCGGTCGCTCTCGCTGGAGCCGATGAGCCCGCCGCGGCCGGAGTTGCGCAGGATGCTGTAGGACAGGGTCACGTACTGCGTGTTGTCCTTCATGTCGAACAGCCCGTCGAAGCCCTCGGACTCGCCGCCCGAGGCGAGCAGGGTGGCGTGGTCGACCCAGACGTTGCGGACGTCGCTCTCCATGGAGATGGCGTCGCCTCCGTTGGAGGTGGGCGAGCCCGACTTCTTGACGTTCCTGACGGTGACGTTCTGGATGATGATGTTGCTGGCTTCGCGGATGTGGATGCCGACCTGGTCGAAAACGGCCCCGGCGCCGACGCCGATGATGGTGACGTTGCTGATCTGCTTGAGCTCGATCACGCCGGCGGCGGTGTTGCAGCTCTCACCCGAGACCTTGGCGGTGTTGCCGTGGTTGATGGTGCCCTCGACCTGGATGGTGATCGGGGTGCTGCTGCTGGCGCGGCCGCAGAGGGCGGCGTGGATCTGGGTCCCGGTGGTGGCCTTGACCGTCTGGCCGCCTGCGCCGCCGGTGGTGCCGCCGTTGCTCGACGCGTAGCCGGTGGCGGTTCCGACTGCCGCCGTGGCCTGGAGCGCCGGGAGGGCCACGGCGGCCGCGCCCGCAAGGGTGGCCGTGGCCAGCGCTGCCGTGAGCCGTAAAGCCGCTGCTCGTTTCATCTGGTCTCGCCTTCCTGACCGTAAGAGGATGCCGCGGGGGCGGCGACATCAGGGCTCGCCGGAGGCGCTGCGGGCCAGGCAGCTCTCGCTCGGCGACAAGGGTGGAAAGCGCTTTCCGCAACCTTTAATCGACCCTAAAGCGGTCCGTCAAAAGGTGTCAACGGCGTGAGCAAAAGCTGCAACAATCCTGCACACACGGCTGTGAGAATTGCAGAACCCCGGCTAGGAAGCACGCTCCAGCCCCGCGGCCCGGTAGGCCGCCGCCTCGTCGAGCGTCTCGTGCTCCAGCAGCGCCACCACGATGGCCTCGAGCTTCTCGCGGTTGTCCACCAGCAGCCGGATGGCCTGCTCGTAGCACTCGTCCACGATCCGGCGGACCTCGTCGTCGACCGCCGCCAGGGTGGCTGGAGCGGCCTGCGGGGCGCCCTCCGACGGGAGGATCGTCAGCGGCCCGATCTTCTCCGACATGCCCCAGCGCCCGACCATCCCGCGGGCGATCATGGTGACCTGCTCCAGGTCGTTCTCGGCGCCGGTGGTGATGACGTCGTAGATGACCTTCTCGGCCGCCATGCCGCCCAGCGCGCCGATGATGCGCCCGAGCAGGTAGTTGTAGTCGTAGGCGTACCTGTCGGTGTCGGGCGTGGACAGGGTGACGCCCAGCGCCCGCCCGCGCGGGATGATCGAGATCTTGCGCACCGGGTCGGCTCCGGGCTGGAGCATGCCGAGCAGCGCGTGGCCGGCCTCGTGGTAGGCGGTCCTGGTGCGCTCCTCCTCCGGCATCACGATGCTGCGTGCCGTACCGAGCTGGAGCTTCTCCAGGGCGTCGGCGAAGTCGGCCATGGAGACCTTCTCCTTGCCGCGCTTGGCGGCCAGGAGGGCGGCCTCGTTGACGAGGTTGGCCAGGTCGGCGCCGGTCATGCCGGGCGAGGTCTTGGCCAGCTGGTCCAGCGAGACGTCGCCGTCGAGCGGGACTCCGCGAGTGTGCACCTCGAGGATGGCCATGCGGCCCTTGGCGTCGGGCGGGGCGACCATGACGGTGCGGTCGAAGCGGCCGGGACGCAGCAGGGCCGGGTCGAGCACCTCGGGGCGGTTGGTGGCGCCGATGACGATGACGCCCTCGCCGCCGGAGAAGCCGTCCATCTCGGTGAGGATCTGGTTGAGCGTCTGCTCGCGCTCGTCGTGGCCGCCGAGGCCGGAGTTGCCGCCGCGGGCGCGGCCGATGGCGTCGATCTCGTCGATGAAGATGATCGACGGGGCGACCTTGCGCGCCTCCTCGAACAGGTCACGCACGCGGGAGGCGCCGACGCCGACGATCATCTCGATGAACTCGGAGGCGCTGGCCGAGAAGAACGGCACGTTGGCCTCACCGGCGACGGCGCGGGCGAGCAGGGTCTTGCCGGTGCCGGGAGGACCGGCGAGCAGCACGCCCTTGGGCAGCTTGGCCCCGAGACGGCGGTACTTGCCCGGGTCCTTCAGGTAGTCGACGATCTCGACGAGCTCGTTCTCGACCTCGTCGATGCCGGCGACGTCCTCGAAGTTGACGCGCACCTTGGCGGCCTCGACCGGTTTGGACGACTTCGACTTGCCCAGGCCGCCCAGTCCGCCCCCGCCGCCCATCATCGACGCGCCGCGCCGCATGATCCAGACCCAGAGGCCGACCAGGAGCAGCAGCGGCAGCAGCGAGAGGATCAGGTTCCAGAAGACGCCGCGGTTGGTGCTGAGCGGCTCGGAGGTGATCTCCACGCCGGAGTTGGTCAGCTGCTGCATGAGCTGGGTGTCGTCGACGAAGACCGGGATCTCGGTGACGAAGTTCGTGTAGGACTTGTTCTCGCTGTCGGGGTCCTGCGCTGCGGTCTTGAGCACGCCGGTCACGGAGTAGCCCTGCGCCGAGATGTCCTTGACGTTCTTGGCGTTGACCTGGCTGATGAACTGGGAGTACGAGATCGTCTCGGGCGGGTCGCCGTCGAAGAAGGATGAGATCAGGAAGAACGCCGCGTAGACGACCAGCAGGGTGAGCGCGAAACGCCACCAGTTGATCTTCGGGCGCCCGCCGGGCGTGCCCGGCAGGCCTTCGGCGCGCCATGGCGGCTTCGGCTTGTCCTTGTCCCCATCCTGCGCCGGCTGTCCCGAACGTTCCACGGCGATCACCCCCTAGATCAAGATCTAGCCTAGTCCACGCACCCCCGCGGCTATGCGGGCGACCTGTCCCCATTGCCCCTTGCGCGCGTCAGGCACGGTGACGAAGGCCAGGCCGGGCTTGTAGGAGCCCCCGTCCATGACGACGACGGCGTCGAGGGCCGTGCGCTTGCCGTACTTCACCTGGTAGACGAGCATCCAGCCCTTGGGCATCGGCTTGGAGGCGATCCACCGCGTGATGGCCGCGCCGCGGGGGTGGCGGCTGAGCGTCCATCGGGCGGCGAGCAGGGCGGTGTCGCGCATCTCCTTCTGCACCTGGATCGGCACGGGAGCGGTGACGAGCATGGCCGCGGTGGTGCCGCGGATGACCTGCCTGGAGGTGTAGGGGCCGGAGCCGTACTTCTTCCACGGCTTGGTCAGGGTGGGCACGACCAGGCCCGACTCGCGGTCCTTGAGCGTGGCCTTGTACGGGCGCACGGCCTTCATCGGCAGCCGCGACGGGAGCTTGGCGATTCGGCTGTCGGCGTAGAAGGCCTCCATCGCCGTGTATCCGGGGGCGAGCGAGGAGCCGGGCGACGGGGTCGGACGCGGCGAAGGCGAAGACGGCGGCGGCGAGGTCGCGGGTACGGCCACCGCGCCCCCCGCCGCGGTCGCGGACGAGGTGGGCATCGCCGATGGCGCGGCGACCGGCGCAGCCTCGTCCTCGTCCGGACCGGACGGGAGCAACCAGAACACCACGGCGGCCAGCACCACGGCCACCGCGAGCACCCGGTAGATCAGCCTCATCGGCAGGTCTCCGATGAGCGACCGCTTGGGAGGGGAGGGACGGCGCGGCGCAACGACAGAGGAACGCACGGTCCCACCTTCCCCATCAAGCACGATCGGGAGCGTACGGCATATCACCGCAAGCCGCCCAGCTCGTATCCGAAGTGTCATCATGACGAGGTGACCCAGGTGGAACTCCGCTTCGATCAGGCTTCTCGCGACAGCCGCACGCACACGAATCTGTCGGCGATCCGGCGCGACGAGACGGGCCTGTGGGTGGCGGGTGACGAGACCGCCACCATCGAGCATCTGACCTGGACGGGGGATCATTTCGGCGCTCAGCGCGGTTTCCGGCTGGCCGATTTCGTCGACCTGCCGGCGGGCCCCGACGACGAGGCGGACATCGAGGGCCTGGCCCGGCACGACGGTCATCTGTGGGCGATCGGCTCGCACAGCCTCAAGCGCCGCAGGGTCAAGACCACCAGGAACCAGGACAAGGGCCTGCGAAGGCTCGCGACCGTCCTGCGCGAGGAGAACCGGTTCATCCTCGTACGGCTCCCGCTCGACGCGGCGACGAACTCCCCCGCCAAGGGCTCGATCATGTCGGGCCGCGCCGAGAACCTGGCCTACCACCTGCGCGACGACCCCCATTTGGCGCCCTTCCTGGCCCTGCCGGGCAAGGACAACGGCCTCGACATCGAGGGCATCGCCGTCACCCGCCACGGCGTGCACCTGGGCCTGCGCGGCCCCGTGCTGCGCGGCTGGGCGGTGGTGCTGGAGATCCATCCGGAGGTCGACGGCCCCCGCATGCGCCTGCGCCGCCCCTACCGCAAACACTTCCTGGACCTGGGCGGCCTGGGGATACGCGACATGTGCCCGTTCGGCGACGACCTGCTGCTGCTCACCGGCCCCAGCATGGATCTCGACGGCCCGGTCAGGCTCGTGCGCTGGAACCCGCTCACCCAGCAGGGTCTCGCCGACGACCTGCAGGTTCTCGCCGAGCTCCCCCACGGCGTGGGCTGTGATCACCCGGAGGGGCTGACGCTGCTGCCCGACGGCCGCGTCATGGTCGTCTACGACAGCCCGTCACCGGCCAGGATGACGGAACACGGCGTCTACGCCGACATCCTCACGATCTGAGCCACGGCGCGTCCGCCACGAAGGTGGCCGATCCGGGAGCGATCTCGGTGAACCCGGCGTCGCGCACGACCGGCAGCCCGGAGTCGGCGAGCTTGCCGAAATCAGGAGAGGTCCGTACGGCCACGGCCAGCCCGCCGGCCAGCCACGCCTCCCGGTCGCGCTCCGAGGTGGCCCACCACGCCAGCTGGGCGCTGTGTCCCGCCTGTGCCATGGCCTTGCCAGCCGACATCTCCAGCGCGGGGTTCTCCCACAACACCGGCACGCCGTCAGGCTCGCCGTATTCGGCGGTGTCGTCGAGCCGGGTGCCCGACACCTGGAGCCTGGCCAGGTCGCGCGGCCAGTCGTCGAGCGGCACCGGCGGATGCACCCGCACCTGGGCGCTGCGGTGCACGACGGTACGGCCGGGCAGGGCGATCGCCCGTTCCCACTCGGCACCGCGTGCCCTGCGCACCACCTTGCGGATCCTGCCGGTCGACTCCCAGGCGTCGATCTCTCCCGCCCAATCGCCGGGATCGGCCAGCAGCCCGAGCACGGCCATCGCCGCCGCCTCCAGCGCGTCAGTGCGCTGCGGCGGACTCGCTCGCTCGATCCGGACGACCAGGGGCAGAACCATCATCACGCCGCTTTCCAACGGTCTTGATGGCCAGGGACATTCCCGCCGCCAGCAGGCACAGGCCGCCCGCGACGAACCAGGCCACATCGTAGGCGCCCAGGTGGTCGCGGGTCAGCCCGGCGCCGACGGCGGCGATGGCGGCGCCGACCTGGTGGGAGCCGAAGACCCAGCCGAAGACGACCGCGCCGTCGGCGCCGTAGATCCTGCGGCACAACGCGACCGTCGGCGGCACGGTGGCCACCCAGTCCAGGCCGTAGAAGATGATGAAGACCAGCATGCTCGGCTCGGCGGTCCCGGAGAAGAGCGAGGGCAGGATCATCAGGCTGAGCCCGCGCAGGCCGTAGTAGACGCCGAGCAGGATGCGGGGATCGACGCGGTCGCTCAGCCAGCCGGAGGCGATGGTCCCGGCGATGTCGAAGACGCCGATGAGGGCGAGCAGTCCGGCGGCGACCGGCTGGGTCATGCCGTGGTCGTGGGCGGCGGGGATGAAGTGGGTGCCGACGAGCCCGTTGGTGCTCATGCCGCAGATCGCGAAGCCGCCGACGAGGTACCAGAAGGGCCGGGTCCTGGCCGCCTTGGCCAGCACCGACAGGGCGCGGACCGCGGCGTTCACGGTGGGCGCTGGTGCGGGCGTCGCGGGAGCGCCGCCCAGGGCTGTCGTCCCGACGTCCTCCGGCCGGTCGCGCAGCAGCAGCCACACCAGCGGCACGACGGCCAGCGCCGCCCCGGCGACCGCGATCGAGGCGACCCGCCAGCCGGGCCCGTCGGCCAGGTGGGCGAGGACCGGCAGGAAGATGAGCTGCCCGGTCGCTCCGCCGGCGGTCAGCACGCCGGTGACGAGCCCGCGGTGCCGTACGAACCAGCGGTCGGTCACGGTGGCCACGAACACCAGCGCCATCGACCCGGTGCCCAGCCCCACGAACACGCCCCAGAACAGCAGCAGCTGCCACGAGGCGGTCATCCACACGGTGAGCCCGCTGCCCAGCGCGACCAGCAGCAGCGCGAGGCTGACGACGCGGCGCATGCCGAAGCGGTCCATGAGCGCGGCGGCGAAGGGCGCGGTCAGCCCGTAGAGGACCAGGTTGATCGAGACCGCGAGCGAGATCGTCCCCTTGGACCAGCCGAACTCGGCCTGCAACGGGTTGATCATCACGCCGGGGGTGGCACGGAAACCCGCGGCGCCGAGGATCGCCACGAAGGCGACGGCGGCCACGAACCACGCTCGATGGATGCGCATGCCCACATCCTGGGGCCGCACGGCCGGAACTCACGAGTGGCCAGAAAGCCAACATGTGTAAGAATCGGGCCATGGCGCACCGCATCGCCGTCGTCGCGCTCGACGACGTGGCCACGCTCGACCTCGGCACTCCCGGCCAGATCTTCTGGGCCGCGCGAGACGCCGCGGGCGAGCACCTCTACGAGGTGGTCACCTGCTCGATCGGCGGCGCGCCCGTGCGCACGGGCGGCGGCTACAGCATCCTGCCCGACCACGGCCTGGAGGTGCTGGCCACGGCCGACACGGTCCTGGTGCCGGGGGTGCACAGCGGCACCGTGCTGGAGCGCGGCGTCATCCCGGCGGAGTTGCGCGAGGCGCTGCAGGGGCACCGGCGGATCATGTCGATCTGCACCGGGGCCTACGTCCTGGCCGCCGCGGGGCTGCTCGACGGCCGCCCGGCGACGACCCACTGGCGTGACGCCGACCGGTTCAGGGCCCTGTTCCCGCGGGTGCGGCTCGACCCCGACGTGCTGTTCGTCGACGACGGCGACGTCCTGACCTCGGCTGGGGTGGCGGCCGGGCTCGACCTGTGCCTGCACGTCGTGCGCCGTGACCACGGCGTCGAGGTGGCCAACCGCACCGCGCGGCGCTGCGTGATGGCGCCGTGG
The DNA here is from genome assembly GCF_044456985.1 of Nonomuraea sp. NPDC050663. Classification (NCBI taxonomy): domain Bacteria; kingdom Bacillati; phylum Actinomycetota; class Actinomycetes; order Streptosporangiales; family Streptosporangiaceae; genus Nonomuraea; species Nonomuraea sp. NPDC050663. Next base: position 164,029 of record NZ_JBITGL010000013.1, read on the forward strand.
CGCGAGGGCGGCCAGGCGCAGTTCATCGAGCGCCCGCTGCCGCCCGCGACCGGCCCCAGCACCGCCGCGACCCGCGCCTGGATGCTGGAGCACCTCGACGAGCCGCTCGACCTGGCGGCGCTGGCCAGGCATTCGCGGATGAGCGTGCGCACCTTCACCCGCCGCTTCCGCCAGGAGACCGCGCTGAGCCCCGCGCAGTGGCTGATCCAGCAGCGGGTCGAGCACGCGCGTCACCTTCTGGAGAGCTCCGACCTGCCGGTCGACCAGGTCGCCAGGCGGGCGGGCTTCGGCACCGCCGTCTCGCTGCGCCAGCACCTGAACGCCGCCGTCGGCGTTTCGCCGCTGGCCTACCGGCAGACCTTCCGCGGATCCGTCTAATTGGGCCTTGTCGGCCACGGCGAGCGAGCCTACGATCCAGACAAATATTTAGGAAACTTTCTTAAAAGAAAGGCTTCCACGGTGCGCCGAACAGCCGCTTTACTCGCTGCCGTCCTCCTCGTCCTCCTCCTCTCACCTCCCGCCCAGGCAGCCGCCCGGCTGACAGCCGTCTTCAGCCTGTCGGGCTCCACGGGCAAGTTCGTCGTGACGAATCCGGGCACCACCGCGGTCTCCGGATGGTCGATCGTCTTCGACCTGCCCAGCGGGGTGACCGCGAGCAGTCCCGTGCACGCCACCATCGTGCAGAACGGGACACGGGTGAAACTCACACCCGCGTACTACATCGACACCCTCCAGGCGGGCCGTACGACCGAGCCCTTCAGCCCCACGGTCAACCTGAGCTCCGCCGTCCAGCCGACCGCGTGCACCATCAACGGCGCCAACTGCGACGGCAGCGGCGAGGACCCGCCGCCGCCCGCGCCAGTGGCCGCGGAGTACTCCGTGGCCGGCAACGCCGCCAAGTTCGTCGTCAAGAACAACACCACCACCGCGCTCAACGGCTGGTCCATCGTGTTCGACCTGCCCGCGGGCGTCACCGCGAGCAACGCCGAGCACGCCTCCCTGACCCAGACGGGCCGCACGGTCACCCTGACCCCCGCCCACTACAACACCACCGTCGCGGCGGGCCGCACGACCGAGCCCTACAGCCCGTCGTTCCGCGTCAGTACGGCAGGCGCCGAGCCCACCGGCTGCCGCGTCAACGACGTCAACTGTGACGGCTCCCCCGACGCCCCACCCGGCGCGCCCGGCAACCTGCGCTCGCCGGTCAAGACGACCAAGACCGTCTCGCTGGCCTGGGACGCCTCGGCCGCCGGCAGCCTGCCGATCGTCGGCTACGAGGTCTACAACGGCTCGGCCCTGGCCACCACCGTCACCGGGACGACCGCCACCGTGACCGGGCTGACGCCCAACACGAACTACTCCTTCACCGTCAAGGCCAAGGACCGCAAGGGCACCCTCTCGGGGGCGAGCAACACGCTGGCCGTACGGACCAACAACCCGTCGGACGACACGCAGGCGCCGAGCGTGCCGGGCAACCTGCGCAGCACCGCCGCCACCTCCTCGACCGTGACGCTGGCCTGGAACGCCTCCACCGACAACAGCGGCGTCGCGGGCTACGACGTCTACCAGGGCACGAACGTCGTCGCCTCGGTCGCGGGCCCGACCGCCACGATCAGCGGCCTGTCGCCCTCGACGGCCTACAGCTTCACCGTCAGGGCACGCGACCTGTACGACAACATGTCCGCGGCCACCGCGCCGGTGTCGGTGACCACGGCCGACATCGTCGACGGCTACGCGCGGGTCGGCTACTTCGTGCAGTGGGGCATCTACGGCCGCCAGTACTTCGTGCGCAACCTCGACACCAGCGGGGCCGCTGCGAAGCTGACCCACATCAACTACGCCTTCGGCAACGTCGACCCGGTCAACCTGACCTGCCTGCAGGGCGTGACCAAGGGCACGACGCAGAACCCGCAGGACCCCAACCAGGGCGACGGCGCCGGTGACGCCGAGGCCGACTATGGCAGGCCCTTCAGCGCCGCCCAGTCGGTCGACGGGGTGGCCGACACCGGATGGGAGAAGCTGCGCGGCAACTTCAACCAGCTCAAGAAGCTGAAGGCCAAGCACCCGCACCTCAAGGTGCTCATCTCGCTCGGCGGGTGGACCTACTCCAAGTACTTCTCCGACGTGGCCGCCACCGACGCCGCGCGCAAGAAGTTCGTCTCCTCCTGCATCGACATCTACATCAAGGGCAACCTGCCGGTGTACAACGCCGCGGGCGGACCCGGCACCGGGGCGGGCATCTTCGACGGCATCGACCTCGACTGGGAGTGGCCGGGCGCCGAGGGGCACCCGGGCAACCACGTCAGCCCGGCCGACAAGGTCAACAACACGCTGCTGATCGCGGAGTTCCGCCGCCAGCTCGACGCGCTGTCGGTCACCACCGGCAAGCGCTACCAGCTGACCGCCTTCACCCCCGCCGACCCGGCCAAGATCGAGGCGGGCTGGGAGCTGGCCGAGGTCGCCAAGCACATGGACATCTTCAACGTCCAGGGCTACGACTTCCACGGCGCGGGCAGCGACAACTCCTGGGAGCCCAACCGCACCGGGCACCAGGGCAACCTGTACGCCGACACCGACGACCCGTACACCTTCCACTTCAGCGTCGAGAACGCGATCAACGTCTATCTCGCCGCCGGGGTGCATCCGCGCAAGCTGACCATCGGCCTGGCCTACTACGGGCGTGGCTGGCAGGGCGTCAGCGACGGCGGCAAGGCCGGCGAGTGGCAGTCGGCCACGGGCGCGGCGCCCGGCCAGTTCCAGGAGGAGGCCGGCACCCGCGGCTACTCCAACCTCGTGGCCTCGGTGCCGGGCTGCACGGTCCGCCATGACGAGCAGGCGGTCGCGACCTCCTGCTACACCGGCAACGGCGGGCAGTGGTGGACCTTCGACGACGCCTGGTCCATCCAGAAGAAGGTGGCCTGGCTCAAGAGCAAGAACCTGCTCGGCGCGATGATCTGGGAGATGTCGGGAGACCCGGGCATCCTCACCAACACGCTGGACACGGCTCTGAGATAGACGAAAAGGGCCGCCCTGACGGGCGGCCCTTTTCACCGGAGTGGAGCTATGGGGATTCGAACCCCAGACCTCTTCCATGCCATGGAAGCGCGCTACCAACTGCGCCATAGCCCCGCTGTTGTTGCTTGGAAAGCATATCGGACTTTCGGAGGTGCCCAGACACGTCAACCCAGAGCGACAGACTTGCTACCTTCCGTTACATGACGACGACGATGGTGGAGGCCCACCCCCTGACCGCGCGCTGCGCGAAGATCTTCGCCACCAGGGAGCACATCCTGCTCGGGGTCAGCGCACTGAACGGATATTTCACCGTCCCGACCCTGACGACGCTGCTCGGGTGGGCGACGGCCCAGTTCGCCCGGGTGGACGTGCTGGTGCCGGGGATGGAGCTCGCGGGCACCCTGATGGCCAAGGGCTACGAGCGGCCGAGGGCGCGCAAGAAGGCGCGGGAGGAGATCAACAACACCCGTAACCGGGTGAGCAGGGCGCTGGAGGCGGCGGGCGCGACGGGCGTGGGCGTTTTCAGCTGGACCGATCTGTACGGCGAGGTCGCCTACGAGAAGACGCGGCAGGAGATCGGGCTGCTTTACGAGAGCGACGGCGAATTCCGCGAGCATTGCCACACCGCTCTGGCGGAGGTTCTGGGCACCGCGGAGCACGCCGGAAGCGCGCTGCCGTTCCTGCTGGCAGAGCTGCCGTTCATGGTGAACACGCCCGAGATCCTCGGGACCAGGACCTCGCTGTTCTGCTATCCGAAACTCCTCCCCATGGGCGAGTGGCTTTTCTCCGGAAATATCCCGAGTTCGAATCAGGGAATTCTCACAACCCGATTGACAGGCGTTGTCGCGGATAAGGACGATTATCCAGGGGTGGCACGAACATGAATGTGCAGCGCGAAAACGCCGGCCACGCATTCGACACCAGCGACATGGACGGCGACGGTTTCCTCGATCAGCGCGACATGATCGTGGTGGCCGAATCCGTCTGCGCCCGGCTCGGCCTCGGCGAGGCCCGGCGCGAGGCGGTGATCACCGCCTACGACTACGCCTGGCGCAACGCCGTCGATCTCATCGGCACCGACGAGGACGGCAAGATCAGCAGGGAGGCCTACGTCAGGTACGCGACCTCCCCCGATCTCGACCGGGTCGCCTTCACCGCCCACATCGTCTGGCCGATCGGCGACGCCCTGTGGGACGCCCTCGACACCGACGGCGACGAGCAGCTGACCAGAGGCGAGTACCTCCGCCTCTGGGGCGCCTACGACGTGGCGGGCTGGTCGGCCAGGGAAGCCTTCGAGCGCCTCGACACCAACCGCGACGGCAGGCTGTCGAAGGACGAGTTCGCCCAGGCGATCTACGACTTCTACTACGGCTCCGACGTGCCGATCTTCGGACGGCACTAACCGATGGTCCTGGCCCGCTCCACCAGCTGGGCCAGTTCGGCGAGCTTCGGGTCCTCGGCCTCGGCCGCCAGCCTGGCCGCCTGCTCCGACAACGATGCCAGGTCCATGCCGAAGGCCTGCCTGTCGCGCATGTAGAGGGCGAAGGCGGCCACGACCGCGTCCACCTGCAGCCGCAGCGGGGCCTTGGTCCACAACGACTCGTGCAGGTCGCCGGCCTCCAGCGCCTTGCTCGACTCGGCGGGCGTGCGGGTGTCGGGGTCCTGCCAGCGCACGGTGGCCGCGGCGAGCTGCCCGGAGGCGCCCGGCCGTAGCCTGACCGCGTACAGCGCGGTCACCGCGTGGCCGGGACCGACCTCGCCGCCGTCCTTGGAGTCGTCGCGGAACTCCTCGGTGGCCAGCTGCCGGTTCTCGTAGCCGATCAGCTGGTAGGACTCCACGACCGACGGGTTGAAGACGACCTGGGCCTTGGCGTCGCGGGCGCGCAGCTCGATGGTGGCGGGCAGGTTCTTGACGAAGGCCTGCTCGGCCTCCTCGATCGTGCTGACGTAGATGGCGTGGCCGTCGCCGTTGTCGGCCAGCTGCTCCATCAGCTCGTCGCCGTACTCCCTGCCCACGCCCACGGTGAGCAGCGTGATCTGCCGCCCGGCGTGCTCGGAGACCCGGTCGAGGATGCCCTGCCAGGTGGTGTCACCGGCGTTGGCCAGGCCGTCGGACAGGAGGATGACCCGGTTGGTGGCCGCCGGGCGGAAGCCTCGCGCGGCGATCTCGTAGCCCTCGGTCAGCCCCGCGGCCACGTTCGTGCCGCCGGAGATCTGCAGCGCGTCGACCGCCGCGAGCAACGCGTCGCGCGAGACCAGCGGCGTCATGTCGGACACGACCTGCGCCTCGGTGCTGAAGGAGACGATGGCCACCTGGTCACCCGGGCTGAGCTGGCCCAGCAGGGTGCGCAGCGCCGACTGCACCAGGTCCAGCCGGCCGGGCTCGGCCATCGAGCCGGAGACGTCGACGACGAAGGTCAGGTTGGCGGGCCGCCTGGCCGCCGCGTCGGAACGCCGGGTCTGCAGGCCCACCCTGACCAGGCCCTCGTTCGTGCGTCCCGGGACCCTGGCGCCGTCCACGTGCACGGTGAAGCCGTTGTCGCTGGGTTCCGCGTAGTCCTGGCGGAAGGCGTTGACGAACTCCTCCGGCCGGATCCGGTCGGGGGTGGGCCACCGCCCTTCGGCGAGGGTGCGGCGGGCGTGGTCGTAGGAGGCGGTGTCCACGTCGAGGGCGAAGGTGGAGATCTGGGAGACCTCGGTGTCCTGCTCCTGGCCCTTCTCCTCGGGCGCCGCGGCCGCGGTGGGCCTGGCCTGGGCCTCCTGCTCCTGCTGCGGCGCGCGTGCGGCGGAGTCCGACTGGCTGCCAACGGGCCCGTTGCTGCCGCCTCCGCAGGCAGCAGTCAGGCCAAGGAGTGCGACTAATCCGACAACGGCGACTACCCGGCGACTTTTCATACCTGCTCTGACGGACGGCTTGCGGCGATTGGCCGGGCCCGTTATCCAAAAGTGCACAAAAGCCAGACGACTTGTGATGAACCACCACAATCCGATATTGCTATCGGCATGCGCGTCTATTTGGGCCTAGCCGCAAAGCACGGCGTGATCGCGGCCCGCTCGCTCGACCGAGCCCGCTCGATCATCGAAGAGGCCTTCCCCGTGCCCGCCGAGGTGATCAGGCGCGACGAGTGGCACGGGACCGGCGTCTCCCTGCTGGGCTGGACCAACGAGCCCGCCGGCGCCCGCGAGCCTGACCTGCTCCACCGCCTGCCCGACCGGGTCGTCGGCGTCAACGGCCACCTGGCCGACCCGAAGGACGTCGTCCGGCTGCCCGACGACGACGTGGCCGGATGCCTGTCGGCCTGGGTCGCCCGCGACGGCGAGCTGACCGCGGCCACCGCCATCAACCGGGTCTGCCCGGTCTTCCACACCGAGACCGACGAGCTGCACATCGTCGGCAGCCGCGCGCTGCTGGTGCACCTGATGGCCCGGGAGCGGATCGGCTACGACCTGCTCGCCCTGCAGTCGATGGCCCGGCAGGGCTTCTTCCTGTCGGACGAGACCCCCTACGAGGGCGTCACGGCGCTGCGGCCCAGCTCGCGCATCACCGTGCGCGACGGCCGCCGCACGATCACCGAGACCCCGCTGCCCGAGGCGGCGCCGCCCGCGAACAAGAAGGCGGCGATCGCCGAGCTGGCCGACGCGCTCGTGGCGACCGTCGAGCCGCTCAGGAACACGGCCGAGCCGGTCAACCTGGCGCTCACCGGCGGGCGCGACACCCGGATCCTGGCCGCGCTCCTGCACGCCGCCAGGGTGCCGTTCCGGGTGACCACCAACGGGCTCGACAGCCACCCCGACGTCATCCTGGCGCGGCGGATCGCCGCCAAGCTCAAGGTCGAGCACACGGTCATCGCGCCGCCGCAGACCGAGGCCAAGGACGCCGTCCACGTCGAGCACCCGCTGATGCGCGCCTACGAGACGCTGCGCACCTGCGAGGGCATGACCTCGGCCTACGAGTCGATCGTGAGTTACCTGCCCTACAGCAACAAGCCGACCATGTCGGGACAGAGCGGCGAGACGCTCAGGGCGGGCTCGCTCAACCTCCTGCAGACCGACCTGAGCGACAAGGCGCTGCTGCGGCGCATCACCACCACGTTCTGCAAGGACGGCAAGCTCTTCAGCGCCGCGGCCAACGAGCACGCCAAGGAGCTGGCCAGGCCGTGGGAGCGGCGCACGAACAAACTGGAGACGCTCGACCACCTCTACATCTGGTACAAGGTCGGCCGCTGGCAGGCCAGCGCCCGCGCGGGCTCGCTGCGCCGGGGCGACCCGGTCCGCCCCTTCCTCGACAACCGGGTCGCGCGCGTCGCCCTCGGGCTCGACCAGGACTGGCGCCTGTCGGAAGAGGTCATCTACCGCCTCATCCTGAAGTTCGCCCCGCAACTGCGTGACGTGCCCATCGAGGGCAAGGCGTGGCGCTTCGCCGCCGGGCTGAGCAAACGCTGGCCGTGGCAGCACGTACCGCCGGAGCCGATGCCCACCGTCAGGACGGGCGGGGGCTGGTCGTGGCGGACCAGCCCAGGACCTCGGTTGTCGGCGATCCTGCGCGAGCAGGTGCTGGGCACGCTGGAGGCCCTGGAGCCGATCGTCGACCCCGACGAGGTGCGTGCCCTGTTCGCGGAACCGGTGGTCGCCAGGCCCGCGCAGGCCTGGCACCTGTACACCGTCAGCACCATGGTCACCGGCCTGTACCCCGGCAAGGCGCCGGAGCACCTGGAGCCGGTGACCGTGCACAAGCCCTAGCCGAGCACCGGGTAGTTGGAGCGGAAGACGCCCTGCGGGTCGCGCGCCCGCTTCAGCTCGCGCAGCCGCTCCAGGTCCGCCCCGGTGAAGGCCTGGGCGGCGTCGTCGCCGGGCGCCAGGAACGTGTACGGCCTGCGCCCGCTGACCGAGTCGCCGAGCTGCCCGGTCAGGCCAGCCAGCCTGCTCCTGACCGCCTCGGTGAGCTCGGGCCCGATCCCCGCCCCGAAGGCGTAGAGCAGGTACGGCTCGGCGAGCGACCCCGACGGCAGGTCCGACGGACGCGCCAGCGCCCCGCCGAGGTGACGAAGCTGGAAGCCGATGAGCGGGGCGAGATCGCCCAGGACCAGCTCCACCACGCGCTCGTCGAGCACCGGGATCAGCTCGCCGCGCCCCAGGCCGGGGCTCGGGTCGACCGGGTCATTCGTGATCGTGCCCAGCTCCGACAGCGCGAGCGTGCCGCGGGTGTCGAGCATCGCGCCGCCGAGCTCGTCGATCCTGGCGAGCACCTCCTTGGCCTCGGACTCCGGACCGTAGAAGGCCAGGTCAAGCCCGGCCATGGCGGGCGCGCCCGGCGGCTGCACGTGGTTGAACCACACGGTGAGCTCCTCGGGCGCGTCGGAGGTGAGCGCGCGGAACAGCTCCAGCACCTCGGCGGCCCGCTGCCCCGGCCACATCACGCGCCCGCCGTACACCGCGTCGATCGCCTGCAGCCCGATCTCCAGCGCGGTCACGATCGCGAAGTCGCCGCCGCCGCCGCGCAGCGCCCAGAACAGCTCGGGGTCGGAGTCGGCGCTGACGCGGCGCTGCTCGCCGTCGGCGTCGACCACCTCGAAGGCCAGCACGCTGCCGGCGGCGAAGCCGAACTTCCTGCTGAACCAGCTCAGCCCGCCGCCCAGCAGGTATCCGGTCACGCCGACGCCAGGCGCGCTGCCCGGCAGGCCGGTCAGGCCGTGGCGGGCCGCCTCGGCCTGCACCTGGCCCCACTTCGCGCCGGCGCCCACGCGGGCGACGCGGCGCTCTGGGTCGACCTCGACGGTGTCGAGCCCTCCCGTGCGCAGCAGGATGGCGCCGCCCGCGCTGCCGGAGGCCCCGTGGCCGTTGGGCTGGGTGGCGATGGCCGCACCGGTACGGCGCGCGTGCCGTACGAGCTCGGCCACCTCGGCGGCCTCGGTCACCTCCGCCACCGAGGTCACGGGCTGCTGCACGGTCAGGTTCCAGGGCCGGGACGCGGCCTCGAAGCCGTCGTCGCCGGGGAAAAGATTCTTGGTCATACCCCTATGACGGATCCGGCGGAAAAAGTGTGACTGGATACCATGACGACATGCTCGTTCCCCTTCCGACCAGGCTGCCGACCGTCGCCGTCCTGGCCTTCGACGGCATGGCCCCGTTCGAGCTCGGCTGCGTGGTGGAGGTCTTCGGACTGCCCAGGCCCGAGCTCCGGGTGCCCTGGTACGACCTGAAGGTGTGCGCGGAGAGCCCCGAGCCGCTCCGCGCGGTCGGCGGGTTCACCCTGCAGGCCGCGCACGGGCTCGACGTGCTGTCCTCGTCCGACACGGTGATCGTGCCCGGCGTCTCGGACGTGCGCGGCCCGGTCTCCGGGGAGCTGGTCGCCGCGCTCCGGCGGGCGCACGAGCGCGGCTCCCGGCTGGTCTCCATCTGCTCGGGCGCCTTCGCTCTGGCCGCGGCGGGACTGCTCGACGGCCGCGAGGTGACCACCCACTGGCGCTACGCCGACCTGCTGCAGCGACGTTTCCCCGCCGTCCGCGTCAACCCCGACGTGTTGTACGTGGACCACGGCGACGTGCTCACCAGCGCGGGCAGCGCCGCCGGGATCGACCTGCTCATCCACCTGGTCCGCAAGGACCACGGCGCCACGGTCGCCAACGACGTCGCGCGCCGCCTGGTCGTGCCGCCGCACCGCGAGGGCGGCCAGGCCCAGTTCATCCAGGCCGCGGTCACGCCCGTCAACGAGCACGACGGCGTCGCCCACGCGATGGCCTGGGCGCTCGACCACCTCGCCCGGCCGATCACCGTCGCCCGGATGGCCGCTATCGCGTGCATGTCGGAGCGCACCTTCATCCGCCGCTTCAAGCAGCAGACGGGGACCTCGCCGCTGCGCTGGGTCATCTCCCAGCGGGTGGCGGCCACGCTGCCGCTGCTGGAGTCGAGCGACGCGCCGGTGGAGGAGATCGGCGCGGCGGTCGGCTTCGAGAGCCCGGTGACCTTCCGCCACCACTTCTCCCGCACCATGCGCACCTCGCCGTCGGCCTACCGCCGCGCCTTCGCGCTGACCTAGGGCCTGGTGAGGGGCCTGGGCCCGGGTTCGAGCACCTCGTAGGCGTCGCGCACCCAGTCGGCCAGGAGCGGCCTGGTCATGACCGGGTCGACGATGTCCTCGACCAGGAAGGCCTCGGCGGTGCGGAAGGGCGAGCGCACCGCCTCCAGCCGGGCGGCGATCTCGGTCTTCAGCGCGGCCGCCTCCGCTCCCGCCTCGGCGAGCATGCGCTTGAAGGCCACCTCCAGGCCGCCCTCGATGGGCAGCGAGCCCCAGTCGCCCGACGGCCAGGCGATGCGCAGGCCGTACCTGGAGTGCGGCCTGTGGGCGGCGCCCGCGACGCCGAACACGCGTCTGACCAGCACCGAGGCCCACGGCACCGTCGACTGGTAGACGGCGGCCAGGGCGCGGGCGCCGTGCCGGATGGTGCCCGCGCGTTCGGCGGCGCTGCCGATCACGAAGCCCGGCTGGTCCACCAGGTGCACGACGGGCAGGCTGAAGGTCTGCGCCAGGTCGATGAAGCGGGCGGTCTTGTCGGCGCCGTCGGCGGTCATGCCGCCGCCGTAGATGTTCGGATCGCCGGCGAGCACGGCGACCGGGTGCCCGTCGAGGCGGGCCAGCGCGGTGATGGTCGACGGGGCGAAGCGGGCGCCGAGTTCCAGGACGTCGTCGAAGACCGTCCGCATGATCACGCGCATGTCGTAGGGCCTGCGGCGGTCGCGCGGCACGATGTCCCGCAGCACCGACTGGTCGAGCGCCTGCCTGCCCGCCCTGACGGGCGGCCTGGTCCAGGCGTTCTGCGGCAGGTAGGACAGCACGGACCTGGTCAGCTCGAAGGCCTCCTGCTCGGAGGAGGCCACCAGGTCGACCGTTCCCGCCGCCGAGACCGCGCGCCAGCCGCCGAGCTCCTCCTTGCCGACGCTCTCGCCCATGCCCGCCTCGACCACGGCCGGCCCGGCGACGAACACCTGCGACAACTCGCGGACCATGATCGAGACGTGGGAGGTGACCAGCCGGGCCGCGCCGAGCCCGGCGACGGGACCCAGCGCCAGCGCCACGACCGGGACCCGGCCGAGATTGGCCACGACCTGGTCCCAGCCGGGATTGTGGGGCACGTAGGTGCGACCGAAGTCCTCCAGCTGCTTGACGCTCCCGCCGCCGCCGGTGCCGTCGACGAGCCGGACGAGCGGCTGGCGCATCTCCCCCGCCATGCGCTCGGCCAGCACCTGCTTCTCGTGGATGGCCGCGTCGGCGGCGCCGCCGCGCACGGTGAAGTCGTCGCCGACCAGCACCGCCTTGCGCCCGGCGACGACCGCCCTGCCGACGATCGTGTTCGACGGGGTGAAGTCCTTCAGCTCCCCCGCCTCGTCGTAGACGGCCTGGCCGGTCAGCGCGCCGACCTCGGTCCAGGAGTCGGCGAGCGCGTCGAAGCGCTCGCGCACGGTCAGGCGGCCGGTGGCGTGCTGGCGCGCGACCCGCTCGGGGCCGCCCATGCGGGCGGCCAGTTCCTTGCGGCGCTCCAGCTCGGCCAGTTCGTGATCCCACACGGCGACGACGCTAGACGAGGACGCCCGGATTGAGAATCCCGTTCGGGTCCAGCGCCGTCTTGGCCGCGCGCAGCGCCAGCGCGAACGGCTCGGGCCGCTGGCGGTCGTACCAGGGCCGATGGTCGCGCCCGACCGCGTGGTGGTGGGTGATGGTGCCGCCGTGCAGCATGATCGTCTCGGAGACTCTGCTCTTGATCGAGTCCCAGTCGTCGCCCGAGGCGGTGATCGTGTAGTACGGCGCGGGCCCGTCGGGGTAGACGAACGCCAGCCGGCAGGTGATCTCCCCCAGCCCCATCACCTCGTCGTGCAGCTTGGCGAACCGGTCCCAGGTCACCGCCGTCTCGACCGTCTCGACGAGCACGTCGAGGCCCGGATAGGCGTTCCTGAGGTACGGCATGCGGGTGAAGGAGCCCTTCCACTCCCGGTCCTGCCTGATCTGCTGGGGCTCGCCCCGGTGGGAGCGCACGATGCGCAGCGCCGCCTCCATCAACGAGTCGACGGGCCCGGACTCGAAGCCCAGGATGAGCACGCAGTGACGGCCGTCGCCGCCCGCCGCCAGAGCCGCCTCGCGGGCGTCGAGCAGGCGGCAGTTCGACGGGTTGAGCCCCGACTGGGCCAGGTCGTGCACCGCCGCGACGCCCGCGACCCACTCGTCGAACAACACCGGCACCGACACCTTGGCCGTGGGACGCAACTGCAGGCGCACCCACGCCTGGGTGATCACGCCGAGCGCGCCCTCCGAGCCCAGCAGCCACCGGTCGGGCGAGGGGCCCGCCCCGCTGCCCGGCAGCCGCCGCGACTCCCACGCCCCGGCGGGCGTCAGCGCGCGCACCGACTCGATCAGGTCGTCGATGTGGGTGTTGCCCGTCGCGTAGTGGCCGCCCGCCCGGGTGGCGATCCACCCGCCGAGCGTCGAGAACTCGTACGACTGCGGGTAGAAGCGCAGCTGCAGCCCGTCGGGCAGCTGGGAGTTGATCACCGGTCCCGTGGCGCCCGCCTGGATCAGCGCCGCCCTGGACAGCGGGTCGACCTCCAGGACCCGGTCCATGCGTCCCAGGTCGAGGCTGAGCGCGGGACCGTCGAAGCGCGCCTCGACGCCGCCGACCACGCTCGTGCCTCCGCCGTACGGGATGACCGCGACGCCGGTCGTGGCCGCCCACTCCAGGACCCGCTCGATCTCGTCCTCGGTGCGCGGCCTGGCCACCAGGTCGGGGGCGTTGGCGAAGTCGCCCCGGTAGGCGCGGGTCAGGTCGCGGAAGGCCTTGCCGTAGGTGTGACGTGCTCTTTCGTACGGCTCCGCGGTGGCGAAGCCGGACAACAATTCGGGCACGGGCAGCCTGGGCGGCGCCATCCTCACCCGCTCGAAAGGTACTGGCGGCCGCCACGCCGACGGGTCTCCCAGGCCGATCACCTCAGAGATCAGCCGGGCGGTCTGCTCCAATTCGTGGTGGTCCGGCTCGGGACCCCATGCCCAGTGGCTCATAACCTCTTATACGTGCTTCGGGCCGCTCTTGTGATCCTCACCGTGGTCGTCGTGCTGTTCGCCCTGCTCTGGGCGTTTCAGCGCAGCCTCATCTACCTGCCGGACGACCGGCCGGTTCCGGCCGCCCGCGACGTCACGCTGACCACCGCCGACGGGCTGGAACTGAAGGCCTGGCACTGGCCGGGAGGCGAGGTGACGGTGCTGGTCGCGGGCGGCAACGCGGGCAACAGGAGCCACCGCCTGCCGCTGGCCGAGGCGCTGGCCGCGCGGGGTTTCTCGGTGCTGCTGATGGACTACCGCGGTTACGGCGGCAACCCCGGCTCCCCCACCGAGGAGGGGCTGCTGATGGACGCCAGGGCCGCGCGCGAATTCGTCAAGGGCCGCGTCGTGTACTTCGGCGAGAGCCTGGGCGCGGCCGTGGTCACCGCGCTGGCCCTCACCCATCCGCCCGAGGCGCTCGTGCTGCGCTCGCCGTTCACCTCGCTGGCAGACGCCGGGCGGCACAACTACCCGTTCCTGCCGGTGCGCCTGCTCCTGCGCGACCGCTTCCCCCTGGTGGAGCAGGTGCGCGAGGTCCGGGCGCCGGTCACGGTCGTCTACGGCACGCACGACACGATCGTCCCGCCCGAGCTGAGCCTGGAGGTGGCCAGGGCGGCGGGAGCCAGGGTGATCGCCGTGGAGGGGGCCGGCCACAACGACCGGGTGTTGCTGGACGGCCCCCAGGTGATCGAGGCGGTGCCGCGGGGCGGCTGACGGCTCAGGCCCCGTCGAGGACCTCGCGCAGCTTGGCGGCGAAGGCCTCCGGCTCGCCCGGGTAGCCGAGCTCGCCGCCCATGAAGCCGCCGTGGTGGCTGGGGAAGACCACGGCCTCGACGCCCAGCCGCTGGGCCACGCCCTCGCCGCCGCGGGCGGCCATGGTGCCCGCCCCCTCCACGCTGACCGCAGGGACGACGCGGGTCGAGGCCGCGCGCAGGGCGTCGAAGTCGTGCTCGTAGTGCGTGCACGTGATGAGGTTCTGCGCGAACATCACGTCGTCGCGGGTGCCGTCGTCCTCGGTCGGCATGCCCATGGCGGCCGGGTCGCCCACGGGCAGCTCCCCGATGTCCTCGGGAAGCTCGCCCACGTGGCTGGTGATCGCCATGAACTGCGCCATCGCCGAGCCGAAGCCCTCCTTCTCGTAGGTCTCGCGCATCTGCTGGATGAGCCTCTCGGCGTTGGCCCGGTCGGGCAGCACCGGCGCGGCCGGCGGCTCGTGCGCCACCAGCGTCGAGACCAGCTCCGGGTGCCTGGCCACCAGCGCCAGGGCGTTCACGGCGCCGCCGCTGCTGGCGAACACCTCGACGGGCCCGCCGACCGCCTCGATGACGCGGCGCAGGTCGTCGGCGTGGATGCCGGGCGTGGACTCGCCCGCACCCGGCTCGCGCTGACTGCGGCCGGCGCCGCGCGGGTCGTAGGTGACCACGGTGCGGTCGGTGAAGAAGGTGGCCAGCGTGGTGAAACCGGTGGCGTCCATGGGCGAGCCGATGAGCATCAGCGTCGGCTTGCTGCTGCCCTGGACCTCGCGCACGTCGTAGGCGATGACGGCGCCGGGCGCCTCGATGGTGTGGCTCATGTTCTCTCGCTCCTTGTCAGGTGTCATCAGGTAGACCAGCCGGAGCGGAGAAACTCATCGGTCGAACGTGTAGGAATGACTCCCGTCCGGCGCGATGTGAATCCGCATCTCGCCACGCAGCCCGGTCAGCTCCCCGGTGCCGGAATCGGGCACCACCGAGACACGCAGCGACTGTTCCCCCTCATCACTGATCCCCGTGTGCTGGAGCAGAAAACTACCTTTTCGGCCGTCCAGCTCGCCAGTGACGTGCTCAATGGCCACGTAGGTCCGTGATTCCTCCACCGGAGTGGTGCCCATGGTCATGAAGACGACGCTGCTGCCGGTCAGGTCGCCGCGGAAGGTCTTGCGGAGGGTGACCTGGGTGACGGCGATGCCGTCCTGGTCGGCCACGGGCGGCTGGGGCTCCCAGCTGTCGATCACGAAAGTGCCTGTTGCGCTCATGTCGTCCAAGCTATGGGTCATACCTGTCAGCTGCTGTCAGGTACCTGCCAGACGTTCCACCACGGGCGCCAGTTGCTCCAGGTACTGCCCGTTGACCGACACGTAGGAGATGCCCAGCTTGTCGCGGCGCCGTTCCAGGGTGTCGGCCATCTCCTCGACCGAGCCGCTCAAGACGCCGATGCCGGCCGTCGACGGGTCCATCCACGCCGGCACGCCGTTCACGCCCGCCAGGTTGACCATCAGCTCCAGCTCGCCGAACCGGTCGCCGGCGATCTCGTAGAGCTCGTCCAGCTTGGCCGACAGCTGCTCCTCCGTGGCGTCCGCGGCCAGGGCGAGCGCCACCGTGTCGGCCCGCTCCGCGGCCAGGCGCAACGCCGCCGGGCTCGAAGCCGCCATGAGGATCGGCACCTCGCGCACCAGGTCGAGGGTCTGGGCGACCCTGGCCAGCCGCTGCTGGGCCGTGCCGAACTCCACGCCGAGCTTCTCCGCGTCCGCCCAGCCCATCGGACGTCCCGCGCCCAGGCCCAGCTCGAAGCGGCCGTCGGAGAGCCGGTGCAGCGTGCTCGCCTCCCACGCGACCGTCGCGGGCGTGCGGATCGGCGAGCTGGCGACGTAGGTGCCGACACGCAACCGCGTCGTGACGGCGGCTGCCGCCGCCGTCGCCGCGAACGGCGAGAAGGTGTTGAGCGTGTCGGGGACCAGCAGCGTGCTGTAACCGAGCTCCTCGGTACGGCGGGCGAACGCGGTCCAGGCCTGGCCGGTCGGGGCGAAGCCGCCGACGGCGCCGAATCGGAAAGGTCTCATGCCCCCACGATCGCCCGCGCCCCGCCCCCGGGGCATCGGCCCGCGGGCGGCTTCGCCACTACGCCGGCCGATGTAGCCGAAGGTCGAAACTGTCGGTGACCGACGTCACACTGGCAGCCATGGAACCTGAGATCGGCCCGATCACCCTGCCCAAGGCGTACGGCACGCCGACGCGCACGATGGAGTGGAGCACCGTGCTCGAGCGCCTGCGCGCCGCCCACCGCTTCTGGCTGGCCACGACCCGCCCCGACGGCCGCCCCCACTCCGTGCCGATCGACGGGGTGTGGGTCGGCGAGGCGTTCTACTTCGGCGGCTCCCCCGAGACCGTCCACCAGCGCAACATGGCCGTCAACCAGGAGGTCGTCGTCCACGTCGAGGACACCAAGGCCTCGATCATCGTCGAGGGCCGCGCGGTGCTCGTTCCGATCACCGACGAGGTGCTGCGCGTCACCGAGGAGAAGTACGGCTGGGCCCCGCCCGCCACCCACGAGTGGATGCTGGAGCCCCGCCGCGTCCTCGCCTGGGATGACCTTTCGGCCAACGCCACCCGCTTCACCTGGCGACGCTGACCGGCGCCTGCACCGTCAGCGTCTCCTCCCCCGACGGTCCCGTGAGCCGGATCGACAGCTGCCAGAGGCCCGCCATCGACAACATCTCGCCCCCGGCCACGAAACGCCCCGCCCCGGCCGGCCGCGCCCGCACCTCGGGAGCCGCATGACCCATCGACGGCATCGAGGCGGCGATGGTCACCGTCTCGGCCCGTCCCGAGGTCACCCGCACCTCGACCTCGCCGCCGATCTCCACCCGCACGGCGTAGGAGGCGCCCGTGACGGCCACGCTCACCGGGTCGCCGCCGCGGCCCAGCACGAACACGGCGACCGTCACGGCCGCCAGCGCGAGCACGCCCAGCAGGCGCTTCACCGCGGCACCTCCACCACGAACGGCGTCGTCACGATCCGGTCCGCCGTGGCGTACTGCGCCCAGGCCAGGTAGCGGCCCGGCGCGGGGAAGCCGAAGGTGAAGCGCAACGTCGTGCCGCCCGCGCCCATCTCGTGCACGTGGCCCAGGAACGCGCCGTCGGCGCTGCGCACGATCAGGTGCCCGGCCATGCCCAGCCAGGGGCGGCTCGCCGCCACGGTGTCGACCTCGACGGTCGTGGGCCGCCCGGCCACCGGCACAGCGGGCACCAACCGCGGCACACCACCCACCGACCGCGCCGTCGGCTCGCCTCCGCCCCGCTCGTCGCCGCTCGGGTCGCCTCCGCCGGGCTCGGCCTCGCCCGGCTCGCCTCGGCTCGTGTCGTCTGTTCCTCGCTCCCCTCCGCCCGCGACCGTGAACTCCCCCGTGAGCAGTTGCCCGCCCGACTCCTGGCGTTCCAGCTCGGCGTAGACCAGGTGCCGACCCGGCCTCTCGGCGCGCAGCGTGACCTCCAGCCGTCCCGGCGCCGTGCGCAGCGGATGGCTGTGGCTGAACGAGGCGCCGTCCTGGCTCGTCACCACCAGGTGGGCGAGCGCCTCGTGATGCACGGCCAGGTCGTCCACCGGCACGCCCGTCGCGCCGTCGACCAGGTCGAGCCGCAACGTGTAGTCCTGACCGGCCACCGGCGCGGCGGGCATCGTGGTCACGAGCGCGCGAGCGAAGGGCCGCGGCCCCGCCGTGGGCTGGGCGCCGTCGGGGTCGGCGGCGGGCAGGTACGGCTCCAGCACGACGAAGGTCGCCGCGACCGCGACGGAGGCGGCCATGCCCGCCGACAGCAGCATGCCCGCGCGCCTGCGCGCCACCGCCCCGGTCAGCAGGCCGCCCACCGCCAGCAGCGCCGCCGCCAGCAGGGCGCCGTAGATCAGCAGTTCCCAGCTCGCGCCGCGCTCCACCAGCACGCGGAAGGGCAGCACGGCGCTCTCCGACCCGGCGCTCAGCCTCAGCTCGTACGGCCCCGCCTCCTCGGCCCGCAGCTCCACCGCCCCGCCCTGCCGTACGCCACCCGTCGCAGCGCCGCCCGGCAATCCGTCGCCCGGCGATCCGTCGCCCGGCGATCCGTCGCCCGGCGATCCGTCGCCCGGCGCCGTGCCGCCCTGCCGTACCTCGCCCGTCGCAGCGCCACCCGGCGGTCCGTCGCTCGGCGCCGTGCCGCCCGGCCGTACCTCGCCCTTCGTCGTGCGGCCGTCGGTCACCGAGCGCAGCTCCAGCGTCAGCCGTTCAGGCGCCGTCCCGTCGTAGGTCTCGACGCTGACGCGCAGCGGCGCGGGCACCCGGCGCACGCCCTCGACCACGACCGTCAGCTCGGACCCCGCGATGGTCAGGGCGACACGCAGGTCCGCCCCGGCGGAGACGACGTGCGCCGCCGCCGGGGCGGAGGACCCGGCCAGCACCAGGAAGACGACCAGCAGGCAGCACAACCGCCTCATGGACGGCGGGCGTCGGGCAGCATCAGCACCCCGAGCACGAGCCCGAGCAGCCCGGCCACGATCGGCGCGCCGGTCCACAACTCCGGCACCAGCGGCAACGCCCCGGCGGCGGCCGAGGCCACCCCGATGTAGATCGACCAGGTGAGGAACGACCAGACCCCCGCGAACGTCCAGAACGCGCCCCGCCTCGACTCCGAGGGCCGCAGCCGCAGCACCAGCAGGTCGCCGACGAGCCCGGCCACGACAATTCCCAGCAGGATCGGCCAGTTGCCGAACATCGTCTGCGCGCCCGACATCAGGATGAAGACCGTCGTGAACAGCGTCAGCGCCCCGAAGGGCAGCTTCCACCGCCGCACCAGGAACAACACGGCCGAGGTGAGCACCACGTTGCTGATCACCATCGCGGTGGCCAACTGGTCGGGGCCGCCCCGGAAGTCGGCGCCGGAGAACGCGCCCACGATCCCCCGCGGGCCCCACTGGAGCGCGTCGCCGTACGACAGGAACAGCGAGACCAGCGTGCTCGCGAACGCCAGCCCGAGCACCGCGGGCACCAGCCGGCCCAGCGAGGGCCGCTCGCCCACGTCGGGGGCCTTCCACGCCGAGCGCAGCGGGGTGGTGACGATCAGCGCCATCGTCGAGACCAGGCCCAGGTGCGAGGGGCTGAACAGGATGTCGATGTTGGTCTCGATGCCGAGCACGGTGTGCCAGATCATGTCGGCCAGGCCGAAGGTCGCGAAGGCGGGAATGGCGAGCAGTCCGGCCAGGTACCCCTGTGGCACGGCCGCCAGCCCCTGCCTGCCGGTGCGGACGTTGCGCCACACCTGCCACACGATCCACGCGGAGACCGCGGCGAAGCCCGAATAGAACACCGCGTGCCACGGGGTGAAGAAGGTCTCCAGCCCGACCAGCTCGGGGTTGGAGTGCGCCCACGCGTCGATCATCAGCCCGACGCCGAACCAGACGCCCAGCAGGGCCGTCACGAGATCGGTCCCCGGTGAGACCCACACCCTCGCCTCGCCGGAATCAGCCCATAACCGCCGGGTCTCGGCCCCCGTCATCGCCATGCCGTCACTCCCTTTCCCTAGCTGTCCCGAACGAGCCTAGTCGCCCGCGGCGTTCATTAAAGTTGGCTGAGAAATCGGCCCTCCACCTGGTCTTTATCCGGGAGTGCATGTCACGCTCCTGGTGGTGGGGAAGCGGAGAGTCGAAGTGAAACTCAACATGGGATGGGGCGCCAGGCTGGCGGCGGCGATCACGGTCGTGGCGCTGGCGACCGGGTGCGCGGCGGCGCGGTCCGCCTCTCCCGGGCAGGGCACCACGGAGCCCAAGGTCACCGAGACGGCGCAGCCACGCGCGCGCACCGAGCCGCCCCCGGTGGCGGCCAACTGGCCGCGCTGGGGTTTGACCCACACCCAGACCAGCGGCAACAACGGCGACGACCGGCTGCTGCGCGGCGCCTCCGAGACCCTGTCGCGGGTGCCGATGTTGCAGAACCAGCACATCATGGGCTTCGGAGTCGGCAACCCGGAGGAGAACCCGGGCGAGTTCAACTTCGAGGACCTCGACAGCCGCATGCGCCTCATGGACGAGTCGGGCGGCCTGCCGCTGATCACGCTGTGCTGCGCGCCCGACTGGATGAAGGGCGGGCCCGCCGGCCAGACCTCCTGGGAGAAGGAGCACCTGGAGGCCGCCCCCGAGCCCAAGCACTTCGACGACTTCGCCAAGCTCGCCGCCACCGTCGCCCAGCGCTACGACCACGTGCAGTACTTCATGGTGTGGAACGAGCTCAAGGGCTTCTGGCCCGACCACTCCCGGCCCCCGGACATCGAGGGCTACACCGAGATGTACAACAAGGTCTACGACGCGGTGAAGGCGGTGCGCCCCGACGCCAAGATCGGCGGGCCGTACATGGGCTTCCACAGCGTGCGCAGCGACGGCGGCAACGCCTCCTCGCTGGCGGGCCCGTGGGGCGCGGTCGACCAGCTCGTCCTCGACGCCTTCGACTACTGGAACAAGAACAAGAAGGGCGCCGACTTCATCGTCGTCGACGGCGCCTCGCCCACCGACGACCACCAGCTCAAGCCGGACGCGTTCGGCGCCACGCAGAAGTTCGCCGACGTGACCCGGTGGCTGCGCGACAAGACCGGCAACCTGCCGGTGTGGTGGTCGGAGTTCTACTTCATGCCCGAGGACGGCTCGACCGACTGGCCCGAGCAGATGCGCGTCGCCGTCCAGGCGGTGTCCATGATGGAGTTCGCCCGGGGCGGCGCCGCCACCGCGCTGTACTGGAACCCGCAGACCAAGTCGGGCGCGTGCAAGGGGTGCATGTGGAACCCCTCCGACGGGGCCGCGCGCGGCGCGGGTGATCTGATCAGCAACTTCGTGAAGTGGTTCCCCGCCGGGGCGGAGCTGGAGGAGGTCGCCGCCTCCGACGAGCGCGTCAAGGTGCTGGCGCAGGCCCAGCAGCTGGTGATGGTGAACACGTCCGACGAGGAGGTCAGCGCGAAGGTGGACGGGAAGGACGTCACGCTCAAGCCGTACGAGACCCGATGGGCCGATCGCTGAGCCGGCGTTTCCGGCATCATGACCTCGTGTCCGCCGTGGCCGCCAATCCGGCGCTGCCGGCCGATCTCGTCGACAGGCTGATCGCCTCCGCCGACGAGTGGACGGCCGCGGTCCTGGCCGACCGCGAGGACCTCACCCCCTCCCAGGCGCGCGTGCTCGCCGCCCGCGACGAGTCGGTGCTCCCCGGCCTGGTCAAGCGCGGCCTCCTGCCGCTCGACGCCGTCGACCCGGCGACCCGCCCGGACGCCGCCCTCGTCCTGCTCGCCGAGGGCGCCGGCCTGCCCTCATGGCCCGCCGCGCTGGCGGCCGACCCCGCCCACCGGGAACGGCTGGCCGCCTGCCCCGGGCTGCCGGCCGGGATCCAGGAGCTTCTCGCCGGCGACCAGGATGTCCAGGTCGTCGCCGAACTCGCCCTGTGGGCCGGGCCCGATCTGGCCGCCCGGCTGTCAGCGCATCCTCACGCCGAGGTCCGCAGCGCCGTGGCGGTCAACGTGTCGGCGCCTCCTGAGGTGCTGGCCACCCTCGTCACCGGCGGCACCCTGCCGCCGCCGCTCCACTGCCTGGTCTGCGACCGGGAGTCCACGCCGTACGTGCACGACCCAGGGTGCCCGAGGCTCGACTGCGACCTGCGCCCCGGCGCGTCGTGCGACGGCTCCCACGAGTCGACGATGGACGAGCTGCGGCTCAGGGCGATCTCCAACCCGTCGACACCGCCCGCCGTCCTGCTCCGCTTCGCGGACGCTCCGTCGATGCTGATCCGCCGGCAGCTGGCCCAGCGCCCTGACCTCCCCCAGGAGATCTACGAGCAGCTCGCTGCCTGCCCGGAACCCGGGGTCCGCAGCTCACTGGCCGCCAACCCCGGCATCGGCGACGCCCTGATCCACCGCTTGGCCGAGGACCCCGATCCCCTCGTGAGGCGCGACCTGGCCGGCAACCCGAGGATCCCGCCGGCCGTCCTCGACGACCTCTCACGGACGACCAGGATCGGCGCCACCCTCCTGCCCCGGATCGCGGCCGCCTCGGGCTCCGAGGTCGAGGAGCTGGCGGCCTCGGCGAACCCGGTCCTGCGCATGCTCGTCGCGGCACGCCGCGACCTGCCGCCCGCCGTACGCGACGCCCTGGCCGCCGATCCCGACGCCAAGGTCGTCAAGGCCGTGGCGGGACACCCCGGCCTCTCCGACACCCAGCTCAGGGCCATGATCGGCCGTCACGGCGCCATGGTCGCCGCCGCCGTCGCCACGAACCCGGACGCCTCGCCCGCCCTCCTGGAGGAGCTGACCCGCCATCGCCCGCCCGTGCGCAAGGTGCTCCGCGAGGTCGCCCGGCACCCCAACGCCTCGGCCGCCGCGCTGCTGACCTGCCTCGACGACCACCGGGCAGGAGAGCTGGCGGCCGCCCACCCCGGCCTTCCGCGCGAGGTCATGGAGAGCCTCCTCGCAGCGGGCACATGACAGCGATCTTCCGCCACGCCGCGAACGTCACGACCGGGGCGATGACCAGGATGGACGTCGCCGCGCCGCCGCACGACTTGATCGTGGTCGGGACGGCGCGGCGAGTTCCCTGAGCTACACGCGCTTGGCGCGGTCGACGATCTCGCGCAGCAGCTGGGCCTCCTTCGAGTCGCCCGCCTTGGTGAGGTTGAGCTTGGCGGCGAACGCCTTGAGCTCCGAGGCGGGAAGGACGAGCGCCGCGTTGCACAGCCCCGCGAGCAGCTCGGTGTCGGTCGGGGCCGCCCTGGTCTGGTAGAACGTGAACAGCTCGCGGGCGAGATAGCGCTGGGTCTCGATGGAGACCCCCTCCGCGGAGTGCGCGAAGAACTTGAGGGTCTCATTGATCATGCCCATCTTGGGCGTGGCGTTCTGCAGGCCGAACGCGCAGTACGAGGCGATGATGTTGTTCTGGTACTGCTTGACCACGGGGTCGGTCTGCGCGGCGATCGGCACCTGCCGCAGGTGCTTGGCCACCACTGACGTCGCCAGCATGCCGAGGTCGACATGGTCGCCGCTCTTGGCCGTCGCGCCGGGGAGCAGGTTGCTCGACAGGTGGCCGAAGGCGTAGAAGTTCTCGACCATCGTCCCCTTCGGCTCGTGGCCGGTGTTGATGCGGACGTACATGTTCTCCGTGGTCGGCTCCGGCCACGGTCCTGGAATTCCGGCGACGTACGACGTGCGCAGGAACGAGAAGCTGTCACGCAGGTCGACCTGAACGAGGTGCTCGAACAGGGAGCCGACCCGGCCGGTGGGCGTGGAGCGCAGCAGCAGCGGGATGCCGTCGACGTACTTGGAGCCCTGGGCGTAGTCCGCTTCGATCGGCCAGCAGAACGCGTCGACGAACTTGGCGTTCTCGGCCGCGTGGGTGATCAGCGACAGCTCGTCGCGGTGCCCGTGGCGGAGCATGTGGATCACGAGCTGTGCCTCGTCGTGCGAGGCGAGGTCGAGATCGATCTCCGTCAGCAGGGCCTCGGCGCGCGAGAACGCCGAGTCGAGGTTGCCCTTCTTGGACAGCATCGTCAGGTCGGCGGCGGAGACCTTGCCGGTGCCGAACGAGGCGTACTTCTGGAAGCTCTTGCACAGGAAGACCTCGAGGCTGCCGTTGGCGATCTGCTCCTTGAGCCCGCCGAGCACCTCGTCGAGCTGGGTCGGGTCCTTGGGCGGTTTGCCAGGCAGCTGGATCGTGGTGTCGAGGATCAGCGCGAACGGCGGGTCGCCCTTCTTGCGTTGCGAGACGGCGTGCTGGACGTCCTTCACGAGCTTGCCCGCGTCTGCGGGGACGAAAGGCGTGCTCGGGTTGAGCGCCGCGACCAGGACGTCGCTGGCCGGTGCCACCGTCTCGCCCTTCTTCAGCCGCTCCAGCAGCATGCCCGTCTCGAAGTAGTCGACCTTGTCGGTCGGGCGGGCGACCTTGTCGTGGCCGCGGGCGCTCAGGGCGATGTGCAACGCGGTGCTGAGCGAATCCATGCCACTGGAGACGAGGCGGTTGTCGAGCTGGATCGTCTCTTTGGTGACCAGCGGCTCGATGCTGGGCGCCCGCTCCAGCGTGATGGCCCTCATCGTGTCGCGGTAGTCGATGATGTTGTAGTTCTTCGCCGCGGCGACCACCAGGCCGATCTCGTCCATCATGAGGTCGACGGCTCGCATGGAGACCGTCGGGTTGTGCTCGTTGGCCACGATGATGTCGAGCAGCTGGGCCATCGACTTCATGGCGTTGGCGGTGAGCGTGTCGAACCGGTCAGGTCCGAGCTCGTCGGTCAAGCCCAGTACGAGGTTCTCGACCATGGCGCACACGGGAGCCAGCTGGCGCGAACTCCTGGCGATCTCCTGCAGCTGGGAGAAGGCGCTGGAGGTCATCAGCTGGATGAGGTCGGCCCGGGTGTCGACCTTGAAGTTGGTCGGGGGCGCCTTCTCTCTCACGTCCATGAGTTCGTAGAGCTGGTACGCCGACGGAGCGGAGCCCAGCTCGTGCAGGACGGAGGGCCAGAGGATGTCCTTGACCGCCTGGGTCCCCTTGAGCACGCTGACGCCCGCCCTGCCCTGGAGCGGCTCGACCGTGAGCTTCTTCGCCACCTCCGTGCCCAGCAGCATCTCGATCTTGCGCAGTACCCGCGGGCTGTTGACCAGGAAGTCGCCCTCCTCGATCTTGACCTTCGTCTGCAGCCCGCTCACGAAGGCCGGCACGGCCTTCTCGAAGGTGGAGCGCCAGTAGGTGGTCACCATGTCGTTCTGGGTCGACAGGCTGGTCACGTCGTCGCGCTGGGTGGGGGCCTTCCTGAACCCCATCTGGCTCGCGAGGTGCGCCTGCTTCGTGCCCTGCACGGTCTCGGCGAGCTCCTCACGCCGCTTCGCCGAGTAGGCCACCTTCCCGCTGTTGAGGTCGGCGACGAACTGCGCCGCCTGCTTCAGGTGGCCCATGGAGGAGGCGTCGGCCACGTTGTCGGTGCGCTGCTCCAGGGCGGCCAGCTTCACCATTCGGTCGTCGGCGGTGTACAGATCCAGGGCGTTGAGCAGCTGCGGATCCTTGATCTTCGACGACTTCGGGAGCGTGGCCGCCTTCTTGAGGTTCTTCGGCGGCACGAGGTCGAGGTAATGGGCCGGGTTGTCGTGCTGGGCCGTGGGTGCCTGCTGGATCTCGACGACCGGATGCTTGAGTCGGGTCGTCGCCGTGACCTTCAGGAAGTCGCGGGCCTGGTCGGTCATGAGCTCGGCCATGATGAGCCGCGACATCGAGCTGCGATCCTTCGGCGAGAGCTCGGCCAGCTGGTCGGCGATGAGCTTCATGACGGGTTTCGCGGCCGCAGGCCGCATGCTCTGCAGCTCGGATGCGATCGTTCTGGCGGTCGTGATGTTGGGTTTGGCCCTGAACGCCTGCCAGGACTTCGGTAACGAGGCCGAGCCGACGGACACGTCATGCTTGGTCACCGACAACGGTGTCGTGCTCGATGCGAACTTCGTGCGTCGTGGTGTCGTGGTTGTCGTCTTGCGTCTGGACTTGCTGCTGCTGCCGCTCGTGTGCTTCTTCATGTTCCCCCCCAGCAAATCTCGCTGACGCCCGATCGTCCTTCTTCGGACACAGCGTGCACAGGTGTCTCTTCCGCCATATTCATGACGCCGTTTCTGAGCTTGTATCTCTGGGGGTGGACCGTTCCCTGGAACGGTCCACCCTCAAACAGGCTTCCTTGAGGGGGGAACGCATGGCGGGCAACGACGCGCTGCCGAGCTACGAAGAGCTCTTCGACGACACCGAACTCGATCGCCGCCAGGAGGACGAGGCCAGGACGGTCTACTCGCCCGGCGCCTATCTCGCCGAGCTGCTGGCGCTCATCGACAACGTCTTCCAGCAGCCGTCGCTGCTCGGTGACGACCGGCGCGCCGATCTGAAGAAGATCCTGCTGGACGGGGAGAACACCTTCGCCGAGTCGCCGTATCTCGACGTCGTCGTCGAGCTGCTGGAGAAGCTGGCCGGCGGCCCGCCGTACGAGGTGATGCGACGCCTGGAGCATCCGTTCGGCATGCCGTTCTCGCTCGACGAGGAGCGGTTCAAGACCTACCTGCGCCGGCTGCGGACCGGGCCGGACGAGCTGTACCGGATCTTCGCGCCGGTGGCGGACGCCGACACGGTGGCGCGGTTGTTCCTGGGGCTGTCGGCCGACGCCGTCAGGCATCTGACGTCGCCGGCGGACGAGGCGAGGATCAAGGCGTTCTACGGGCTCACGCCGCAGGACCAGCTGACCCCGCTGGCGCAGGTGGAGACGTTCAAGCAACTGACGGGCCTGTCGGCGCTGGAGTTACGCGAGCTGCTGGGTGAGCCGGAGGACACCGAGCGCCCGGCCAAGGAGTCGTACGCCAACCGGGGCACGGGGCCGGTCACCGTCTCGGAGGACGGCACGGAGCTGCTGGGCACCAGTTTCGGCTGGTACGACCGGGTCAGCAGGATCGTCCGGCTGGCCCGGTGGACCGGGCTCGCCCTGGGCGACCTCGACCGCGTGCTGACGACCTGCTGCGGCGGCGAGATCAACGCCGCGGCGCTGCGGACCACGGCGGTCGTGGTGCACCTGCGGCGCGGCTACGACCTCACCGTCGACGGCGTGTGCGGGCTGGTGGCGGCGGTCGAGCCGGTTCCCGACGATCTGCCCGCCACCTCGGGCGACATCCTCGGCCCGCACAACAAGGAGTACCGCCGCAGGCTCGCCATCGCGATCGAGACGGCCGAGAGCGACCTCGTCGAGACGGTGCGCCGCTACCGCGACAGGTACGGCGCCCTGGAGCCGAGCCCGTTCGACCGCGGCCCGGCCGGGCCGGCGCAGATCGCGCTGCTGCGGAGGGTGGGCAGGCTCACCGCGGCGCTCGGCATGCCGGCGTCGGAGCTGTTCGACCTGCTGGCCGTGCTGGAGAGCGATCCGTCGTTGTGGCGCCACTCGACCTTCTCCGTGCTGGGCGGCGTCGAGCCGACGTCGCAGGACTGCTACCGCATCCTGGAGGGCGGCGACCCTGCCTCCGGCCTGTGGCTGGCGCAGACGTTGCTCGCGGTCAGCCGGTGGATGCAGGACAGCGGCTTCGGCGCCCAGGAACTGGCCGACGTCCTGGGCAGCGGGCCCGGCGGGGGCGACGACCGGGCCACCGTCCTCGACGGCCTCGACCAGCGGTTCCAGGAAGTCTCCATGGATCCGTCCGCCTTCGCGAGCGAGCGCTTCGGGCAGCGCGCCGCGCAGGTGGTCCACGACGTGCTGGCTCAGCGCTCCGAGGGTGTGGTGTCGAAGCGCGACGCCCGGCTGCTGAACCTCGATCCCGCCGCCGTCACCGCCGCGGCGTACGAGGCCGTCACCTCCCTGGGCATGATCGTGGAGGAGGACCTGGCGGGTCTCGGCCTCGGCGAGCGCCTGGCCGGCAAGATCCATGCCCAGCTGGTGTTCAGCGGGCGCCTGCGCGCCGACAACACGCTCGTCGTCGAGCACCTGCCGGAGACCGACTACGCGCTGGTCCTGGAGCGGGACTTCGCCTCCTTCACCGAGGCGCTGTTCAAGCTGATCAACAGCGTCGGCAACGGCACCTCGACCTTCTACCCCTCCGACCTGGCCACGGTCGGCAACCTGACGCAGGCTCAGCTCGACGAGCTGTACGACAACCTGATCCACCACGGCTACATCGACGACCAGGGCAATGTCCAGGACCCGGCCTTCTTCGCCGACGAGGCCAACCTCGAGGACTTCCGCGTCAACGCCGAGCTGTCCGACGCCTCCCCCGAGGTGCTCGCCGTCCTGCGCGGGCGCATCGACGCCTTCCGCGCCGAGCCGCTCCCCCTCGACCCCGGGCTCTTCGCCTCCCTGCGGCTGGGCGAGGCGCGCCTGGCCAGGCTGCTCGACGGGCTGCGCTTCAACGGCTACATCGACGACGACGGCGCCTACCTCGACAAGCGGGCCATCGCCGATCTGCAACTGACGGACCTCGCCCTGCCGCCCGAGTTCCACCCGCACAGGCTCACCGTCCTGGACGCCATGAAGCGGCAGGTCGCCGAGCTGGAGACCGCCCTGCTCACGTTCGCCCCCGAGGACTTCGCCGAGGTCGCCGACGCGGTGATGGCGCAGCGGGCGATCGCCGCGATGGAGGGCGTCGCCCTCGACGACGGCTGGCTGGTGTCGGAGGTGGAGACGCTCGGCGAGGGGTTCACCGCCGCCGAGACCGACATCGTGGCCCGCAGGGTCGCCGAGTGCGCCCAGGACGAGCGGCCCTACCGGATCCACCCGGACGCGCTGGCCGAGCTCGGCTTCGACCAGGACCAGCAGGACGCCCTCGCCGAGCAGCTGATGGCCGCGCAGTCGCTCACCGGCACGATGTCGGTCCCCGCCGAGGCGATCCCGTTCTTCGCCAATCCCACCAACGTCATCCGCTTCGCCCTGCCCGGCCTGGAGGACTTCGAGCGCGAGGTGTTCTTCCTGCTGCACGCGGTCGCCGTCGAGCTCTCCGAGGCGATCGACGAGGTGACCGGCTCCCTGGAGGAGCTGGCCGGCCGCCAGCAGGACGCCCTCACCTCCGTGCTGGCCGACGCCTTCGGCGTTCCCCCCGAGACCGTCGCGGCGATCTGCGAGGGCGTGACCGGCGGGCTTCCCGAGGCGATCGAGATCCTCGTCCCGCCGGTCATCGCCGTCCCCCGGCGGCTGGGCGAGCCGCACTTCGCCGCCGCCTACGAGCGCATCCGCCGCTTCGCCCTGCTGGCCTCCAAGCTCGGCATGAGCGCGGCCGAGGTCGCCGTCGCCTTCCACGACCAGGACCTGACCGGCAAGTACCCCGAGCCGCTGGCCCTGCCGCCGGGCGTCACGGCCGTCGACGCGGTGCTGCGCAGCTCCGACGGCCGCATCTACGTGTTCGCCGGTGACGCCTACTGGAGCTACTCCGCCGACACCTACGCCCTGCTCGACTCCAAGCGCCGGCCGCTGACCGACCTGTCCGCGTGGTTCACGGGGCTGACCTCGATCGACGCCGCCTTCTCCTTCCCCGACCGCACGGAGTGGATCATCGGCCGCGCGGGCGGCGAAGGCGAGTCCTCCCGCCTGTTCGTCAAGGAGCCAGGCAGCATCCGGTGGGCGCCGCGCGACCAGCTGTGGGGCAAGGTCAGGAACACCTTCGACGCACCGCGCAGGATCGACAGCGCCTACGTCGACGAGAACGGCAGGACCTACCTGTTCAGCGGCGACCAGTACATCCGCTACTCCAGCCCCGACTTCACCACGGTCGACGAGGGCTACCCGCGCGTCGTCGCCGAGTGGTGGCAGGCGGAGGGCCACGACGCCGCCCTGCCCGAGGCGTTCACCGGGGCGCTCGACGCCGCCTTCCACGACGCCGACGGGCGCGTGCACCTGTTCGCGGGCGGGCGCTCCTACGAGATCGGCGGCGCCGAGCAGCCGATCTCGGCCAGGTGGGGCCGCATCCGCAACACCTTCGACGGCTCCGGCATCGGCGGCGCGTTCACGGGACCGGACGGCAGGGCCTACCTGTTCCAGGGCGACCAGGTGATCCGCTACACCGACAGCGTCGAGAACGACGGCGTGCGGGTCGACGACGGCTACCCGCGCCGCATCGAGTCGGAGTTCCCCAACCTGCCGGGCGAGTTCCGCACCGGCGTCGAGGCCGCTCTCACCGAGCCGGGCACCGGGATCGTGCACCTGTTCAAGGAGGGCAGGACGGTCTCCTTCTTCTCCTCGGGCGTCGGCATGCCGCAGGACACCGCCGACCGCTGGGGCAGGCTCTCCGACGTGCTGACCCGGGGCTCCGTGGACGCCGCGTTCGTCGGCATGGACGGCAGGACGTACCTGTTCAGCGGCGAGAGGTACATCCGCTACTCCGGCGCCGACTACGCGGTCGTCGACCTCGGCTACCCGAGGCGGATCGCCGGCGACTGGGGCGGGCTGCGCACGGTCGGCGCCGCCTTCGTGACGGACGGCAGGACCTACCTGTTCGGCCGGGGCGGCCGGCTGTTCGACGTGCCGCTCGTGCAGGAGTCCGAGCTGAACGCGGGCCGCCTGTCACCGGCGCTGCGCCGCCGCTGCGCCGAGCACGGCCTGACCCTGGCCGAGACCGCCACGGTCGCGGCCGAGGGCACCGACGAGCACCGGGTCTGGCACGTCACCACCGAGCAGGGCATCGCGCTCACGCTGCGCCGCAACCCGCTGCACATCCAGGTGCACGCCGACGACGGGCTCTTCCACGTCCGCTACTCCACCAGGGACTACGGCAGCGCCGACGCGGGCTATCCCAAGCCGGTCTCCGACAACTGGTGGAACCTGCCCGCCTCGCTGGCCGCCGATCCCCGGTTCGCGGTGATCGACGCGATCCTCACCGACGGCGCCGGCCGTACGTACCTGTTCGCCGGCGACCAGTTCGTCGTGTCCGACGCCCGCCACCGCTGGTGGTCCGAGCCGCGCACCATCGCCGGGCACTGGGACAGCCTGCTGCCCTTCACCAAGGTGGACGCCGCGTTCGTCGGCAAGGACGGCAGGACCTACGTCTTCTCGGGCGACAGCTACATCCGCTTCTCGACCGGCGACTACACCAGGGCCGACGACCGTTACCCGGCCTCCGTCCCCGCGTACTGGGGCAACGTGGTCAACCGCATCGCCAGGACGGGCCGGGTCGACGCCGCGCTGGTCAGGACCGTGACCGAGCAGGTCGACGGCCGGGCGGTCGACAACACCTACACCTACCTGTTCTCCGGCGACCAGTACGTGCGATACCTGGGCACGCAGCTCGACCACGTGCAGGACGGCTACCCCGCCGCCCTTTCCGAGCTGTCGCGCGAGCCCGGCATGGCGGCGCTCGACGTCACGCTCGACGGCGTCGACGCGGCCTTCGCCGACCGCCGCACCGCCTACCTGGTGCGCGACTCCCTGTGCCACGTCGTCTCCGACGGCCTCTACCGCCGCTACGACGACAGCTCGCTGGCGGGGGTGAGCTGCGCGTTCGTGGAGGACGGCACGCTGCTGGCCGAGGACGCCGGCGGATGGAAGCACCATGCGGCCGTCGAGGCGGCCAGGAGCATGATGTCCGCGCCGCAGGAGGTCACGCCCCGGCTGCTGCGTGCCGTACCTGAGGACTTCCGCAGCGGCCTCGACGCGGTCCTGCACGGCGCGGACGGCACGGCGTACCTGTTCAAGGGGCCCAGGTGCCTCAACGCCCGGCTCAACAAGGCCTACCCGCTGGCCGAGGAGTGGGGCAGGCCGCGCAACACGATCTACCAGGACAACGCGGTCGACGCGGCGTTCGTCGGCAGGGACGGCAGGACCTACCTGTTCAGCGGCGACCAGTTCGTCAGCTACGCCGCCGACGGCCCCGGCCTGACCATCGACGGCGAGCCGCGGCCGATCGCCGAGCACTGGGGCGGCCTGCACGACGTCGCGCTCGCCTACGTGCGCGGCGGCAAGACGTACGTCTTCGAGTCGCCCGGCGAGGACGGGCGCATGCGGTACGTCGTCTACTCGGGCGCGGCCTACACCGCGCCCGACGACGAGCCGGGCAGCGCCGGCGAGGACTTCTGGCAGGTGCCCGAGCAGTACCGCGTGCCCGGCCACCCCGTCCCGAGCGCGGTCCTGTTCGAGGGCAGCACCATGCTCCTGCTGTACGGCGAGCAGTGCCTGCAGCACGACGACAGGACCGGCACCTGGTCCTACCCGCGCCCGATCGAGCGCCTGTGGCCCGGCTTCGAGCACACCCTGGCCTCCAGCAGGGAGGACGGCGACGCGCTCCGGACGGCCTTCACCGCGCCCGACGGCTCGACGTACTTCTTCCTGTCCGAGCAGTACTCCCGCCACGACGGGCACGGGTTCGCCCCGCTCGCCGTCATCCGCGACCGGTGGGGCAGGTCGCCCAACCCGTTCGTGGCCGACGACGACAGCGCCGCGATCGACGCCGCCTGCGTCTTCGGCGACGGCACGACGTTCCTGTTCGCCGGCGACCGGTACGTGCGTTACACCGGCCCCGAGTACCGCTACGTCGATCCCGGATATCCGCGGAAGATCGTCGGCAACCTGCGCAAGGAGGCGGCGTTCTCCGGCCTGCCCGAGGCGTTCGACGACGCGGTGACCGGCCGCACCGTCGACGCCGCCATCGCCACCGGCCGCACCGCGTGCCTGCTCGTGGGCGGCTCCGTCCACGTCGTCTCCCGCGAGGCGGGCGCGGTGCGCCACGTGAGCGCCTTCGGCAAGGTACGGAACACCATCGTCGACAGGGAGAAGGTCGACGCGACGATCGTCTCCGGCGTCCACACCTACCTGTTCTCCGGCGACCAGTACGTGCGCTACACCGGCACCGAATACGCCTACGCCGACGACGGCTACCCGCGCACCATCGACCCCCACCTGGCGTTCGACCTGCGCCTGCAGGAGGAGCTGCCCGCGGAGTTCGCCGACGGCCTCGACGCGGCCTTCCGCGGCCCCGACGGCACCGTCCACCTCATCAAGGGCGCCCTGTGCCAGCGGGTCGGCAGGTCCGAGCCCGAGCCCGTCACCAGCCTGTTCGGCAAGGTGCGCAACGCCTTCGCCGACTCCGGCCACCAGCTGGTCGACGCCGCCTTCGCCGCGTCCACCGGCGAGTTGTACGCCTTCAAGGGCGGGCAGTACGTGCGCTACCGTCCCGGCCGGTTCGACGTCGTCGAGGAGGGCTACCCGCGCACGGTCCGCGACGACTGGGGCGAC
Source organism: Nonomuraea sp. NPDC050663 (assembly GCF_044456985.1). Taxonomy (NCBI): domain Bacteria; kingdom Bacillati; phylum Actinomycetota; class Actinomycetes; order Streptosporangiales; family Streptosporangiaceae; genus Nonomuraea; species Nonomuraea sp. NPDC050663. The sequence goes on from NZ_JBITGL010000013.1 coordinate 196,593, forward strand.
GTGCCCGACCGCTTCGAGTCCGGCATCGACGGCGCCTTCGTCTTCGAGGAGCGCACCTACCTGTGCAAGGACGACGAGTACGTCCGCTACTCCGACGGCTTCCACGAGGTCGACCGCACCTACCCGCAGCGCTTCCGTCACCGCTGGGGCGGCACGGCCGACTACCGGCTGAGCGACGTGCACACGATCACCCGCTTCATCGAGCTGGCCAGACGCGTGCCCGACGGCCTGCTCGCGGCGGCTGACGACCCGTACGAGCACCTCAGCAGCCTGTTCGGCTGGGACGCCGACGAGATCAGGTGGGCCAAGCGCAACGCCTCCCTGCTGACCGCCGAGGCCCACGCGATCGCCGCCTCGGCGCACCGCGCCCCGCCGGTGCGCAGGGAGGAGGACCGCTTCGAGATCGAGTTCATGCTCCGGCTGGTCGAGCTCTTCGAGCTCAGCGACCGGATCGGGGAGGCCCCCTCCGCGCTCCACGGCGGCGTCTGGCGCCACGCCTTCGCCACCACCCCCGACCTCGCGACGGCCAACACCGCCCTCTACGGGATCATGGAACGGCTGTTCACCGGCGAGTGGCCCGCCCTGTCGGCCGCCGTCCACGACGAGCTCAACGTCGCCAAGCGCGACGCCCTCGTCTCGACCGCCGAGGGTACGGCACGCGAGCTGTACGACCGGCTGCTGATCGACGTCGAGATGGGCGGGCAGGGCCGTACCTCACGCGTGCGCGAGGCCATCGCGGCCGCCCAGCTCTACGTGCACCGCTACCTGCTCGACCTGGAGAAGGGCCCCGAGCAGCGCAAGCAGGAGATCAAGTCCTGGTGGGGCTGGCTGAAGAACTACCGCATGTGGGAGGCCAACAGGAAGGTCTTCCTCTACCCGGAGAACTACTTGCGCCCCGAGCTGCGCGGCTCCAAGACGCCCGCCTTCCGCGACCTGGAGGACGACCTGCTCCAGGGTGAGATCACCCAGGAGAAGGTCGAACGCGCCTACAAGCGCTACCTCGACGAGTACACCGAGGTCTCCCGGCTCTCGATCACCGGCGGCTACGTCTACACCGCCGACGGCGCCGAGGAAGGCACCCGGCGGCTGGTGCTCTTCGGCCGGACCAGGACGGAACCGAGGCGCCACTACTGCCGCGAGGCGGAGTTCAGGGACGGCGAGCGCCTGTCGGCGACCTGGGCGCCGTGGATGAAGGTCGACGCCCAGATCGAGTCCGAGAAGGTCTACCCGGTGCACGCCTTCGGCCGCATCTTCGTCTTCTGGCCGACGATCGAACCCGTCGCCCCCGAGCCCGGAGCGACGACCTCCCTCACCGACAAGCAGACCGGCGACACCCGGACGATCACCCCGCCGCCGCCCAAACAGCGCGTGCGCGTCAACTACTCCTTCCGCAACCTCAACGGCGAATGGGTGCCCGCGCAGGTCCTGCCGCTGGAGGACGTGCAGAACGCGCCCGTGTGGAACCCCACCCTGTACGTCCAGGCGTCGGCCACGGTGCCGGGGCCGAGCGGCGACACGCACGACACCATCCTGATCACCTGCTCCTACACGGTGTGGACCCCCTTCGGCCCCAAGCGCGTCAGCCCGGCGTTCGCGCTCACCCCCGAGCTGTACGCCTTCCGCGCCCAGGGCGTGCCGGAGCCGGTGCGCGAGACCCGGCTCGACCGGATCTTCGCCGAGCCCGTCGACCTCGCCAAGGTCGTCAGGTTCGCGATGCCGGCCGAGGCCGAGAGCGGCGCGTGGGTGAGCGTCGACCACAAGGGCGGCAGCTTCCTGTGCCGTCCGATCACCCCGCCGAAGGCGGCCGAGGAGACGCCGCGCAACCTGAGCGGCAACGGCGACCGGCTGCCGGCGTGGTCGCCGATCCACGCCGCCGTCGCCCTGCCGGGAGGGCTGCGGTACTTCTTCAACAACACCGGCGAGAACGGCTCCGGCCCCTTCTACGTGGAGCTCCCCGCCGACCGGCCCAGCGCGCTACGGCTCAGCAAGCCGGCCACCGCCGAACGCTGGGGACACGTCCCGACCCCCCTCTACGACGACAAGGCCGAGGTCGACGCCGCCATCGTCAGGAACGGCCGGCTCTACCTGTTCTCCGGCGAGAACTACTACCGCTACTCAGGCGCCCCCTTCGGCAGGATCGATCCCGGCTACCCGAAGAAGATCGCCGACAACGAGGAGAACTTCCCGCAGTGGAGCTCCGTCTCCGCCGCGGCCGTCGACTCCGACGGGACCGAGTACTACCACTCGCCCGACCGGCAGTGGGTGCGCAGGACCCGGCAGAGCCACACCCTGGAGCCCTTCCAGCCGCAGTGGGCGCTCGGTTTCACCAAGGTCGACGCGCTCCTGTTCCAGGGCGACACCGTCCTCGTCGTCACCGGCGAGACCTACCGGCGCTGGGACGGGCGCGCGGAAGGGCCCATCCAGCTGAAGGACAACCAGGACGGCCTGCCGCGCTCCGCCCCGGTCAGCGCGCCCTTCCGCCACGGTGACGCCGTCTACTTCTTCGACAACGACGCCCACACCTACCTGTCCATCACGCCCAGGCCGAGGCGGGGCAACAGCCCCAGGGAGTACGTCCAGAGCGATCCGTCGCCCATCAAGGAACTCGGCGTGGCCAGGACCGCGATCACCGACGAGGGCGTCGACGCCGCCTACGTCGCCGACGGCGTGCTCTACCTGGCCAGAAACCAGGAGTACGTCGCCTACACGCTCACCGGCGGCCTGCCCGGCCTCCTGGCCGACCCCACCTACCCGCGGGCCATGGACCGCCGGATCCGCGCCGTCTTCCAGCGCTCCGGCCTGCGCTACGTCCTCAGCGGCACCGACTACGCCGTGCTCGAAGCCGGTCAGAGCCTCGCCTCCCCGCTCGACTACTCCCCCGTCGCCGGCAACTGGGGCGGCCTGCCCGCCGGCTGGGAGACGGGCATGGACGGCGTGCTCGACGCCGGCGACCTCTACCTGTTCACGGGCGCCAAGTACGTCACCTACGCCGCCGGGACGTTCCAGCGGCCCTACGAGATCGCCGCGCTGCCGCACGAGGTCATCAGGCTCACCTCCAGCACCGCCTACAAGCTGAACAAGACGCTGCTGGAAGGAGGGGTGCCCGCGCTGCTCTCGCCGTCCATCCAGGAACTCGACGAGCTCCCGGCCTTCAGCACCGCCGACTCCGGCCCCACCACCATCAAGGTCACCGCCTCGGCCGCAGAACAGGGCGTGCCGACCAGCTCCCACCTCGACTTCAACAGCGGCAACGGCCTCTACTACTGGGAGGTCTTCTTCCACGCGCCCACGCTCATCGCCCAGGCGCTCAACACCGCCCAGCGGTTCGACGACGCCAGGACCTGGTACGAATACGTCTTCGATCCCACCCAGCCGCGATACTGGCGGTTCCTGCCGTTCCTCGCCGTCGACGTCGAGGCGCTCATCCAGTCGTGCCGCGACGACCTGGCGGCGCTCGCGATCTCGATCGAAGGGCTCGACGAGATCCTGGCCAAGGTGGAGCCGATGGCCCCCGCCTTCCAGCACCACCGCGAGCTCACCGAAGCCGAGAAGACCTACCTGGGCACGCTTCCCGCCAAGATCGAAGGGCTGGCCGTCCCCGCCGAGGCGCGGCCCGGCCTGGGCGAACGGCTCGCCATGCTCGGCAGGCTGCGCTACCAGTACTCCCTCATGGGCGACAGGGGGGCGCTGCTCAAGGCCTACGCGGACGACCCCTTCGACCCGCACACCATCGCCGAGCTGCGCCCCGGCGCCTACCGGCGCGCCGTCGTCATGGCCTACGTCGACAACCTGCTCGACTGGGGCGACCTGCTGTTCCGGCAGTACACCGCCGAGAGCGTCGACGAGGCCAGGATGTTGTACATCTTCGCCTACGACCTGCTCGGCGAGCGCCCGCCCGAGGAGCTCGGCGCCCGGCCCGTCACGGACGCCCTCACCTACGAGCAGATCCGCGCCCTGCCCCCGGCCAACGGGCTGCCACCCGAGCTGGTGAAGGGAACGGGGCAGGTGCACGCCAGCGTCGCCGGGCCGTACTTCCACGTGCCCGCCAACAGCGTGTTCCTGGAGTACTGGGACCGGGTCGAGGACCGGCTGCGCAAGATCAGGGCCACGCTCGACATCATGGGCGTCAGCCGTCCGCTGCCGCTGTTCGAGCCGCCGATCGACGTGATGGCCCTCGTGCGCGGCGTCGCGGGCGGGGCCTCGCTCGACCAGATCGCCGCCGCGGCGGCCGTGCCGGTGCCGCACCACCGCTTCTCCTTCACCTTCCGCAAGGCGCAGGAACTGGTCGACAAGCTCCGCCAGTTCGGCGGCGACCTGCTCAGCGTGCTGGAGCGGCGCGACTCCGAGGAGCTGACGCTGCTCAACCAGCGGCACGAGGGCACGATCCTGGCCCTCACCCGCGCCGTGCGCGAGGCCGAGGTGGAGATCGCCGCCACGAACCTGCGCGAGACACGCGTCAGCGAGCAGGGCGCGCTGGAGCGCGTCAGCCACTACGAGCACCTCATCGACGAGGGGCTGCTGCCGCTGGAGGAGGCACAACTCGCCATGATGTCGACGGCGGTCGTCGCGCACGCCGTCGCCACCGCCTTCCAGACCGGCGCGGCCATCTCCTCCGGCCTGCCCGACATCATGATCGGCCTGTTCATCACCGGCAGCAAGCAGGGCGGGCAGCAGGTCGGCGAGGCCCTCGGCCACGGCGGCGAGGCCTCCTCCACTCTCGCAGAAGGGCTCAACGTCATCGGCGAACTGCTCGGCATCCGCGCCGGCCAGGAACGCATGGCCCAGGACTGGACCTTCCAGCTCGCCCAGGCCCGCAACGACGTGCAGCAGATCGGCCACCAGATCAGGGCCTCGGAGCTGCGCCTGAAGGTCGCCCAGCGCGAGCTGGAGATCCTCGACCAGCAGATCGCCAACCTCGAAGCGGTCGGCGCCTTCATGACCGGCAAGTTCACCAACCTCCAGCTCTACCAGTGGATGGCCGGACGGCTGTCGGGGCTGTACTTCCAGGCCTACTCCATGGCCTACGAGATGGCCCGCTCCGCCGAGCGTGCCTACCAGTACGAGCGCGGCACCACCGACGGCCACATCCAGCCGCTCTACTGGGAGAGCCGCCGCAACGGCCTGCTCGCCGCCGACAGCCTCGGCCTCGACCTGGAACGGCTCGGCAAGGCCTGGCTCGAAACCGACCGCCGCGGCCTGGAGATCACCAGGAAGGTGTCGCTGCTGGCCCTCGACCCGCTCGCCGCGCTCAACCTGCGCACCAGCGGACGCTGCGAGTTCGCCCTCACCGAATCCCTCTTCGACCGCGACTTCCCCGGCCACTACCGCCGCCGCATCAAGACCGTCTCCGTCGACTTCACGGGCTCCGACGGCAAGCTCGGCCTCAACGCCGTGCTGACCCAGCTCGACAGCAGAACCGTGCTCGAGGCCGATCCCAAGGCCGTCAAGTACCTGCTCGACCCCAAGGGCCCCATGCCCGCCACCCTGCGCGCCGACTGGCGCGGCGGCCAGCAGATCACCCTGTCGCACCTGGAGGAGTACAAGGAGAACAACGGCCTGTTCGACCTGCGCTACGACGACGACCGCTACCTGCCCTTCGAGGGCACCGGCGCCGTCTCCCGCTGGCGCCTCGAACTGCCCTCCGGCGGCGCCGCCCAGCTCACGGACGTCACCGTCACCGTCAAGTACACCGCGGAACAGGGCGGCGAACTCTTCGCCGGCGCCGTCAAGGGCATGCTCAAGCCGTACGCCACGGCCCGCTACTGCGACGTCGCCGCCGAGTTCCCCGACGAGTGGTCGGCATTCGCCGAAGGCGACGACGGCACCCTGACCCTGCCGCTCACCGCCGACCTGTTCCCCGGCATCGTCGGCCGGGCGGTCACCGGGGTGTACGCGCTCTACACGGGAGGCTCCGGACGCTTCCTCCTCCACGGCGAGGCCCGCCTCGCCCTCACCGAGGGCAAACTCCTGCCCACACCGGGGCTGGCCGCCGGGACATGGGACCTGGTCTACGAAGGAGACCGGTCGACGCTCGAGGGGGTGAAGCTCATCCTGTCGTACCGGGCCCGCTGACGCTTGGGACTGGCGGGGAGGCCGGCCTCCCCGCCAGCGCCGCGGCCTGACAAACGACGAACGCCCGGCCCCGAGTGAGCTCGGTCCGGGCGTTTCCCATGGTCAACCTGTGTGGAGCTAAGGAGATTCGAACTCCTGACCCCCTCCATGCCATGGAGGTGCGCTACCAGCTGCGCTATAGCCCCTTGCCTTCGCCGATAGTCTAGCGGATGTGGCGCCCTCTACGACCGAGATCTTCTCAGCACATCGCAGCATCCTCATGGCCGTGGCCTACCGCATCCTCGGGAGCGTCGCCGATGCCGAGGACGTCACGCAGGAGGCGTGGTTGCGCTGGGCCGAGGTCGATCATGACGAGGTCGAGGATCCGAAGGCCTACCTGATCCGCGTCGTCTCCCGCCTGGCGATCGACAAGCTGCGCTGGGCCAAGTCGCGCCGCGAGGCGTATGTCGGCCCGTGGTTGCCGGAGCCGATCAGCACCGAGCCCGATGCGGCCGAGCATGCCGAGCTGAAGGATTCGGTGGAGCTCGCGCTGCTGGTGGTGCTGGAGAAGTTGTCGCCGCTCGAGCGCGCGGTGTTCGTGCTCAAGGAGGCGTTCGAGTTGCCGTTCGCGGAGATCGCGGAGGTCATCGGCCGCAGCGAGGCGGCCACGCGGCAGTTGGGCAAGCGGGCGCGCGAGCACGTGCAGGAGGGCAGGGCGCGCTTCGACGTCGACCGGGAGCGGCGGCGTGAGATCACGCAGAGCTTCCTGACGGCCTCGGTGCAGGGCGATCTGAGCGGCCTGCTCAGCCTGCTGTCGGCCGACATCACGCTGGTCAGCGACGGTGGCGGCAAGGCGCGTTCGCCGCTGCGGGTGCTGGTCGGCGCGGCGAGTGTGGGGCGTTTCCTCACCAGCACGACCACGCCCGAGGGCATCGACAAGTTCATGGCCTCGATCGGCGTGGAGGACTACCGCGACCTGTCGTACGGCGTCGCGGAGATCAACGGCGCGCCGGCGATCGTGGGCCGTGCGGGCGGGCGGGTGATCACGGTGATCTCGCTCGTCGTGGTCGACGGCCGGGTGGAGACGGTCTACCTGATCGCCAATCCCGAGAAGCTGGCCGCGCTCAGCTGAGGCGGCTGCCCGAACTCATGCCGGAGGTCATCCTCAGGTAGTCGTCGCCCAGTTCGAGGGTGACGGCCAGCGGGCCGAGGGCGGAGGTGCGGGTGACGTGGGTGCCGCCGCACGGGATCCAGGCCTCGCCGTCGGGCAGGGCGCAGTGCCAGGTACGGCGGGCGGTCAGTTCGGGGCCTGGCACGTCGACCCAGACCGGCGCGTCGGCGGCGACCCAGCGGGCGAGGACGGCGTTGACCTCCTGCTCGGCGGCGGCCAGGTCGAGTCCTTCGGCGGTGAAGCCCTTCTTGCGCAGTGACTTGCCCAGCCGGTAGACGTCGACGGCGCCGTGTTCGACGATCGACGACGAGGTGATGGCCTGCTGGTCGAAGTCGGGGTGGCCGAGCGCGTCGTGGGCGGTCTCCTTGCGCCACTGCGAGGCCAGCGCCATGTTGAGCGCGAGCGCGGCGAGGTGGCAGCCGGTGTGCCCGGCGGACAGGGCGGCGCGGTAGTCGCCGTCGACCTCGAGTTCGACCTCGCGGCCTTCCTCGATGGGTGCGTCGATGACGTGGACGACGAGCCACTCCCATCCGTCGCTGCCCCGCCGTACCGGGATGTCGGATCCGAGGAGGATGCCGCCGTCCGACTGCGCCCCCGTGAGGCAGTCGGAAAGCGTGCGCCCGTCGAGGGTGCCGCGGTCGGCGGGCTGGTCGGCCCAGGTGTGGTCGAGCGGGTGGAAGGGCGTCTCGGCGACCACGACCCCGTAGGCCTGCCCTACCGGGACGGTTCCGACGACCTGTGAGCGGCCGGTCAACGCCCCGTCGGGGAAGGTGACAGATGTGGACTTCATACGGAAATCTTCGCAGGCTCGTCCTCGAGGAACCGGTTACGACCCGCGTAGAGGCCGGTCACCAGCTGGATCGCGAGGACGGCGAAGATCATCAGATAGGGCACCGACCAGCCGCCGGTGGCCTTGTAGATGAGGCCGACGACGAGCGGGCCGAAGCCGGCGATGAGGTAGCCGGCGCTCTGGCCGAAGGCCGACAGGGCGGCGGTGTGCTCGGCGGTGCGGGTGCGCAGCGCGAGCATGGTCAGCGCCAGCGGGAAGGATCCCATGCCGACGCCGATGAAGATCGTCCAGATCCACGACGGCGCGATCCAGAGCCCGGCGAAGCCGATCACGTAGAAGGCGACCAGGCCGACGATGACGGGCCGCTGGTCGTTGAAGCGGGTGGCCAGCGCGGGGATCACCAGCGAGATCGGGATGCTGAGGGCGGTGAAGACGCCGAGCACCAGGCCGGCCTGGGAGGTGGTGTATCCGGCGTCGGTGAGGATGGTGGGCAGCCAGCCGAACATGATGTAGGCGATCATCGACTGGGTGCCGAAGTAGACGGCGACCGACCAGGCGAGCTTGCTGCCGAGCAGGGCGCGCAGCCCGCCGCCGACGGCGCTGGGCGCGGCGACCTCGGCGCGGGGGCGGCGGACCAGGGCGAACCACGGGATGGCGGCGATCACGGCCAGCACGGCCCACACGCCCAGGGCGATGTGCCAGTCGCCTCCCGCGGCCCGCTCGATGGGCACGGTCGCGGCGGCGGCGAGCATGGTGCCGACGGCCAGCGCGGTGGTGTAGACGGTGGTCATGACACCAGCGCGGCCGGGGAAGTGGCGCTTGATCAGCGTGGGGATGAGCACGTTGCCGATCGCGCCGCCGGAGAGGGCCACGGCGCTGCTGAGCAGGAAGACCGGGGCGTTGCCCACCATGGCGCGCACGAGCAGGCCGGCGCCGAGCAGCACGAGGGCCGACAGCAGCAGGCGGTGCTCGCCGAATCGGCGCGCGAGCGACGGGGTGGCCGCGCCGACGAAGGCGAAGGCCAGGACGGGCAGGGTGGTCAGCAGCCCGGTCCCGACGCTCGACATGCCGAGGCCGGCGGCCAGCTGGTCGAGCAGCGGGCCGACGCTGGTGACGGCGGTGCGCAGGTTCAGGGCTGCCAGGATGATCCCCAGCACGAGCAGCCAGGCCAGCGATCCGGAACCGCTTCTCACCCTGGTTTCGGTGGCGACGCTCATGCCGAAAAGACCTCCATTCATCCCATGATTCGATGAATAGAGTAACAGGACCGTAATGGGGGTTTATTCCTGGCTCACATGACGAAGCCCCCTCCCGGAGACCGGAAGGGGGCTTCGGCGTCCCGTCAGATCGGACGGGTGGGCGGGGGGAAGTCATCCCGCCCCACCGGACCCGGGCCCGGAGGAGGCAGATCGGGCGAAGGCGGCAGGTTGTCGCCACCGATGGTGCCAGGAGGCATCGGTTCGTCGCCCGTGCCGTAGGTGGACCCCGGCTGGTGCTGCTTGCCCGGCACGTCGCCGCGCCAGGCTCCCGTCTCGCTGCCACGGGACTCGATGAAGCGCTGGAAGCGCTCCATGTCGTTGCGGACACGCATCCGCACGAGCTGCAGCCAGTCGCCCGCGGTCTCGACGAACCCCTCGGGGTCGTACTCCATCTGGAGCGTGACGCGCGTGGAGTTGTCGTCGAGCCGGTGGAAGGTGACGACGCCGGCCTGGTGGGGCCGGTCCGTCGTGCGCCAGGCGACGCGCTCGTCGGGGTGCTGCTCGGTGATCTCGGCCTCGAACTCGCGGCGGACGCCCGCGATCTCCGCAACCCATTGGGTGCGCGTGTCGGTGAGCTGCTTGACCGACTCCACGCCCTCCATGAACTCGGGGAAGCTCTCGAACTGCGTCCACTGGTTGTAGGCCGTCCGCACTGGGACGTTTACATCTACGGAGTGTTCGATGGTGCTCATGACCGCCCCCTGCCCTCGGGGGCGCGGGCTTAACGCCGACGTAGCAACCAGTACAGACCCACCAACGGAAGGATCAAGGGGATGAACAGGTATCCCTTTCCATAAACCGACCAAACGGTTTCGTCGGGGAAGGCCGCGGCATCGATGACGCTGGCCGTACCGATCACCAGCACCCCGGCCAGCTCGATGCCCAGCGCCCACAGCGCCAGCCCGCGCCTGCCCATCGCCAGCGCGACGGTCAGCAGCACGTAGACGGCGGCGGCGAAGGCCGACAGGGAGTACGCCAGCGGCGCCTCGTCGAACCTCGTGAGGATCTGCACCGTCGCCCGCGCGCCCGCGGCCAGCGCGAACAGCCCGTAGACGGCGACGAGCGCGCGTCCGGCGCCCGTCCCGATGACGCGCCCGCCCTTGGTGTCGTCGTTCTGATCGATCACGCGTGACCCGCCCAGATCTGCAGGAGCCTGCCGGTCATCACCGCGACCGCGAAGCCCGCGACGACGAGGATGGCCGAACCCCACCGGGTGCGCTCGGCGAGCGCCAGGAAGACGCCGGCGGGCGGGATGAGCGCCGTGCCGGCCAGATAGCCGTAGAGCGTCGCCTTCTCCGCCGGGCCCTCGCCGCCGACGGCGGCGGCGATCGTGACGCCCGCCTGCACCAGCAGAGCCACTTCCAGTACGGCGAAGCCGACCAGCAGGACCATGCCCATCGCCCGGTTGCGGATGGCCACGATCAGGCTCGCCAGGGCCAGCAGCAGGGCGGCCACGATCACACCGGTCGCGAGGGGTTGGAGCATGCCAGAAGGCTACCGCCCGGCGCCCTCGCCCAGCGCTCCGAGTCCTGCCCGTAGCCTTGGACCATGGAGCGGATCCTGGTGAGTGCGTGCCTGATGGGGCGGCGTGTCCGCTTTGACGGCGCCGCCAAGACCAGCACGTCCTCCTTGCTGGCGACCTGGCGCGAGGAAGGGCGGCTGGTGCCGTTCTGCCCCGAGGTGGAGGGCGGGCTGGCGATCCCCCGCCCCGCCGCCGAGATCGTCGGAGGCGACGGCTCCGCCGTCCTGGCCGGTGAGGCGCGCGTCATGACCGCCGGGGGCGGCGACGTGACCGCCGCCTTCCTGTCAGGAGCGCGGCAGGCGCTGGAGCTGGCCAGGTCGCAGGGCATCCGCATGGCGATCCTGAAGGAGGGCAGCCCGTCGTGCGGCTCGCTCGTCGTCCACTCCGGTGACTTCACCGGAACCAAGGTGCCCGGCCACGGCGTGACGACCGCCCTGCTGGAGTCGCACGGCATCCGCGTCTTCGCCGAAGACGCGCTCGACGCGGCCCTCGCCCATCTCCGCACGCTGGAAGCCCGCTAGAGCCGATCTAGCGCCCGTCTCGCGCCTTCCAGACGTGAAGAGCCTGCGAACGGCCGTGATCATCGGCAGCACCCGGGAGGGCCGCGCCGGGGAAGGCGTGGCCACCTGGTGCGCCACGCACGCCACCGGACGCTCCACGCTCGACGTCGACCTGGTCGACCTGGCCGCCTACAGCTTCCCCGAACGGCATCCCCGCTCGCCGACGCCCGCGATGACGGCCCTCACCGGCCGCCTCGCCGTGGCGGAGGCGTTCGTCGTCGTCACGCCCGAATACAACAGGAGCTTCCCGGCCGCGCTCAAGCAGGCGATCGACTTCGCCTACGACGAGTGGCACGCCAAACCGGTCGGTTTCGTGTCGTACGGCTGCGCGTCGACCGGCCTGTACGCCGTCGAGCAGCTCAGGGGCGTCTTCGCCGGGCTGCACACGGTGACCATGCGCGACGCCGTCGGCATCGACCTGCTGCGGGGCGGCCCCGGCGACGCCGACCTGGTCGCCCTCGACACCCTGCTCGACCACCTCACCTGGTGGGGCCTCGCGCTGCGCGACGCCCGAGAACTGAGAGGAACACCATGACGACCTTGGCCATTGAGACATCCGGCCTGGTGAAGACCTTCGGCGACAACCGAGCCGTGGACGACCTGGACCTGGCCGTCCCGGCCGGCACCGTCTACGGCGTGCTGGGCCCGAACGGCGCGGGCAAGACCACCGCCGTCCGCATGCTCGCCACCCTGCTGCGGCCCGACGGCGGCCAGGCCCGCGTGTTCGGCCACGACGTGGTCCGCGAGGCCGACGCGGTGCGCGGCAGGGTGAGCCTGACCGGGCAGTACGCCTCGGTCGACGAGGACATGACGGGCGCGGAGAACCTCATCCTGCTCGGCCGCCTGCTCGGCCACAACAAGGCCGCCGCCCGCGCCCGCGCGGAACAGCTGCTCGACGCCTTCGGCCTGACCGAGGCGGCGGGACGGCAGGTCAAGAACTACTCGGGCGGCATGCGCCGCCGCGTCGACATCGCGGCGTCGATCCTCAACACCCCCGACCTGCTCTTCCTCGACGAGCCCACCACCGGCCTCGACCCGCGTGCCCGCTCCCAGGTCTGGGACATCGTGCGCATCGTCGTCGCCCACGGCACCACCGTCCTGCTGACCACGCAGTATCTGGACGAGGCCGACCACCTCGCGAGCCGCATCGCCGTCATCGACCACGGCAAGCTCATCGCCGAGGGCACGCCCGGCGAGCTGAAGAGCTCGATCGGCTCCGGTTCCGTCCACGTACGGCTGCGCGAGGCCCGCCAACGCGAGCAGGCCGAGAAGGTGCTCGCCTCCGCCCTGGCGACCACGGTCGTGCTGGAGGCCGACCCCGTCGCGCTCACCGCCCGCCTCACCGCCGGCCAGGAGGCCGTCGCCGCCGAGCAGGCCGCCCGCGCCCTGTCCGAGCTGGCGGCCGCGGGGATCGTCGTCGACGACTTCTCCCTCGGCCAGCCCAGTCTCGACGAAGTCTTCCTCGCCCTCACCTGATCCGGACCTCTTGGAGAACACCATGACCACCACCACGTCCGCCCCAGAGACCTACAGCCCCGTCGCCGAGACCCTGGGCGCCGTCCTGTCACGCGAGTCCCGCCCGCCGCGGCCCGGAGCCCTGTCGGCGTCGGCGACCTTCGGCTGGCGCGCCATGCTCAAGATCAAGCACGTGCCCGAGCAGCTCTTCGACGTCACCGCCTTCCCGATCATGATGACGCTGATGTTCACGTACCTGTTCGGCGGCGCCCTGGCCGGCTCCCCCGGCGATTATCTGCAGTTCTTCCTGCCGGGCATCATGGTCTCCAGCGTCGTCATGATCACGATGTACACCGGCATCGAGGTGAACAAGGACATCGAACGCGGCATCTTCGACAGGTTCCGCACCCTGCCCATCTGGCGTCCCGCCCCGATGGTGGGCTACCTGCTCGGCGACGCCGTGCGCTACACGCTGGCCTCGATCGTCATCCTGCTCGTCGGCCTGGTGCTCGGCTACCGCCCCGCCGGCGGATTCGTCGGCGTCGCCGCCGCCATCGCCGTGCTGGTCGCCTTCTCCTTCGCCTTCTCGTGGATCTGGACCATGTTCGGGCTCATGCTCCGCAGCGAGAAGTCGGTCATGGGGGTGAGCATGATGGTGATCTTCCCGCTGACCTTCCTCAGCAACGTCTACGTCAAGCCCGAGACCATGCCGAGCCTGCTGCGGGCCTTCGTCGAGATCAACCCGGTCAGCCACGTCGTCTCCGCGGTGCGCGCCCTCATGGCGGGCACGCCGGCGACCTCGGAGCTGATGTGGGTGCTGGTGGCGGGGGTGGCGCTCATAGTGGTGTTCGGCACCCTGACGATGCGGCTCTACAACCGCAAGTAGCGGCTCACAGGACCCAGCGCACCGGCTCCGCCGGCTGGTAACGGCAGGTGGAGCCGGTCGAGACGGCCTCGCGCAGGTGCGCGGCCAGCTCGGGATGGGCGGAGTCGAGCTTTCTGAGCACGTCGCGGATGCGGGCGGTGACGGTCTTCCGTGCCCGCTCCGCCTCGTCGCCCAGGCGCCGGCTCCTGCCGTCGAGGCCCGCCGCCGAACGCAGCTGGTCGAGCAGCGCCTGCCGCTCGCGGTCGAGGGCGGCGGCGCGGTCGTCGTCGCCGCGCTCCACGGCGCGGTCGATCTCGTCGTCGAGGCTCTCCAGGTGGCGGCGGTAGCGGGTCCTGGCCTCGTCGTCGAGCAGGTCGTCGCCGCCGAGGCTCCTGGCCGCCACGACCAGGTCGCCGCCCTCGGGGGCCAGGAGGGTGACGGCCGGCAGGTCGCGGCCGGGGGCGGCGAGCAGGAGGTGGAGGTCGCGCAGGCCCTTGGCGTCGGGCAGGTGCGCCACCCGCCCGCCGTACGCCAGCCGCCAGACGGTGCCCTGGCGGGTGAACTCCCCCTCGACGCGTGTGGATCCAAGGGCGACCACCGGCTCCCTGGGCACCGCCGTACCGAAAGCCGCCGTCTCGGGCACCGCCGAGCCCGAGGCCGGGGCCGAGGCCGAGCCCGAGGCCGCACCGCCCGAGGCCGAGCCCGAGGCCGCCGTGCCCTCCCGGCCCGTGGCCGATTCCTGCGCCAGCGACCGTGCCCGCTGCGCCACCTGCTCCATTCCCAGCGCCGAGGCCTCACGCTCCACCGAGCCCAGCACGTCGAGCGCCCCCGCCCCGCCCGAGGCGAGCAGCGCCTCCCCCAGCCCTGCTCCCGCAAGCACCGCCCACGGGCGCGCGCCGAGCCGGACGGCGCTCTCGCGGGCCGCGGTGAACGCCGCGACCGCCTCCTCCCACCGCGACTCGGCCGCCTCGACGAGCGCCGCCCAGTAGTCGAACGGCCCGCTGACGTCCCACCCGTAGAGCGAGACCGCCCATCGCCCCCGGTGCGGCGCGATCCACGCGCGGGCGGCGGCGCACAGCTCGGGATCGCCGGTGGTGGCGGCGAGCTCGGCCTGGAACCTGATCCACAGCGGCTCGGCCGATCGCACCCGCCGCTCGCCGCGCGTGGTGGCCTCGGCGAGCAGCCGCAGGGCGGCGTCGACGTCGCCCAGGCGCAGCGCCGTGAGCGCCTCGATCAGCACGGGGCACGGATGCGTGGAGTCGCGCATGCGCCGATGCAGGTCGCCGACCTCGCCGGGACGGCCCTGGAGCAGGAGCGCCGCCCATTCGAGGTGTCCGATCATGTGCCCGCAGCGTTCGTCGAGCATGGCCTCCTCCGACCCGTGCAGCTCCTCGACGAGGGCCGCGCACGCGTCGAAGCGGCCCATGAGGCAGTCGACGATGGCCTGGTCGAGCCGGGTGCTGAAGGTCACGAGGGGATGGCTGCTGCGGGAACCGGCGGCGAGGTAGTCGCCGAAGCGCTCGAGGAAGACGGATTCGCCCAGCTCCAGGTGGGCGACCCAGCGCAGGGCGGCGGCGAAGTGCTCGCCCTCGACGTTGCCGGTGCGGCGGAACAGCCGCAGCAGCTCGTCGGTCAGCTCGACGCGTTCCTGGGCGGTGCCGGGCGCCCAGATGCTGTCGTGCAGGCTCCACAACCCGGCGACGAGGGCTTCGACGTCGTCGCTCTCGCGGGCGCTGAGCGCCAGCTGGATGGCCAGGTCTTGGGCCAGGCCCTCGGTCGAGGCGGGCTCGCTGCCCACGAGCCTGACGTAGGCCTCGCGCAGCAGCTCCTGCCCGCTCTCGCCGCTGTAGGGGCCGCGGCGAGCGCCCAGTGCGACCCTGGCCAGCGGGATGGGGTCGTCGATGTCGCGGGCGATGGCCAGGGCGCGCGTGTAGAGCACCGTGGCGCCGTCGTGGTCGCGGGTGTGCCAGAGCTGGTTGGCCAGGTCGAGGGCGATCTGGGCCTGGCGGGCCGGGGGGAGCGCGGTGGCCGCTTCGAGCGCCCGCCGGTGGTGGGTGATGGACTCCTCGACGGCGAGCCGCAGGTCGGCGTGGCCGGCGGCTTCGAGCAGGAGCTCGACGGCGCGCTCCGGGTCGACGTGGTCGCCGGCGAGGTGGGCGTGGCCGGCCAGGTCGGAGCTTCGCAGGTGGTCGCGGAGCTCGGGCTGCCGCTCGACGGCGGCGACGACCGCCGCGTGGAGCTGCTGGGCGCTCGCCGCCAGGCCGGCGTAGAGCGTCTCGCGCACCAGGTCGTGGACGAAGGAGAAGAGCCCGTCGCCCAGCACGACGACGAGCCGCGCCGCGACGGCCTGGTCGAGCAGCCGGTCGACGTGGGCCACCGGCTCCTCGGCGAGGGCGGCGAGTACCTGGCGGTGGAACTGCCGCCCGAGCACGCAAGCGCGGCCCAGCAGGGCGGAGACGGGGGCGGGTAGCAGGTCGATGCGCCGGTGGACGGCGTCGCGGATGCCGGGGGCGCTGGCCGAGACGGAACCGCTGCCCTGCCAGAGCCGGGCGATCTGCTCGACGAAGAAGGGATTGCCGCCGGTGCGGGCGTGCACCTCGGCGACGAGCGGCTCCGACGGCGCGCGCCCGGCGACGCGGGCCATCAGCTCGCCCACCGACTCGGCGTCGAGGCCCGTGAGCGGGATGACCGAGGCCTTGGCGAGCAGGGGCTGGAGGGGGTGGACACCGGGCTCGACCTCGGCGTCGCGGTAGGTGCCGACGAGCAGGAGCCGCTCGAACCAGGTGTGCTGGGCGGCGAACTCGAGCAGCCGGACGGAGGCGGGGTCGGCCCAGTGCAGGTCGTCGAGGACGACGATGACGGGCCTGGTCTGCGAGGCCGAGACCAGCGCGGTGGTCACCGAGTCGTAGAGCTGGAAGGCGTCGGACGACTGGTCGCCCAGCAGGCCCGCCAGCCTGCTGCCGGTCGCCTGCTCGGCCTGCGACCACTCGGGGCTGCGCCGCAGGGCGCGCATGACCTGCACCCACGGCCAGTAGCCGGGCGCGGAGTCGGAATCCCAGCAGGAGCCGCTGAGCACCAGCGCGCCCTGGGCCCTGGCCAGGCCCACGGCGTGGGTGACCAGGGTGGTCTTGCCGATGCCCGCTTCGCCGGCGACCAGCACGAGCCCGCCGTGGCTGGACATCGACCGGGAGATCTCGGCGTGAAGCAGGGCCGACGGGTGGTCCCTGCCGATGAGTGCGGCATTCATGACGGTGAAGAAACTACCCCCGTGCACTGACAACTTTTGGACGCGCGCCGAAGTCTCACCCTGAAAACACGCGCTTTTGTCACATATAGCGGCGTAACATCGCTGCCGCGAAAGACAAAACGGGTGGGGGCCCGAAAAATCGCGAAATTTACGGGGAAAGGACGAGGCGTATGCCTGTCAACCTGTCCAACCTCAGGCCACTGGCCTGGGACTCGGCGAGCCTGGATGCCGACACCAAGGCGATGCTCGACAACCTGCAGCCCAACATCCTGCGCGCCCATGTCCGCGAGCACCTGGCGATCCTGATCCTGCGCTTCAACGACGCCGCGGAGGGCAAACGGTATCTGCGCGAGATCGCCCTCACCCATGTGAAGTCCGCCCGCAAGCACCTGGAGGAGGTCAGGGAGTTCGGCAGGACCGGGCGCATCGGCACGCCGTACGTGGGCATCGGGATCAGCCGCGCGGGCTACCGCGACCTGGGCCACTCGGTCGCCGACATCCGAAGGTTCGGCGACGCCGCCTTCAAGGACGGCATGAAGCGCCGCATCGCCGAGGTCGGCGACCCGCCGGTGGAGCAGTGGGAAGCCGCCTACCAGCGGGAGATCCACGCGATCATCCTGATCGGCGACGCCGATCCCGAGCCGGTGGAGCGGCTGCGCCTGGAGTTCGTGCGCGACCTGCCCGAGTCGGCCCGGGTGCTGGGCGAGGAGAGCGGCACCGGCATGCGCAACCCCGCGGGCGACGGCATCGAGCACTTCGGCTACGTCGACGGCCGCAGCCAGCCGTTGTTCCTGGCCGACGAGGTGGAGCGCGAGCCGCGCAAGAACTGGGACCCCTTCTTCCCGCTCGGCAACGTGCTGGTGGCCGACCCGTTCGCGCCCGACCCGAGCCGCCACTTCGGCAGCTATTTCGTCTTCCGCAAGCTGGAGCAGAACGTCAGGGCCTTCCGCCAGATCGAGGAGGACCTCGCCGACGACCTGGGCCTGCAGGGCAGGGAGCGGGCCAGGGCGGGGGCGCTGCTGGTCGGGCGCTTCCGCGACGGCACCCCGATAACCAGCAAGGAGAAGGCCGGCGGCGGCCCGGTCGCCAACGACTTCACCTACGACGGCGACGACAACGGGGACCGGTGCCCGTTCAGCGGGCACGTCCGCAAGACCAACCCCCGCTCGTTCGGCCGCGAGGTCATCATGGCCAGGCGTGGCCAGACGTACGGCGAGCGGACCGACGTGCCGTGGGACGACGCGGAACCGCACACCCGTCCCAGCGCCGGGGTGGGCCTGCTGTTCATGGCCTTCAACTCCCGCGTCGCCGACACCGCCGACGGCCGGTTCGGCCAGTTCGAGTTCACCCAGCGCAGCTGGGCCAACGAGCCGAACTTCCAGGTGGAGGGCACCGGTCACGACCCGGTGATCGGCCAGGGAGACCGCGAGATCAAGGTCGTGCTCCCGAAGGCGTGGAACAGGCCCGACCGTACCCCTGCCATGCGTCAAGTTCCGCAGACCGTGACAATGATGGGCGGAGAGTATTTCTTCATGCCATCACTCGCATATCTCCGCGGTCTCGTATAAATGCCGTAGGGTTTCGGCCCATGAGTTTCGCGACATTTGGCATCAACGCGATCCTGTGGGTGCTACAGGTCATCATCCTCATCGTGGGAGTGGTCCTGACGGCCATGGCTCGCCGCAACCATGGCCGGGCCGCCCTCGTGGGCATGTTCGGCTGCCTGGTGTTCCTGCTCGACGTGATCGTCAGCGTCGTGCAGGCGTTCCTCCTCCCGGAGTTCGCCCGCGACCTGGGCAGCATCATGACGGCAGCGATGATCTTCTCGGTTCTCCACCTACTGTTCTGGGTGACCGGGCTGGGGCTGCTGGTGGCCGGGGTCGTCATGCGGCGCCCAGCCGCCGCTCCCCAGCAGCCCTTTCCGCCCCAGCAGCCCTACTACCAGCAGCAGCCTCCACCGCCCGGCTATCCCGGCCACTGAGCCGGTTGGCGCGATATATTGGTAAAAGTCATGAGCGAAGAGCACGATCAGACGATCAGGTACCGCAGGCCCACGCCCGGGCAGCCCGCGCAACCTCCCGAGCCGCCCCAGACGGTTCGCCTGCCGTACACCCCCGACCTGTTCCCCGACGTGGCCCACGTCGAGGCCAAGCCCCCGCGCTCGGCCTGGTGGTGGGTGGTCGTGGCCAGCGTGCTGCTGGCGGTGGTGGCCGCGGCGGCCATCGCCATCGTGCTCTGGTCCACCGGAGGCTAGACCCGGGTGAACTCCATCACCCAGTTGGTCTCCCAGGTCTGCTCGCCGTCGGTCGAGAAGGCCTGCTCCCAGCGGGCGTGCGTGTCGTCGACCCGCGTCCAGACGAAGCGGCAGCGGATCGGCGTGCCCTCCCAGACCTCGTCGGAGTAGAACGTCCCGACGTCGCCCTCCCAGCGGCCGACGACCGGGATCGGGTCGAGCGAGCCGTTGAGGCTCGAGGCCCAGTAGATCGACCACAGCCCGGTCTCCGGGTCGCGGAAGCGCACGGTCAGGCCGTTGTATCCGCGGGTCGGGAAGTGCACCTCGTCGAAGCTGGCGTTGCCGTCGAAGTGCCTGCTGGCCACCGAGCGCCCGGGGAACTCCTCCCAGTCGTCGCAGCCGGCCAGGCGCTTGAGGAGATAGCGGTTGTGCACGTCCCACGTGCCGGCGAGGAAGTCGAAGTCACTCATGGCAGGACCGTATGCGCGGGTCACTGCCATCTATTGTCAGTGATATGCGCGCTTCCCGACTGCTGTCGATCCTGCTCCTGCTGCAGACCCGCGGCCGCATGACCGCCAGGGAACTGGCCGAGCGGCTCGAGGTCTCGGTCCGCACCATCTACCGCGACGTCGAGTCGCTGCACGCCGCCGGGGTCCCGCTGTACGGCGATGCCGGGCCGTCGGGCGGCTACCAGCTCCTGGAGGGCTACCGCACCCGGCTGACCGGGCTGACGGCCGACGAGGCGGAGTCGATGTTCCTCGCCGGGCTGCCGGGACCCGCCGCCGAGCTGGGCCTGGGCAGCGTGGTCGCCGCCGCCCAGCTCAAGCTCAAGGCGGCGCTGCCGCTGGAGCTGCGCGACCGGGCCGAGCGCATCCAGGAACGGTTCCATCTCGACGCGCCCGGCTGGTATCGCGAGCGCGACGAGCTGCCGTTCCTGCCGGCCGTGGCGGAGGCGGTGTGGAACCAGCGCGCGATCGAGGTGCGCTATCGCCGCTGGGCGCCGCCCCACCTGGTCAACCGGCGGCTGGAGCCGTACGGGCTGGTCGTCAAGGCGGGCCGCTGGTACGTGGTCGCCCGCAGCGGCGAGCAGGTGCGCACCTACCGGGTCTGGCAGATCCAGGAGCTGCACGCGCTCGACGAGGGCTTCGAGCGGCCCGCCGGCTTCGTGCTGGCCGACTACTGGCTCGGCTACCTCAGGGAGTTCGAGGAGCGGCTGCGCCAGGGGCAGGCCACGGTACGGCTGTCGCCGCGCGGGCTGGAGCGGCTGGGCGACATGATGACGCCGGGTGTGGTCGCGGCGGCGCGGGAGAGCGCCTCGGCGCCCGACGCCGACGGCTGGGTGACCGCGGCGCTGCCGATCGAGGGCGCGGAGCACGCGTGCAGCGAGTTCCTGCGGCTGGGCATGGACGTGGAGGTGCTGGAGCCCGCCGAGCTGCGCGACCTGATGCGGCAGCACGCCAAGGCGCTCTCGGCCTTCTACGGACGCTGATCGGGGGCTTTCAACTCCTGACGTTCCGGGTAATTTCCGGGATATCACCCCGGCTTGGGGACTGCCATGGACCTCCACGAGCGCCTGCTGATCCAGGTCAGCGCCCGCGACGTCTACGACGCCGCCGTCCTGGCCGGGCACCCGCACGCCGGGCTGGTCTTCACCGGCCAGGCCTCGCACGACGCGGTGCGCATGGTGCGCCGTCACGGCTACGACGGTCCCGTGCTGGCCGACCGCCGCCGCTATGCGGGCTCGGCCCGCCTGCGCGGCACCGTACGGCTCTCGCCGCACTGGATCGCCGACCAGGTCGAGGCGGGAGCGACGGAGATCCTCACCGATTCGGGATACATCGGCGCGGGCGACGGCGACGCCATACGTTCCACGCTGGAGCAGGCCGGCCAGTGGGACGACGTGATCGCGGTGCTGCCCGTGCACGCCCGCTGGGTGCGGGAGGACCGCGCGGTGCTGCTGGCCTCGATCGCCGCGTACGGCGGGCCGGTGGCGCTCGTCGTCGAGGACGGCCCCGCGTTCGAGCCGTTGCCGCTGCCCCTGCTCTCGGCCGGGGTAGCCGCCTTGGGCGCGCTGGCGTGCGGTGCGCCGTGGTCGGCGATCGGGGTGCGCGAGGTGCTGCGCCATTTGTATCCGGAGCCGCACGAGGTGCGCGGCGGCTGGCGGCGCGGCGGGGCGCGCAGCGCGTTCGTGCCGTCGGTGATGGAGTTCTGGCCGGTCGAGCGGCTCAAGAAGCTGCGCGCGCTGACCTGCCCCTGCTCGACCTGCCACGGCCGCATGATCGCCTGGCTGGCCGACGCCGAGGAACTGGTGGTCAACACGCACAACAGCAAGGTGCTGCACCGGCTGCACCTGCAGTTGCTGAGCTCCACTCACCGGCTGGAGTGGTGGCGCAGGCGCATGACGTCGAACGTGCGGGTGACGTGAAAGCCCGCTTTGAGGTAGAGGTGGTAGGCGGGCGTGTCCTGCCCCGTCCACAGGAACCAGGCGGTGTGCAGGCCTTCGGCGCGCATCCTGGCCAGGGTCCGGTGCAGGAGGACCTTGCCGAGCCCGGCGCCACGCTCCT
The DNA here is from genome assembly GCF_044456985.1 of Nonomuraea sp. NPDC050663. Taxonomy (NCBI): domain Bacteria; kingdom Bacillati; phylum Actinomycetota; class Actinomycetes; order Streptosporangiales; family Streptosporangiaceae; genus Nonomuraea; species Nonomuraea sp. NPDC050663. Next base: position 218,310 of record NZ_JBITGL010000013.1, read on the forward strand.
CCGGGTCGACGCCGAACGGCCCGAACCGCTCGGCGGGTCCCTCGTAGGCGCCATAGGCGGTGAACCCGACGATGCGGTCGCTTCTCGCGATGAGCAGCCGCCCGTTATCCCGAAATTTCCTGATCGCCTCGCCCCAGTCCGGATTGAACCCCGCCGCGAACCGCACCAGCTCGGGCAACTCCCCGTCCACCGGCTCGCGGACCTCGTACCCGGACGGCAGGTCCGTCGCGGGCGGCGCGTAGGCAGCCAGGCCGCGGTCCATCGCCACCGCCGTCGTCACCTTCTCGAACCCCCGCCCCCGCAGCAGCGCGCCCGCCGCCGGATAGAGCTCCGGGTCGACGCCCGGCAGCAGGTAGTGGGGCGTGTAGCAGGCGAAGTCGACCCGCCGCCGATCGCCGAGGAACTCCAGCGCCGCATCGAGCAGCCGTCCGCCGAGCCCGCTCCCCCGGGCCTCGGGCGTCACGAAGAGGAACGGGATCCATCCGGTCTCCGGCTCCAGGTCCAGCCCCGGCGCCAGGGGTGTCAGCCGCCTGATCGCGTAGGCGCAGCCCGCCACCCGGCCCGCGTCTTCGGCCACGATCAGGCCGCCGGGGTCGAAGTTGGGGTCGAGCAGCACCTTGTCGCGCCACCACCGGGGGGTGACGGGGTCGGCGGGCATGCTCCGGTTCCATGCCTCGACCAGGGCTTTCTCGTCGCCGGGGAGGAAGGTTCGCACCCGGCGGCCGTCGGGAGATCTCACTCGGGATCCGCCTGCCTGTTGTTCCGCGCCCGGAAGGGCGCCGTGCTGTCCCGGATCACCAGCTCGGTGCCGAGCTCGACCCGTCTCTGCATGAGCGGCTCGTCCTCGGCCAGGGCGACGAGCATGGAGGCCGCCGTCGCGCCCATCTGCACCAGGGGCTGGCGCACGGTGGTGAGCGGCGGGATGGCCCACCGCCAGGCGGGCATGTCGTCGAATCCGACCACGCTGAGGTCCTTGGGGATGCGCAGTCCCAGCTCGTGGGCGGCGTGGTAGACGCCGATGGCCTGACCGTCGTTGGCCGCGAAGATCGCGGTGGGCGGATCCCGCAACTCCATCAGCCGGCGGGTGTGGACGATGCCGTCGGTGATCTGGAACGTCCCGTGGCGGATCAGGTCCTGGTCGATCGGCACCCCGGCCGCGTCGAGGGCGGCCCGGTACCCGTCGAGTCGCGCCCGGCTGGCGACCGCGAACTCGGCTCCGGTGATCATGGCGATCCGGCGGTGGCCCAGTTCGAGCAGGTGGCGTGTGGCGTCCAGCCCTCCGCTCCAGTTCGTGGCCCCGACCGAAGGCACCCCCCGGCCCGGGTCCCCGGCGGGGTCGAGCACGACCAGGGGGATCTCGCGGCTGTCGAGCCGGACCCGCTGTTCCTCGGTCGGGCCGGAGAACACCGTGATGACCCCGGCGGGGCGGCGGCTCAGCACGCCCTCGATCCACTGGTGCCCCGGCACGTGCCGGCCGCCCAGCTCGGAGATCACCACGCTCAGCCCATGACGTCCGGCGACCGACTGGACTCCCTTGACGATCTCTATCGGGTAGTCGCCGGCCAGTTCGTGGAAGACGACCTCGATGAGGCCCGCCGGTTTGATGCGTCGCCGTTGCCGGCGGAATCCGTGTTCCTGGATGAGGCCCTCGACCAGTGCCCTCGTCTCGGATCCCACCTCCGACCTGCCGTTGACCACCTTGGAGACGGTGGCCACGGAGACCCCCGCCAGCGCGGCCAGTTGAGCGAGGGTCAACGCTTCGGACGTCACAGCGGGAGTCTACCTTCTGTGACCATTCGGGAAGTTAGCGAGATTCGGCCCGAAATCTACGGTTGCCAACAGGTAACTTCTGTGAAATTTTCACATTCACGGGCCACGAGGCACGATCTTCCCCGGAGCGAACAGCCAGGCCGGGGAGCGTGACGGAAGCCAGGCCCGCGTCGGCGAGCACGACGCCTCGTTGACGGCGGCAAGAGCGTCAGATGTACTCCGCGACAACGTATCGGCCGAAGGATTGGACGTTTGATTGTTAACGCTAACATTCCCCAGCCGCCTCCGGCGAACGCTTGCCGTACTGGCGTCATCGCTGCTCATCGCCGCTTTCCTCATCGCCCCGCGTGCTGAGGCGGCGACCGTCGACACCAACGCCTGGTACGTCCTGATCAACCGCAACAGCGGCAAGGCCCTGGACGTCTACAACCTCTCCACGGCCGACGGCGGCCGGATCACCCAGTGGACACGCAACAACGGCAACCAGCAGCAATGGCAGTTCGTCGACTCCGGCGGGGGCTACTACCGCCTCAAGTCACGCCATTCCGGCAAGGTCCTCGACGTCTACAACCTCTCCACCGCCAACGGCGCCGCGATCGTCCAGTGGGCCGACCACAACGGCGCCAACCAGCAGTGGCGCCTGGCCGACAGCTCCGGCGGCCACGTCAGGCTCATCTCCCGCCACAGCAACAAGGCCCTGGAAGTGCAGGGCGCCTCCACCGCCGACAACGCCAACATCGTGCAGTACGACGACTGGGGCGGCAACAACCAGCAGTGGCAGCTCGTCCAGGTCGGCGGCGGCGGCAACCCCGGCACCTGCGAGCTCCCGTCGACCTACCGCTGGAGCTCGACGGGCCCGCTGGCGCAGCCGAAGTCGGGATGGGTCTCGCTCAAGGACTTCACCGTCGCCCCCTACAACGGCAGGCACCTCGTCTACGCCACCACGCACGACACCGGCACCCGGTGGGGCTCGATGAACTTCGGCCTGTTCACCAACTGGTCGGAGATGGCCTCGGCCAGCCAGAACACGATGACGAACTCGACCGTCGCGCCCACGTTGTTCTACTTCGCCCCGAGGAACATCTGGGTGCTCGCCTACCAGTGGGGCGGGACCGCCTTCTCCTACCGCACGTCGAGCGATCCGACCAACCCGAACGGCTGGTCGGCGCAGCAGGTGCTCTTCTCGGGCAGTATCAGCGGCTCGGGCACCGGCCCCATCGACCAGACGCTCATCGGCGACAGCCAGAACATGTACCTGTTCTTCGCGGGCGACAACGGCAAGATCTACCGGGCGAGCATGCCGATCGGGAACTTCCCCGGCAGCTTCGGCACCTCCTCGACCGTGATCATGAGTGACACGACGAACAACCTGTTCGAAGCCGTCCAGGTCTACAAGCTCCAGAACCAGAACAAGCACCTCATGATCGTCGAGGCGATCGGCGCCCAGGGCCGCTACTTCCGCTCGTTCACGGCCACCAGCCTGAACGGTTCGTGGACCCCTCAGGCAGCGACCGAGGGCAACCCCTTCGCCGGCAAGGTCAACAGCGGCGCCACGTGGACCAACGACATCAGCCACGGCGAGCTGATCCGCGCCAGTGCCGACCAGACCTTCACCGTGGACCCCTGCAACCTGCAGCTGCTCTACCAGGGCCGCAGCCCCAACTCCGGCGGCGACTACGGCCTGCTGCCGTACCGGCCGGGCGTGCTGACACTCCAGCGCTGACGGCATGACACGGGCGGGCTCGGCACGACCGGGCCCGCCCGTGCTGCGCCTCGGCCCGCCCGTCCCGAAAGGATCATCATGAGATCTGCACTCGCCCGGATCATGAGCGTGCTCTGCCTCATGATCCTGTTACCCGCGACAGCGGCCAGAGCGGACAACCCGATCGTCCAGACGATCTACACCGCCGACCCCGCGCCGCTCGTGCACAACGGCCGCCTCTACCTCTACACCGGCCATGACGAGGACGGCTCCACCTACTTCACGATGCGCGACTGGCGCGTCTACTCCACGACCGACATGGCCAACTGGACCGATCACGGCTCGCCCATGAGCCTGGCCACCTTCGCCTGGGCCGACGCCAACGCCTGGGCGGGTCACGTCGCGTACCGCAACGGCAGGTTCTACTGGTACGTCCCGGTGCGCAACCGGTCGACCGGCGGCATGGCGATCGGCGTCGGGGTCGGCGACAGCCCGACCGGGCCCTTCCGCGACGCGCTGGGCCGCCCGCTGGTGGAGAACAACGAGATCGACCCGAACGTCCTCATCGACGACAGCGGCCAGGCCTATCTGTACTGGGGCAATCCCCGCCTCGCCTACGTGCGGCTGAACAGCGACATGATCTCCTACTCCGGCGCGGTCACCTACATCCCGCTGACCACGGCGGGGTACGGCACGCGCACCGGCAACCCCAGCCGCCCCACGCTGTACGAGGAAGGGCCCTGGGTCTTTAAGCGCAACGGCCAGTACTACAACGTGTTCGCCGCGGAGTGCTGCTCGGAATTCATCGGCTACTCGACGGCCCCGAGCCCCACCGGGCCGTGGACCTACCGCGGGACCGTCATGCCCCGGCAGGGCGGCAGCTTCACCAACCACGCCGGGATCATCGACTTCGCCGGAGGGTCGTACTTCTTCTACCACAACGGCGCCCTGCCGGGCGGCGGCGGTTACACCAGGTCGGTGGCGGTGGAGAAGTTCGCCTACAACGCCGACGGCACCATCCCCACGATCAACATGACCACCGCGGGACCACCCCAGGTCGCCACCCTCGACCCGTTCGCCCGGCAGGAGGCCGAGACCAACGCCTGGTCATCGGGAGTGGAGACCGAGCCGTCCGGCGAAGGCGGCATGAACGTCGGCTTCATCGAGAACGGCGACCACATCAAGGTCAGGGGCGTCGCGTTCGGCAACGGCGCCTCCTCCTTCACCGCCCGCGTCGCCTCGGGCACCTCCGGGGGCCGGATCGAGCTGCGTCTAGGCAGCCCCACCGGCACTCTCGTGGGCACCTGCACCGTCAACGGCACCGGCGGCTGGCAGATCTGGGCCACGGTCACCTGCCCGGTGTCCGGCCTGAGCGGCACCCGTGACCTGTACCTGCGTTTCGCGGGCGGCAGCGGCTACCTGCTCAACCTCAACTGGTGGCAGTTCACCCCGTCGGGCGGCGGCGGCGGGAACCTGCTGACCAACGGCACGATGGAGGACGGCACGACCGGCTGGACCAGCTCCGGCGGCACCCTGTCCTCCGCGACCGACGTGGCCCACGCGGGCAGCCGGTCGTTGCTCACCTCCGGCCGCACCTCCGCCTGGCAGGGTCCGCACCAGAACGTCACGACCCGGCTCACCAACGGCAGGACCTACACCACCGGCGTCTGGGTGCGCTCCCAGAGCGGGACCCCCAGCGCCAAGGCGACCCTGACCCTCACCGCGAACGGCACCACGAGCTACCTCCAGCTCACCCCCGCGCAGACGATCAGCAGCACCGGCTGGACCCAGCTCACCGGCACTGCGACCGTCTCCTGGACCGGGACGCTGACCAGCGCCTCCTTCTACGTCGAGACGGCCGCGGGCACCGACGGCCTCTACATCGACGACGCCTCCTTCCAATGAGAATCGGAGCGATCTCCATGCGCAGGAAACCAAGCCGAGCGCTACCGGCCGCGTTGGCCCTGGCGATGGCGCTCATCCCCGCCGCCCAGGCCCAGGCACTGGACAACGGCGTGGGCCGCACCCCTCCGATGGGCTGGAACACCTGGAACACCTTCGGCTGCAACATCAACGAGACGCTGATCCACCAGACCGCTGACGCGATCGTCAGCTCCGGCATGCGCGACCTCGGATACCAGTACGTCGTCGTCGACGACTGCTGGTTCGACCCCAACCGCGACTCCGCCGGCAACCTGCGGGCCAACCCGTCGAGGTTCCCGAGCGGCATGAAGGCGCTCGGCGACTACCTGCACGCCAGGGGGCTGAAGTTCGGTCTCTACCAGGCGCCCCTGGACCGCACCTGCGCCCAGTACTTCGGCGCCTATCCGGGCGCCACCGGCAGCCTGAACCACGAGGTCCAGGACGCCAGGCAGTTCGCCGCCTGGGGCGTCGACTATCTCAAGTACGACTGGTGCTCCCCCACCGGCACCATCGACGACCAGGTCCGCACCTTCGCGAAGATGCGCGACGCCCTGGCGGCCACCGGCCGGCCGATCCTCTACAGCATCAATCCCAACAGCATCCACGAGAAGACCGGCCCGCAGCGGAACTGGGGCGACGTCGCCAACATCTGGCGCACGACCGAGGACATCACCAACGTCTGGAACTCCGGCCAGACCAACGGCTACCCGATGGGCATCCAGAACATCGTCAACGTCAACGCGCCCCTGTCCGGCTACGCCCGGCCGGGACAGTTCAACGACCCCGACATGATGGTGGTGGGCAGGGGCGGCATGACGGACACCGAGATGCGCAGCCACTTCGCGCTCTGGGCGATCATGGCCGCACCGCTGATCGCCGGCAACGACATGCGGGCCATGGACTCCGCGACCGCCGCCATCATGAAGAACCAGAACCTGGTCGCCATCAACCAGGACCCGCTCGGCCTGCAGGCGACCCAGATCGGCAACGACGGCACCCGGCGCATCCTGGCCAAGCGGCTGAGCAACGGCGACGTCGCGGTCGCGCTGTTCAACCAGGGCGGCAGCACGACGACGATCAGCACCACGGCCTCGGCGATCGGCCTGTCGGGCGGCTCCTTCAGCCTGCGTGAGGCCTGGACGAACGCGGTCACCTCGACCACCGGGGCCATCTCGGCGAGCGTGCCGTCCCATGGCACCGTCGTGTTCCGGGTCAGCGGCGGCACGCCCAACCCCGCGTCGACGATCCGCGGCGTGGGATCGGGCAGGTGCGCCGACGTCACCGGAGCCTCCCAGACGAACGGCACCCGCGTCGCGCTCTGGGACTGCCACGGCCAGAGCAACCAGATGTGGACCTCCACGTCCGCCGGTGAGCTGCGCGTCTACGGCGCCAAGTGCCTCGACGTGAACAACAACGGCACCGCCGACGGCACCAGCGTGATCATCTGGGACTGCAACGGCCAGAACAACCAGAAGTGGCGCTTCAACACCGACGGCAGCATCACCGCCCTCGGCGCGAACAAGTGCCTGGACGCCGCCGGGACGGCCAACGGGGCCGGCCTGCAGATCTGGTCCTGCAGCGGGGCCGCCAACCAGCGGTGGGTTCGCCCCTGAGAAGACGATCCGCGCTGCCGCCCTTCACGGACGGCAGCGCGGAGCCGTTTCAGACGCGGGTCCAGCGCTGGTTGGAGCCGCCCCAGCACGAGTAGAGCTGGAGCCGGGCGCCGTTACCGGTGCCGGCGGCGTCCAGGCACAGGCCCGACTGCACGCCGACGATCGTCCCGTCGGCGTTCACGCGCCACTTCTGGTTGTTGCCGCCCCAGCAGGAGTAGATCTGCACCCTGGCGCCGTTGCCGGTGCCGGCGGCGTCGAGGCACTTGTTGCCGTAGACGCGCAGCTCCTGCGCCGCGGTGGAGGTCCACTGCTGGTTGGGGTTGGAATGGCAGTCCCACAGCTGCACCTGCGTGCCGTCGGTCGTGCTCGCGCTCGGCACGTCCACGCAGCGCCCGGACGCGACGCCCCTGATCTGGCCGCCGGGATTCGGCGCGGACGTCTCCAGGCCGAAGAAGCGGATCGCGTGCTCGGCCATGCCGGGGTGCGGCAGGTTGTGCCCCGCCCCGGTGACGGTGTACGCCTCGACCTGGCCGGCCCCGTAGACCCTGCGCGTCCAGCCCGGCTGCGGGCTGGTGATCGAGGCGGGCGTCTGGCTCACCCCGTGCACGTCGGTCCACTGGTCGATCTCCTTCTGCAACATGCTGAAGTTCAGCACGTCGTCGGCGGTGCCGTGCCAGGCCGTCAACCGCGGCCGCGGCCCGGTGTAGCCGGGGTAGGCGTTGCGGACCAGGTCGCCCCACTGCCGCGCCGTCCGGTCACCGCACCCGGGCGGGCCGAGGCATCCGTACGGCACGCCGGCGAAGGGGGCACCGGCCTTGAACACGTCGGGATAGGTCGCCAGCAGGTTGACGGTCTCCATCGCGCCGGAGGAGAACCCGGTGGCGAACACCTTGGCCGGGTCGCCGTTGTGGCGTTGGACGACGTAGTTCACCATGGACACGATCGAGCCGGGGTCGCTGCCGCCGCCGTGCCTGAGCGCCTCGTTCGACCACACGTCGAAGCAGTTCGACAGGCCGTTGGCGCTCTTGTTGGCCTGCGGATAGATGACGATGAAGCCGTGCCGGTCGGCCAGGGACGCGAACTCGGTCTGCCGGTGGAAGTCGGTCGCCCGGCCGTTGCAGCGGTGCATCGCCACCAGGATCCCGGGACGCGCGGCCACGGTGTCGGGCACGTAGAGGTGCATCTGGATGTTGCCGGGGTTGGCCCCGAAGTCGCCGATCTGGGTCAGCGTGGCCGCTCTCGCCTGGGGCGCGAGGGCCACGAGACCGGCCAGGACGGTGATCAGGACGACGAACAGCGTCGAGATCACCGTCCCTGCCCGGATCGGCACCGGCTGGTGCCTTCTCACGATGGCCTCCTAGCCTCGGTTCCAGGTCCACTTCTGGTTGTTGCCGCCCCAGCACGAGTACAGCTGGAGCTGGGTCCCGTTGCCGGTGCCGTTGCCTGCGGCGTCGAGGCACAGGCCGGACTGCACGCCCACGATGGAGCCGTCGGCGTTGACGCGCCACTTCTGGTTGTCGCCGCCCCAGCAGGAGTAGATCTGCACCTTGGCGCCGTTGCCGGTGCCGGCGGCGTCGAGGCACTTGTTGCCGTAGACGCGGATCTCCTGCGCGGAGCTGGAGGACCACTGCTGGTTGGGGTTGGTGTGGCAGTCCCACAGCTGGACCTGGGTGCCGTCGGTCGTGGAGGCGCTCGGCACGTCCACGCACCGGTTGGAGGCCACGCCCCGGATCTGGCCGGACCCGCCGGGATTCTGCGTGGTCGTGACCGTCGGCGAGGGCGAGGGGTTGGGGTTGGCGTTGTTGAGCGCGTTCAGGACGGAGGTGTAGGCGGCCTTCTTGTTGCCGTTCCCGTCGAACAGCAGCGCGCTGGCGCCCGAGCCCAGCCACGAGTCGGTGTCACGCACGCCCCACACGGTGACGCCGGTGCATCGCGCCACGGCCAGGCAGTCGTTGACCACGTTGGCGTAGGTGGTGGCCGAGCCGCCCTGGATGTCGAGCTCGGTGATCTGCACGTCGACTCCCAGGGCCGCGAAGCTCTGGATGGTCGTGCGGTAGTTGCTGTTGTAGGGGCTGTTGCTGTTGAAGTGCGACTGCAGGCCGACGCAGTCGATGGGCACGCCGCGCTGCTTGAAGTCGCGGACCATGTTGTAGACGCCCTGCGTCTTGGCCCAGCTCCAGTTGTCGATGTTGTAGTCGTTGTAGCAGAGCTTGGCCGACGGGTCGGCGGCCCTGGCGGTGCGGAAGGCCACCTCGATCCAGTCGTTGCCGGTCCGCTGGAGGTTGGAGTCGCGCCGGCCGCCGGAGTTGCCGTCGGCGTAGGCCTCGTTGACGACGTCCCAGGCGTAGATCTTGCCCCGGTAGTGGCCCATCACGCCGTTGATGTGGTCGATCATCGCCTGGCGCAGGCTGCCGCCGGACAGTGACTGCATCCAGCCGGGCTGCTGGGAGTGCCAGGCGAGCGTGTGGCCGCGGACCCGCTTGCCGTTCTGCACGGCCCAGTTGTAGATCCGGTCGCCGCCGGTGAAGTTGAACTGGCCGCGGTTGGGCTCCGTGGCGTCGATCTTCATCTCGTTCTCGGCGGTGATCATGTCGAACTCGCGGTTCGCGATCGTGGTGTACGCCTGGTCGCCCAGTTTTGCCCGCGGCGATGGCGGTGCCGAAGTAGCGGCCGCTCTGCTGCGCGGCGGCGGCCAGCGTGGTGGCCGCGGCGTTCGCGGGGATCGACACGACCAGCGCGGCGCCCACGGCGCCGAGCGCGCCGATGATGCCTAAGGCTTTCATGCGCATGCCTGACTCCAGACTGAAATGGCGGAAGAGAAACGCGGGAATCCAGTGATCGACGCCGCGCTCCGGATCGGTGGCGCGCACCACGATGGCGTCCTGGCCGGCGGTCCTCACCGATCACCACATCAGGCAGGACCGACCGCCTCGGAGATCAGTCTGGAAACGCGACCGAAACATGTCAACACCTAAGCGAAATTTTCGGTGACACGATCGGGCCTTCAGGCGGTCAGGCAGGGGACAGCCGTTTTCGGGCGTGAAATTTTCACCGGTGTGCGGGACGGTCCCTCTTGACGGCATCCGGCCCGCCGTATTGACTCGCCGTCATCACCACGATCCCTTCGGTGCCGAAGGAGGACCGGACACCTGATTGTTAGCGCTAACAGAGGACGGCACCACACGTCCTGAAACACAAAAGGAGGCGGTGTCGACGACACCGCCTCCAACAAGCCCTACAGGAGGTGGAGCTATGGGGATTCGAACCCCAGACCTCTTCCATGCCATGGAAGCGCGCTACCAACTGCGCCATAGCCCCTGGTCACCGCTTCGAGCCTGCTCGTTGCGGCGCTCGGAGAGCATATCGGCTCCACGAGGATTCGCCTAATCGGCGACCGGGATGTCGTCGCTGTTGATCGGCTCGGGCAACGTGCCGGCATTGTGCTCCAGCAGCCTCCAGCCGCTGCGGCCCTCCTCCAGCACCGACCACGAGCAGTTGCCGAGCCCGCCGACGGCCGACCACAGCTCCTGCGGAAGCCCGAGCAGGGCGCAGATGCCCAGCCGCAGGGCGGCGCCGTGGGAGGCGATGACCAGCAGGCCGTCGTCGTCGAGCTTGGCGGCCCAGCGGCGCATCGCCGTGGAGACGCGGTCGGCGACGTCGGCGACGTCCTCACCCTCGGGCGCCTCCCAGGCGATGTACTCCTGCGGCCAGCGGGAAGCGATCTCCTCGCGCGTCAGGCCCTCCCACAGGCCGCCGCCGCGCTCGCGGAAGTCCTTGTCGACGTGGACGTCGAGGTCGACCAGCCGGGCCACGGCCAGCGCCGTGTCGTTGGCGCGCCGAAGGTCGGACGAGACGACCAGGGTGGGGCGGAGCGAGGCGAGCAGGGAGCCCGCCCGCGCCGCCTGGGCGATGCCCGTCTCGTCGAGCGGGATGTCGGTGTGCCCCTGGAAACGGTGTTCGACGTTCCACAGGGTCTGCCCGTGACGCAAGCAGACGATTCGCTTGCTCAATTACGGCCCCGCTGCTGGTTGACCTGCTGCACGCTCTCGGGCAACGCGATGGCGGGGCAGTCCTTCCACAGGCGCTCCAGCGCGTAGAAGGTGCGGTCCTCTTCGTGCTGCACGTGCACGACGATGTCGAGGAAGTCGAGCAGGACCCAGCGGCCCTCGCGCTCGCCCTCACGGCGCACCGGCTTGGCGTCGGCCTCGATGCGCAGGCGGTCCTCGATCTCGTCGACGATGGCGCGCACCTGACGGTCGTTGGTCGCGGAGCACAGCAGGAAGGCGTCGGTGATCACGAGCTGCTCACTGACGTCGTAGGCGAGGATGTCATCGGCCAGCTTGTCCGCCGCGGCCTCGGCGGCGATCTTGACGAGCTGGACGGCTCTGTCGGATGCGGTCACGATGTGGGTCTGTCCTCCATGGATGACAAGTACCCTTTCAGGTTACCCTTCCCCGGCCGGGGCGCTCACCTGCAATTCCGGTCACCCGGCGTAGGCCTGGGCCTGGAGGGTGTACATCTCCGCATATACCCCGCCCCGTTCCATCAGCTCGGCGTGGTCGCCACTCTCCACGACACGCCCGCGCTCCAGCACGTAGATGCGGTCGGCCCACCGCACGCTCGCCAGCCGGTGCGTGATCATGAGCACCGTGCGCTGCACGGCGTGGCGCCGGATGCTCTCGAAGATGGCGTGCTCCGAGCGCGCGTCCAGGGCCGCCGTCGGCTCGTCGCAGATCAGCAGCGGCGCGTCCCGATACAGCCCGCGCGCGACCGCGATGCGCTGCCACTGGCCGCCCGACAGCTCCGTCCCGCCCCGGTAGGCCGGGTCGAGCAGGGTGTCCAGCCCGTACGGCAGGCGCTCGACGACCCGGTCGGCCCCCGAGGCGGCCAGCACGCTCGCGGGCGGCCTGGCCGTACTCAAGGTGATGTTCTGCCCGGCGGTGAACGGCCAGTGCGTGAAGTCCTGCGCGATGACCGCGATCCGGCCGCGCAACGCGTCGCGGTCGACGTCGCGCGACTCCACCCCGCCCCAGCTCACCGTGCCCTCCTCCGCCAGGTAGAGGCCGCCGACGAGCTTGGACAGGGTGGTCTTGCCCGAGCCGTTCTCCCCCACCAGGGCGACGACCTGGCCGGGCTCGATCTCGATGCTCACCCCGCGCAACGCCGGCTCCTCGGCGCCCGGGTAGGTGAAACTCGCCCCGCGCACGCTGACCCGGTCCAGGTCGGCGGGCGGAGCCGTACCTCCCTCAGGGGCGATCCGCTCCTCGGCGCGCGCCAGGAAGTCGCGGTAGTCGGAGAAGTACAGCCCGGCCTCGTAGGCGGAGTTCAGCCCGTACAGGAACGAGCTCGTGGCGGATCCGGCGCGCTGGATGGCCAGCACCGCGGTCGCGGCTGCGGCCAGCTCGACCTGGCCCGCCCACAGCAGCACGCCCAGCACGACGTAGACCGCGCCGTCGGCCACGCCCCCCAGAGTGTTGCCCACCACGGTGGCCAGTTGCTGCTTGCGCGCCGCCCGCAGCTCGTAGCGGGTGACCCAGCTGTAGACGCGTTCGAACTCGGCCAGCAGATAGCCGCGCATGCTGTAGGAGCGGACTTCGGCGGCGGAAGCGCGCTCGGTCATCAGATCCTGCAAGGTCCGCTGCCTGCGGTTCGCGGCCGCGATTCCGGCGTTGATCTGATAGCCGACCCGGGCGGAACGCACGCTGGCCCAGGTGGTCGGCACGGTCGCCAGCAGCACCAGCGGCATGAGGACCGGGTGCAGCACGCCGAGCGCCCCGGCGATCGTCACCAGGCCGAACAGCCCGCCGATGCTCCCCATCACGGCCCACAGCAGCCAGGTGGCGCCACGAACGGACATCGCGGAGGTGCGCTGCACCTGGTCGTGGAAGTCGGGGTCGTCGAAGGCGGCCAGCTCGACCCGCGTGGTCAGCTCGACCAGCCGGGTGCTGACCGTCTGGGTGATCTGCGGCTCCAGCCGGGCCTTGATCCAGGCGGCCGCCTCCCTGAACGCCGCGCGTAACACCATCGACGCCACGACCGCCACGACCGCGGGCATCGCCGCCTGGATGCGCTCGCCGGTCGGCACCGCCTGGAAGAGCTGGGTGAGCACGTCGTTGGTGGCCAGCAGGCCGAAGGCGGTGAACAGCTCCGAGGCCATCGTCGCGCCGAGCATCACCACGGTGTCGGTGCGGCTCGTGCGCCACGACAGGCTCAGCACCTCTCGCACGAGGATCGGCAGGCGGCGCAGCATGGTGAGCAGCCCCGAGGCCGCGACCTGCGCGTCGTGCATCCACCACGGCTGCTCGACCAGCTCGGCGCCGTCGAGCGTTTCGTCCCCCACAGGGATCAATATCACCGCCGACCGGCGACATTACCCCTGATATAGGCCCCGTTTTCCGATGTATTGCACGATTCCATCCGGCACCAGGTACCAGATCGGCTCGCCGCTCTCCACGCGCTCGCGGCACTGCGAGGAGGAGATCGCCAGCGCGGGCACCTCGATGAGGCTGACCTTGCCGTGCGGCAGGCCGGGGTCGCGCAGGGTGTGGCCGGGACGGGTGCAGCCGACGAAGTGCGCCAGCTCGAACAGCTCGTCCACGTCCCGCCAGCTCAGGATGGCCGCCAGCGCGTCGGCTCCGGTGATGAAATACAACTCGGCCTGCGATCCGTAGATCTCGGCGACGTCGCGGAGCGTGTCGATGGTGAACGTCGGTCCCGGGCGGTCGACGTCGACCCTGGAGACCGAGAACCGCGGGTTCGACGCGGTCGCGATCACCGTCATCAGGTACCGGTCCTCGGCCGCCGACACCTGCTTGTCGTCCTTCTGGTACGGCCGGCCGGTCGGGACGAACACGACCTCGTCCAGATCGAAGTGGTGCGCCACCTCGCTGGCGGCGACCAAGTGCCCATGGTGGATCGGGTCGAACGTGCCGCCCATGACCCCGACGCGGCGCTTACCCTCCCCACTCGGTGCGTTCATCATGGATGGGACCATACGCGCAAGCCGTATGGAGCTTTACGGCACCCCCTCTTCAATGAATCGCGCACCACACCATTCGCGGACGTAGCATGCCCGCATGACGACCACCCCGGATCGCAGCCGCGTCCAACTGCCCGGCATCTCATCCCGTGCCTACGAACACCCCGCAGACCGGTCCGCGCTGGTCGCTCTGCGCAAGCTGAGCGGGTTCGACACGGTTCTCAAGCAGATGTCCGGTCTCATCAGCGAACGCCGGCTCCGCCTCATGTACCTGGCCTCCGCCGTGCGCGCGAGCGAGACCCAGTTCCGCTCCGTCTACGACATGGGCCGCGATGCCGCCTACACGCTCGACCTGCACCGGGTCCCCGAGATCTACGTGCAGCAGGACCCGCGCGTCAACGCCATGGCCATCGGCTTCGACGACCCGTTCATCGTCGTGACGACGGGTCTGCTGAACCTCATGAACGAAGAGGAGCAGCGTTTCGTCATCGGCCACGAGACCGCCCACATCCTGTCGGGCCACGCCGTCTACCGGACGATGCTCATCATCCTCACCCAGCTCGCCACCCGCGTGGCCTGGATCCCGCTCGGCTACATCGGCCTGCGCGCCATCGTCGCCGGTCTCGAGGAGTGGTTCCGCAAGTCCGAGCTGTCGTGCGACCGCGGCGGCCTGCTCACCGGCCAGGACCCCGAGACCGCCAAGCGCGCCCTGATGAAGCTCGCCGGCGGCGACTACACCCACGAGATGAACATCGAGGCCTTCCTCGCCCAGTACCAGGAGTACGACACCGCCGGTGACCTGCGCGACGGCTTCCTCAAGGTGCTCAACCTCCTCGGCACGACCCACCCGTTCGCCGTCGTGCGCGTCGCCGAGCTCGACAAGTGGCACCGGCGCGGAGAGTACGAGCGCATCCTCTCGGGCGACTACCCCCGCCGCGAGGACGACGCCGACGTCAAGGTCACCGACGAGATCAAGGCCGCCGCGGAGTCGTACCGGCGCTCCTGGTCGGAGTCGCAGGACCCGTTCATCGGCGTGCTGCGCGACGTCGCCGAGGGCGCTGTCAACGCCGGCGAGCGCATCTTCAACCGCTTCGCCCGGCGCGACGGCAACTGACAGGTTGCTCACGGGGCGGCTTTGACCGTATCGTCCCGCCCCGTGAGAATCCCTGCCATCGCTGCACTGAGCTGCGCCTTCGTGCTGGCGTTCACCTCCCCCGCCGCCGCGTACCCGATCGACGAGCCCGAGCTCACCGGCAACGCGCTCTACACCTACGGCCCGCTGCCCGAGTCGGAGTGCGTCGAGAAGCCGATCGACCCCAACAACGTGAGCGCGGCCAAGACCTACCTGCGCGGCCTGTTCTCCTGCCTCGACTCCACCTGGGGCCAGTACCTCGCCGCCAACGGCGCCGAGTCCGACCCGATCAAGGTCGTCTTCGTCAAGAAGCTGCCCAAGAAGTGGTGCGGGATCACCACGGGCAAGGACGACTCGCAGTTCTGGTACTGCGACAAGACCAAGACGGTCATCTTCCAGCTCGGCAAGAGCTGGCTCGACTACCCGGAAGACCTGTGGCTGTTCTACATGGCCGCCAGCTCCTACGCCTTCCATGTGCAGAACCTGGTCGGCATCGCCGAGGGCTTCGACCGCGCTCCCTACAAGGGCAAGGCCGAGCTCAACGAGCAGTTCCGCCGCCTGAACCTGCAGGTCAACTGTCTCAGCGGCGCCTTTCTCAAGAGCGTCTGGCCTCTCAAGGGACGTGACGGCGGCGACCTCAAGGAGTTCTACGGACTCTTCGACGACGACCCCGACTACGGCAAGAAGCGCTCGCAGCTCTACTGGCTGAAGGAAGGCTTCTCCAACGCCGACCCCGGCGACTGCAACACCTGGAGCGCCTCCTCCTCTAGGGTTGCCTGATCATGAAATTTCCCCTGATCGCCGCCTTATCGGCCGTCCTGCTACTCCCGCTCGCCGGCACCGGCGCCGCGTCCGCCGCCGCGCACCCGGTCAAGGACAGGACCCTCACCGCCAACGCCCTCTACGGCAGCGGACCCCTCGCGCAGACCACCTGCGTCGAACCCGCCATCAAGCCCAACAACCGCACCTCCGCCAGGAAGTACCTCGATGCCGTCTTCACCTGCCTCGAAGCAGCGTGGGGCCCGCACCTGACCGCCGCAGGCCTGCCGTACGAGCCGATCAAGGTCGAGCACGTCACGTCCGTCCCGAAGAAGTGGTGTAACGGCGAGGACTCCAAGCAGGCGTGGGAGTTCGCCTACTGCGACTGGGACGGCGTCCTCAAGATCAAGCTGGGCGGTCGCCTGCTCGACCACGTCACCGACCTGTGGTTGTTCGAGTCCGCCGCCTACATGTACGGACTGCACGTCACCGACCTGACCGGCATGTACGACGCGGGCGAGAACCTGCGGGCCGGCAGCAAGGACGAGCACTACGAGCAGATGCGGCGCCACTCGCTCCAGGCCGCGTGCCTGGGCGCGGTGTTCACCAGGAGCGTCTGGCCGCTCGAAGGGCGCACGGACGTCGACTGGCAGTACTACCTCTACCTCCTGGCCGGCGACCAGCCCGGCCGTCCCAGGGAGGACGGCAGCGCGGCCTCGCTCCGGCACTGGGCCGAGCGCGGGTTCGCCACCGGCGACCCGGGCTCGTGCAACACCTGGAGCGCGCCCTCGTCGAGAGTCTCCTAGCCGAACAGCAGAGCGATCGCGCGCACGGCCGCCGTGCACAGGGCGACGAATCCGCCCAGCACGGCCAGTGCCCGCAGGCCCTCGCGCCGCAACTGGGGCAGCCGTGCGCCGACCCGCTCGATCTCCCGGCCCAGGATGCCGCCGCAGACGACGCCGAACACCACGCCTGCCGCCGTGACCGGCGCGATCTGCTCCCACCAGACGGCTCCGAGCTCGCCGCCGGCCACCGCCCAGAGCGTCGCCCCGGCGATGGCGGCGGCGGGGATGCCCGGCCACACCACGACCGTGAGCGCCGACACCGCGGCGGCCACCGGGAAGAGCAGGACGCGCAACGACACCCTGACCTTGCGCGAGGTGCGCTTGTGCACCGACCAGTGGCCCAGCCACAGGGTGCGGGTCAGCGTCACGAACACGGCGGTGATGGCGACGGTGGCCGCCGGCCAGATGAAGGTCGCCACGACGCACGGCACCGCGAGCACGGCCAGGACCACCAGGGCGATGTTGCCCTGCGGGAGCGCCGTGGTGCTGGGTTCGGCGCCCGAGGCCGCGGCCGCTCGTGCCGCCGCCCTCGCCCGCACCTTGCGGCCTCGCGCCGCCGGGCCCGCCTCGGCGGCGCTCCGCGCGTCGACCGACGAACGGCCGGTCAGCTTGGCCCGGGACTCGCCCGATGCTCGCGCCGCCGCCCTGGCCTCCTGGGCGGCGGTGCGAGCGGATACGGCCCCTCGCCCTTCGGCGGCTGACCGCGTCGTAACACGCGGCTCCACCCCTCCGCCCCGGGCCGCCGCCCGCGCCTCACGTGCTTCGCGTGCGTCCGCACCTCCGGATCGGGCGGCTGCTCGTGCTTCGCGTGCTTCGCGTGCCTCCGCACCTCCGGAACGGGCCGCCGCCCGCGCTTCACGTGCTTCGCGTGCCTCCGCGCCCCCGGATCGGGCCGCCGCCCGCGCTTCCCGCGCCTCCTGAGCCGACGACCGGCTCGATGTGCGCGGCTCGGGCGGCCCGGACCTGCTTGTCGTGCGTGGCTCCTGCGCTCCGGACCGGCTCGTCGCCGCCGCGCCACGCGCATCGTCGGAGGCACGCCCCGCGACCCGCGCGTCACCGCTCGTCCGGCCCACCGCCGCTCCCCGCGGCTCACCCGCGGCCCTCGCGTCGCCCGCCGCCGATCGCCCGGAGGCCGCAGCCCCTCGCGCCTCCGCCGGCGACCGCCCCGAGGCCCCGGCCCCGCGTGCCTCACCCGTGCCGGGACGCCCAGAAGCCGAAGCACCACGCCCGTCCACCGGGGACCGCCCGGAAGCCGAAGCACCACGCCCATCCACCGAGGACCGCCCGGAAGCCGAAGCACCACGCCCGTCCACCGGGGACCGCCCGGTGGTCGAAGCACCACGCCCGTCGGCCGAGGACCGCCCGGAGCTCCCAGCTCCCCGTGCCTCCGCCGCGCCCGGACGTCCCGAGCCGGACGCCCCGCGGGCCTCGCCCGCGCCGCGCCCCGTCGCCGAGCCCCCGCGCGGCTCGGGCGCTCCCGCCCTGCCGCGCGGCTCCGCCGTACCCCGTCCCTCGGCCGCCGAGCGGCCGGGCGTGCCACCACCGCGCGACTCCGCCGATGGCCGCCCCGAGCCCGGAATGCCGGAACGCCGCCCGGGACGCGCCCGCTCGCCCGTGCTGCGTCCCTCCTCCGAGGAGCGCCCGCGCGGGCCGCCGCCCTCGACGGGGGCGCGCGGCTGCGGCGGCGCGTCCTGCGAGTCGGCCGAGGCCTTGGCCAGCCGCGTCAGCCGGTCGGCGAGCAGCGCCGCGGTGGGCCGCTTGGCGGGCTCCCGGTTGAGCGATGCCCTGACCAGCGGCAACAGCCCGGCGGGCACCCCCTTGAGGTCGGCCTGCCCGTTGAGCACGTTGTACATCTGCGCCTCCGCCGTACCCCGCCCGAAGGTGGGCCGCCCGGTGGCGGCGAAGGCGACGGTGGCGGCCCACGCGTAGACGTCGGCGGGCTCGGCCACCTGCTCGTCGGCGAACAGCTCGGGCGGCGCGTAGCCGGGGGTGCCGAGGAAGGTGCCGGTCAGCGTCAGCCGGGTGGCGTCGCTGACCTGGGCGATGCCGAAGTCGATCAGCACGGGCCCTTCGGAGCCCATGAGCACGTTGGCGGGCTTGAGGTCACGGTGGACGATACCGGCGGCGTGCACGATGGCCAGGGCCGTGGCGATGCCCCTGGCCAGGTCGACGAGCTCGGAGCCGAGCAGCGGACCGCCGCGCCGTACCCGGTGGAGCAGCGTGTCGCCGTCGATGTACTCCATGACCAGGTAGGGCCGGTCGCACTCCAGGTCGGCGTCGAGGACCCTGGCGACGTACGGGCTCTCCACCCGGCGCAGCGCCCGGACCTCGCGGTCCAGTCTGACCCTGGACTTCTCGTCGTCGACCAGGTCACGCAGGACCTTGATCGCCACCTGCTCGCCGCGGCGGCTGCTGGCGAGGTAGACCTCGCCCATCCCGCCCCGGCCGAGCTTTTCGAGAAGGGCGTAGGGCCCGACCTTGCCGAGCTTGCTCACCGTCCCTCCCCTGCGCCCATAAGGGCACAACTTTAACCGTCACTGCCTCTGGGTTGGCTGAGGCGCGCCGTTACTTCGAAAGGAGGTTGTCGAGCTCCGCCCGCTCGTCGGCGAGCTTCTTGCGCCCCTTGCGCCGCCAGTGGATGTGTCCTCGTCCCTCCAGCCAGAGCAGCAGCCGGTCGGCGCAGAAGAGCACCACGGCGGCGAACACCAGCGCGATCACGATCTCCATGTCACCCAGTCAAGCCGCTACCCACGGCGAGAACACGGTGACACGCCGTCTAGCTGCGGATATGCCCGTCGCCCGTGTAGATCCACTTGGTGGAGGTGAGCTCGGGCAGTCCCATGGGGCCGCGCGAGTGGAGCTTCTGGGTCGAGATGCCGATCTCCGCGCCGAAGCCGAACTCGCCGCCGTCGGTGAAGCGGGTGGAGGCGTTGACGGCGACCGCGGCGGAGTCGACGAGGGAGACGAACCGCCGGGCGGCGCCCTGCGAGCGGGTGACGATCGCCTCGGTGTGCGCCGAGCCGTACGTCCTGATGTGCGCGACCGCCTCGTCGAGCGAGCCGACGACCCTGGCGGCGATGTCGAGCGACAGGTATTCGGCGTAGTAGTCGTCGTCGGTGGCCTCGACGGCGCCCTGCGCGACGAAGGCGGGGTCGCCGTGGACGGTCACCCCGGCCTCGGTGAGCGCGGCCATGGCGAGCGGCACGAACGCGTCGGCCACGTCGGCGTGCACCAGCAGCGTCTCGGCGGCGTTGCACACCGAGGGCCGCTGGACCTTGGCGTTGAGCAGGATCGTCAGCGCCAGGTCGAGGTCGGCCTCGGCGTCGACGTAGACGTGGCAGTTGCCCACCCCGGTCTCGATGACCGGCACGGTGGACTCCTCGACCACGGAGTTGATGAGCGAGGCCCCGCCGCGCGGGATCAGCACGTCGACCAGGCCGCGGGCGCGCATGAGCTCCTTGACCGAGTCGCGGGTCAGCCCGGGCACGAGCTGCACCGCCCCGGAGGGCACCTCGGTGCCTTCGAGCGCCTCCTGCATGACCTTGACCAGCGCGGTGTTGGATTCGTAGGCGCTGGAGG
Source organism: Nonomuraea sp. NPDC050663 (assembly GCF_044456985.1). Lineage (NCBI taxonomy): Bacteria > Bacillati > Actinomycetota > Actinomycetes > Streptosporangiales > Streptosporangiaceae > Nonomuraea > Nonomuraea sp. NPDC050663. The sequence goes on from NZ_JBITGL010000013.1 coordinate 238,612, forward strand.
AGCCGCGCAGCATCACGGCGTTGCCGCTCTTGAGGCAGAGCGCGGCCGCGTCGACGGTGACGTTGGGCCGGCCTTCGTAGATGATGCCGATGACGCCGAGCGGCACGCGGACCTGGCGCAGCTCCAGGCCGTTGGGCAGGGTGGAGCCGCGCACCACCTCGCCGACCGGGTCGGGCAGGTCGGCGATCTGGCGTACGGCCTCGGCGATGGCCTCGATGCGCTTGGCGTCGAGCCGGAGCCGGTCGATCATCGCCTCGGAGGTGCCGTTGTCGCGGGCCTTGGCGACGTCGAGGGCGTTGGCCTCGACGATCGTGTCGGTGGCGGCCACCAGCGCGTCGGCCATGACGCGCAACGCCCGGTCCTTCGGCGCCCGCGGGAGCGGAGCCAGCTCGGCGGCGGCGTCACGCGCCGCGTGGGCGACCTTCAGGAACTCTTCGGACATCACGCTCTCCAAATGACCGGGGTCTCAGCTGTGGGAATCCAGTATGACGATGTCGTCGCGGTGGATCAGCTCGCGTTCGTATTCCGGACCGAGCGAGCTGGCCAGCTCCCGGGTGGAGCGGCCGAGCAGACCCGGAATCTCGCCCGCGTCGAAGTTCACCAGCCCGCGCGCGACCACCCGGCCGCGGGGGCCGCACAGGTCGACGGGGTCTCCCGCGGCGAACTCGCCCTCGACGGAGACCACCCCGGCGGGCAGCAGCGACTTGCGCCGGGTCACGACGGCCTCGACTGCGCCGTCGTCGAGCACCAGCCTGCCCCGCCCGGTGGTGGCGTGGGCCAGCCAGAGCAGCCGGGTGCCGGGGTGCTTGCCGCCAGGATGGAAGTAGGTGCCGACGTCGGCGCCCGCGAGCGCCTGGGCGGCGTGGGCGGCGGCGGTCAGCACGACGGGGATACCCGCGCCGGTCGCGATGCGCGCGGCCTGCACCTTGGTGACCATGCCGCCGGTGCCGACGGCCGAGCCGTTGCGCCCGATCTCGACACCGGCGAGGTCTTCGGCGCCGCGCACCTCGGCCAGGCGCCTGGAGCCCGCCCTGGAGGGCGGCCCGTCGTAGAGCGCGTCGACATCGGACAGCAGCACCAGCGCCTCGGCCCTGGTCAGGTGGGCCACCAGCGCCGCCAGCCGGTCGTTGTCGCCGAAGCGGATCTCGTCGGTGGCGACGGTGTCGTTCTCGTTGACCACCGGCACGATGCCCAGCTCCAGCAGCCTGTCGAGGGTGCGCTGGGCGTTGGCGTGGTGGGAGCGGCGCATCATGTCGTCGGCGGTGAGCAGCACCTGGCCGACGCGCAGGCCGTAGCGGGCGAAGGAGGAGGTGTAGCGGGCGACCAGCACGCCCTGGCCGACCGAGGCGGCGGCCTGCTGGGTGGCCAGGTCGCGGGGGCGGGCGCTCAGGCCCAGCGGGCCGAGGCCGGCGGCGATGGCTCCGGAGGAGACCAGGACGATCTGCGCGCCGCTCCTGCGCCTGGCCGCCAGCACGTCGACGAGCGCGTCGACCCGGTCGACGTCGATCGTGCCCTGCGGGGTCGTCAGGGAGGAGGAGCCGACCTTGACCACTACTCTCGACGCCGCGCTGATCTGTTCCCGCACGCCCTGAACCCTATCCGAGAGCGCGTGCCGTCCCCGCCCGCATTCCGGCATGCGAGACCGCGCACGCGGGCCGTTAGCCCTCCGACGGGTGGACGGTCGACTTGCCGCCCTCCCAGACGTTGTCGCGCCAGACGTTGCCCTTGCCCGAGCCGTCCCAGCCGGTCACCGGGCCCCAGAATCCGCCCTTGGGGAAGGGGTCGCGGAGGAACACGTTTCCGATGATCTTGATCCCGGTGGGCGTGCCCTTCTTCCCGCCTCCGGCGTACAGGGCGTACCCGCCGCCCGCCAGGATGTTCTTCTCCACGATCGTGTCGCGCGGCACCCCGAAGTCCTGGAAGAGCGCGACCGCCGCGGTCTGCTTGACGGTGTTGATGATCGTGTTGCGCCGGATCACCAGCGACAGGCCCTTCTGGGCCTCACCCGTCGACAGGATCATGTCGACGTGGTCCTGCGGGAACTCCAGCGGGTCGTGGAAGTAGGAGTCCTCGATGAGCCCGTGGTCGGTCTGGATGCCGTTGGAGATCACCGAGATGTCGGTGCGCCGCACGGTGAGCATGCCGCCCTGGTTGAGGATGCCGAACTGCATCTGCTCGGTGCCGTTGCCGCGGATCTCGCTGTCGACGATCGTCAGCCCCGTGGCGCCCTTGCGCTGGATGACGCCCCAGTGGCCGACGTTGACGATGCGGCTGTTGCGGATCGTCACGTTGTCGGCCTGCACCGAGACCTCGCCCTCGATGTCGAGGCCGTCGAGCACGGTGCCGTCCTTGTCGACCCTGATCGAGCCGCGCTTGGCCAGCTCGACGCCGTCGGGCACGCCGGTGTTCGACGCGTTCGGCCAGCCCTTCAGCTGCTCGGTGCGGTCCTTGGACGGCGTGGCCGCCGGGCTGGTCACCGGGGCGGCCGACGCCGACGCAGGGGCGGACGCCGACGTGGTCGCCGTCGACTGCGACACCGGCGCCACGGTCGTTGTCTGCGGTGTGCAAGCGACCACAGCCATGCAGACCAGCGCCAGCCCCACGTTACGCATGCCCGGCTCCACCCGATGGACGACAAAGGATTGCCAGCACGCTCGCAGGCCGCCGATCACCTCGTCAAGGACAAACAGGACAATCGTTCTGCCAAGATCCGAGCGCTCCGGGATCTAGCCTAGGCGGTTGTCGGTCCCCCGCGGCCCCTGCCGGACGGCTTCGGCGTTCAGGGTCGGCTGCCAGTCGAAGATGTAGCCGTCCTCCATGGAGCCGATGACGACCTCGGCGCCCGCGGTCGCGCCCGCCTTGACCAGTTCCTGCTCGATGCCCAGCCGCTCCAGCCGGTCGGCCAGGTAGCCGACGGCCTCGTCGTTGGTGAAGTCGGTCTGCCGGATCCAGCGCTCGGGCTTCTCGCCGGTCACCTGGAACTGGTTGTCGTTCACCTTGCGGACCGTGAAACCGCTCTCGCCGAGCTGCTTGGGCCTGATCACCAGGCGCGTCGGCTCCTCGACCGGCTTGTTCGCCCGCGCCGCGGCCACCCATTCGCCCATCGCGAAGATGAACTCCTTGAGCCCCTCGTGCGTCGCCGCCGAGATCGTGAAGACCTTCAGGCCCTTCGCCTCGAACTCGGGCGTGACGATCTCCGCCAGCTCCCTGGCGTCGGGCACGTCGGCCTTGTTCAGCACCACCATGCGCGGCCGGTCCTCGAGCTCGCCGTAGGCGTGCAGTTCGTACTCGATCGCCTCGTAGTCGGAGATCGGGTCGCGGCCCGGCTCCATCGTCGCCATGTCGATGACGTGCACGAGCATGTCGCAACGCTCCACGTGGCGCAGGAACTCGTGGCCCAGTCCCTTGCCCTCGGAGGCGCCGGGGATCAGTCCGGGCACGTCGGCCACGGTGAACACGGTGTCGCCCGCCGAGACCACGCCCAGGTTCGGCACCAGCGTCGTGAACGGGTAGTCGGCGATCTTCGGCTTGGCCGCCGAGATGGCCGCGATCAGTGACGACTTGCCGGCGCTCGGGAAGCCCACCAGCGCCACGTCGGCGACGCTCTTCAGCTCCAGCACCACGTCGAGCGCGTCACCGGGCTCGCCCAGCAGCGCGAAGCCGGGCGCCTTGCGCTTGGTCGAGGCCAGCGCGGCGTTGCCCAGCCCGCCGGGGCCGCCCTTGGCGATCACGTAGCGGGTGCCCGCGCCCACCAGGTCGATCAGCACCTCGCCGGTGCGCGAGTCCTTGACCACGGTGCCGTTGGGCACCGAGAGGATCACGTCGCCGCCGTTGGCGCCGTCGCGGTTGGCGCCCATGCCCTGCTTGCCGTTCTCCGCCTTGCGGTGCGGCCTGCGGTGGTACTCCAGGAGCGTCGCCGTGCTCGGGTCGACCTCGAGGATCACGTCGCCGCCGCGCCCGCCGTTGCCCCCGTCGGGGCCGCCGAGCGGCTTGAACTTCTCACGGTGCACGGAGGCGCAACCGTGCCCCCCATCGCCGGCTGTGATGTGCAGCACCACTTGGTCGATGAAGTCCGGCATCGTCGCCCCCACTGTTCGCTGTCGCCCGGATTCTCCGGGTCTGGTCCCGCGCGGCTGTCCGCCGCACGCCACTGCCCCTCATCCCGAGAGGCCCGCTTCGCGGTCCTGCATTTCTTCCTGTACGGCACGCATGGGTCACCCCCACCCGCCGCACCTGGCCGGGGCCTGTCCAGGGACACGCCCGACCGGCGCGCGTGGCCGGTCGCCGTGACGATCCCCGTGGAAGCCGCCCCTCTGAAGGTCTTCCCTCCAGGTGGGTGACGTCACCCCTTCCCCGCCGTCGCGTGGCGGCGCCCGGCCCGGCACGCTGGCCGGCCGTCTCCCTGGACGGTGCCCGGCCCCGTGCGGCGCCTGGGGGTGACCCAGGCGTGCCGTACACCCTCAACCGAGCCCGGGACGGAAGGCATCCTCCGGCCTGAGACAAAAAGAGATCGAGGGGCGGACCGGAATGATCCACCCCTCGATCGATAACGCCGTACGGCGCGAGATTACTCCGCGACCGGGACGATGCTGACGGCCTTGCGTCCGCGCTTGAGGCCGAACTGCACGTGGCCGGCGGTCAGCGCGAACAGCGTGTCGTCGCCACCACGGCCGACGTTGTCACCCGGGTGGAAGTGGGTGCCACGCTGGCGGACGATGATCTCGCCCGCGTTGACCAGCTGACCACCGAAACGCTTGACACCGAGCCGCTGGGCATTGGAGTCACGGCCGTTCCGGGTGGACGATGCGCCCTTCTTGTGTGCCATTTCTCAATACTCCCAATCAGGCCTGGTTGATTCCGGTGACCTTGACCTGGGTGTACCGCTGGCGGTGACCCTGGCGCTTCTTGTAACCGGTCTTGTTCTTGTACTTGAGGATCCGGATCTTCGGACCCTTGGTCTCACCGAGGATCTCGACCGCGACGGTGAACTTGCCCGCCTCGGTGGTCACATCACCATCGTTGACGACGAGGACCGTCGGCAGCGAAACGGTGGAACCGACCTCGCCGGCGACCTTGTCGATCTCAAGGACGTCACCGACGGAGACCTTCTGCTGCCTGCCGCCGCTACGGACGATCGCGTACACCGCGGAACCCTTCTGCTGAACTAATGGATGCTGCGCTCTGCATCCGGCTGGTTGTCGGTTAGCGACGAACCGGGTGGGCGCGCAAACAGGGCGCGCCACCAAGCGCACCGATTGACCAGGGTACCGGATGAACGGCACCCTCGTCGAACCGGACGGATCGTCGGGCAGCCCGCCGAAGTCAGTCGGCGGACTTGGCACGGCGGGAGCGTCGCCGCCCCCTGCCGGAAGTCTGGTTCGCCGAGTCGTCCTCAGTCGGGACGTCCTCCAGCGCACCGGTCACAGTATCACGGTTCGGAGCGGCCGAAGCCGCGGACACCTTGTCCGAGACCGCCTTCTCCACCGCCATCTTGCCCTGCGTGCCACGCGACTCGGGCTTGGCCTCCACCGGCTCGGTGGAGACGATCAGCCCGCGCCCGTTGCAGCAGTCACACGGCGTCGAGAAGGCCTCCAGGAGGCCCTGTCCGACCCTCTTACGGGTCATCTGCACCAGACCCAGGGACGTGACCTCGGCGACCTGGTGCTTGGTCCTGTCGCGCGCCAGGCACTCCAGGAGCCTGCGCAGGACCAGGTCACGGTTGGACTCCAGCACCATGTCGATGAAGTCGATCACGATGATGCCGCCGATGTCACGCAGCCGCAGCTGGCGCACGATCTCCTCGGCCGCCTCCAGGTTGTTCCTGGTGACCGTCTCCTCCAGGTTGCCGCCCTGGCCGGTGAACTTGCCGGTGTTGACGTCGACCACGGTCATGGCCTCGGTCCTGTCGATCACCAGCGAGCCGCCGCTGGGCAGCCAGACCTTGCGGTCGAGCGCCTTGGCCAGCTGCTCGTCGACGCGGTAGTGCGCGAAGACGTCGCCCTCGGCCTCGTCCCACCTCGACAGGCGGTCCTCCAGGTGCGGCGCGACGTAGCGCACGTACTCCTCGACCGTCTCCCAGGCCTCCTCGTCCTGCACGACCAGCGAGGAGAAGTCCTCGTTGAACACGTCGCGCACGACCCGGATGGTCAGGTCGGGCTCGGCCGACAGCAGCTCGGGCGGCGAGGCCGACTTGGCCTTCTTCTGGATGTTCTCCCACTGCGCCGACAGCCTGGACACGTCGCGGCCGAGCTCCTCCTCTGAGGCGCCCTCCGCGGCCGTGCGGACGATCACACCGGCGTTCTCCGGCATGACCTTCTTCAGGATGCTCTTCAGGCGCGTGCGCTCCTTGTCGGGGAGCTTGCGGCTGATTCCGGTCATCGAGCCGTCGGGCACGTAGACCAGGTAGCGGCCGGGCAGCGAGATCTGGCTCGTGAGCCGGGCGCCCTTGTGACCGATCGGGTCCTTGGTGACCTGCACCAGCACCGACTGGCCGGACTTCAGCGCGGTCTCGATGCGCTTGGGCTGGCCCTCCAGGCCGGCGGTGTCGAAGTTGACCTCACCGGCGTACAGGACGGCGTTGCGGCCCTTGCCGATGTCGACGAAGGCCGCCTCCATCGAGGGCAGGACGTTCTGGACCTTGCCCAGGTAGACGTTGCCCACGTACGACTGGGAGGCCTCGCGGTTGACGTAGTGCTCGACCAGCACGCCGTCCTCGAGCACCGCGATCTGGGTGCGGTCGCCGATGCGGCGCACGACCATCATGCGGTCGACGGCCTCGCGCCGGGCCAGGAACTCCGACTCGGTGATGATCGGCGGACGGCGGCGGCCCAGCTCGCGACCCTCGCGGCGGCGCTGCTTCTTGGCCTCCAGGCGCGTGGAACCCCTGACGCTCTGCACGCCGTCGGCGGCCACGTCGAGCAGGGCGGCGGCCCGGCCGGTGCGCGGCGCGCGGATGCGCACGACCGTGTTCGGCGGGTCGTCGGCGGTCGTGACCTCGTCGGAGTCCTCGCCCCGGCGGCGACGGCGACGGCGGCGGCGCGAACCGACACCCGACTCCTCGTCGCTCTCGGCCTCGGCGCTCTCCTCCTCGGCGCCCTCGTCGCCGTCCTCGGAGTCGTCGGCGTCGTCGCGCTCGCGGGCCTTGCCACGGCCCCTGCCGCCACGGCGGCGGCGACGCCGGCGGCTGCCGGACTCCTCGCGATCGAGGTCGTCGCCCTCGTCACCCTCGTCGTCGCCCTCGTCGAGCTCCGCCTCGTCGGCCTCGGCGGGCGCCGGGACGGGAACGGGCACCGGGACGGGCACGACCGGCTCGACCCTGGCGGGGATCGCCTGGGTGGGGTCGGGCGCCTGGAACAGCGGGGTGAAGATCGCGGCGGGGCGCTGGAACGTCGCGCCGGGCTGCTCGGAGGTCCTGGCGGAGAAGCCGAACGGGTCGGAGAGCAGGCCGGGACGGTCGATCGGCTCCTCGTCGAGGTCCTCGCCCGCGGGCTCGTCGTCGAGCGGCTCGTCCTCGGGGAGCTCCTCGAGGATGTCGCCGGGCACGGGCTCACCGGCACGCCGCGCGCCGGGAGCACTCACACCCTCAGCGCCGTCGCCACCGGCCCCACGACCGCCACTCGCGGCCTCACGGCCCTCGCCCGTGGCCTCACGACCGCGGCCCGAGGCTCCGGCTCCGCGGCCCAGCTCGGTGTCGTCGGTCGCTTCCTCGCCGCCGTCGGCGCCGAGCGCGGCCTTGATGGCCCCGGCCTTCCCGCCTCGCGTGGCCCTGGTCGCCGCCGCCTTACGCGTGCGGCGCGTGGTGCCGGCCGGAACCTCGTCCTCGGCCGCCGCCACCGCCTCGATCGCCGACTCCAGCACCGACTCGGCGACGGACTCCGGCACGGCCTTCTTCCGCGAGCGGGTGCGCTTGACGGGCGCCTCCTCAGCGGCCTCCCCAGCCGAGGCAGAGCCCCCGGCCCCAGCACCGCCCGCCACGGGCCCGCTGGTCGCGGAGCCAGCCGCCACAGCGCCAGCCGCAGCACCGCTCGTCGCGGAGCCGGCCGCCGCGGAACCCGAGGCGGTGGAGAAGTCGTCCTCCACCGGAGCGGCCTTGGCCCGCCGAGCCCGGCCCTTGCTAGCCGAAACCGGAGCCCTCTCGGCCTCGACGACGGCGGCACTGCCCGCGGTCGTCGTCACCACCGGCGCGGCGGCCTCGTCAACCTCGGGAGGCGGCCCGGCGGCCCTGGTGGCCTTACGAACCGGCGCACCCGAAGCCGCGGGCTCCTCGACGAGCGAGGCACTCCCCACGGTCGTGGCGGCAGCCGCCTCGGAGACGTCGGCGGCCTCAGCAGTCTCGGCGGCCTTCTTGGTCGTACGGCGACGCGTCGTGGCGGCCTTCTTCGGCTTCGCCTCCTCGGCCCCTCCGCCGACGACGATCACACTCGGCGTGTCGTCAGGTGGAGCCCCGGCCGGCCTGCTGGCCGAGCGGCGCCGCGTCGCACTGGTTTCTTCACTTGTGTCCCCGTCGGTGCTTGCCGCACCGGCGTTGGGCTCGTTGTCGAGCATGCGGGCGTTCTCCCGTCAGCCCCCGGGCGCAGGGTCTGCGCCGCGCAGAGGCATTCGTGTTTCGTTGTCCGCCCGTGCCCCCCGTGAGGGAGGCGCGGGCGCCAAGTTCTGTCAGCCGGCCGCACCCGGGGGCGCGACCTGGCGGGCACCGGCATCCGACGAATCGGACGAGGCCCGCCTAACCGCCGACGTGCTCGTCCGCCGGTCCCGCGTCGCCGCCGCGCGTGATGTCGCGGTCAAGGTCGAACGGGTCGGCAGGCTCACCGGTCGCATCGAGCGGCCCCTGCGCCAGCCTGGTTACCTCGGGGGGAACCGGCGGCGCGAAGTCGGCCACATGACGCAAACCTGCGAGCACGTCGTCGGGTCGAACGGCAGGAGTCATGTGCCGTACAACCATGCGCAGTATGACACACGACTGCCCGGGCACCTGAGCTGCGGTTCTCCGTGTTTCCCCTGCAGTTGCCGTTTCTTCTGCAGTTGCCTCGATAGTTCCCGAAACCACCTCGAGCGCCAGCACCGCCTCGCGCGCGTCGAATCGACGCATGCCCTTCTTGGTCAGGCGCTCTACCTCGACGGCCTCCGCCGCGAGGAACTTCTCCACCGCGACCAGTGCCGACCCCGCGTCGGCTCCGGGCAGGCGGAGCTCCCACACCGATGCCTCCAGCCGCTCGGCGAAGCCCGGCGAGCGCGCCACGACGACGTCGAGCACGTCGATGCCGGGCGGCAGGGACGCGTCGAGGTCAGCGCGCAGCCGACCAGGGTCGCACGGCTCGGTGACGCCGATCTCGAGATACTCGGCCTCGCTGGCGACGCCGGTCGGCGCCGCACCCGCGTAGGAGATCTTGGGGTGGGGTGAGAAGCCCGCGCTGAAGGCCACCGGAATACCGGCACGGCGGACCGCCCGCTCCACAGCCCGCGAGATGTCGCGGTGGCTGCTGAAACGCAGGCGGCCGCGCTTGGCGTAGCGCACACGCAGGCGCTGCGCCGTCGGCGCGGGGGCGGGCCCTTCGGGAACAGCTTTCAGAGCGATGTCTTCCTTCCAGAGTCAGAGTTACTTCCTTTCAGGATAAGGCCGCGACCGAGCCGCGAACCCCGCCCTGACCTCCAAGATCTTGTCCAGCCTCGGACGATTCTCACATATTGGTCAAGTACCCCTACCCCTACCGATCGAAGAAGGGACGTCCCATGCTGGACCGGATCCGCCAGGCTCCCGGCGAGGCCATGAACGCCGCCGACTACGGCGCCGACTTCGACAGGGAGTTCGCCGCCCACCGCGGCATCGTCTGGAAACTGGAACGCCTCCAGCACTTCGACGAGGGCGACTTCCCCAGCTTCACCGCCGCCATGGCGGGTGACTGGGACCGGGCGTGGGAGCTCATGGAGGAGTACCGCCCCCACTTCGCCGCCAGCTTCCCCGAGGGCATCGACTTCCGCAGGGTCAGGGTGGTCGAGGAGCCGTGGACGCCGTACATGCGCTGGGAGCTGCCCTGGCTGGTCGCCAGAGGAGAAGCGGGCGAGACGTGCCGTGTCGTCCCCACGGGCCTGGTGGCCGCGTACGAGCACGAGCAGCCCGTCCCCGAGCTCGTCCTGATCCATTCCGGCCTGCTCTACCAGGTGCTCTACGACGAGGGCGCCCTGCACACGGGCTGCCGCCGCATCACCGACCCCTCGGTCGTCGAGCCCACCCGCGACGTCCTGGCCGCACTGTTCGAGCAGGGCGAGGACCTGCGCTCCTACGTCGAGCGCGCATGAGCCCCCGGCGCCTCCCGAGGTGCGTGACATCATCGTGCGGTGACGAGAATCCTGATCACCGGGGCCAGCGGCCACCTGGGCAGCGTCGTGGCCAGGCACGCGAGCGCGGCGGGCCACGACGTGCACGGCACGCAGGGCTCGCCGGGCGGCGCCTGGCACCAGCTCGACGTGTCGCGGCGCCAGGCGGTGCTCGACCTCTTCGCCGCGGTCGGCCCGGACGTCGTCATCCACACCGCCGCAGGACGCCGCATGGACGACGTCGCCGTCATCGCCCACGGCACCGGCCACGTCGCGGAAGCGGCACGCAAGAACGGCGCCCGCCTCGTCCACGTCTCGACCGACGCGGTGTTCGCGGGAAACAGGGGCCCCTATGACGAGAGCGCCGCCCCCTGCCCGGTCAACGCCTACGGCAGGGCCAAGGCGCTCGCCGAGGAACACCTCTCCCCCGACGACCTCCTGGTGCGCATCTCGCTGGTGCTCGGCGGCGGCAGCAAGCACGAACGGCTGGTCCACGATCCTGCCGCCGTCCACTACACCGACGCCCTGCGCAGCCCGGCCCACGTCGAGGATCTCGCCGAGGCGCTGGTCGCCCTCGCGGGAACCGGCCTGTCGGGGGTCGTCCACCTGGCGGGAGCCGACGACCTCAGCCGCTACGAGGTGGCCAGGCTGATCGCCGAACGCGACGGCCTGGACCCCGACGCCGTCAAGGGTGAGGTCGCCGCCCAGCCGTACCCCACCGACACCCGGCTGCGCAGCACCCGATGGCCGGTGCTGCGCGGGGCGCGGGAGTTTCTCAGACGACCGTGAGCGGCAGCAGCTTCTTGCCGGTCGGCCCGATCTGGATCTCGGTGCCCATGGCCGGGCAGACACCGCAGTCGTAGCACGGAGTCCACCGGCAGTCTTCGACCTCGGCCTCGTTGACGGCGTCCTGCCAGTCGTGCCACAACCACGACCGGTCGAGCCCGGCGTCGAGGTGGTCCCACGGGAGCACCTCGTTCTCCTCGCGCTCGCGCGTGGTGTACCAGTCGACGTCGATGCCCGCCTGCTCGGCGCAGTCGAGCCAGCGCCGGTAGGAGAAGTGCTCGCTCCAGCCGTCGAAGCGCCCGCCGTCCTCCCAGACGGCGCGGATCACGGCGCCCACCCGGCGGTCGCCGCGCGAGAGCAGCCCCTCGACGATCGAGGGCTTGCCGTCGTGGTAGCGGTAGCCGATCGCCCTGCCGTACTGCTTGTCGTTGCGCAGGGAGTCTTTCAGCGCCATGAGGCGGCGGTCGACGGTCGCGGCGTCGGTCTGGCCGGCCCACTGGAACGGCGTGTGCGGCTTGGGCACGAACCCGCCGATGGAGACGGTGCAGCGGATGTCGCGCGAGCCGGTGGCCTCGCGGCCCGCCTGGATGACCTTCTTGGCCAGGTCGGCGATGCAGAGCACGTCCTCGTCGGTCTCGGTGGGCAGCCCGCACATGAAGTACAGCTTCACCTGGCGCCAGCCCTGGGAGTAGGCGGCGGTGACGGTGCGGATCAGGTCTTCCTCGGTGACCATCTTGTTGATCACCTTGCGCATGCGCTCGGAGCCGCCCTCGGGGGCGAAGGTCAGGCCGGAGCGGCGGCCGTTGCGCGAGAACTCGTTCGCGAGGTCGATGTTGAAGGCGTCGACCCGGGTCGAGGGCAGCGACAGCGAGGTGTTGGTGCCCTCGTAGCGGTCGGCCAGGCCCTTGGCGACCTCGCCGATCTCGGAGTGGTCGGCGCTCGACAACGACAGCAGGCCGACCTCGTTGAAGCCCGACTCCTTGATGCCGTTCTCGACCATCGCGCCGATCGTCGTGATGGAGCGCTCGCGCACCGGACGGGTGATCATGCCCGCCTGGCAGAAGCGGCAGCCGCGCGTGCAGCCGCGGAAGATCTCGACGCTGAACCGCTCGTGGACCGTCTCGGCCAGCGGCACCAGCGGCTTCTTCGGGTAGGGCCACTCGTCGAGGTCCATGACGGTGTGCTTGTGGACGCGCCACGGCACGCCGGAACGGTTGGGCGCCACCCGGGCGATGCGCCCGTCGGGGTGGTAGGTCACGTCGTAGAACTTCGGCACGTAGACGCCGCCCGACTCGGCCAGGCGCATCAGCAGTTCGTCGCGCCCGCCGGGCCGGCCCTCCGCCTTCCACTCGCGGATGACTTCGGAGATGGCGATGGAGATCTGCTCGCCGTCGCCCAGCACGGCCGCGTCGATGAAGTCGGCGATCGGCTCGGGGTTGAACGCCGCGTGCCCTCCGGCGATGACGATCGGGTCGTCGTCGCCCCGCTCGGCCGCCACGAGCGGGATGCCCGCCAGGTCGAGCGCGGTCAGCATGTTGGTGTAGCCGAGCTCGGTCGAGAACGAGACGCCCAGCACGTCGAAGGCGCGCACGGGACGGTGACCGTCGACCGTGAACTGCGGCACGTCGTGCTCGCGCATGAGCTTCTCGAGGTCGGGCCAGACGGAGTAGGTGCGCTCGGCCAGGGTGCGCGGCAGCTCGTTGAGGATCTCGTAGAGGATCGCGACGCCCTGGTTGGGCAGGCCGACCTCGTAGGCGTCGGGGTACATGAGCGCCCAGCGCACGTCGGCGTCGTCCCAGTCCTTGACGGTCGAGTTCAGCTCACCCCCGACGTACTGGATCGGCTTCTGCACCTTCGGCAGGAGCGCTTCCAGGCGGGGGAACACAGACTCGACAGACATACGTCCAGACTATCGGCACTCAGTGAAAGCTCTGCTCGCGAATGCGGATGGCCTGCAACAGTCCGATGGCGATGAGATTCGCGAACGTGGACGTACCGCCATAAGACACGAACGGCAGCGGCAAGCCGGTGATCGGCATGATCCCGACCGTCATCCCGATGTTCTCGAACGTCTGGAAGGCCAGCCAGCACACGATCGACCCCGCCACCAGCGTGCCGAACCTGTCCTCGCACTGCCGGGCGATCTGCAGCCCCCGCACCAGCACCACGGCCAGCAAGGCCACCACGGTCACCGAGCCGAGGAAGCCGAACTCCTCGCCCGCCACGGTGAAGATGAAGTCGGTGTGCTGCTCAGGCACGAACCGCCCGGTCGTCTGCCCGCCGTCGAACAGGCCCTTGCCGAACAGCCCGCCCGAGCCGATGGCGATCATCGACTGGGTGCTGTTGTACCCGACCCCCCGGGGGTCGTGCGTGGGGTCGAGGAAGGCGGTCAGGCGCGCGATCTGGTACGGCTCCAGCAGCTCGAAGTACCACACGGCCACCGCCCCCGCCACGGCGATGAGCCCGAGCAGCAGCAGGTACCTGCGGCGGATCCCGGCGATCGTCAGCGCGCCCACGGTGATCACACCCATGACCAGCGTGGTGCCGAGGTCGGGCTGGAGCATCACCAGCCCCATCGCCAGCCCCGAGGCCATCAGCGCGAACAGCACGTCGAGCATGCGTGGACGGTCGGTGCCCTCGGCGGGCTGCGCCAGCAGCATCGCCAGCATCAGCACCAGGCCGAGCTTGGCGAACTCCGACGGCTGGAAGGCGAAGCCGCCGCCGAGCGTGATCCAGGAGTGCGAGCCGTTGATCGTGGAGCCCAGCGGCGTCAGCACGACCACCAGGCCCAGCAGCGACAGCACGTAGACGAGCGGCGCGTAGGCGCGCATGAGCCGGTGGTCGACCATCGCGACCGCGCTGCACAGCGCCGCCCCGATGGCCAGGTTGAGCATGTGCTTCTTGACCAGGCCCGTGGAGCCGGGCGCCCAGGTGCGGGTCGACGACCACACCAGCAGCGTGCCGATCACGCACAACGAGGCCACCGCGACGAGCAGCACGGCGTCCAGGCGCCAGACCGCCGACTGGGCGCCGAGCTTGGTGAAGGCCCGGCGGCGGGCCAGGAGCGTGCGATCGACCATCATCGGCGCACCGTCCCGTCCCTGGCGATCTGCGGCAGTCTGGTCACCGGCTTGATGGGCTCCTCGTCCTTGAGGCCGTAGATGCCCTCGTAGATCTCGCGTACGGCGGGAGCGGCGCTCTGGCCGCCCATGCCGCCCTGGGAGACCATGACGACCACCACGTACTTCGGCTTCGAGGTCGGGGCGAAGGAGGCGAACCAGGAGGTGTCCTCCTTGCCGTACACCTCGGCCGTGCCGGTCTTGCCGCCGATCTTCACCAGGTCCATCGGGAAGCCGCTGAACGCCCCGGCCGCGGTGCCGTCGGAGGCCACCTGGCTGAGCGCGTTCTTGATATAGGCCCGCTCCTTGGAGTTGAGCGGCAGCTTGCCCACGACCGGGACGTCGATCTTCTTGACCTGCGTGCCGTCCGGCCGTACCAGCGCCCAGCCCACCCGCGGGCTGCGCAGCTTGCCGTCGCCCACCAGCGCCACGTAGGCCCTGGCGAGCTGGAGCGGCGTGACCAGCACGTCACCCTGGCCGATCGAGAAGTTGGCCGCGTCACCCGGCCGCAGCAGGTAGCCCTCGAGGCAGTTCTCGTAGGCCAGCCGCTTCAGGAAGGCGGCCTTGGTCCTGTTCTTGACGTCGGGGTAGCCGGTGCGCGAGCGCTTGCAGTTGTCGCCGCTGGTCTGCGCCCACAGCTCCTTCTTCCAGTCGCGGTCAGGGATGCGCCCCGACGACTCGCCCGGCACGTCGACGCCGGTCGGGCCGCCGAATCCGAAGGCCCGCGCGGTGTTGGCGAACTGCTCCTTCGGCGTCTTCTTCGGGTGCAGCCCGCCGTCCTTGAGCCACTGCTCGTAGGAGGCCTTGTAGAAGATCGTGTCGCACGACTTCACCAGCGCCGTGTGCATCGTCAGGGTGCCCAGCGGGATGCCGCGGAAGTTGTGGAAGGGCCGGTCGCCCACCATGAACGCGCCGGGGCAGCCGTAGCGCCCGTTGATCGGGTAGCCCGAGCGCAGCATCGCGGCGACCGAGGAGACCTTGAAGGTCGAGCCCGGCGCGAACTGCCCCTTGATCGCGCGCGACACCAGCGGCTTGCCCGCCCTGTCGGACAGCAGCTGCTGGTACTCCCGCTCCGAGATGCCGCCGGTCCACACCGCGGGGTCGTAGCCGGGCGCGCTGGCCATCGCCACGACGCGGCCGGTCCGCGCGTCGAGCACCACGCCCGCCGCGCCGTCGGCCCGCCGGGCCCGCTTCATCGCCCCGTGGACCGCCCGCTCGGTGAACGCCTGGATACGCGCGTCGATGCTGGTGATCAGGGTGTCGCCGGTGGTCGGCGCGACCTGCTGCTCGATCCCGATGACCTTGCCGAGCCTGTCGACCTGGATCTTGCGCAGCCCCGGTTCGCCGCGCAGCGCCTCGTCGTAGGTGGCCTCCAGGCCGTCGCGGCCGACCAGGTCCACGCCGGAGAAGCCGGACTTCAGGCCCTCCCGCCGGTCGAGCTCCTCCTGCGTCACCGGCTGCAGGTAGCCCAGCAACTGCGCCGCCGCCCTGCCGCCCGGGTACTGGCGGACCGCCTGCACCTCGGCGGTCACGCCGGGGAACTCCTCCTGGCGCTCCAGGATGGTCAGCGCCTCGCGCGTGGTCACCTTCTCGTCGATGGGAATCGGCTGGTACGGCGAGCCGGGCCAGCACGGCCTGGTCACCCCGGGACCGCACGACCTGATGCGCTTCTCCAGCGTCTTGACCGGCCGCCCCAGGACCGCCGCCAGGCGCGTGAGCACGCTCCTGTCCTTGGCGATCTCGTTGCGGTCGACCGAGACGACCAGCGCGGTGCGGTTGCGCACCAGAGGACGTCCCGCCGCGTCGAGGATCTGCCCTCGCACGGCCGGCACTACCACGTCCCTCGTCCTCGTCTCGGCGGCCGCCGACACGAACTCCTGGCCGCGCATGACCTGCACCTGCCACAGCCGTACGGCGAGCGCGGCCAGCAACGTCAGCACCATGACGTGCAGCACCACCAGGCGGGTCCGCATGCGGTTCACGACGCGTACCTCCGGTTCCCGCGGGTGGTCAGCCACACGACCACCGGAGCCAGCAGCAGCGTGTAGACCGCGGTGACGGGCATGACCTCGGCCATGGCCTCCAGCGTCACCCGCGAGTCGCCGATCAGGCCGCCGACCGCGGCCGCCAGCGGCGGGGCGGCCAGCACGCAGACGATGACCGTGGGAACCATGCCGCCGATCCCCCGCCCGGCCAGGAAGCCGATCAGCGCGTACACGAACGCGTACTGCCCCACCACGTGCGCGGTCGGCGGGATCACGTCGGCCGCCAGCCCGCCGCAGAAGCCCAGCACCGCTCCGGCCACCGGGCCGCGGGTCAGCGCCAGCCCGATCACCGTCAGCAGCACCACGTCGGGCGCCCCCATCGGCAGCGGCAGCCGGTTGACCAGCATCACCTGGACCAGGACCGCCGCCACCAGCGCCAGCGCCGCGATCACCGCTCCCCCTGAAGGACCGGCAGCACGGCGTCCCGCGGATCCCGCTTCGGCGCCTTCACCACCACGCCCACCACGTCCAGCGCGGTCAGGTCCACGAACGGCCGCGCGTAGGCGATGCGCGTCAGCTCGCCCGGCGTCGCTTCCACCCGCTCGATCACCCCGATCGGCACGCCCGACACGTACGGCGCGGCCTTCTGCGAGCCGAAGCTCACCAGCCGCAGCCCCGGCGCCAGCGGAGCGGTGGAGTCGAGCAGCCTGAACCGCACCAGCTGACCCCCGTATCCCACACCGCTGACGACGCCGATCTCGTTGCCGCCCTCCAGGCGCGCACCGGCCGACGACGCGGGATCGCTCAGCAGCACCACCGTCGAGGTCGTCGGCCCGGCCTGCACCACCCGCCCGATCAGGCCGGCGCCGTTCAGCACGGTCATGTCCGGCCGTACGCCGTCGTCGGTGCCCGCGTCGATCTCGACGGCGTCCTCGAAGCCCGGGTGGCCGCGCCTGGCCACGACGTTCGCCGACACCACCGTGTAGCCGCCCAGCCCCGACAGGCCCAGCATGCTCTTGAGCTCCTGCGAACGTTTGCGGTCCAGCAGCGAGGCGGACAGGCCGGCCTTCAGCCTGGCGTTCTCCTCCTCCAGCCGCTTGATGCGGTCCTGCGCCTCCGGCGCGCCCGCCATGGCGGTGAAGAACGACGTCACCGGGCGGGCGACCGATGCGCCGAGCTGCTCCGCCGTGCCGAACACCGCCGCCCCCATGCCGCGCACCGGCCCCAGCGGGGAATCCTCCCCCGTGCGATGGTCGATGGTCAGGAGCACGAGCGCCGCGGTCAGCAGCAGTCCCAGGATCAGCCTGGCGCGGCGCGTGTCCCTCATGAGTGACGCGCCTCCGGAACCAGGACCTGCTGCAGGTCGTCGAACTCCTCCACGCAGCGGCCCGAGCCCAGAGCCACCGAGTCGAGCGCGTTGTCGACCAGGTGCACCGGCATGCCCGTCTCGTTCTTCAGCCGCTCCTCCATGCCCTTGAGGAGCGCTCCGCCACCGGTGAGGGCGATGCCGCGGTCCATGATGTCGCCCGACAGCTCGGGCGGGCACTTGTCGAGCGTGGTGCGCACGGCGTCGACGATGGCGTTGATCTGCTCCTCCGTGGCCTTGCGGATCTCCTCCGCACTCACCACGATCGTCTTGGGCAGCCCGCTCACCAGGTCACGGCCACGAATCTCGGCATGGCAGTCTTCGCCCGTGTCGCACGCCGAGCCGATCGCCATCTTGATCTCCTCGGCGGTGCGCTCGCCGAGCATCAGGGAGAACTCCTTCTTGGCGAAGCTGATCACCGCCTGGTCCAGCTCGTCGCCGCCGACGCGGATCGACTGGCTGGTCACCACGCCGCCCATCGAGATGATCGCCACCTCGGTCGTGCCGCCGCCGATGTCGACCACCATGTTGCCGGTCGGCTCGTGCACCGGCAGCCCGGCGCCCAGCGCCGCCGCCATCGGCTCCTCGATGATGTAGACCTTGCGCGCGCCCGCCTGGTAGCCGGCCTCCTTGACCGCCCGCTGCTCCACGCCGGTGATGCCACTCGGCACGGCGATGATGATGCGCGGCTTGGCGAAATGGCGGCGCTTGTGCACGCGCTGGATGAAATAGCGCAGCATGCGCTCGGTGACGTCGAAGTCGGCGATGACGCCGTCCTTCAGCGGACGCACCGCCACGATGTTGCCGGGCGTGCGCCCGATCATGCGCTTGGCCTCGATGCCCACCGCGACGATCTTGCCGGTGGCGGTGTTGATGGCGACGACCGACGGTTCGTTCAGAACGATGCCGCGGCCACGCACGTAGACCAACGTGTTGGCCGTGCCGAGATCGACCGCCATGTCGCGGCCGAGAAAGGCGAGCTTGCTGCCCATGGGGAAAGAAGCCTTCCGTCACGTCGTACGCGGATGACTGCGGATCGCATCCGAATCGTAACGTGACGTACCCATCACTGAGCGCGATGAGAGCGCCTACACCAGAAAAATCTTGTCTCGCTTCTTTAACATGCAAAAAGCCTGCCGTCCCCCAGGGTCATGAGGTACGGCAGGCTCGGTGCCCGGCGCTTAGAAGCGGTCGGGGAAGAAGATCTTGATCTCGCGGGCGGCGGAGTCGGGCGAGTCGGAGCCGTGGACGACGTTCTCGCCGATCTCCAGGGCGTGGTCGCCGCGGATCGTGCCCGTGTTGGCCTTCACCGGGTCGGTGGCGCCGGCCAGCTGGCGGAACGCCTCGATCGCGCGCGGGCCCTCGACCACCAGCGCCACCAGCGGGGCGGAGGTGATGAACTCGACCAGCTCGCCGAAGAACGGCCGCTCGGTGTGCTCGGCGTAGTGCGCCTTCGCGGTCTCGGCGTCGAGGGTGCGCAGGTCCATGGCGACGACCTTGAGGCCCTTGCGCTCAATGCGGGCGATCACGTCACCGATGAGGCCACGCTTCACCCCGTCGGGCTTGATCAGGACAAGAGTGCGCTCGGACACTGGAGGTTCTCCTTTGAACAGGTCATGGTCATGAGTCGCGACGAAGGCGCGTGACGACGCTCAGCTTACCGTCAAGCGGCGGTCAGACGGTGTCCTCCGGCGACTGGGCCGGGGGCGGGACCACGGGGAGCTTGACGGCGTCGGCGGGGATGCGGGGGACCTCCCCGGTGGGGGCGTCATCCCGCTCGTCATCGTCGGGGGTGGGTGGGGCGGTTTCTTCGCGCGGGGGCGCTTGCCCGGCCGCCTGGCCGGCCCCCTTGTCAGCTGGGTGCTCGGCTACGCGCTCGGCCGAGTGCTCGGCTGCGTGGTCGGCTGTTTGGTCGGCCACCCCGTCGACCGCCCCTTCTCGCGCCTCACCGGCACGCTCGGCCGCTGCAGCGCCGCCCCCGTGCTCTGCGCGGGCCGACTCCTGCGACGCCGCCTGGGCCGCCTCTCGCGACCCTAGGGGTGACCCCGCCTCCTTGCCCGCATCCTCGGCCTCGCGCCCGTCACCGGAGCGCCCCTTGCCCGCGGCCCTGCCGTTGCCCGCGCTCCGTCCCCCACCGGCACCCCGCGACTCGTCGGCCAGCGCCTTGACCTCTCTCGGCCGCGCCGAGCCCGCGTCGCCACCCTCCTGCCGAGCCACCACCACGGAAGCCAGCACGGGCGCCTCCGCCTCCCCCGAGGCCCTGCCAGAAGACGAGTCCTCCGGAAGGTCGGCAGGAGCCGGAGCGGGAACCACGGGCACCACCGGCGTCTCCTCGACACCCGCCTCCCGCGCCCCCTTCCCCCCGCCGGACCCCGGCACGACCTCCGGAGCGCCACCACCCGTCACCGGCTCCCTGCGCGCACGCAACGACGCCAGCACGATGATCGCCACCACCAGGAACCCGCCCACGAGCGCCCACAGATGCAGCGCCCCCACGAAGTTGTCGACCAGCTGCTGCTGACTGCGCGCCTCCCGCAACAACGTCACCTGCAC
Organism: Nonomuraea sp. NPDC050663; assembly: GCF_044456985.1. Taxonomy (NCBI): domain Bacteria; kingdom Bacillati; phylum Actinomycetota; class Actinomycetes; order Streptosporangiales; family Streptosporangiaceae; genus Nonomuraea; species Nonomuraea sp. NPDC050663. The sequence continues at coordinate 258,735 of NZ_JBITGL010000013.1, forward strand.
GCCGGTGCCCAGCAGGTAGCCCGCCAGCACTCCGGGGAAGCACAACGTGAGCGCGAAGAGCGCCCCGCCGATGGCCGCCTGCCGTACAGCGGCCGTCAAGGCCACCGCGGCGCCCGCCGCCAGGAACGTGAAGGGCACCACCAGCCACGTCCCGGCCGAGGTCGGCACCATCGCCCGCACGCAGCACAGGCCCATGACGATCGCGAGCAGCCCGGCGGGCACCATCCACCGCTGCGAGTCGCGCCCCCACCGCACGACCGCCACGGCGGCGGCCACGGCCAGGACGGCGGCGATCGCGAACGGCTTCCACAACCCGCTCAACCCGGGCCCGCCCAGCCCGCCCATCTCGACGTAGGTGGTCTGCGCGGCGCTGGGCAGCAGCACCACGCCCACCGCCACGGTGGAGTACGCCAGCGTGCGCCCGCCGGAGGCGCCGATCGAGGCCAGCGCGAGCAGCGCGCCCACGGACAGCGCCGCCGCCACGAGCACCAGCCCCGCGCCCCAGCTGCTGTACGTGGTGCCGACGGCCAGCGCGGCGATGCCCGCCGCGGGGGCCGCCGACATCGTCAGGCGGCTGCGCTCGACACCTTGCGGCCGGGGCGCGGCGTTCTGGCCGCTCAGCACCCACAACACGAAGTAGATCGCCGCCAGGCCCAGCGCGATGCCGGTCACCATCGGGTACGGCTGGAGCGTGATCTGCCAGCTGGTGGCCCCATCGAGTGGCCACAAGGCCAGCGCCTGGGCGGTCAGCAGGCCGGCCGAGAGCGACCCGGCCCAGATCGCCCGCATCACCATGCCCCGGTCCCACACGGCGACGAGCGTGGCGGGCAGCAGAAGCCCGGCGCCGACGCCGTGGGCCACGCGCAGCACTCCGACCATCCAGGTCGAGCCGGCGAACCCGCCCAGCGCGTCGGCCAGGGCCAGCAGCGCCAGCCCGCTCACCAGGACGTGCGCCACCTTCCACCGGCTCAGCATGATCGCCGCGAGCGGGACGGTGAGCATCGTCGCCGGCACCGACAGACCGTGGGCCCGCATGAGCCCGACGCGGTCCATGTCCGGCGGCAGCAGATGCGCCACGACCGAGACGGTGTTGGGAATGGCGAGGATCGCGAGCGGAAGCACGACCACGACGAGCAACCCGAGCACGACGTCGAAGAGCACGGGCTTGGAATGCCAGGCTGCACTGGTTTCGAGTCCCGCGGCAGCCGCCTGCTGGGACCGCTGAATGGGGGGGACGGCCATGTAGGCCGACTTTAGCGGGAAGTCACGCCCTCGACACGGCGAGCGACGATAATCGCGGTGATCCAGAGCGCCGCGAAGATCACTCCGAGGAAGAACATGGCGGGGACGAGGAAGCCCGTGGCGATCGCCAGGACCTGCAGGACAGAGCCCGCAACGTAGGCCCACGGCCGCTTCAGCAGACCGGTCACGACGACGCACAGCACCGCCAGCCCGACGCCCGCCGTCACCGCGACGGCCGGTTCGACCTTGTTCACCATGATCGCCACCGGCGTCACGAGGCCGACGACGATCGCCTCCATGCCGAGCACCGTGGCGCACAACCGCCGCAGCCCCGGCGTGACCTCGAACTTCACGACCCGCCTCCGTCCTTCACGCCTGCCATCCTCCCCCACGGGCACGCCGGTCCCCAACGCACCCCTCCTCCAGCGCCGGGCCTGACACCGACACCGACACCGACACCGTCGCCGACACCGTCGCCGACACCGACACCGTCGCCGACACCGTCGCCGTCGCCGACACCGTCGCCGACACCGTCGCCGACACCGACACCGTCGCCGACACCGTCGCCGTCGCCGTCACCGTCGCTGGAGCGCCTTACGCCGCGGCGCAGCCGCACGCGGAACCCCGGGCGAACTCCTCGTCCACCGTCGCCCGCGTCCTGCGGATGCCGCGCGTCAGTCCTCGTCGCCGGCCTTCAGCAGGTGCCGCGCGTCCCCCGCCGTGATCACCGATCCCGTGATGAGCACCCCCGTGCCGCTGAACTCCCCAGCAGCGTCGGCGATCCCGATCCCCCGGTCGATGGCGTCGTCGATCCGCTCCACCACATGCACCCGGTCCGGCCCGAAGTACTCCGCCGCCAGCTCCCCCAGCTCCTCGGCCGGCATCGCGCGCGGCGACGAGTTCGTCGTCACCACGATCTCCTCGAACACCGGCTCCAGCAGCTCCAGGATCCCGGACACGTCCTTGTCGCGCATGACCGCCACGACCCCGATGACCTTCGCGAAGTCGAACGCCTCGTCCACCGCCTCGATGGTCGCCTTGACCCCGCCGGTGTTGTGCGCAGCGTCGACCACCACGGTCGGCCCCCGGCGCACCACCTCCAGCCGTCCGGGCGACGTCACCTGCGCGAACGCCTGCCGTACCAGCTCCACGTCGAGCGGATCGTCACCGCCGGTCAGCGCCTCCGCCGCCGCCAGCGCGCACACGGCGTTGCTCGCCTGGTGAGCGCCGTACAGCGGCAGGTACACCTCGTCGTAGACGCCCTTGAGCCCGCGGAGCGTCAGCAGCTGCCCGCCCATCGCGACCTCCCGCGCGAGCACCCCGAACTCGAGCCCCTCGCGGGCCACGACGACACCCGTCTCGGCGGCCTTGACCATGAGCACCTCGGCCGCTTCCAGCTCCTGCTGCGCCATCACCACGGTCTGGCCGGGCTTGATGATCCCCGCCTTCTCCCCGGCGATGCTCGGGATGTCGGGCCCCAGCCGGTCCATGTGGTCGAGCGAAATCGGCGTGATCACTGCGACGGCCCCGTCCGCGACGTTCGTCGCGTCCCAGGTGCCGCCCATCCCGGTCTCGATGACCGCCACGTCGACGGGCGCGTCGGCGAACACCGAGAACGCCATCGCCGTCAGGAACTCGAAGAACTGGATCCGCCGCCCGCCGTCCTTCTCGATCAACTCCACGTACGGCAGCAGCTCTTCGTACGCCTCGGTGAACCGCTCCTCGCTGAGCGGCTTGCCGTCGACGACGATGCGCTCGCGCATGGAGACCAGATGCGGGCTGGTGAACCGTCCCACGCGCAGATTGCGCTCCCGCAGCAGCGTCTCCGCCATGCGTGCCGTACTCGTCTTGCCGTTGGTGCCCGCGATGTGCACGATCGGATAGGCCCTCTGCGGCTCGCCGAGCAACTCCAGGAGGCTCTTGACCCTCTCACGCGTCGGGTCGAACTCCCACTCGACGCCCCGGGTGATGATGGCTTGCTCAACCGCTCGATAGTCCACCCTCCAACCCTACTGAGGGCACTGCCATGATCTGGCCTGTGTACTTCATCAACCGGGACTGGACCGCCGGCCCGCTCGGCAAGACGGTCAGGCACTTCCCCGGGGTGTCGATGCTGGAGTGGTTCCAGGCGTTATGGCAGCCGGGCGGCCTGGAGGCGGCGCAGCAGGCACTCGGGTGTCGCGAACGGAGACTCGAGAGCCTCTGCACCAGCGGCCACCCACCACCTCGGACCCTGGCGGACGTGCGCAACCTCATCCGCCTCTGCTGGTGGGCCGATCACACCTTCCTGATGGACGAGCGGAGCATCCGCATCTTCGTCAACGACCTGTGGTACGAGACCGCCTACTACTTCGTCGAGGACGCCGCGGTCGCCGAGAGCCCTGAGCGATGGTCCTCCATCGTCCACGAGGGCTGGCGCCTTCCCGACGCGGACGACCGCATCGACGACGTGCCCCCGTTCGTCTCCCCCGTCCCCGTCCGCTCGCCGCGCTCTCCGATGACATCCGGCCCAGGGGCGACGTACCTCCTGGTGACACACCTATCGGCCAAACACGAGGGCCTCGCGTGGGACAGCCCGGACCGAATTCCGGGCGTACGGCTACCGCAGCTGGTCGACGCCTTACCCGCCATCGACACCGACGAGCTCAGCCGCGACCTCGTCAGTTTGCAGGGCCTCATCGAGCCTGGCGACGCCGGCCTGGCGCCCGCCCTGGATCGTCGCAGCAGGCTGCCCAACGAGCAGGAGAACGACAGGACGCTCATTAACGTGGGACGGCACATGGCCCAGATGTGCCTCCACTCCGACGAGTCCACCGGGTACCGCCAGTGGTTCGCCTTCGACGACATCTGGGCGGCGGCCCACCCCGATCTGGCCGCCTCGCTGGTGCATTACGCCTATCACTGGGATCCGCTGTGCAGCAGACGGCATGACGAGTATCAACCTTGCCTTCAAGAAGGCGCGATCGAGCTCGATCTCCGCTGGACCGACTCGGTACGCGACCGCGAATCCTACGACGATGCCGCGATCCTGGAGCTGGCCAAGCACTCCGTCCCCACGGTAGATGCGCTGCTGCCAGACGGCGAGGGCGACAAGCGCTTCCTGGTCATCGTCGCTCCCGGCACGGACAGGACGCCATCGGTCGTCGGCGTCATCGGCCTGCTGCTGAACGCCCCCAGCCCCGCGACGATCGACATCCGCTTCCTCCACACCGTTTCCGATCGACCAGATACTCCGTCCCGTGCGTTCAAGGCGATTTGCTGGGCGCTGCGGTTGGAAGGCTTCGAACGCGCGACGCTGCTGACGAGGATTCTGGAGCCCAGGCAACTCGCGAAAATGCTGCGCCACCAGGTCATCGAGCGCAACGGGCGGATCGACGTCCACCTGTCGGAGATCTCCCAGCCCTTCCTATAACGCAGAAAGGCCCACCCGGAAACCGGGTGGGCCTTTCTGATCAATATTTGTGCGGCGGCGACCTACTCTCCCACACCCTGGCGAGTGCAGTACCATCGGCGCAGAGAAGCTTAACTTCCGGGT